>NZ_SAYU02000029.1:12933-46068 GCF_004025965.2 Phycicoccus flavus | reverse complement strand
ACTTCCCGGACCCGCGCCGACGACGCTACGCCCGACCGCAGCGGCACGGAAGACCCACCTCGAAGCGACCGGTTGACAACAGAAGGGTGCCGAAAAGACACACATCGGCGCTGTGCTCCGTCGGCGCCGTCCAAGGGTGGGCGTTGCGATCGCACGGCCCACCGCGCGCGAGCTCTGCACTGACTGAGGACCCCTCCGGCGCGCAGGCGCGAGGCCCCGCGACGGTGACCCCGCCATCCGCGTGCATCGCGCCCCGCGCGCACCCTCCGCGTCACGGGGAAAGATCACGTGCAGCGCTCGGTCGCCTGGCACCACAGAGTGCCTGGCCCGGGCTGCCGGTGTGCGGGAGCGGCGAGATGCCGCCCTGTGAGGCGCCAGGGGTCCCGCGGCCTCTCGTACCATTCCGGGCGTGACGTCCGTGCCCCCTGCTGTCCGGCCTGGTGCCGGGTCCCGCTCGCCCGTCGGGCGGCCGGAACGGGTGCGCACGGTGGCTGCGGTGCCCGGTGGGCATGCGTACACCCGGACGGTCATGCCCGTCGAGGCCGGGTTCGCCGCGTTGCCGGACCCTCACCCCGACCGGGACGACTGCCTGGCTGGAGAACGCTGGTGGCCGCCGCGGATGCTCACCCCCGGCTGGGTCACGCGGTCCGCCTTCGACCTCATGCACGTCCACTTCGGGGTGGAGCAGGTGCCGGTGTCCACCCTCGAGGAGACGGTCCGCGCCCTGCGCGAGACGGGGCGACCGCTCGTGCAGACCATCCACGACCTCGAGAACCCCCACCTGCACGACCAGGCCGGCCACGAGGGCCGGCTCGCCGTCCTCGTCGCGGCCGCCGACGCGGTGCTGACCCTCACCCCCGGGGCCGCGGCCGAGATCGAGCGGCGCTGGCACCGACCGGCCGTCGTCGTGCCGCACCCGCACCTCGTCCCGCTGCCGAGGATGCAGGCGGCACGTGACGCGCGGACGGCCGCAGGACCCGTGGGGCGCCCGGTCATCGGGACGACGCTGAAGGACCTGCGCGCCGGCACCGACGCGGCCGGCCTGTTGCCCGCGCTTCGTCACCTGGCCCGGGCGATGCCCGACGCCGACGTCTGTGTGTGGCTGCACGAGCGGACCTGGCGAGAACCTGCGGACGACCGGGCCCGTCGGACGTGCCGCGCCCTGGCCGAGGCCGCGGCCGACGGCGTCCGGCTCGTCGTCCACCCGCCCATGGACGACGACGCCCTGTGGTCGCACCTGGCCTCGCTCGACGTGGCCGTCCTGCCCTACCGGCACGGGACGCACTCCGGCTGGCTGGAGGCGTGCCACGACCTCGGCACGAGCGTGGTCGCGCCGGACGTCGGGCACCTCGTCGACCAAGGACCGGAGGGGGTGTACCGGTGGCGCCCGGACGGTGCCGACGAGTCGTCGGTGCTCGCCGCGGTCGAGGGTGCGCTCGGGCTGCGCGACGAGGGCCTTCCGGGCGCCGACGCCGACGCTCGCGCGCGACAGGTCACCGAGGTGCGCGCCGTGCACGCGCAGGTGTACACCGAGCTCCTCGCCGGGGGCAGGCCGGGGCAGGGGGACGGAGACCTCGGCCGGGTTGCGGCCGCGCACCCGGCCGGGTCGACTGGCAGGCGCCGCGAGGAGGCCGCGGGATGAGCGAGGCGGTCGACCCGCAGGTCGACGACCTGCCGGTGCACTGGCTCCCCGGCCCGGACCGGCACGGGGTCACCCTGCTGGGCCGGCAGGTGGCCGTCGCGGCGGGCGCCCCCGTCGTCCGGGGCCACGAGGTGCCCGCGCGGCTCCACGGCCGCTCGGTCCACCTGCACTTCACCACCGGCCTCTTCGACTCCCCGGAGGCAGCCCTGGACGTGGTCGGCGCGTGGGCGGCCCGGACCCGCCTGAGTCTCACCCTGCACGACGTCCCGCAACCGGCCGAGGGGCCGCGGTGGGGTCGGCGGGCGGCGGTCTACTCCGAGGTGGTGGCGCGGTCGTCCGCGTGGGCGGTCAACAGCCGCTGGGAGGCGACCCTGGCCGCGGCGGCCGTGCCCCGGGCGCCCCGCGACCCGGAGGTCATCCCGCTCCCCGTCGTGCTCGAGCCCCGGTCCACCGGTCCGACGCCGGTCGCGGGCGGCCAGCCGGCCGTCCTGCCGACGGACGCACGGAGCCGTCCCGAGGACGGGTGGATCGGGGTCGTCGGCTGGGTCTACCCCGACAAGGGACACGCGGAGGCCCTCGAGCTGGCGGTGGCCATGCGCTCCCGAGGACGCGTCCTCGGCGTCGCCGCCCTCGGGGGGGTGGCCGCCGGCCACGGCGAGCTCGCGGACGACCTGGGGCGACTGGCCGACGGCCAGGGGGTGGCGTGGCACGTCACCGGCTACCTCGACGACGACGCCCTGGTCCGGGCGATGCGCGAGATCACGGTCCCGGTGGCCGCGCACCGCCACCCCTCGGCGTCGGGGTCGGTCAACAGCTGGCTCGCCGCGGGCCGGCGACCTCTCCTGCGACATCACCCGTCGACGATCGAGCTCGACGACCTCCGCCCGGGCGCCTACCTCGTCCGTGGTCTGGACGACTGGCCCGCCGAGGTCGCCCTGGCCCTGGACGACCCCGCACGGACCTGGCTGCCCCCCGGCTACCGACCGCCCCACACGCTCGACGACGTGGTCCGCGCCTACCGGTCGTGGTGGGCGCGGTGAGCCCGCGGCCCCCGTGGGGCACCCCCGTGCCGGCCAACCGGTGGGACCTGGTCGAGGGCCAGGACGCGCCGGTCCGCACCGTCGGTGTCGTGGTCCTGCACTACCGCCAGCAGCGTCAGCTCGAGCGCACCCTCAACGCACTCGCCCGCCAGGACTACCCCTCGGACTCCGTCGACGTGGTCGTCACCGACGACGGCACCGACCCGCCCCCGAGCGTCCCCGACGGCGTGGGCCTGGTGACCCAGGAGGACCTCGGCTTCCGGGCTGCCGCCGCGCGCAACGCCGGCGCCCGGCGCACCCGGGGCGAGGTGCTCGTCTTCCTCGACGCCGACTGTGCGCCCGAGCCGTCGTTCCTCCGTGCCGTCACGCGCCTCCCGCGGCTGCTGCCGGAGGCCGTCGTCGTCGGTCGGCGACGGCACGCCGACCTCGCGACCGTCCCGGTGGACCGGCCCATCGAGACCGGCGGACCCGAGCACGAGCTGACCGAGCCCACCTGGCTGCGGGAGGCGTACGCCGGCTCGGCCGACCTGCTCCACGCCGACGCGCTCTCCTTCCGCCACGTGATCTCCGCGGCGCTGGCCTGCAGCCGCTGGTGGTTCGACCACGTCGGCGGCTTCGACGAGGGGTTCACCACCTACGGCGGTGAGGACTGGGAGTGGGCCGCGCGCGCGTGGGACGCCGGTGGCCTGCTGGCCCACGCCGCCGACGCGACGGTCTGGCACGACGGCCCGGACGCGGGCGCGGAGCCGCGGACCTGGGGATCCGAGGGCGCCGCCCACGCGAAGGACCTGGAGTCGCTGGCCGTCGCCGCCCGCGTCGGCGTTCCCGGGGTCACCACGCGGGCTCTCGACCTAGGCGCGGACGACGTGGTGGTGACGGTGTCACCCCGGTTCGACCTCGCCGCCCTCGTCGTCACGCTCGACCCTCTCCTGCAGGCCGCTCCGACCGCGCGACTGCTCCTGGGCGACCGCCACGCCGCGCAGCTGCCCCACGAGCACCGGGTGCGTCCTCGCCCCGACGGTGACGTGGACGACGTCCCCGACGTGGCGCTGTTGGACACGGCCGGGCGTTACCGGCGCCATGTCCACCTCCATGCGCCCGCCCACGCCGCACCCGCGACCTGGCAGCGACTGCTCTCCGACGTGGACCGGGCCGACGCCCCCGCACGGACCACCGTCGAGCACCTCGGCCGGCCGCTGGTGGAGGTCCGGTCACTGCGCGCCATGCGCCGGGCCTCGCTGTGGGAAAAGCCGGACCTCGCTGCCCCACACACCCTGTCCGCCGCAGCGACGGACGTCACGCCGACCGGTTCCGGCGTGGCCCGTCTCTTCAGGACCGGGCACCCGGGACCCCAGGGAACAGCTCCCTGAGCCGACCGTGGAGCCGGGGCGGGTGCGCGGTCAGAACGCGTAGGAGAACCGCTCGAGGTCGGCCGCGTGGGCGGTCTCGACGAGGGCGCGGCCGGCGGCGTCGTACGAGCGCCAGTAGGCACGCTCGCGGTCGGTGACGTTGACGGGCGCGACGGTGAGGTCGATGTCGAGGAGAGTGCGGATGTCGTGCTCGAGGTGCTCCATGCGCAGCACGACGTCGGCCTCGTCGACATGGCCGCGGTTGACGCGACGCTCGCCGGGGCCGTCGACGGCCAGCGCCAGCCAGTCGGTGAAGTCGAGTGTCACGGCGTCCACGATGCGCCCGACCGCGCCGGGGGTGGCGTACACCCAGGAGTCCGGCTGTCGCAGCTCGTGCACCCAGCGACGACGGCTCCGTTCGTACTCCGCGACGTAGAAGTCGAAGGGGTTGCGGGTCGTGGTCACCACCCGCAGCCCGTGGTCCGGCGCCAGGAAGCCGCCGCCGACCAGCTGAGCAGCGGTCGCGTGCTTGACGTCGATCCCGTCGATCCGCGCGGCGTCGGTGGCGGGGACCTGCACGACACCGCCACGCTCGAGCAGGGCCGCTTGCAGCGCCGTACTGGCCGTGCCCGGCGCAGCCGTGAACAGCAGCCCCGACCCCTCGTCGAGCAGCGCCATCAGCGGATCCCGTCGACGACGAGGGGCGTGGTCAGGAGCGCGGTGCGGAAGGCGGGTGTCATGGGAAGAGTCTCGGGGACGACGAACGGCTTCGTCACCTCGCGTGGTCGGGAGTCGGTCCGGGCCGCGCCGTCCAAGGCCACACTGGGTGCGTGTCAGCCGCGGACCTCCATGCGAAGGCCTTCTTCGAGGAGGCCGTCGACCGCGGTGCCGTGTGGCTGCTGCGGACGGACGACGACCGTGGCCCCGGCTACGCCCGAGCCGGGACCGCCTCCGGGGAGGTCGCCCTGGGCGTCTGGTCCACCGAGCGCCGCGCGGCGAAGATCGCGTCGACGGTCCCCGCGTACGCGAAGTACCGAGCCGAGCGGGTCGAGCTCGCCGACTTCCTCGACCGCTGGATCCCGGAGCTGGACCAGACGTCGACCACCGTGGGCCTGAACTGGTCGGGGCCGAGAGCCCAAGGGGCCCGGGTCATGACGTACGCGGTGGTCCGAGGCATCCGGCAACGGCAGTGGGAGCTCGACGCGCCGGAGCGGGAGAAGCGTCGGAAGGCCGAGTGGGGCTCCTGACGCCGGCGGCGGGCACCTGCACCGTCGTGGAATGCTGGCAGCAGTACCGAGGAGGCAGACGTTGCGATACGAGTTCACAGGTACAGAGGACGGGCTCGTGAACGTCGTCCTGGTGGACGATCTCCCCCTGATGCGGTATGCCCTCGAGGACAGCCTCGGAAGTCGACCGCCGAGGGGTGCTCCTCAGGACGGTCCCTCCACGTACTGGCTCGACGACGCGCTGCGTCGGCTCCAGGCCCGCATGGACGACAAGGAGCTGCAGCCCTTCGCGTCGGGGAACGTCACGTACCTCCAACTCCGTGGCGGGCACGTCGAGGCCCGTTACGACATCGACCCGGAGGACAGCGCCTCGGTGGACCGTGTGCCCGTCGAGGCGTTCGTCGAGCTCCTCACGATGTGGCGCCAGGCCGTCCTGGACGCCTCGCCCGATGCGGACCGGAGGCTCCCCCCTGCGAGACCCGTGTGGACGATGCCTCCGGCCTAGCGCGCTGACACCAGCAGCCGACTCCGGGCATCGGGCCACGCAGACGCCCCGCCGGGTGACCCACGCGGCGACGGCGTGCGCGAACTGCACTCGCCACCGAGGTAGGGGAGGGGGTTGCCCATGTCGCGGATACAACCGCGACGCTCGCCGACAACCGCGACCTCACACGCCCGTTGACCGCCGCCGGGCCGGGCTCAGCTCTCGTCGCGGGCGGGGAGGTCCGACCTCCGCCGGTCGTGCTCCTCCCAGGCGCGTACCGTCCTCTCGGCGCTCCGCAGGAACGACCAGGGGAGGAAGACCCAGAGGGCGACCTGGCTCACGGCGAGGAACCAGTACGCGACGGACGTCGGGTCCTCGCGCAGCCGCGCGACGGACAGCACGACGTTGAGCACGAGCATGACGACCGCGAAGACGACGACCCCGCGGCGGTGACGCAGCATCCACCGCTGCGTCGGCGTCGGTTCCCGCGGCCTCGTCGTCCCCATCCCCGGGACCCTATCTAGGCTGGGCCCCAGACCCGGCCGCCCCGACCCGTGACCCCGGTGCGGCGCACACCCCCGCTCGACGTCCCCCGACCCCGGAGGTCCTCCCCCGTGCTCGTGCTGGTCCTCGCCGTGCTGCTCGCCCTCGCCGCCGGGGTGGCGATGGTGTCGCGCCGCTCCGAGGGTGGGGGGCGGGCGGTGACCGCGGCGGTCGCGGCGACCCTCGTCGTGGCCATGCTCGTCTGGAGCGTCGTCATCGTGCTCCAGGCCCTCACGGCCTGAGCGAGGCGCCGCCGACGAGCCCGCCCGGAGCCGGGTCCCACCCAGCGGGACCCGCTGTCGCGCGCCGTCCCCGCGCGACACCATCGGGACGGCGACCGGCTAGCGTGGTCGCCCCGCCACGCCCCACCCGAGGAGCACCGACACCATGAGCGAGCCGGCCCCGGCCCCGTACGTCCTGATGCACCGTCGGGGACGTACCTGGCTGGCCACCGGCACCCTGCACCGCACCCGCGAGCTCGCGCAGGTCCCCGGACCCGGTACGCACCCCGTGGTGAGCATGGTCCCGTACGCGCAGATCCGCGAGCGCGGCTACCCGGTGCACGACGACGGCGAGGAGATCCTCACCCTCGTCCCGGACACCGTCACCGACGTCGACCCCGACGACCTGCGCCTGCCGGACGGCACCCCGCCCCTGCAGGTCGGGGACCTCGAGCTGACGATGAGCGACGACGAGTACGCCGCGACCGTCGAGGCCGTCGTCCGCGACGAGATTTGCCGCGGTGAGGGCGCGAACTTCCTCATCTCCCGCCGCGGCCGCGTCCACGCCGACCACCTCGACGACGCCGCGGTGCGCGACCTGTTCGCCCGCCTCGTCGCCGCCGAGCCGAACGCGTACATGACGTTCTGCTTCTTCGCCGGGGACCGCTGGATCGTCGGCGCCTCCCCCGAGCGGCACATCACCGTGGCCGGCGGGGAGGTGACGATGAGCCCCATCTGCGGGACGCTGCCGAAGGCCGCACTCACCCGGCGCGCCGACCTCATCGAGTTCATCACCGACCCCAAGGAGATCAACGAGCTCTTCCAGGTGGTTGACGAGGAGCTGAAGATGATGTCGCGCATCTGCAGCTCGGGCGGCACCATCGTCGGCCCCTACCTGCAGGAGATGGCGTCCGTCGTCCACACCGCCTACGACCTCACGGGCCACAGCACGATGGCGCCGATGGACGTCTTCCGGGACTCGATGTTCGCCGCAACGATGATCGGCAGCCCGCTGGAGAACGCGGCGCGGGTCATCCACGAGTACGAGCCGGGCTCGCGCCGCTACTACACCGGCGCCGTCGTCCTGCGCGAGCAGCGGCCCGACGGTGGCGAGGACCTCGACTCGGCCATCCTCATCCGCACCGTCGAGATCGCCCCCGACGGGGAGATCCTCCTGCAGAGCGGCGGGACGATCGTGCGCGACTCCGACCCCGCCAAGGAGGTCGCCGAGGTCGTCAGCAAGATGCAGGGGCCGCTCAACGCGCTGCGCGGGGTGGCGGCCGCTCCCCCGGTGCTCGAGGGCTTCCTGGACCGCCAGGTCGTCGACATCCTCGAGCTGCGCAACCGCTACCTGTCGCGCTTCTGGACCCGCGAGCAGCACCACGACGCGCCGGCCACGCCCGCCGCGACCCCGCTGCGCGTCCTCGTCGTCGACCACGAGGACCAGTTCACGTTCATGCTCGTCCACGCCCTGCGCAGCATGGGCCACGAGCCGGAGTGGCACCGGTGGTCCGAGGACGGGCTCTCCCCCGAGGACTGGGACCTCGTCCTCCTCGGGCCCGGCCCGGGCGACCCGCTCGAGGTCGAGGACCCGAAGATGGCGAGCCTGCACGCGTTCGTCGAGCGGCTGCTGGCCGGGACGACGCCCTTCGTCGCCGTCTGCCTGGCCCACCAGGCGCTCTCGCACCGGCTCGGCCTGCCGATCGTCGCGCTCGACCCACCGACCCAGGGCGTCCAGGAGACGGTCGACCTCTTCGGCCGGCAGGAGGCCGTCGGCTTCTACAACACCTTCTGCCCGGCGATCGGCGACGACCCGCTGCCGCCGGACGTGCGCCCCGCCCTCATGGACGACGGACGGCTCGTGGCCGCCCTGCGCGGGCCGCGGTTCACGAGCTTCCAGTTCCACGTGGAGTCGGTGCTGACGAGCAACTCCATCACCATCCTGCGCGAGGCCATCGAGTGGGCCCGCACCGGAGACCTCGCCTGACGCCGCGGGTGACAGCATGACCGTCATGAGGGACGACGCCCGCCGCGAGCGGTGGGAGCGGGCCGGCGAGTGGCCGCTCACCGTCGCGGCGCTCGTGTTCCTCCTCGCCTACTCCTGGCCCATCCTCGACCCCGGGCTGGCGAGGACCTGGGTCACCGTGACCGACGTCCTCTCCTGGGTGGCGTGGGCGATGTTCGCGGTCGACTACCTCGTCCGGCTGCTCCTGTCGACGCACCGGGCGCGCTTCGTCCGCCGCAACGTCCTCGACCTCGCCGTCGTGCTGCTGCCGCTCCTGCGGCCCCTGCGCCTGCTGCGGCTCATCACCCTGCTCGGGGTGCTCAACCGCCGGGCGGGCGGGTCGCTGCGCGGCCGGGTGTCGGTCTACGTCGCCGGGTCGGCGCTGGCCGTCATGTTCGTCGCCAGCCTCGCCGTCCTCGACGCCGAGCGCGGTGCGGAGGGCGCGAACATCACGTCGTTCGGCGACGCCCTGTGGTGGGCGGCGACGACCGTGACGACGGTCGGGTACGGCGACACCTACCCCGTGACGACGCAGGGCCGCTTCGTCGCCGCCGGCCTCATGCTCGCGGGCATCGCGCTCATCGGTGTCGTCACCGCGACCCTCGCGAGCTGGCTCGTGGACCAGGTCCGCGAGATCGAGGACACCTCGCGGACCGCGACCGAGGCCGACGTCGACGGGCTGCGCGCGGAGATCGCCGAGCTGCGCGCGGCCGTCGAGCGGATCGCGGACGCGGGCGACGTCAGCGGACGGTGAAGGTCACCTGCTGGGAGCACGAGGTGCCCCCGACGAGGTAGGTGATGGTGCCGCGGAACGTGCCCTTGTTGTTGTTGCCGTTGTCGGAGGTGGTCGCCGAGAACGTCACGCTCGAGGTCGTCGTGCAGGCCGTCCCGCCGTAGCTCAGGGTGACGCCGCCGTTCCCGCCGCCGATGGCGTTGAGGCTCGTGATGCACACCTGGGCACCCCCGCCGGCGACGACGGCGGTGATGGACACGGTCCGGCTGCCGTTGGTGTGCGTGCCGCTGAGCGAGGTGACCGCGGTGCAGCCACTCGCGGCCAGGGCCGGGGCGGCGGCGCCGACGGCGACGACGGGCACCGCCCAGGCGGCACCGGTGGCGACGCTGCGGCGGGAGATGTTTCGGGGCATGGAGGAGACCTTCGGCTCGAGCCGCTGTCCGCGGCAGGGGTCTGGCAGGGCGGTGACCGCGCACGCAGGGATGCGCACGGCCGGACGGTTCGGTCGGAGGGACGGGCGTGCGAGTGCCGCGCGATGCTCCTACGTCGTCACTCGCGTACCACAAGATAGAGCACGAACCACTCGCCACGCCGTTCACACCGAACAATTCTGCGCGCGACGATGCTACGTCACGCCGCGGGCGACGCGGGCGGCGGCCCCCGTCAGCTGTCGAAGCCGATGCCCACGGCGTCCATCGCGCGCAACCAGGGTCCGCGCCGGCCGGTGCGGTCCTCGGCGGCGAGACCCGCGCGGGTCAGCGCCACCCCGAGCCCCCGGAGCGGCTCGGGCGGGAACGGCAGCGGCTTGCGGCGGACCATGCCGAGACGGGTCCGCTCGGTGTCGCGGCCGTCGGCGAGGTCGAGGGCGACAAGCGCACCGAAGCGGGTCGAGGCGACCCCCAGCCCGGTGTACCCGACGGCGTAGGCGACCCGTCCGCCGAGGGCCGTCCCGAACACCGGCGTGAAGCGGGAGGTGGTGTCGATGACGCCGGCCCACCGGTGGGTGAACCGGATGCCCTCGAGCTGCGGAAAGATCCGCAGGAAGTGCCGGGCCAGGAGGTCGTGCGACCCCGACTGCTCCAGCCGCGGGTCGATCCGCCCCGGGAAGTGGTAGTTCGCGTCGTAGCCGCCGAAGAGCACCCGGTCATCGAGGGTCCGCCGGTAGTAGTGGAACCGGTTGCCGGCGTCGGTGAGGCCCTCGCGCCCCTGCCACCCGACGGCGGCGAGCTGTGCGGCACCGAGCGGCTCGGTCATGAGGACGTGGTCGTAGACCGGCAGGGTGTACCAGGAGAGCCGTCGCAGCACGCCGCGGAACGCCCCGGTGCCGACGACGACGCGCCGCGCCCGCACCCCGCCCCACTCGGTCCGGACGTGGACCCGGGTGGTCTCGGCGTCCAGGCCCGTGACGGCCGTGTCCTCGTGCACCCGCACCCCGAGCCGCTCGGCGGCGTCGGCGAGCCCCCAGAGCAGCCGCGCCGGGTCGACGAGCCCCACCGTGGGGTCGAACATCCCGCCGAGGTAGCGCGGCGAGTCGACCCGGGCCCGGGCCTCCTCGGCCGTGAGCAGCGAGGCCGGCGCCCCGTGCCGCCGGTGCAGGTCGACGGCCTCGCGCACCGCGCCGACCTGGTGGCGGTCCAGGGCGAGCGTCAGCTCCCCCGGCACGTGCAGGTCGCAGTCGATGCCGTACCGCTCGACGTCGGCGGTGAGCCCGGCCATGTTCTCGGCGCCGAGCCGCTCCAGGGTCGCCACCTCGTCCGGCCAGCAGGCGACGCCCTGGGCCAGGCCGTGGGTGAGCGACGGCGAGACGAACCCGCCGTTGCGCCCCGACGCCGCGACCCCGAGCCGGCCGCGCTCGAGCACGACGACGTCGCGGCCGGGGTCCTCCTCCTTGGCCTGGACGGCCGCCCACAGGCCGGTGAACCCGCCCCCGACGACGACGAGGTCGGCGCGGTGCCCGGAGCCGGTGAGCGCCGGCCGCGGGGTCGGCCGCAACGCGGGCCGGTCGGTCCAGAAGACGTCGGGCACGGCGTCGGCGAGGGCGGCCCGCTCGGCGGCCGGGGCGACGCGGGGCGCGGCGGACATGGCCGTCATCATGCCGCAGCGGCCGCGCGGCGCCGAGGTCTCGGATCGGTCACGTTCCCCGGCAATCCCGCGTCTCTGATTCCCTCACAGCGGACGTCGTGGCTAGGTTGCATTCGCATGAGCGAGCCTCTCGTCGTGATGCGCGACGTCAACAAGCATTTCGGTGACCTCCACGTGCTCCAGGACATCAACCTCGAGGTCGACAAGGGCGAGGTCGTCATCCTCATCGGCCCGTCGGGCTCCGGGAAGTCCACGCTGTGCCGGACCATCAACCGGCTGGAGACCTTCGAGTCCGGCTCGATCAGCATCGACGGCAAGGAGCTGCCCGAGGAGGGCAAGGAGCTCGCCGCGCTGCGCGCCGACGTCGGCATGGTCTTCCAGTCCTTCAACCTCTTCGCGCACAAGACGATCCTCGAGAACGTCACCCTCGGGCCGATCAAGGTGCGGGGCACGAAGAAGGCCGACGCCGAGAAGCGTGCCCGCGAGCTGCTCGACCGGGTCGGGATCGGCCACCAGGCCGAGAAGTACCCGGCGCAGCTCTCGGGCGGACAGCAGCAGCGCGTCGCCATCGCCCGCTCGCTCGCGATGGACCCCAAGGTCATGCTCTTCGACGAGCCGACCTCCGCGCTGGACCCCGAGATGATCAACGAGGTCCTCGACGTCATGGTCGAGCTCGCGAAGTCGGGCATGACGATGATCGTCGTCACCCACGAGATGGGGTTCGCCCGCAAGGCGGCGAACCGGGTCGTGTTCCTCTCCGACGGTCAGATCGTCGAGCAGGCGACGCCGGAGGAGTTCTTCACCAACCCCACGAGCGACCGTGCCAAGGACTTCCTCGGGAAGATCCTCACCCACTGACCTCGGCGGCCGACAGGGGCCACCGACGACCACGAGTCACACCCAACCAGGAGGACAACACCGATGAAGAGCACCCGGTTCGGACTCGTCGCCGCGGCGGCGGTCCTCGCGCTCACCGCGAGTGCCTGCGGATCCGACGACGGCGGCTCCGGCGGCAGCGGCGGCTCGGGCGACAGCGGCGGCGGCGACGGCATCAAGATCGGCATCAAGTTCGACCAGCCCGGTCTCGGCCTGAAGAAGGGCAACGAGTACACCGGCATGGACGTCGACGTCGCCACGTACGTCGCGCAGCAGCTCGGCTACGACGCCGACAAGATCGAGTGGGTCCAGGCGCCGAGCGCCCAGCGCGAGACGCTGATCTCCACCGGTCAGGTCGACATGGTCGTCGCCACGTACTCCATCACCGACGAGCGCAAGCAGAAGGTCTCGTTCGCCGGCCCGTACTTCATCGCCGGCCAGGACCTGCTCGTCCGCTCCGACGACTCCTCGATCACCGGCCCGGACACCCTCGACGGCAAGAAGCTGTGCTCGGTCACGGGGTCCACCTCGGCCCAGAAGGTCAAGGACAAGGTGCCCGGCGTCAACCTCCAGGAGTTCGCGACGTACTCCGAGTGCGTCGCCGGTCTCGTCTCCGGCGCGGTCGACGCGCTGACCACCGACGACACGATCCTCGCCGGCTACGCCAGCCAGGACCAGTACAAGGGCAAGCTCAAGGTCGTCGGGGCGCCGTTCTCCGAGGAGCGCTACGGCATCGGCCTCAAGAAGGGCGACACCGAGATGTGCACCAAGGTCACCGACGCCATCAAGAAGATGATCAACGACGGCGACTGGCAGACCGCGGTCGACGACAACCTCGGCGCGGCCGGCTACAAGCCGCCGGCGGGCAACCCGCCCACCCCGGACGCCTGCTCCTGACCCACCCGCCCACGACCCGAGTACCGCCCACGCCGACGATCGGCGCGGGCGGTGCCGGGGCTCGGGCCCCGCACCTGCCCCCGGCCGAAAGGTGACGCGATGGTCGACATCCTGCGCAACTACGACATCCTCGGCGCCTTCTGGGTGACGATCCAGCTGTCCGTCCTGTCCGCGGTCGGGGCGCTGGTCATCGGCACCGTCGTCGCGGTGTTCCGGGTCTCCCCCGTCGGCGTGCTGCGCGTCATCGGGTCGCTGTACGTCAACCTCATCCGCAACACCCCGCTCACGCTGCTCATGGCCTCGAGCATCCTCGGCCTCAGCTTCGTCCTCGGGCTGTCCATCTCGGACCAGGCCACGCGCAACGCCTACTGGTGGGCGGTCATCATGCTCGCCGTCTACCACGCGGCCTTCGTCTGCGAGGCCCTGCGCAGCGGCGTCAACACCATCCCCGCCGGCCAGGCCGAGGCGGCCCGGTCCATCGGGCTGACCTTCGGCCAGTCGATGCGGGAGGTGCTGCTGCCCCAGGCATTCCGCGGCGCCATCGCCCCGCTCGGCTCCACCCTCATCGCCCTCATCAAGAACACGACGGTGGCGGCGGTCATCCTCGGCACCGCCGAGTCCGCCGGCCTCCTGGCGCAGATCACCGAGAACGAGGGCGCGAGCCTCGGGACCTTCTTCATCTTCGCTCTCGGCTTCGTCATCCTCACCCTGCCGCTGGGGATCGCGACGACCAACCTCTCGCGGCGGCTGGCGGTGAAGCGATGAGCGCCGAGAGCGTCCTGTTCGACGCGCCGGGCCCGAAGGCCCGGCTGCGGCACAACGTCCTCACCGGGGTGGGCGTCGTCCTCGTCCTCGTCATCGCCTGGCTCGTCTACGGGAAGATGTCCGAGACCGGGCAGCTCGAGAGCTACCTGTGGACCCCGTACTTCACCGACCCCGCGGTGTGGACGTCCTACATCCTCCCGGGGCTGTGGGCCACCCTCAAGGCGGCCGCCATCTCGATGGTCCTCGCCGGCGTCTTCGGGATCGCGTTCGGCATGGGCCGCCTGTCGGAGAGCAGGCCGGTGCGCTGGGTGTGCAGCGTCGTCGTCGAGTTCTTCCGCTCGGTCCCCGTGCTGCTCATGATGGTCTTCTTCTTCTTCGGCTTCTTCGCCCGCTCGACGTGGCTACCGAGCGACCTCGCGCCGCTGGCCGCCGTCGTCCTCGGGCTCACCCTGTACAACGGCTCGGTCATCGCCGAGCTCGTCCGCTCCGGGGTGCACTCGCTGCCCAAGGGGCAGTCCGAGGCCGGGCTGTCGGTGGGCCTCACCCCCTCGCAGACCCTGCGCTCGATCCAGCTGCCGCAGGCGCTGCGGGCGATGCTCCCGGCCCTCATCGGCCAGCTCGTCGTCGTCCTCAAGGACACCGCGCTCGGCACGATCGTCCTCTACCCCGAGCTGCTCACCCAGGGCGGACGCACGCTGGGCTCGGCCTACGCCAACGTCATCCCCGCGTACATCGTCGTCGCCCTGATCTTCATCGTCATCAACTACTCGCTGACCAAGGTCGCCGGGTTCGTCGAGACCTGGATGAAGCGTCGTCGGCGCGGCGGGAGCAGCACGACCAACGCCATGCCCGGCGCCCCGGGCGGCACCGGCGCGATGCCGAGCTCCGGCATCGGCGGGAAGAACGTCCAGAACCTCGATCCCGCCGGCGCCGGCGGCGGCCAGCTGGGCTGAGCGTTCCCGCCACGACGAGGGCCCGCACCGATCCCGATGCGGGCCCTCGTCGTCGTGCTCCCCCGGTCGGACTCGAACCGACGGTCCGTCCGATGGGACCTCCGTGGACGGACGAGGCCACGGATGCCCTATGACCGGGCTGCCGGTCGCGGCCGGGGTAGCCGTAGGACATCTCGGTCCGACCACTTCGGTGCCGCTGCGGGAGCGACGCCTGCGCGCGGAGACCGCAGGGCGTGAGCCGCCGCCCACGTGGCGCACGATCGGTGACTGCTCGACATCGTGCGCTCCGACCGGCGCCGACACGTCCGGGACGGACGGGTCGTCCTCGGCCACCTCGGCACACTCCCCGGAATCCACGTCCTCGGAACTGGCTGATCGGTACCAGCGGCCATCCAGTCGGCACCCGAGGTGGAGGATCCGTGGTCTCGCGCTCCCTAGCGTCGTCGCCATGAACCGCACCGTCTACCCGCCTCGTGACACCTCCGCCCTCCGTCGACCGTCGGCCCACGACGATCCACGGAGCCGCCGGAGCGTCGGTCCCTACCGCATCGCCGCACGGGCCGTCGTCGTCCTCGCCGTGGCACTCGTCGCCGTGCCGGTCCTCGCGGTCGGCGGACGGCTCGTCCCGGCGATCGAGGACGCCGTGGACGCGCGGCAGGCGACCGCGCCCGAGACGGCGAGGGCCGCCCGCGAGGCCGGAGTCACGTACGACGACTCGGACGAGGGGGGTCTGGATCCCGCCCTCGAGCACGCGCTCGACCACGCCCGGGCCGCCGCGGCCGCGGAGGGGATCGAGATCGTCGTGACGTCCGGGTGGCGGAGCGCCGCGCACCAGCAGCAGCTCTTCGACGAGGCGGTGGTGCGCTACGGCAGCGTCGAGGAGGCGCACAAGTGGGTCCTGCCTCCCGACGAGTCCGAACACGTCACGGGCCGCGCGGTCGACGTCGGCCCGCAGGCAGCCCGCGACTGGCTCGAGGCGCACGGCGCGCGGTGGGGACTGTGCCGGGTCTACCGCAACGAACCGTGGCACTTCGAGCGGCTCGCCCCCGAGGACGGCGGTACCTGCCCACCCATGCGGGACAATGCGTAGGTGAGCGTCGACCCCCACGCCGCGGAGGTGCACGAGGCTGCGCGGGCACCGTGGTGGCCGGGCGTGACGCTGGCCGTCATCGTCTCCGTCGTCGGTGTCTTCGACGTCGCTCTTGTCGGAGTGACCGTGGGGCCCACGACTGTGGCCGAGGTCGTCGTGATCCTCGCCGTCGTGGCGGCCGTCGCGCTCATGGGCCGCCACCCGGTCGTCGCACTGACCATCTCGTGGTCGTGCCTCGCCGGCCAGGTCGCCGCGGGCGGTCCGTTTCTCGCGGTCCAGGTCGCCGTCGTCCTCGTCCTCTACGGCGCGGCCCGCTGGGGCCGCCCACTCGCCGTCGCGGCTGCGGGACTCTCGATCCCGCTCCTCGCCCTGGTCGTCCTCAGGCTCGTGTCCCGCGACGACCTCGGCGGCGCCCTGGCCCAGGACCTCCTGCTGTCGCTCCTGTCCGACGTCACGACCGGCGGCCTCAGCCTCCGGGTGTCCGCGGGAGTGGTCGGCCTGCTCGCGCTCAGCTCGTTCTGGCTAGCCGGGCTGGTCGTCAGGTCCCTCACCCGGGCCCGACGCTCCGAGGCGGCGGCGCGCGAGGCGCAGGTAGCCGCCGAGGAGGCGGCCGAGGAGCGGCGACGGGCCGCCGAGATGGCGACTCTGCAAGAAGGCCGGGCGCGTCTCGCCCGGGACGTGCACGACGTCGTCGGCCACTCCCTCACCGTCATCCTCGCGCAGGCCGAGTCGGGTCGCTACCTGCGCGACGACCCCGAGCAGGTCCAGCAGGTGCTGACGACGATCGCCGGCGCCGCTCGATCCTCCCTGGTCGAGGTCAAGCAGGTGCTCGGCGCGTCGGCCGACGGCACCCCGCGTGACAGCGACCGGCTCGGCGAGCTCGTCGCCGGGGTCCGCAGCGCCGGGCACGTCGTGGAGGTGAGCGACCACGGCCCACCGCGGCCGCTGCCACCCGACCAGGCTGTCGTCTCCTCGAGGGTGCTGCAAGAGATGCTGACGAACGCCGTCCGGCACGGCGACGACCGCGGACCCGTCCGAGTGGAGAGATGGTGGCCGACACCGTCCGCCCCACGCCACGTCGTCCTTCGGGTGACCAACACGGTCGACGACGACGTGACCGACGTGGCAGAGGTGATCGACGGAACCAGCACGGCTCGGACCGGGATCCCCGGCATGAGCGACCGACTCCACGCGGCCGGCGGGGCCTTGAGCGTCGACCGCGTGGTCCAGGACGGTGTTCCCTGCTTCGCGGCCACGGCGTGGATCCCGGTGGGGAGCTCATGAGCGACCGGCCGATCCGCGTCCTCCTCGTCGACGACCAGGAGCTCTTCAGGGCCGGGATCGCGGTCATCGTCGGCGGCGCTCCGGACCTCGAGGTCGTCGGGCAGGCCGCCGACGGGCTCGAGGCGCTGGAGGCGGTCGACCGGCTGGAGCCCGACGTCGTCCTGATGGACATGAGGATGCCGGAGATGGACGGGGTCGAGGCGACCCGCCAGATCCTCCTGCCCGAACGGGTGGAGCGTCGGACGGTGCCGGTGCGCGTCGTTGTCCTCACGACCTTCGACCTCGACGACCGGGCCGCGACCGCGATCCAGCACGGTGCCAGCGGGTTCCTCCTCAAGGACGTGTCCCCGCAGCGACTGCACGAGGCGATCCGCACCGTCCACGCCGGCAACGGGGTCCTCGCCCCCACGGACCTGGCCGTCCTCATGGCCGGTCTCGTCGTCCCCGATCGCCCCGTGCCACCGGCGTTCACGACCCTCACCGACCGCGAGCTCGAGGTCTTCGCGGGGGTGGCGCGGGGACGCTCCAACGCCGAGATCGCGGCGGACGTGTTCGCTTCTGAGTCGACGGTCAAGACCCACGTCGGGGCCTTGCTGCGCAAGCTCGGCCTCCGTGACCGCGTCCAGGTCGTCGTCTTCGCCCACGAGCACGGCCTCGTCGACCGCTGAGCCCGACAGTCGCTCGGACCCGGCCGCGCACCGTCCTGGCCCGCATGAGTGGCAGGTCTTCGACGTCGACGCCGGGCCGGTCCGCCATCCACACCGACCATCATCCGCGTCACCATCGCGACGAGCGGCACGCGGACCGGCGTCCCGGACCGTCCTGTGTCCTGATGCAACCGTGGGGCCGTCCCGTGCGTAGAGGGGTGGGACGAGGCCGGAGAGGGAGGCAGCGCCGGATGGACGCCGACGAGTTCGACGCCTGGTACGAGGCTGCCTTCCCCCGGATCGTGCGCCAGGTGCACGCGATGACGGGGAACGAGGAGGAGGCCCGCGACTGCGTCCAGGAGGCGTTCATCCGGGCCTGGGCCCGCCGACGGAGGCTCGACGACGCCCGCGGGCGGGACGCCTGGGTCCGGACGACGGCCCACCGGCTGGCCGTCTCGCGGTGGCGGCGCCACCGGATGGACTCCCGCGCCGGCGACCGCGCTGTCGGGCTCCCCGTGACCACGGACGGCCCGGACGAGAAGCGCACGGCGCTCGTCGAGGCCCTCCGCCGGATCCCGGAGGCGCAGCGGCGGGCCATCGTCCTGCATCACATCGCGGACCTGTCGGTCGACGAGGTGGCCGCGGAGACCCGCGCCCCGGTCGGCACGGTGAAGGCCCGCCTCTCGCGAGGCCGCGCCGCCCTGGCCGCGCTGCTCGACGAAGGAGCCACCCATGCCTGAGCACCCCGGCGACCCGCTGGAGAACGCCTTCGCGTCGATGCGTGACACGGCGGACGCCCGCCACCCGGTCCTCGACCCAGCCGAGGTCCGCGGTCTCGGTGACCGTCGTCGGCGGCGACGGAACGCGCTGTTCGGGGCCGCCGCGGGGACGACCGCGGCCGTCGTCGTGGTCGGGGGGCTCCTCGTCTCAGGAGGACTCGGGCAGGACCCGGCGCCGAGACCCCTGCCCGCCGGGCCGACCCGGACCGACAGCCCGACGCCGACCCCGACGCCCACCCCGACGCCGACCCCGACGGAGTCGGCCACTGCCACCCCGGACCCCAGCGGCACGCCGTCGGCCGCGGCGACGCCGACCGGGACCACGTCGTCCGGTCCGGACGAGGTGCGCCTCATCGACCCGGCCGCCATTCCGCTCACGGCCGGGTACCCGGACCGGGACGAGGCGGGTGACCCCGTCGTCGTGGAGTCCGGCCCCGGGCGCGCGGTGGACCTCTGCGGCAGCCCGGTGCTCACCGGGTCGCTGGCCGCCCGGGTCGCCCACGCGACCTCGGCGAACCCGGAGGACCTCCGCTTCCGGACGCTCATGGTCTTCCGCACCGCTGACGAGGCGCGCGCCGCCCTGGAGTGGACGGCCGGCCAGGTCGACGCCTGTGCGGCGAGCCCGGCCGGGTCCCGCCTCGAGTCCTTCGGCGACGCCGAAGGCGCCGGGACCCTGGTCTGGGCGCAGAACTTCGGCCCGGGAGACACGATCATGGCCAGCGACATCCACCGCGTGGTCCTCAGCGGAAACACCCTGCTCGTGGACTCGGTCGGGGGGGAGGCCTGGGGCGGCGCGGACTCCGCTGACGCCGGTAACGTGGTGCAGTCCCGCGAGGCGGTGGCCCCGGTCGTGGCGGCGATCCGGCAGGCCCTGGCCGGCGGCTGAGCGATCGGATGCAACCGGGGCCGATGCCCAGGCGTACCCGAGGTGAGAGCACCTCGGACCGGGAGGACCCGTCATGTCGCACGACCACGACCAGCCATGGACCGACCACGACCCGCACGGCCCCCACCCGTCCGGCGGATCCCGGAGCCGCCCGGGGTCGCGAGCCCTCGGCGCCGGGTTCGCCACGGCCGGCGTCGTCGCGGCGGTCGGCGTCGGGCTCGTCCTCGGCGGCTCGCCCATCGGCAGCGGGGCCTCCGCGGCCGACGCCGCCGTCGGCAGGACGTCCGGCTCGCCGAGCTCGCCCCTGCTCGATCCCACGCTCATCCCGCTCGAGCACGGCTACCCGGACGTCGACGAGGCCGGCGACCCGGTCCGGGTCTCGGCGGGCCCGGGCCCGGCGGTCGACCTGTGCGGCGAGGACGTCCTCACCGGCTCCCTCGCGTCCCGGGTCGCCCACGTGGAGTCGGCGAACCCGGAGGACCAGCGCGGCCGCACCCTCATGGTCTTCGACACCGGAGAGGAGGCCGCGCGGGCCCTGACCTGGACGGTCGGGGCGGTGCAGCGGTGCGCCCGCGTGCACGACGGCCCGGGCCGTTTTGTCGCGCTCGGGGCCGCCGAGGGCGAGGACACCGTCCTGTGGTCGGTGAACTACGGCATCGGCGAGGGTGCGGACTTCCGGGTGATGTCCGGCAGCAACCACCGGGTGGTCCGGCTCGGCGAGACCCTGCTCGTCGACTCGACGGCCGGCGAGCTGGTCGGCGGCTGGGTGGACGACGGCGACCTCGGTCCGTCGCGCGAGCAGGTCCGGCCGGTCCTGGACGCCGTCCGCGAGGCGCTCGGGATCCCGGCAGTGGATCCGCCCGCCGACCCCGGACCGACGAGCACCCGGTCCCCGTCCGGCACCGGGACGCCGACGCCGACCTCGCGGCCGTCGTCGACCCCGGGGCCGACGACGCTGCTCGACCCCACGGGGATCGCGCTGACCCGCGGCTACCCCGATCGGGACGAGGCCGGCGACGAGGTGCGGGTGGAGGCCGGGCCGGGTCCCGCGGTCGACGTCTGCGGCCGTCCGATCCTCACGGGCTCGCTCGCCGCGCGTGTTGCCCACGCCACGGCGGCCAACCCCGAGGACATGCGCAACCGCACCCTCGCCGTGTTCGCGACCACCACCGAGGCTCGCGCCGCGCTCGACTGGACCGCCCGGACCGTCCGGCGCTGCGCCGACTCCGCGGACGGGAGCCGCCTCGAGGTGTTCGGGGACACCGAAGGCGAGGACACCTTCGTCTGGGCGCAGAGCTACGGTCCCGGGGACACCATCATGGCCAGCGACATCCACCGGCTCGTCCTCGTCGGTAACGCCCTGCTCGTCGACTCCGCGGCGGGTGAGGCCTGGGGAGGGGCGATCTCGGCCGACTCCGCGACCGTCGTCGAGTCCCGCGAGGCCGTCGCCCCGCTCGTGGCCGAGATCCGGGTGGCGCAGGACGGCGCCTGACACTCCGCGCGGTACCGGCCCCGAGGACGGTGGCCGTGATGGCGGGGCCGGCGTCCTGCGATGCGTGAACGGGAGGTCAGCGGGCGAACCGGTGCCCTCTGCAGGTGAACTCCTCGTAGGCGCGATTCAGCGGCAGCGCGCCGAAACCGTTGGTCGCGGCGTCGGTCGAGATGACACCGGCAGCGTCCTGGGACGACACCAGGTACGCCTTACACGGGGCGGCTGCTTCTGTCACCGTCCGGTAAGCCCCGTCGGCCGAGCATGGCCCTCGACACCGCAAGACGTTCTCGGGAGACACGCTCGACGAGGCGAGAACGAGTTGCCAGGGGTCTGTCGGGCGCCCGTTCGACGAACGAGAGGTGGACCCCGAGTTGCCGACGAGCATCGGTCGGCGTCATTCTCATGGGATGACCGACGCCTTCCACCCGGGCACGATCGATGTCGTCCGTCAGCGCCTGGAGCGTCGCTTCCCCGACCTCGACCCGGCCGTCGTCGAGGCAGCGGTGCGGCTCGCCGTCCGCACGTACACCACCTCGAACCGTGCGGTCTCGGCTCGTACCGTCGAACTCGCGGCTCGAGACCGGCTCTCCTTCGCCGACAGGCCCACCCCGACCGAGGTCCGGCCCGGCGCCTGACCCTGACGCCCGCCGGGGGGCCGGACACGGCGTGCAACCGTCCACGGCGTCTCTCGTGCCCGTCAGCCTGTCCCGGTGGCGTGTCAGCCGTCGTGGTCAGCGCAACACGGAGTCGGGTGAGGTTGCTCGAACGGGAGGACTCCGTGCACACCGGGGCGGACCACGAGGGTGAGGACGCCGTCCTGAACGGTCGGGCGGACGAAGTCCTGGGTGTCGACGGACGTCCGGGGGTCGACCGGAGCACCGGTGAGGTCGAGGACGCGACCGATACTGCTGCGCTCGAGGAGCTCGCCGACGGTCATCGCGCCGACCAGAGTCTCGTGACCGGGGAACCGGAAGGCCCGGGCGCCGGCGGGAGCGTCCTTGGGCGAGGCCGCCACGACGACGGCGACCTGCGGCGGGGAGTCGTCGTCACCAGGGACGAAGACGGTGTACGCCCCGACGGCGGGGTCCCCCAGCAGTGAGACCCCGTCGTCGTGTCCGGCCTCGGACCGGGCCAGGGCGTGTTCGGCCGCCCGGGTGTCGGCCCAGCCGCCGCGCAGCGTTGTCGTCCTCACCCGCGAGTCACCTTGGCAGCACCCAGATCGGGTTGGTGTAGAACCACAGGTCGTTCCACGGGTCGGCGTCGCCGATGACGTCGGCTGCGGGTCCGGCGGGGTCGACGGACGCGCCGCCCAGACCCGGGGCGAGCCGCCGGCCGTCGCTGCCGCGCAGCCGGACGTAGAAGCCGTCGTCGACCGCGCCCAGGTCATGGGTGAGCGTCACCGCGGTCGGCGAGGACGAGACGTCCCAGGACTTGACCACCCGCGTGCCCGGTGCGCTGAAGGTGTCGCGGTCCGACGCCGGACCGGTGACGGCTCCCCGGATGACATCGACCTTCGCCAGGTGCGGCACGACCTGCGCCCAGTTCGGCAGCGTCTGCTTGGTGATGGCGACGACGAGCTCGAGGCGTTTGCCCTTGCCCACGGGAACCACCGACCCCAGCGGGTGCCCGGGGTCGCGCGTCCCCCGCTCGCGGACCCGGACCTCGAGGCCGGCGAGCAGCCGCCCGTGGTCCACCCACATCCGTCCTGCGCGCAGACCCTCCAGCACCGCGGCGTAGGTCGCTTTCCGGGCGCCGACGTGCGTGCGGCTGTAGAAGCCCGGCCAGAAGTCGCCGTTGTTCACGTTCCCGCCCGCCGACCCGTGCACCGGGTCCCCGTACCGGCCGTTCTCGGCGAAGTAGGCCGAGGTGTCGGCGCCCGGGGGTCGGACGGCGTCGTCGAGGTAGATCGTGTGGGAGTCGGAGTTGGCGGTGATCCACCAGGTCTTGCCCTCGGACAGCAGGCTGTCCCACAGGCCACCGACGGTCGAGGTCATCCAGTCGAACCCGCCGTAGGTGATGTAGCTGGCCAGCGGATAGCCCGGGAACGACGCCGCGGACGGGGAGTTGTCGTAGTAGCCGCGCCCCGAGCCCGGGCCGTACGGCTTCGGGATGCCCGCGGCCTGGTGGCCGGGCGCGCCCTCCATGCCGAGCGCGATCCGCGGCTGCCGGTCGCGCCAGCCCCGGATCTCGTGCGGGCTGTCGATGCCCTTGCGGGCGGGGTGGTTCGCGAAGAAGGCGGCGTCCGCGATGCGGCCGGACGTGATGCTCGTCGCGAGGAAGTCCAGGCCGAGCAGGGCCTGCTGCTCGTTGGCGGGCGACGACGACCCCGTGCCGTTCACCGACCCGTCGAAGGAGTTCTCGAACTCCCTGAGCACCGCGACCTCGTTGGCCCCGGGGTGGACGAACACGGTGCCGTGCTCCGCGGCCGGGATGTTCCACTCCAGCCCCTGGAACACGAGCATCTCGTTGTCGAACGCCTCGCGGGCGGCGCGGATGTCCGGGTTGACCTTCTCGACGCCGAGCTTGGCGTGCGCGACGCTGCCGTGGTCGGTGATGACCATCCAGTCCAGGCCGTAGGCGTGCGCGTGCTGCACCTGGTCGACGACGCGGTACATCGCGTCGGAGCTGTACTGGGTGTGGATGTGGTGGTCACCGGCCAGCCAGAGGTAGCCGTTCCGCGGGGCCCGCCGGGAGCGTTCGGCGCCGTCCGCGGCCGCCGCCTGGCCGACCCCGAAGACGGAGGCACCAGCCGCGCTCGCGCCGAGGATCCCGGCGGTCCGCAGGATGTTGCGGCGGGCCAGGCCGGCGGGCGGCAGGTCGGAGTCGGCGACCCCGAGGTCGAGGACGGCGCGCTGCTCGTCGCTCAGCGGCTCGGCCGGGGCGTGCTCGTGGTCGTGCTCGCCGTGCGCGTGTGGGCGCGCGTCGCCGTGCGAGTGGGGGTGGGAGTGGCCGTGGGACACGGGACCTCCTCGGTCCGGTCGTTCGGAGGCTGCGGCGCCCGGCGCGTCACGCAGCGGCGGCCCCCATGACCCGGGAGCGACACCTCCGTCATTGAACTCGCGTGGAGTGGACCTGTTCACGCCCCGAGCCGTGAACGCTCGATGAACGGGTCGTGCCACGTCGCGACGTTGACGCGAGAGCAGGCTCGGGCTCATGCGGACCGTGTCGAGCCAGCGGTGACGAGCGCCAGGACCGCGCCGGACCAGACGTTGATCCAGCCACGCTGACGGTGCGCGAACGACGCATCGGCGATGCAAGTCCCGAAGTGAGAGGCCCCCGACTCGCGTTTCCGCAGGTCAGGGGCCTTTCGAAGTGCTCCCCCGGTTGGACTCGAACCAACAACCCTCCGGTTAACAGCCGAATGCTCTGCCAGTTGAGCTACAGGGGAAGGGCCACCACGGGATCGCCGCGGCAGCGAGAAGAAACGATAGCAACCCCGGCGGGGTGGGGTGAAATCGGGTGCGGCCCGATCCGCTCAGTCCAGGCCGACCTGTTCGCGGACCCGCGCCAGGCCTGCGCGGACCTGCTCGGCGACCCCCGGATCGGAGGAGCGCACGCCCGCCCCGAGCACCGCCTGGGACAGCAGCGCGCCGGTGGCGAGGTCGCGGCGGACGACGACCTTGGCGGTGCGGCGAGGGCCGAGGTCGACGGTCTCGGCCAGCACGACCGAGGCCTGCACCCGCTCGCGGACGGTCTCCGGGAGCATGCCCGGCTCGGCGAGGTCGACCCGCAGCGGCGGGTGCCCGTCGACCCAGGTGACGGTGAGCCGGCCCTCGGCGCTCCAGGTGCCGGCGTCGACGAGGTGCCACGGCCGGGACAGCCGCACCTGGAGGGCCGCGTCGCTCCCGGGGGCGACGACGTGGACGTGGTGCCGGCCGGCGACGACGGTCGTGCCGCGGTCGTTCGCCGCCCAGGCGAGCAGCCGGTCACCCTCGGTGGGCGCGATGGCGGCGACGACGTCGGCGGGCACCGGCGGGCGGCGCATCCCGGTCCAGCGGAGCCTCACGAGCCCGTCCCCGCCCGCAGCCGCACCCGTTCCAGCTCGAGGGCCTGGAGCGTCGTCCGGTGCTCGTGCACCGAGTCGCGGTCCGAGACCGGGTCGTTCTCGACCCGGCGCAGCGAGGCCATGGCGTCGGCGATGCGCCGGCCGAGCAGCGCGTCGCGGACGCCGACGACGAGGCTGTCGAGGTAGCGGCGCGGCGGCAGCCCCGTCGCGGCGTCGAAGCGCACCGGCAGGTCCTGGACGGACAGCTCGGCGACGAGCGGGCGGGCCGGCGCCGGCGCGGCCTCGCCGACCGCCGCCACCCAGGCCGCCGTCGACCTGCTGCGGTGGCCGTTCGCCGCGGCGATCCGGATGCCGTCGAGCACGGCCCGGTGCGCCGGCGCGGTGAGGGCCTCGGGCTCGAGGGACTCGATGGTGGAGTCGGGGAACTGCCCGGGCAGCTGGACCAGTGCCTGCAGCAGCTGCCGCTCGACGGCGACGACGGGGTCGCGAAGGTCGGGCGGGGGCAGGGCGGGGCCGCCCTCCCCCGGTCCCGGTTCGGGGACCTCGTCGGTCCCGGCCGGTGCGCGGCGGGCGTCGACCTCCTCCGGCGTCGGCAGCCGGCCCGCCCGGCGGACGGCCTCGGCGACCTGCTCGACCTCCATGCCGAGCCACCCCGCGACGGTGCGGGTGTACTCGGGACGCAGGCTCGTGTCGCGGATGGAGCCTATGATCGGGGCCACCGCCTTCATCGCCTGCACCCGGCCCTCGGCGGTGTCGAGGTCGAAGCGGCGGATCGTCGTGCGGACCGCGAACTCGAACATCGGGGCGGCGTCGTCGACGAGCGCCTTGACGGCGGCGTCGCCCCTGGCCAGCCGCAGCTCGCAGGGGTCCATGCCGTCGGGGGCGACGGCGACGAAGGACTGCGCGGCCCAGCGCTGGTCCTCGCCGAACGCCTTCATGGCGGCCTTCTGGCCGGCGGCGTCCCCGTCGAAGGTGAAGACGACCCGGGCGGGCGCGTGGTCGGCCTCGTCGCGCATGATGCGCCGGAGGATCTTGATGTGGTCGACGCCGAAGGCCGTGCCGCACGTGGCGACGGCCCCCTCGACCCCGGCCAGGTGCGCGGCCATGACGTCGGTGTACCCCTCGACGACCACCGCCCGCCGGTCGCCGGCGATGGCCTTCTTCGCGAGGTCGAGGCCGTAGAGGACCTGCGCCTTCTTGTAGATCGGCGTCTCGGATGTGTTGAGGTACTTCGCCGCGATCCGGTCCGCGTCGAACAGGCGCCGGGCGCCGAAGCCGACGGTGTCGCCGGTGGTGTCGCGGATCGGCCAGACCAGACGCCCGCGGAAGCGGTCGTACAGACCGCGGCTGCCGCGGCCGGTGAGCCCGCCGGTGGTCATCTCGTCCTCGGTGAAGCCGCGCTCGAGCAGGTGACGGGTGAGCGCGTCGCCGTCCGCGGGCGCGTAGCCGACCCCGAAGACCTCGACCGCCGCGGAGTCGAACCCGCGCTCGCGCAGGAAGTCCCGGCCGACGCGGGCGTCGCCGCGAGCGCGGTCGAGCAGCGCCGCCGTGTAGAACTCCTCGGCGACCCGGTGCGCCTCGACGAGGCGGCTGCGCTTGCCGAGCGACACCCCACCGGAGCGCGGGCCCCCACCCTCGTCGTAGCGCAGCTCCATGCCGACCTTGGCGGCGAGCCGCTCGACGGACTCGGTGAAGGAGAGGTGCTCGACCTTCTGCACGAAGTCCAGGACGTCGCCGCCCTCGCCGCAGCCGAAGCAGTGGTAGCTGCCGACGGCGGGGCGGACGGTGAAGCTCGGGGTCTTCTCGTCGTGGAAGGGACAGAGGCCCTTGAGCGAGCCGACCCCGGCCGGGCGGAGCGTCACGTGGTCACGGACGACGTCCTCGATGGACGAGCGCTCCTTGACCGTCTGGACGTCCTCGGCCCTGATCCGACCCGGCACGCGACCTCCCTCTCCTGTCGGCGTGAGTCTAGGTCGTCGCGCCGACGCCCGTGGCCACGGGCGGTCCCGGTGGGGCCGGCCGGCCGACCCCACCGGGCGGGGGTCAGCGGGTCATCGCCCGCTCGTCGGTGCGGTAGGTCCCGAAGGCGCCGTACGAGGTCTCGCCGGCCTCGTCGTCGAAGACCATCGCCCCGATGCGGCCCTCGACGTCGCCCTCGCGGGTCGTCGCCGTGTACCGGCTGCGGTAGCGCGTGCCGTTCTCGGTGAAGGTCGAGTAGGACCGCTCGGTCGAGCTCGAGCCGATGCCGGTCCACGTGATGTCCACCGGCGGACGTCCGGCGCTGCCGCCGTCGTGGTCGGAGACGTCCAGCACCCCGGTGAGCCGCGCCTTGGCCAGCTTCTTGTCGACCGTCAGGGTGACCGCGCCCGGCTGGGCGTAGACGAAGCGGACGTTCTCCAGGGCGCACTCGGTCTCGGGCTCCTCGCCGTGGCCGCCGCCGTCGGGGGGCAGCACGCCGTCGGGGCAGGTCCAGTCGTAGACCTCGCCGAAGACGTCGACGACCCGGTCCCCCTGGGCGCTGAGGTAGCCCACGTGGGCGTTCCCCGCGACGCCGGGGATCGGGCCGACCTCCAGCCACGAGGTCGAGGCGGTGACGCCGCTGCTCTTGTACGTCCACGACGTCCCGGCGGTGGCGGTCCCCGCGGTCGCGACGAGAAGGGGGACGGCCGCGGCGCAGGCCGCGAGGCGGGTGATGAGTGACATGAGAGGCCCTCCGTGTGCTCGGCCCGGGAGACCCGAGGCCAACCAGCCGCGCGGCCGACCCGCGCGGAGATGTGGTGACCCGGTCAGCGCCGGGTGCGCAGTCGTCCGACGACGAGACGCCCGACGGCGGTTCCGTGGGCGAGCCCGCCCTCGACGCCCATCGGGTAGTGGATGCCCCCGTAGATGCGCGACTGCGCGGCCTCGGCGGCGGCGTCGTCGAACGACGCGAAGGACCGGGCGGGCAGCCCGCGGTCCCGGTGGCTGTCATCGCGCACCGGTAGCGGCCCGAGCAGGTCGGTGAGGACCGTGGCCGCCGCCATCGACGACACGGAGTGGCCCGAGGGGTACTCCGGGAACTGCGGGGTGTTGACGAAGGTGGTCCAGGTCGGGTCCACGTACCGGCGCACGTAGCTGATCGGCCGGACGAGGTTGACCGTGTACTTGTGCGCCCAGCAGGAGAGGAACGCGTCGTGGAGGGCGACCCCGGTGCGGGCCAGCGCCTCGAGGGTCCGGGCGAGGTCGAGGCCGTGCTGCGCGGCGGCCTGGCCCACGAGCAGCAGCCAGTGCCCCGAGGGCAGCCCCGACAGCAGCGGGTTGTCGGTCCAGAACCGGGCGATGGCCCGCTCCTCGTCGCCGTTGGCCGCGCTCTGGCGGTACGTGGCGAGGGCCTGGGCGGCGAAGGCGGAGCCGAGGTCGTCCGAGAACGGCACGTGCGGGACGGGCGAGACCTCGTCGGCGGCGAGCATCGCGAGGGGCCGGACCCGGGCCCAGTAGGGCTCGATGGCCGGGCGGTAGTTGGGGGGCGTGGACTCCCAGAGGCCGGGGCCGACCGGAGGGGTGTAGGGCAGGCCGACGATGCCGTCGAAGCCGTCGGCGTCGGCCCGCCGGGCCACGACCGCGGCGACCGCGCTGCCGTGCGCGAGGGAGCGGCGGAGAACGGGGTCGGGCACGCCGGCGGCACGCCGGTCGGCGACGGTGCGGTCACGCCGGGCCGTGATCTCGTCGAGCCGCGCCGGGGACATCCCACGGTGCACGTGCCGGATGACGTCGTGCGCGCTCTGGGCCATGGCCATCGGCCAGTCGACGCGGCCGCGCGGGACCGGGAAAGCGCCGACGCCGTCGAGCTGGCCGCCGGTGCTGCGCAGCCCCGGCTCGCCGGCGACGACGGCCTCGTACATGCCGAGGACGACGTAGGCGTAGCAGCGGGCGGCGTTCGGCGGGGTCATCCCGAGCGGGGTGGCGACGTCGTCGTGCCAGGTGAGGTCGTAGAGGGCCTGCACCCACTCCTGCGCCAGGGCGCTGGAGAACGCCGACGGCGGCAGCGCCGCGTGCGGGTCGCCGCCCGCGCCGTAGGCCGCCGGTGCCGCGAGCGCGGCCCCCGCGGCGAGGCCGCCGGACAGCACCGTCCGGCGGGAGACCTGCATAATCCGTGCGGGGTCCGTCGACATCCCCACCCACCCCCATCCCCGTGCAGATCCACTCCGACGTGGACCGACGAGGGACAAGATGGCAGAACGGCGACCCGTTGTCACTACCCCCGGGCCGACGGGTTCCTCAGCGTGTCGGCGGCCGGGTCCAGCGGCGGTGCAGCTCGAGGGCACGGACGTCGGTGAGCGAGGCGACCTGGTCGACGACGACCCGCAGCGCCTCGGCGTCGTCGCCCGCCCCGTCGTGGTCGGCCCGCAGGTCCGGGTCCAGGCGTGCCGGGTCCCGGAGGTAGGCGTCGACGAGCTCGGCGACGACCTCGCGCTGGGTCTCGTAGAGGGCGACCCGCTCGGCGGCGTGCATGACGAAGTGCGCGGCGACGCCCTTGAGGACGACGGTCTCGGCCCGCGCCTGCGCCGGGACGACGAGCGACGCCTCGTGCCGGACCAGCGGGCCGGGACCATTGGCGGCGCGGGTGGCCGTCTCGACGGCGACGGCGAGCCGGCCGATGAGGCGCGAGGTCATGTCCTTGAGCGCGGCCAGGGCCCGCCGGCTGCCGTCGTGCGCGGTCGGGACGGCGCCCGAGGCGAGGACGCGCTCCAGGGCCGCCCCCAGGTCGTCCGGCCGGAGTCCGTCGACCCCGGGGTCCGGGGCGTAGAGGCGGGTGGCGACGGCGAGGACGGCGTCGACGTCGGCGGGGTCGCGCAGGCTGCGGGGGTCCAGCCAGCCGGACGCGACCGCGTCCTCGACGTCGTGGACGGAGTAGGCGACGTCGTCGGCCCAGTCCATGACCTCGGCCTCGAAGGCGCGGCGGCCCTCGGGGGCACCGTCGCGGATCCAGGAGAAGACGTCGAGGTCGGCGTCGTAGACGCCGAACTTCGTCGTCGGCGTCGGTCCGTGGCCGCGCCGCCAGGGGTACTTCGTCGCGGCGTCGAGGCTGGCGCGGGTGAGGTTGAGCCCCGCGGGACGGCCGTCGGCGTGGGTGCGCTTGGCCTCAAGCCGGGTGAGGATGCGCAGCGTCTGGGCGTTGCCCTCGAAGCCGCCCGCCGCGGCGGCGACGGCGTCCAGCGCGGACTCGCCGTTGTGCCCGAACGGCGGGTGGCCGAGGTCGTGGGCCAGGCAGGCGGTGTCGACGACGTCGGCGCTGCAGCCGAGCGCGCCGCCGAGCTCGCGGCCGATCTGGGCGACCTCGAGGGAGTGGGTGAGCCGGGTGCGGACGAAGTCGTCGCTGCCGGGGGCGACGACCTGGGTCTTCGCGGACAGCCGGCGCAGCGCGGCGGAGTGGAGCAGGCGCGCGCGGTCGCGGGCGAAGTCGTCGCGGTCGGACCGCTTCTGGGCGGGGTCCTCGGCGACCCACCGCTCCCGGTCGCGGGCCTCGTACGTCACCCGGGCGAGCCTACGGGCCGGTGTCCGGGGCGGCCGTCCTCGCCCGCCGCTAGGGTCGGCGCCGACGGATCCGGATCGACCGGAACGGGAGGGAGCGACATGTCACGGGTACGGGTGCACAGCTTCTCGGTGTCGCTGGACGGGTACGGCGCGGGCGGGGGATGAGCGTCGAGCAGCCGTTCGGCCACGCGGGCACGCGGCTGCACGAGTGGATGTTCGACACCGCCATGGGGCACCGGATGTTCGGCCGCGAGGGCGGCAGCACCGGGGTCGACAACGACCTCGCCGAGGAGAGCTGGGAGGGCATCGGCTGCGAGATCATGGGCCGGGGCAAGTTCCACACCGCGAGCGGCCCGATCCCGCCGGACTGGGAGGGCTACTGGGGCCCGAACCCGCCGTTCCACACCCCCGTCGTCGTCCTCACCCGCCACCCGCGGGAGGACCTGGCGATGGAGGGCGGGACGACCTTCCACTTCCGCGACGCCGACCCCGCCGAGGCGCTGGCCGAGGCCCGGCGGCTCGCCGGCGACCTCGACGTCCGCCTGGGCGGCGGGGTCCGCACCCTGCGGACCTTCCTCGATGCCGACCTCGTCGACCACCTCCACGTCGTCGTCGTGCCGGTCGTGCTCGGCCGCGGCGAACGGCTCTGGGACGGGCTCGAGGGGCTGGAGGAGCGCCTGGACGTCCGGATGGTGGCCGGCGACTCCGGCGTCACCCACGTCATCGGCACCCGCCCCTCCGCCTGACCCCCGGTCCGTCGTCGCCGCGTGCGACCCGGCCCGCTCAGTGGTCCCGCGCTGCCTCCGCGGCGGCGGCGGCGCGGGTGAGCCAGGACGGCGGGTCGCCGTAGCGCTGGAACTTCACGAGCCGGCCGGCGGCGCAGTCCTCGACGAGGGTCGCGAGCCTCCGGACGCGGGTGGTCTCCTGCTTGGCGCCCTGGACCCAGTGCGCGACGATCTTGCGGTAGCCGGGGGTCGCCGCGTCCCAGAAGGCGGCGGCCGCGGGGTCGCCGCGCAGCACGGCCTCCTGGTCGGCGGTCAGGGCGGCCTCGCCCTGCTCGAAGGAGTAGATGCCCGTGCGGTCCTCGCGCCGCTCGGCGAAGGCGGCCAGGCCGCTCGGCTGCATCCGGCCCTCGGCGGTGAGCTCCTCGACGGCCCGGACGTTGACGGCGCTCCAGGTACTGCCCTTGCGGCGCGGCGTCCAGCGCTGCCGACGGGACTCCTCGTCGATGCGCTCGGCGCGCGAGTCGATCCACCCCCAGCACAGGGCCTCGCGGACGGCCTGGGCCCAGGTGATCCCGCCCCGCCCGGAGTCCTTGCGGTACAGGCCCATCCACAGCTCGTCGGCGGTGTCGTGGTGGGCGGCGAACCACCGGCCGAGCTCGGCGGGGTCGGCGAAGAACCGCGCCGGCTGCTCGCTCGTCCCGCCCGGGGTCCCCGTCGAGTCGCTCATGCCCCCCATCCTGCCGCGCAACACCGACAGCGGTGCGGCGGAGCGGGGCCAGGACCCCGGTCCGCCGCACCGCCGACCCGCCTGTGGAGAACCGCGCCACGCGGACGAGCGTCGCGGCCATGATCCGGCCATGGACCTCGACCGCCTCGTCCGTGCCCAGCACGGCGTCTGCACGACGCAGCAGGCGCTCGTGGGCGGCCTGAGCGTCGAGGCCCTGCGCTGGAAGGTGGCCTCCGGCCGGTGGCAGCGGCTCGGTCGCGAGCTCTACGTGGCGCAGACGGGACCGCTCGACTGGCTCGGCCGGGCCCACGCGCTCGTGCTCCGGGGCGGCCCCGGCGTCGCCCTCTCGCTGGACTCCGCCGCGCACCTGCACGGCGTCCGGCCCGACCCGCCGCCCGTCATCACCCTGTGGGTCCCCCGCGACCGGCGGATGACCCGGCTCCCGGGCTCGCGGGTGGCGCAGCGCAGCGACGTGGAGGTCGTCGTGCGACGGGGTCTGCCGGTCACCTCCGCGGCGAGGACGGCGCTGGACCTCGCCGACGTCCCGGGGACCGACTGGCGTGGGGCCGTGGCGACGGCCGCCCGGTGGGTCCAGCGGCGCAAGGTCACCGCGACCGAGCTCGGCCGCGCCCTCGACGCCCGTCCCCGACACGCCCACCGGCGGACGCTGCGGCTGGCCCTGGGGATCGTCGACGCCGGCGCCGAGAGCCTGCTCGAGGTCGGGTACGTCCGCGACGTCGAACGACGCCACGGCCTGCCGTCGGCCCGGCTCCAGGTGCCGGGCGGACCCGCCGCGGCCCGGCTGCGCCGCGACGCCGAGTACGAGGACTGGAAGGTCGTCGTCGAGCTCGACGGCAGGCTCGGGCACGAGGGCGAACACCTCGCGGTGGACCGACGCCGCGACCGGGACGCGGCGCGGGAGGGCCGGCTGACCTTGCGGGCCGGGTGGGTGGACGTCGACCGGGCGCCGTGCCGGCTGGCCGTCGACGTGCACGAGACCCTGCGCAGCCGTGGGTGGCGCGGGCTCGGCCGGGCATGCGGGCCCCGGTGCCCGCTGCACCACGCGCTGGTCCGGGCGGTGTGACGACAGCGGTGCGGCGGAGCGGGGCCAGGACCCCGGTCCGCCGCACCGCCCACCCGGGCCCACGCCCCGGACGGGCCGACGGCCG
>NZ_SAYU02000029.1:0-12923 GCF_004025965.2 Phycicoccus flavus | reverse complement strand
GGGGGTTTTTCTCCGGGGGGGGGTGGGTGGGGTTCATTCCCCCCCCCCCCCCCCACCGCCGACGCGGGCACACGCCGCGGACGGGCCGACGTCAGCCGCCGGACACGGACAGCTCGGCGCGGGCGACCGAGGCGGCCTGCTCCTCGTCGAGCTCGCGGCCACGCAGCCAGTTCTCGGGCAGCGCGACGGTGCGCGGCGACCCGGCCCGGCCGCGCGGGCCCTCGGCGGGGTCGCCGGGCCACGGCGCGTCGAGGTCGAGCCCCTCGAGCAGGCGGTCGACGGCGTCCAGCGAGTCGACGAGCGCCAGCCGGTGGCGGACCGTCGAGCCGGCCGGGAAGCCCTTGAGGTACCAGGCGACGTGCTTGCGGATGTCGCGACAGCCGCGCTGCTCGTCGCCGTCGTAGAAGTCGACGAGGTACTCCGCGTGCCGTCGCAGCACCGACGCGACCTCGCGCAGCCCGGGCCGCACCCGCTCGGACGACCCCGCGAACGCCGCGGCGAGGTCGGTGAACAGCCACGGCCGGCCGAGGCAGCCACGCCCGACGACGACGCCGTCGCAGCCGGTGCGCCGGACCATCTCCAGCGCGTCCTCCGCGGACCAGATGTCGCCGTTGCCGAGGACCGGCACCGAGGTCACGGCCTCCTTGAGCCGGGCCACCGCCTCCCAGTCGGCCTGCCCCGAGTAGGCCTGGGCGGCGGTGCGCCCGTGCAGGGCGACGGCGGCGACGCCCTCGGCCTCGGCGATCCGCCCGGCGTCGAGGTAGGTGACGTGGTCGGCGTCGATGCCGATGCGCATCTTCACCGTCACCGGGACGTCGTGCGGGGCCGCGGCGCGCACGACGGCCCGGACGATGGCGCGGAAGAGGTCGGTCTTCCAGGGCAGCGCCGCTCCCCCGCCCTTGCGGGTGACCTTGGGGACCGGGCAGCCGAAGTTGAGGTCGATGTGGTCGGCGCGGTCCTCGGCGGCGAGGATCGTCGCGGCCAGGCCGGCCGTGACCGGGTCGACCGAGTACAGCTGCACCGACCGCGGCGACTCGCCGGGGTCGTGCGAGATGAGCCGCATCGTCTCCGCGTTCCGCTCGACGAGCGCCCGCGAGGTGACCATCTCGGCGACGTACAGGCTGCTCGCGCCGGACGCCCCACCCGCGGCCGCACCCGCCGAGCCGTACTCGCGGCACAGCCGCCGGAAGGCGCGGTTGGTGATGCCGGCCATCGGGGCGAGGACGACCGGGGACTCGACGACGTGCCGTCCCAGCCGCAGCGGCGGCAGCACCGGGCTGGGTCCGGTGACGGTCGTGGTCTCGGCGGTCGTGGTCATGGCGGCGTCCATTGTCGCGCAGCGGCCGCCGGATCGCGGAATCGCGGCGGGCCCGCTCAGCGCCGGACGTGGACGAGCAGCTCCCAGAGGGCGGCGGCGGTCTCGCGCGGGTGGGTGAGCGGGAAGACGTGCAGCCCACGCGGCACCGAGACGACCCGCACCCACGGCGCGGACCGGGCGGCCCGGACGTAGCGCGGCACGTCGACCCGCAGCTGGTCGAACTGGCCGTTGACGAGGAGGACCGGCGCGGTGACCTCGGCGAGCATCTCGGGCCGGCAGTGGGCCATGACGGCCGACCAGGCGGCGGGGATGCCGTCGAAGCCGTAGCCCGCCTCCTGCACCGCGGCGGCGAGGGCCGGCGGCAGCAGCGCGGCGAACTCCCGGTCCAGCCCCCGCGCCATCCGGTCGGCCCCGAGCCGGTGCTCGACCCGCGCCAGCACCCGGTAGAGCAGGGCCCCGGGACCGGTGGGGACCCCGGAGGCGCCGAGCAGCGCGAGCCCGGCGAGGCGCCGTGGGTGGCGCGCGGCCCAGGCGAGGACGACGTACCCCCCGAGGCTGTGCCCGGCGAGCACGACGGGCACGCCGTCGTCCGGTCCGACCGCCGCGTCGACGGTGGCGAGCGCACCCTCCCAGGAGAACGTCTCACCACGCCGCGCGCCGTGCGCGGGCAGGTCCGGCGCGACGACCTCGACGTCGGGCCCGAGCAGGGCGGCGTAGCGGGTCCAGACGGCCCGGTTGACCTGGGAGCCGTGGACGAGGACGACCCGGACGGGGAGCACGTCGACATCCTCGCCGATGACCTCCCGGTGGTTGACTGGCGGGATGGACGCGCTCGTCACCGCCGCCGACCTGCACGCCGCCCTGGAGCGCGACGAGGTGCGCGTCCTCGACGTCCAGTACGCGATGACCGGGACGCCCGGCCGCGAGCTGTACGCCCGGGCGCACCTGCCCGGCGCCCCCTTCCTCGACCTCGACACCGCCCTCGCCGGCCCGCCGGGGCCCGGCGGGCGGCACCCGCTGCCGGACCCTGCGGTGCTCCAGGAGGCGCTGCGCGGCTGCGGGGTCCGCGAGGACGACACGGTCGTCGTGTACGACCAGCGCACCTCGCTGTCCGCCGGGCGCGCGTGGTGGGTGCTGCGCTGGGCCGGCCATCCCGCGGTGCGGGTGCTCGACGGCGGCCTCGCCGCCTGGGAGCGCGCCGGCCTCCCGGTGACGGCGGAGGTCCCCGAGCCCGAGCCGGGCGACGTCGTCGTCCGCGGCGGGTCGGTGCCGGTGCTCGACACCGAGGCCGCGGCCCGGATGGCGCGCGGCGGCGTGCTGCTCGACGTCCGCGCCGCCGAGCGCTACCGCGGTGAGACCGAGCCCATCGACCCCGTGGCCGGGCACGTGCCGGGCGCGGTCAACCTGCCGATGACCGACCTGCTCGCGGACGACGGCACCTTCCTCCCGCCCGGCGAGATCCGGCGGCGGGCGGCGCAGGTCGGCGTCCACCGCGACACCCCGGTCGGCACGTCGTGCGGCTCGGGGGTCACAGCGGCCCAGATGGCGCTGGCCCTGCGCACGGCCGGCATCGACGCCGTCCCGTACGTCGGGTCGTGGAGCGCGTGGGTCGCCGACCCCGGGCGACCCGTCGCCACCGGCGCCGACCCCGGCTGAGGACGGCCCGCCGAGGGGCTCAGAGGGTCCAGACGCCGGTGAACGGGTCGTCGGAGAAGCCGGGCGCCGGGTACGCGGGTGTGTCCAGCGTCCCCACGAGGTAGAGGCGCGAGGCCGCGAGGTCCCAGGCGAGGACGCGCAGCACCGGACGCCCGGTCGGCCCGGCCGAGCGCGACTCGAAGACCACCGTGGCCTGCGGCCCCCAGGCGAGCGGCCGGTAGGCCCCGGGCATGACGCCGGGCGCCGTCGACGCCGCGAGCACCCGGGTGTCCCCGCCGCCGCGCCGCGCCGCGAGCAGCCCCTCGGTGCGGCCGCCGAGCACCTCCGGAGCCCCGAGCCGCACGAGGCGGCAGGCCCAGCCGTCGGGCGAGGACGCGGAGAACCCCGACACCTCCGTCTCCGGGCCGTCCAGCGAGCGGACGCCGACGATCTCGCCGCGCGGGGAGAACCCGCGGACCACCGGGGTCCCGGAGGCGAGGTCGATGTCCGCCCAGCCGGGCCCGACGGGCACGACGGTGGGCCGGACGACGCCGGTGCGCGAGTCGACCTGCCAGGAGCGGGACGACCCGGTCACGACGACGGTCCGGCCGTCGGCCGCCCACCCGGCGCGCTCCGGGCGTGCCCCGGGCATCGGGATGCGGCGGGTGCGGGTGGAGCGGACCTCGAGGACGACGAGGCCGTCGGGCTGGACGAAGACGAGGCGGTGGCGGTCCCGCTCGATGGTGTCCGGCCCGACGGGCACGCCGCGCCCGTTCGCGGGGACGTCGACGGGCCGCAGCGGGGCCATGGGGACGACGAGCGGACGCGGCGACCGGGCAGGGAGCAGCACGGCCGGCTTGTACTCGTCGTTGCCGGTGCGCAGGAGGAAGACCGCGGCCACCGGGGCGGAGGAGCCGGAGGACGGCAGCTGCTCCAGGGGCGTGTCGGCGCCGGGTCCGAGGCGCGCCCGCAGCCCGAGCTCGGCCGCGTCCGGGTAGGGCGGCAGCGACTCCTCGTCGTCGGGCTCGGGGCCGTAGAGGACCTCGGCCCCCTGGACCCGTACGCCGGCCAGCGGGGCCGCGGACCGCGACGGCGCCGGTGCGGGGCCGCGCCGCGTCCCGCGGTCGGCCGCGACGAGCCCCGCGGCGCCGCCGAGGACGAGCACCCCACCGGCGAGCGCGGCCCGGCGCCGCACCGTGCGCCGCCGGGCCACGGCCGCGTCCCACGCCGGACGGGCCAGGTCGGCCTCGGGCACCTCGTCGGCGACGAGCGTCAGCAGGTCCCGGGCGCGGTCGTCTTCCGGCGGGAGCGGCCCGGCCCGGTCGTCCGCTCGCGCCAGGGCCCGCCGCGCGGCGTCGACGTCGGCGGCCACGACAGCCGCCTCGACCCCGAGGTGGTCCGCGGTCTCGCCGTCCGTGCGGTCCTCGAGCCACCGCGACACGGCGACCGCGCGGGTCCGGGGCGGCAGGCCGGCCAGGGCGGCGCGCACGGCCGCCCGCCGGACCTCGGGCTCGTCCACGGCGTCGTCGTCCTCGTCCCCCTCGTCGCTGAGACGAACGGGCCCGACCGGGTCGTCGTGGTCGGTGGCGACGACGACCGCGCGCCGCAGCACGGCCGAGCGCAGCCGCCGCTCCGGCCCCTCGTCCCGCGCGGCGCCCCAGTCCGCCGCGATCCCCCGCAGCGCGTCCAGCGCGACCTCGCGGCCGAGCGTCCCGTCCCCGGTGACGAGGGTGGCCGCACGCAGCGCCGAGCCCTGGCAGGCGGCGGCGAAGTCGACGAAGTCGGCCTCGTCGTCGACCGGCCCGGCGCCCTCGCCCGTCATCGGCCACCTCCTGGCGGTCATCGTCGCACCCGGGCCGCCCCGGCGGGCGCGCCCGGCTGGGCCCCGCGCCGGAAGTCTGGTTGCATCGACGGATGCACGCGAGGGCCGAGGGCGCACGGGGACCGGGGCCTCGTCCGCCCGCCCCCGCGGGGGCGGGCCGGCCGTGACCCGGTGGGACCTGGTGTCGGCCGAGTTCGAGGACGCGTGCGCGCGCGCCGACCGCAGCCCCACCGCCCCGCAGCGCCTGCGGGCCCGGGAGGACGAGCTCGCTCTCGCGCTCGCCCACGGCGACGCCGCCGAGGAGTACGTCGCCCGCTGCGACCTGGCCGACGCGCTCGCCGAGTCGGGGGACGCGCCGCGCCTGCTGGAGCAGGTCGGCTGGCTGCGGGCCGCTCTCGAGGACGGCGACGCCCTGGACCGCGGTGAGCGGCTCGACGTGCTGGGCCGGGTGGCCGCGGCCCTGGACGAGGTCGAGGCCTGCCCCGAGGTCCCCCTCGAGGCGTGGGAGTCCCTCGTCGAGGACCTGGACCACCTCGTGCGGGCGCAGGACTGCGACCCCGGTGTCGTCCACGGGGCCCGGGCCCGGCTGGCCGCCGCCCGGGGCGACGACGTCGGCGTCGACGAGAGCCTGGCCCGCTGGCTGCTCGCCGACCCGCAGGCCCAGGTCGAGTGCCCGGCCTGCGCCGAGCGCGAGCGGGCCCTCGTGCTGGCCCGCCGCGACCCGCAGGCCGCGCTGGACCTGCTCGGCCCGGTGGTGTCGGGCGCGCTCGCCTGCGCCGACGAGCCCCGCTTCTCCCTCGCCGTCGACGCCGACCTGCGCTCGCGGCTCGGGGACCTCGACGGCGCCGTCGGCTCCTTCCGCGGCTGCTGGCTGGCCATCGCCGACGACCCCCTCGCCGCGCGGTCGGTCGCCCGCTGCCTGCGGGTGCTCGTGCGGATCGGCAACACCGACCGCGCCGTCGACCTCCTGCTCCCCCGGCTCGGCTGGCGGGGCGGGCTGCGCACCGCCGCGGACCGGATGTGGTTCGCCGGCACCGCCGCCTGGGTGCTGCGCCACGGGCGGCGCCTCGGCCTGGTGCCCGACGAGGTCGACGGCCGTCCCGCCGCGGACCTGGTGGACGAGCTCGCCGGCCTGGCCACGGGGCTGGCCGGCGCCTTCGACGCCCGGGGCGGGTCGCGGGCGGCCCGGGAGGACCTCGCGGACGCCCACGACGACACCCTCGTCGCCGCCGACCCCACCCTGCCCCCGGTGCGGCTGCCGGGGGTCGCCGCCGACCCCGGCCCGTCGGCCCCCCGGCCACGGACCGCGGCCGAGGTGCTCGCGCTGGCCGCCAGGGTCCGCCAGGCCCGCCGATCGCTGGAGCCCGGCGTCGAGACCGCGCTCCGGGGCTGGGAGGCCGCCCGGGCCGACGTGCGGCCGCTGCTCACCACGCCGGCGGAGCACACCGCCGCCGGGTCGCTGGACCGCGCCGGTGCGTACCTGCTCCGCGACCTCGGGGCGGAGCGGTCCCGGCTCGAGGAGGCCGCCGCGGCGACCGAGCGCGGGGACGACGCCGAGGAGGCCGCCCACGTCCGGGCCGACCTCGCCGTCCTCGCCGTGCGCACCGCCCTGACGACCCACCGGCGCGCGTCCTCGCAGGTGACGGCCGCACGGGAGGCCGCCACGGCCCTGGCCGAGGACGCCGAGGCCCGGGGCTGGCCCGAGACCGCCGCCGCCGTCCGCCGCTGGTACGCCGTGACCACCCGCCCGTCCGACGCGCCCGAGCACCTGCGGCACGCCGCCGACCTGTACGGCGCCGCCGGGCTCGCCGCGCGCCGGGCGCTCTGCCTGCTCGACGCGGCACCGCTCGTGCCCGCGCGCGGTGCGCGGGCCGTCGCCGCGCTCGTCGAGGAGGCCGAGTCCGTCGCCGGCGACCACCCCGTCGTGCGCGCCCAGGCCCTCGACGTCCGCGCGCGGATGGCCCGGGCGGCCGGCGACACCGAGGCGGCCGTCGCCCTCCACGAGTCCGCCGTCGCCGCCGCGGGCAGCGCCGACGGCACCCGCGTGCAGGCGCTGTTCTCCTACTGCGACCTCCTCGTCGAGCGGCAGGACTGGGCCCGGCTGGAGGCCCGGGCCGCCGACGCCCTGGCCACCGCGGCCCGCGTCCGCGACCCCGTCGCGCTCGCCGTCGCCCAGCGCCACCTCGGGCTCGCCTGGCTCGAGACCGGACGCCCGGTGGAGGCCGCCGAGCTGCTGGAGGCTGCGCTCCCGGTCGTCCGGCGTCACGTCCCCGCCCTCGCCGGGCCGGCCGGCTGGGCGCTCGGCAACGCCGTCCTCGGGCTCGGCGCCCACGCCACCGCGCGGCGCGCCTTCGCCGTCGCGGCGTCCGCGTTCACGGCGACGGGCCGACCCCGGGAGGCGAGCCACGCGCACCTGCGCGCCGGGCTGGCCGCGGCCGAGTACGGCGAGGCGACCGAGGCCGCCGAGCACCTCGACGCAGCCGTCCGGGCCGCCCGGGCCGGGGCCGCGGTCGACGTCCTCCTCGGGGCGCTGTGTGCCCGCGCCGGCGTGCGCGCGAGCACCGGGGACCTCGACGCCGGGCTCGCCGACCTCGACGCCGCCCTCGCCGAGACCGCCCGCTTCGCGGCCGGTCTTCCCGACGCGCCGGAGGAGGACCACGACGACGCCTTCGACCCCGAGGTGCACGAGCCGGACGTCCTGCGGCAGGGCGCGCACCTGCTCGCCGCCGCCGGCCGCACCGACGAGGCGGTCGAGCGGCTGCTGCGCGCCGAGTCCCTCGTCGGCGGCGGCCACGAGGTCGTCCTGCAGGCCGAGCGCGGCGCCGTCCTCGCCGACGCCGGACGGCTCGAGGAGGCCGAGCCCCTGCTGCGGGCGGTCCTCCCGCGGCTGCGCGCCGCCGGCCGCCTCCCGGAGCGGGTGGCGGCGGCCGAGGCGCTGACCCGGGCCCTGGACGCCGCCGACCGGCCGCACGAGGCGCTCGAGGTGTGGGAGGCCCACGGCGTCTGACCCGCCGGAGCCGCCCCGTCCGGGGGCACCCGCCGATCGCGGTCAGCAGCCGGCGAGCCGCTGCGCCAGGTAGCCCTCGACGGCGTCGAACCCGATCCGCACCTGGCGCATCGCGTCGCGCTCGCGGACGGTGACGGCACCGTCGTCGAGGGTGTCGAAGTCGACGGTGACGCAGAACGGCGTGCCGATCTCGTCCTGGCGCCGGTAGCGCCGGCCGATGGCGCCGGCGTCGTCGACCTCGATGTTCCAGTGCCGCCGCAGCGTGGCCGCGAGGTCGCGGGCCTTGGGCGAGAGGTCGGCGTTGCGCGACAGCGGCAGGACGGCGGCCTTGACCGGGGCCAGGCGCGGGTCGAGCCGCAGCACGGTCCGCCGGTCGACCCCGCCCTTGGTGTTCGGCGCCTCGTCCTGGCCGTGGGCGTCGACGAGGACGGCGACGAGGACGCGCGACAGGTCGGCCGCCGCCTCGATGACGGCGGGCGTGAAGGACCTCCCCGACGCCGGGTCCAGATAGGCCAGCTCGGCGTCGGCGCGGTCGCCGATGCCCTCGAGGACGTCCCACCCGCCGCCGGCGCCCTCGACGCGGTACTCGATGTCGACCCTCCGCCCCGGGGGGTCCGGGAGCCCGTCCCGCCGGGGCTCGACGTGCCGCAGGTTCTCGCGACGGAGGCCGAGGTCGGTGTACCAGCGGGTGCGCTCGTGGACCCAGTGCCGGTGCCAGTCCTCGACCTCGCCGGGCTCGACGAAGAACTCCACCGCCATCTGCTCGGGCTCGCGGGTGGGCAGGACCTCGTCCGGCGTGGTCCCGGCGCGGAAGGTCCGGCCCGTCTGCGCGATGCCGAAGGGCGGCGTCCGGCGGGCGACCCGCGCGACGGTGGGGAAGGCGGCGAAGGCGCCCTGCGCCAGCTCGGGTCGCAGGTGGGGCGGCTCGGAGCCGTCCTCGACCGCGTCGAGCGGGGTGGCGCGGGGCAGGACCACCGAGGTGTCCAGGCCGACGACGTCCTCGCGCGCGGTGACCACGGCCCTCCACCACTGCCGCCTGATGTTCTCCTTGAGCTCGACGCCGAGGGGGCCGTGGTCCCAGCCCGAGCCCGCTCCCCCGTGGACGCCGCCGGAGGGGAGGACGAAGCCGCGGCGCGTGGCCAGGTCGACGACGGTGTCGAGCCGGGACGGGCGGGGAGCCATCCCGGCACGGTATCCGGCGGGCGCGCTCCGTACGCTGGGCCGGTGTCGAGCCTCCGTGAGTCCTTCGAGCGCGCCAGCCTGCCCGCGATGACGTGGCTGTCCGGGCTGCCGCGCCTCGTGCCCTTCCTCGTCGTCCTCGCGCTCGTCGTCGGCGGCGTCCTGCTCCCGCCGCCCGGCTGGCTGCTGCTCGTCGTCGTCGTCCTGCTGCTCGGCTGGATCCTCGCGCTCGCCTGGCCGCGTCTCGGGGCCGTCGAGCGGCTCATGCGCGGAGCCGTCATCGCCCTCGTCGCCGCCGTCACGGTCACCCGGATCTTCCCCCACTGACCGCTCGCCACCCCTCCGTTTGACAACGGTTCTCATTATTGATGAGAATCGTTGTCATGACGACCCGCGCCCGTACCGTCCTGGCCCTCGCCGCCGCCCTCGCCCTCACCGGCTGCGGCGGGTCGGCCGCCGACCCGGGCGGGGACGCCTCGCTGCGGGTCAGCGCCGCGTTCTACCCGCTGGAGTGGGCGGCCCGCCAGGTGGGCGGCCCGGACGTCGCCGTCACCTCGCTGACCAAGCCCGGCGCCGAGCCGCACGACCTCGAGCTCACCCCCAAGGACGTCGTCGCGATGACCCGCTCCGACCTCGTCGTCTACCTCCGGGGGTTCCAGCCCGCCGTCGACGACGCCGTCGCGAACGAGACCCCGGACGCCGGTGTCGACGTCACGCCCGAGGCCGACCTCGACCTCGAGGCGGCGGACGAGGAGGGACACGAGGAGCACAAGCACGAGGAGGGCGAGGACCCGCACTTCTGGCTCGACCCGGTGCGGCTGGAGCAGGTCGTCACGGCCCTCGGCGAGCGGTTCGCGGACGTCGATCCCGCCCACGCCGAGGGCTACCGCTCGCGGGCCGCCGCGACCGTCCGGACCCTCGGCACCCTCGACACGGAGTACCGGACCGGCCTGGCGGACTGCGCGAGCACCGACCTCGTCACGAGCCACGCCGCGTTCGGCTACCTCGCCGAGCGGTACGGCCTGCACCAGCAGGGCATCGCCGGGATCTCCCCGGACGTCGAGCCGGACGCCGCCACCCTGCGCGACCTCGCCGCCTACGTGCGCGAGCACGACGTGCGGACGATCTACACCGAGACCCTCGTCTCCCCCGCCCTGGCCGACACCCTGGCCCGCGAGACCGGGGCGCGCACGGCCGTCCTGGACCCGCTCGAGGGGATCACGGACGCCTCGCAGGGCAGCGACTACCTTGAGGTGATGCGGAGCAACCTCGCGACCCTGAAGGCCGGCCAGGGGTGCCGGTGACCGGGTCCGCGGCGCCTGCTCCCGCCGCCCCCTCCGACGCCCCGCTCGTCGAGCTGCACGGCGCGTCCTTCGGCTACGAGGACCGTCCCGTCGTCTCCGGTGTCGACCTCACGGTCCGGCACGGCGAGGTCGTCGCGCTCCTCGGCCCCAACGGCTCGGGGAAGACGACGCTCGTGCGCGGGCTGCTCGGGCTCACCGAGCACCTCGGCGGCGAGGTCCGCCTCCTCGGGACGCCGCGCGAGCAGTTCCGTGAGCACACCCGGATCGGCTACGTGCCGCAGCGGCACTCGCTGTCGGCGTCGGTGCGCGCCACCGTCACCGAGATCGTCGCGGTCGGGCGTCTGCCGCACCGGCCGTGGTGGCGCCCCGCGGGAGCGGCCGACCGGGACGTCGTCGCCGGCGCCATCGAGGCCGTGGGGCTCGGCGACCGCGCCGAGGAGGAGGTCGCCGCCCTCTCCGGCGGTCAGCAGCGCCGGGTCCTCATCGCCCGTGCCCTGGCCGGCCGGCCCGACCTGCTCGTCATGGACGAGCCCACCGCCGGCGTCGACCGGGCGAGCCAGCACGCCCTGGCCGGGGTGCTCGCGACGCTCGCGGCGGGCGGCACCTCGATGCTCGTCGTCACCCACGAGCTCGACGCCCTGGAGGACGTCGTCACCCGCATCGTCTGCCTGGACTCCGGGCACGTCGACTTCGACGGTGCTCCGGACGCCTACCGGGCCCACGTCGTCGCCGGCGCCCACGACCCCGGGTCCGGCCACCACCACGACCACGAGGACCACACCGGGCCCGCCGTCCCGCGCGGGCTCGGCGACGGCCCGCTCGACCCGGGCCGGGTGGTGCCCCGTGGCTGACCTGCTCGCGCTCGACTTCATGCGTCAGGCGCTCGTCGCCGCGCTGCTGGCCGGGCTGGCCGCACCGCTGGTCGGCACCTTCCTCGTCCAGCGCCGGATGTCCCTCATCGGCGACGGCATGGGCCACGTCGCGCTCGCCGGCGTCGCCGTCGGCATCCTCACGGGCACCCAGCCGGTGCTCACCGCCCTCGTCGCCGCGGTGGCCGCCGGCGTCGCCATCGAGCTCATCCGCGCGTCGGGTCGCACGAGCGGCGACGTCGCCCTCGCCGTGATGTTCTACGGCGGCATCGCCCTCGGCGTCGTCCTCATCGCCCGCTCGAGCGCCGGCAGCCCGGCCAACCTCACCGCCTACCTCTTCGGCGCCATCCTCACGACGAGCAGCGGCGACCTCGTCGTCCTCGCCACCCTCGCCGTCGTCGTCCTCGTCACCACCCTCGTCCTGCGCCCCCGGTTCTTCGCCGTCGCCAACGACGAGGAGTACGCCCGGTCCGCCGGCATGCCGGTGATGGCCTACAACCTCGTGCTCGCCGTCCTCACCGCCGTCACCGTCGTGGTGTCCATGCGGGTCGTCGGGCTGCTGCTCATCAGCGCGCTGATGATCGTCCCCAACGCGACGGCGCAGCTCGTGGCCCGCAGCTTCGCCGCCAGCGTGCGCTGGGCGGTGCTCGTCGGGGTGCTGTCCAGCGTCGGCGGCGTCCTGATCTCCTACGAGGCCGAGACCCCGTCCGGCGGGACGATCGTCCTCGTCACCATCGCCGTCTTCCTGCTCGTGAGCGCCGCGGCGGCGGTCCGGCGCCGGGTGCGACGGGCCGCCCACGCCCACGCCGAGCGGCACGACCACGAGCACGGCCGGGACTGCGGCCACCCCGCGCTCGAGCACGGCGACCATCTCGACTACCTGCACGACGGGCACCGGCACGCGGCGCACGAGGGCCACTACGACGAGCACGGCGAGCGCGCGGAGGTGGAGCGGCGATGACCGACCAGGGCACGAGGCGGCCGACCCGGCAGCGGGCGGCGCTCGCGGACGAGCTGGCCGGCGCGGCGGAGTTCCGCTCCGCCCAGGACATCCACGCCTCGCTCACCGCGTCCGGCACCCGGGTGGGCCTGGCCACGGTCTACCGCAACCTCCAGGCCATGGCCACCGACGGCGAGGTCGACGTCATCCGCACCGGCGACGGCGAGTCGGTCTACCGCGCCTGCGCCACCGCCCAGCACCACCACCACGTCGTGTGCCGCGTGTGCGGGCACACCGTCGAGGTCACCGGCGACGCCGTGGAGCGGTGGGCCGACGCCGTCGCCGCCGAGCACGGCTTCAGCGAGGTCCGGCACACCCTGGAGATCGACGGCCTCTGCGCCGACTGCGCGGCCCGCTGAGGGCGCGACGTCAGCGGGCGGGGCCGGCGGCGTCGACGGCCCCGCCGTAGCGCCGCTCGCGGTCGGCGTAGGTCCCGATGGCGGCCCAGAGGTCGCGGCGGTCGTAGTCGGGCCACAGCCGGTCCTGGAACACCATCTCGGCGTAGGCGCTCTGCCAGAGGAGGAAGTTGCTCGTGCGCTGCTCGCCGGAGGAGCGGACGAAGAGGTCGACGTCGGGCATGTCGGGCTCGGGCAGGTAGCGGGCCACGGTGCGCTCGTCGACCGCCGACGCGCGGAGGCGGCCGCGGGCGACGTCCTCGGAGATGCGGCGCACGGCGTCGCCGATCTCGGCCCGACCGCCGTAGTTGACGCAGAAGTACAGGGTGAGCCCGGTGTTGTCGCGGGTCAGCTCCTGGGCGGTCTCGAGCTCGCGGATCACCGACCCCCAGAG
>NZ_SAYU02000028.1 GCF_004025965.2 Phycicoccus flavus | reverse complement strand
ACGCCGACGCCGGCGACGACGCGGGTGGTGCAGATCGAGCCCGGGCCGACCCCGACCTTGACCGCGTCCACCCCGGCGTCGACGAGGGCCTGGGCACCGGCGCGGGTGGCGACGTTGCCGCCGATGACCTGCACGTGCCGCAGCGCGGGGTCGGACTTGACCCGCTCGATCATCTCGAGAAGCAGGCGGGCGTGCCCGTGGGCGGTGTCGACGACGAGGACGTCGACCCCGGCCTCGACGAGCGTCGCCGCCCGCTGCCAGGCCTCGCCGAAGTAGCCGACGGCGGCGCCGACCATGAGCCGGCCGTCACCGTCCTTGCTCGCGTGCGGGAACTGCTCGGACTTCACGAAGTCCTTGACGGTGATGAGCCCGCGCAGCCGGCCGTCGTCGTCGACGATCGGCAGCCGCTCGCGCTTGTGCTGCCGCAGCAGCCGCGTGGCCTCGTCGTGCGAGATCCCGACGTGCCCGGTGATGAGCGGCATCGGCGTCATGACGTCGCGCACGAGGGTGTCGGCCCACTCGGCGACGGGGGTGAAGCGCAGGTCGCGGTTGGTGACGATGCCGAGGAGGCGCTCGGTCCCGTCGACCACCGGCAGCCCGGAGACCCGGTACTGGCCGCACCGCTCGTCGAGCTCCTCGAGGGTGGCGTCGGGGCCGATGACGACCGGGTTGGAGATCATCCCCGTCTGGGTCCGCTTGACGAGGTCGACCTGGTAGGCCTGGTCCTCGATCGAGAGGTTGCGGTGGAGGATGCCGAGACCGCCGTGCCGGGCCATGGCGATGGCCATCCGGGCCTCGGTGACGGTGTCCATCGCCGCCGACACCAGCGGCACCCGCAGCGAGATCTCCCGGGTCAGCCGCGCCGTGGTGTCGACCTCGCTCGGGATGACGTCGGTCTCGCCGGGCTGGAGCAGGACGTCGTCGTAGGTGAGGCCGAGCTCGGCGAACGGGCCGGCCGCGGCGGGCTCGGCCGAGGCGGCGGTGGCCGAGGCGGTGACAGGAGCATGCGCGGCACCGGCGGGCTCGGTGCGGGCGGTGGTCTCGTGGAGTCCGAGGCTCATCACCCGATTCTACGGGCCCGGCCGTCGGACCCACGACGGCGTGCCCGATCGTCGGCACGCTCGCCCGCGCGCGGGCGTCGCGCACCGGCGCGGCCCGGGAATGGCGTTCTCCGACGTCGGTTCTTTGCACCGCCTTTGCCTGCGAACTCCTACCTTGACCAAAGGCTTACCTGTGCATTGCCCTTCCCCGGGAAAAGCGACCATACGGTGATTTCCGTGCCGCTCGGGGAAGCGGTGGAATGACTCGTGGAGGTAGACATGGCCGAGATCACCCGGCTTCCGGGCCCCGTGGCCGATCTGTGGGACTGGCAGCTCGAGGGCGCCTGTCGCCGGGTCGGTCCGGAGGTGTTCTTCCACCCCGAGGGCGAGCGCGGCAGCAAGCGCCACCGCCGCGCCACCGCCGCCAAGGAGATCTGCCTCGCCTGCCCCGTCATCCAGGAGTGCCGCACCCACGCCCTCGCGGTCAAGGAGCCGTACGGCGTGTGGGGCGGCCTCACCGAGGACGAGCGCGAGTCCGTCTACTCCCGCGAGCGTCACATCGCGTCCTGAGGGACGCCACATCCGTCGGTGCCGACCACGAGGCACCGTCCCGGCCCCCGGGGGCCGAGAAGCAGGGTCACGGGCCGGGTCGTGGGGGCGAGAGCCCACGACCGGTCCGGAGGGTGGGGGCGAGAGCCCACCCTCCGAGACGTGACCCGCCCGGGTCGCGGGGCGGGTCGTGGGGGCGAGAGCCCACGACCCGCTCCGCGGCCACCGTGGCCTCCGCGTCCGGAGCGGTCGTGCTCCCGCCCGGACGCGGAGGCCCTCCCCGCCCACCGTCGCCACCGGCGGCCGTCGGCACCTAGCCTGGGCGGCGTGACCGGTCCCGACGCCCTCGACGTCCCCATCCGCGACGACGCCATCCGGCTCGGCCAGCTGCTCAAGCTCGCCGGGCTGGTCGACGACGGCGCCATGGCCCGCAGCGTCATCGAGGAGGGCCTCGTGAGCGTCGACGGCGAGGTCGACACCCGCCGCGGCCGGCAGGTGCGCGTCGGCGAGGTCGTCACCGTCGAGGGGGCGGGCTCGGTGCGGGTCGTCTCCGGCTGACGCCGCCGTCCTCCTGCCCCGGTCGGCGGGGCGGTGCTCAGGGGCCGGCGGGTGCGCAGAGCCAGTCGACGCCGGCCGCGACGTGCAGGGCGCTGGTGTCGTAGAGCGGGAGGTCGACGTCGTCCGGGCGCAGCAGGAGGCCGATCTCCGTGCAGCCGAGGACGACCGCCTCGGCGCCGTCCGCGGCCAGCCGGCCGACGACCTCGCGGTAGGCGCTGCGGGACTCCTCTCGTACGACGCCGCGCACGAGCTCGTCGTAGATGACGCGGTGGACGGTGGCGCGGTCGGCCTCCCCGGGCACGACGACGTCGAGCCCCCGCGAGCGCAGGCGCTCGACGTAGAAGTCCTCCTCCATCGTGAACCGGGTGGCGAGCAGCCCGACGCGGCGCCGGCCGTCGTCGAGCAGGGCCCGGGCCGTCGGGTCGGCGATGTGCAGCAGCGGCAGGCCGGCGGCGTCCTCGACCTCGTCGGCCACCTTGTGCATCGTGTTCGTCGCGACGACCAGCGCCTGCGCGCCGCCCGCCCGCAGCCCCCGGGCGGCGTCGGTGAGGATGCGCGCCGTGCCCGCCCAGTCCCCCACGTGCTGGGCCTGCGCCACCGGGGCGAAGTCGACGCTGTGCACCAGCAGCCGGGCCGAGTGCAGCCCGCCCAGCCGCGCCGCGACCCCCTCGTTGAGCCCGCGGTGGTAGACCTCGGTGCTCGCCCAGCTCATCCCGCCGAGGACCCCGAGCAGCCGCATGCCCCGGACCCTACGCCCCCGCCGTCCTGCGGGTCGGGTGCCCGGGTGGTCGCCGGGGCAGCCGGGCGGGCACCCGGCCCGGGGAGACGAGACACCGCCCGGTCCCTGGGGCGGGACCGGGCGGCGCCGGGTGTCGTGCGGTGCCGGGCGGTCCCGGCACGGAGGGGGAGGTCAGTGACCGTGGCCGTGGCCGTGGCCACCGCCGGACTCCGGCTCCTCCTCCTTCTTCTCGACGACGAGGGTGTCGGTGGTGAGCACCATCGACGCGATCGACGCGGCGTTGCGCAGCGCCGAGCGGGTGACCTTGACCGGGTCGATGACGCCGGCCTTGACCAGGTCCTCGTACTCGCCGGTGGCGGCGTTGAGGCCCTGGCCCGCGGGGAGGTCCTGCACCTTGGCGACGGCGACGTAGCCCTGCAGGCCCGCGTTGTCGGCGATCCAGCGCAGGGGCTCGGCGGCGGCCTTGCGCACGATGCTCGCGCCGACGGCCTCGTCACCCTCGAGCCCGAGGCCCTCGATGACGCCGACGGCCTGGATGAGCGCGGAGCCACCGCCGGAGACGATGCCCTCCTCGATCGCGGCGCGCGTCGCGGAGATCGCGTCCTCGATGCGGTGCTTCTTCTCCTTGAGCTCGACCTCGGTGTGCGCGCCGACCTTGATGACGCAGACGCCGCCGGCGAGCTTGGCCAGGCGCTCCTGGAGCTTCTCGCGGTCCCAGTCGGAGTCGGTGCGCTCGATCTCCTGCTTGATCTGCGCGACCCGCGACTCGACCTCGGAGGTGTCGCCGGAGCCGTCGATGATCGTCGTGTTGTCCTTCGTCACGACGACGCGGCGGGCCTGGCCGAGCGCCTCGAGCCCGACCTGGTCGAGCTTGAGGCCGACCTCCTCGGCGACGACCTGGCCGCCGGTGAGGACCGCCATGTCCTGGAGCATCGCCTTGCGACGGTCGCCGAAGCCCGGCGCCTTGACCGCGACGACGTTGAAGGTGCCGCGGATCTTGTTGACGACGAGCGTCGACAGCGCCTCGCCGTCGATGTCCTCGGCGATGATGAGCAGCGGCTTGCCGGCCTGGACGACCTTCTCCAGGATCGGCAGGACGTCGGCGATGGCCGAGATCTTGCCCTGGTTGATGAGCACGTAGGCGTCCTCGACGACGGCCTCCATGCGCTCGGGGTCGGAGACGAAGTACGGGGAGATGTAGCCCTTGTCGAACTGCATGCCCTCGGTGAACTCGAGCTCGGTGGACGCGGTCGAGGACTCCTCGACGGTGATGACGCCGTCCTTGCCGACCTTGTCGAACGCGTCGGCGATGGTGCCGCCGATCTCGCCGTCCTGCGCGGACAGCGCGGCGACCTGGGCGATCTCGTCCTTGGACTCGATCTCGCGGGCGTTCTCGAGCAGGCGCTCGGACACGGCGTCGACCGCCTTGTCCATGCCGCGCTTCAGGCCCGAGGGGGCGGCGCCGGCCGCGACGTTGCGCAGGCCCTCCTTGACCATGGCCTGGGCGAGGACCGTCGCGGTCGTCGTCCCGTCACCGGCCACGTCGTTGGTCTTGGTGGCGACCTCCTTGGCGAGCTGGGCGCCGAGGTTCTCGTAGGCGTCCTCGAGCTCGACCTCGCGGGCGATGGTGACGCCGTCGTTCGTGATGGTCGGCGCACCCCACTTCTTGTCGATGACGACGTTGCGGCCCTTGGGGCCGAGCGTCACCTTCACGGCGTTGGCGAGGGCGTCGACGCCCCGTTCCAGCGCCTTGCGGGCGGAGTCGTTGAACTCCAGTTCCTTGGCCATGGATGTCCTTTGCTGCGGTTGCCGCGGTTGCTGCGGTGACGGGTGGCGCGCGTCAGGCGCCGGCGTCCGTCGCGGGTGGGTGCGAACTCTGGGGGACCGGACGCGTCCCGGTGGCACGTGGCCACCGGGACGCGGTCACGGCGTCGTGCGGACGGGTCAGCCGACGACGGCGAGAACGTCGCGCGCGGAGAGGATGAGGTACTCCTCGCCCTGGTGCTTGATCTCGGTGCCGCCGTACTTGCTGAAGATGACGCGGTCGCCGACGGTGACGTCGAGCGGGACGCGGTTGCCCTTGTCGTCGATGCGACCCGGACCGACCGCGAGGACCTCGCCCTCCTGGGGCTTCTCCTTCGCGGTGTCCGGGATGACCAGACCGGACGCGGTCGTCTGCTCGGCCTCGAGGCTCTTGATGACGATGCGGTCCTCGAGCGGCTTGATGGAAACCGACACGGTGTGCTCCTCCACGGGATGGGATGAGTCGAAGTGGACGGGACTGCGCTGCCCGGGCCGCTCTCGCCGTCGCGGGGGTCGATCCCGACCCGGTGGCGCTGGCACTCACACGAGGTGAGTGCCAATGAGGTCAATCTAGGACCGCCGTTAGCACTCGGTCAACTCGAGTGCCAGCGGGCGTGGCGCCGGCCGCGTCCGGGGGCCGGTCCGGGACCGGCCCGTGCGGCTTGCTCGGGTCGCCGTACGGGGCGTGGTGCCGGGTGGCAGGATGCCCGCCGTGGATGTCGGCACCGTGCGAGCCCTGGCCTCGCCGGACGGACGTCAGCTGCTGCGCTCCCTCCCACCGTACGACGAGAACGAGGCGATCGGCCTTGCGGCCCGGCTGCGGCGCGAGGGCCATCCCCCCGAGCTCGTCGCCGCCGCCCTCACCCAGCAGCGCCTGCGCGCCCGGGCGGTGACGAAGTTCGGCGAGTTCGCGGACGACCTGCTCTACACCGCCGACGGGCTGGAGCAGGCCTCCCGGCTCGAGGTCGCCGCCACCCACGCCGGCCGCTACTACAACGCCTCGCTGGCCACCGTGCACGACCTCGGCTGCGGTATCGGCAGCGACGCCGTCGCCATGTCCGCGCTCGGCGTCACCGTCCACGGCGTCGACATCGACCCGGTCACCGCGGCCGTCGCCGACACCAACCTGCGCCCCTGGCCCGACTCCCGTGCCCGCGAGGGGATGGCCGAGGAGTTCGAGGCTCCGCGCGACCCGCTGCGGGCCCGGGTCGGGGTGTGGCTCGACCCCGCGCGGCGCGTTCCGGGGCACACCGGGCGGCACGGGCGGATCAAGCGGGTGTTCCGGCTCGACGAGATCCGCCCGACGTGGGAGTTCGTCCTCCAGGTCGCGACGGCGGTGCCGGCGACGGGGGCGAAGCTCTCGCCGTCGATGCCGCACGACGCCATCCCGCTCGGTGCCGAGGCGCAGTGGACCTCGTTCGGCGGCGAGGTGCTCGAGTGCGCCGTCTGGTGGGGGCCGCTGGCCCAGCGGCCCGGCCGCAGCGCCCGCATCCTCTCCGCGAGCGGCTCCCCCGTCGAGGTCGACGAGACGATGGCCGAACCGGACCCGCCGGTGGCCGAGAGCCCGTCCTCGCTCGGGGCGTGGCTCTACGAGCCGGACCGCGCGGTGACCCAGGCCGGCCTGCTCGGCGCCGTGACCGCGGCGACGCTGGGCTCCGAGGTCGAGCACGGGCTCGGGTACGTCCTGTCCGACGCCGAGGTCGACGTGCCGTTCGCCCGTCGCTTCGCCGTCCGCGAGGCCATGCCGTTCTCGGTCAAGGTACTGCGCTCGTGGCTCGTCCAGCACGGAGTCACCGGGCTGACGATCAAGAAGCGCGGCGTCCGGCTCGACGACGACGAGCTGCGCCGGCAGCTGCGGATCGGGCGCAAGGCCGGCGACGGCGCGCAGGCGACCGTCGTCCTCACCCGCGTCGCCGGCCGACAGACCGTCCTCGTCGTCGACCCCGCCTGAGCTCCCGGCGCGCCGGCCGGTGGGCTCGCGGCCGGCCCGACACCCCGGTTCGTCACCAAGACCCCGCTTGCGAACCGGGGGCTCGGTGACATTTCGGGGTCACCCCGAAATGTCCGCCGGGGGTGGGCCGACGAGGTCGTGGGCGCCGAGGGCCTCGGGCGGGATGCCGAACGCGGCGACGAGCTCGCCGGCGACCGGCCGGACCCGCCGCAGCAGCGCCGAGACCTCGCGGGTGATCGCCTTCGACCGCGGCGCCGACAGCCGCCCGTGCTCGAGGAACCAGCCGCGGTCGGCCTCGATCGTGCTCAGGGCGTACAGGTCCGACAGCGCCGTGAGGACGTCGCGGGTCGGCGACGCCGGCAGCGCGCGCACCCGGGCGACGAACGACTCCAGCACGAGCCGCTCGACGTGCGAGCGCGCCGCCGTGATGACGTGGTCCTGCACCTCGCGGAAGACCTGGCCCGACGGCGTCCCGGCGTCGACCCCGGCCTTGAGCCGGCGCGCGGCCCCGGCCAGCTGGTGCTCCTCGCGGAAGCGGAGCATGGCCAGCTGGTAGTCGGGGTCGAGCAGCCCGGCCTCCTGGTCCCAGCCGTCGCGGCCGCCGGGCAGGACGTCCCGGATGCGCTCGAAGAGCTGGTGGGCGGCGGTCCGCTCGATGACGGTCTCGACCGCCAGCCCGGTGACGAAGCGCACCATCCCGAACTGGTCGAGGTCCTCGAACTCCGAGGAGTAGTCGGTGAGCAGCCCCTTGGCGACGAGCTGCAGCAGGACGTGGTTGTCGCCCTCGAACGTCGTGAAGACGTCGGTGTCGGCCTTGAGCGCGGCGAACCGGTTGGCCGACAGGTAGCCCGCGCCGCCGCACGCCTCGCGGCACTCCTGGATGGTCTCGCTGGCGTGCCAGGTGAGGACCGCCTTGGTGCCGGCCGCCCGGGACTCCAGCGACCGCCGGGCGCGCTCGTCGGCGTCCGGGGTGTCCTGCGAGAACACCTCGTGCAGCTGCCGGGTGACCTCCTGCTGGGCGCAGGAGAGGGCGTAGGTGCGGGCCAGCAGCGGCAGCAGGCGCCGCTGGTGCATCCCGTAGTCGAGCAGCAGCGTCTCCTCGCCGGGCGTCCCGGCCTCGAACTGCCGGCGGCGCAGCCCGTACCGGACGGCGATCTCCAGGGCCACCTTCGAGGCCGACAGCCCCGCGCCGCCGACGCTGACCCGCCCCTGGACGAGCGTCCCGAGCATCGTGAAGAAGCGGCGGTCGGGGTTGTCGATGCTCGAGCGGTAGGCGCCGTCGTCGCCGATCTCCGCGAACCGGTCGAGGAGGTTGCCCCGCGGCACGCGGACGTCGTCGAACCACAGCCGTCCGTTGTCGACGCCCTCGAGCCCGATCTTGGCCCCGCAGTCCTCGACCCGCACGCCCGGCAGCACCTCCCCGTCGGCGCGGATCGGCACGAGCACGGCGTGCACCCCGTGCCGCTCCCCCGCGACCTCGAGCTGGGCGAAGACGACGGCCAGCTCGCCGTCGCGCGCGGCGCCCCCGATGTAGTCCTTGCGGGCGGAGTCGTCCGGTGTCGTCACGACGATCTCGTCGGTCCCGGCGTCGTAGCGCGCCACGGTCCGCAGCTCCTGGACGTTGCTGCCGTGGCCGGTCTCGGTCATCGCGAAGCAGCCGAGCAGCCGGCCCGCGACGATGTCCGCGAGGTAGGCGTCGTGATGGCGCCGGGTGCCGAGCTGGAGCACGGCGCCGCCGAACAGCCCGAACTGCACGCCGGACTTCACGAGCACCGACAGGTCGCCGTAGCCGAGGGTCTCGAAGGCCGCGACGGACGCGCCGATGTCGCCGCCGCCGCCGACCTCGGGCGGGAAGCCGAGCGCGGCGTGGCCCTGCGCGCCGAACTCGACGACGAGGTCGCGCACCCGCTCGCGCAGCTCCGCACGGGTGAGGTCGGCGGACTCGTCGAGGATCGCCGACTGGTCGGCGAGCCGGTCCCGGACCTCGTCGCGGACGGCGGCGTGGGGGCCGTCGAGGACGGCGCGCAGCGCGGCCGGGTCGGCGACGAGCGGCGGTGGGCCGGCGTCGAGGGGTCGGCGCGGGGCGGTCTCGGTGGTGGCCATGCGATCCACCCTCGCACGCGTCACCGCAGGTCGGAACCGCTCCCCGGGGAGAAGTTACTCACAGGTAGGGATCGGCCTGGGCGCCCTCGCGCAGGACCGCGTCGGCCCCGGCCCGCAGGGCGGCGTCCATCGCGGCCTCGCGGTCGGCACCGCCGGCGAGCGCCGCGGCCAGGGCCCCGCAGAAGGCGTCCCCGGCCCCGGTCGTGTCGACGACGTCGCCGGCGTCGACGGACACCGCCGGCCGGGTGACGCCGTCCCACGTCGCGCCGTTCGCGCCGAAGGTGACGAGCAGCGAGGCCGGCCGGGAGCCGGACTCGGCGAGCGCCTGCATCTCGTGCTCGTTGGCGACGAGGGGGTCGGCCAGGGCCACGACGTCCGGCGGCAGGGCGGCGTACGGCGCGATGTTGAGGACGACCCGGGCCCCGCGGCCGGCGGCGCGGCGGGCGGCGACGCAGACGACCGTCCGCGGCACCTCCAGCTGGAGCAGCAGCACGTCCCCCGGTCCGAGGTCGTCGACGGCCGCGACCTCGCGCTCGTCGGGCTCGGCGTTGGCACCGGGGACGACGACGATCGTGTTCTCGCCCGCGTCGGACACCTGGACCAGCGCCGTGCCGGTCGGCGTGCCGTCGACCGCGCGCAGCCGCGAGACGTCGACGCCCCGGGCCTCGAGCCGCGAGCGGTAGGCGTCCCCCTCGGCGTCGTCACCGACGCAGCCGACCATCGTCACCGACCCGCCGGCGGCCGCCGCCGCGACGGCCTGGTTGGCGCCCTTGCCGCCCGCCAGCCGCGCGAGCCCCTCGCCGGCCACCGTCTCCCCCGGGCGGGGGTGCCGCTCGACGCGCGTCACGAGGTCGACGTTGAGCGAGCCCAGCACGAGCACCCGGCCGCTCACCACGCGTCACCCCCGATGGCCCGCAGCCAGGTGTCGACGAGCAGGGGGCCGTCGGCCTCCAGCGCGACGTCGACCTGCGCGGGCGCGAGGCCGTGCGGGTCGTGGGCGAGGTCGCCGGTCCAGTCGCGGCGGTCGACGATGGTCCGGCCGCGGGTGAAGGAGCCGGTGAGCTCGACCCGGACCGGCAGCCGCTCGGTGCGGACCGCCTTGGGGCAGACGAGCATCGTCACGGCCCCGGCGTCGCCGATGGTCGCGCCGTCGGCGTCGAAGCGCCGGGCGTGGAAGGAGACCAGGGCGGCGGCCAGCTGGGCGGCGGCGGTGTCGATGCCGCGCAGCCGCTCGGCCTGGGCGTCGCTGACCCGCGGCGCGTAGAAGACGTCGAGGCCGTACATCGTCACCGGCACCTCGTGCGTCGCGCAGGCGTCCAGGACGATGGCCGCGGCCTCCGGGTCGTGGAAGACGTTGAACTCGGCAGCGGCCGTCGCGTTGCTGATCTCCGCCCCGCCGCCCATGAAGACGACCTGCCCGAGGCGCGCGAAGACCTCGGGGTGCAGCCGGGCGAACAGGGCGATGTTCGTCATCGGCGCCAGGGGGAGGAGGGTCGGCGGGGTGCCGGCGTCGGCGGTCGTCGCCACGGTGTCGCGCAGCACCTCGACGGCGGTCCGCCCGTCGGGCTCCAGCAACGGCGCGGGCAGCCCGAGATCGGCCATCCCGTCGGACCCGTGGACGTGGCGGGCGTCGACCGGCTCCTCGAGGAGCGGTCGGGCGGCGCCGACCCCGACGGGGACGTCGCGGACCTCGAGGAGGCCGAGGACGGTGAGGGTGTTGCGCACGACGTCGTCCAGCGGCGCGTTGCCGCCGACGCAGGTGACCGCCTTGAGGTCCAGCCCCGGGTGCAGCGCCGCGACCATCAGCGCGCAGGCGTCGTCCACCCCCGTGTCGACGTCGAGGATCACCGGCAGCCCCTGCACGCGCTCGATGATGGCGGATCAGCGCCCTTCGTGGGTGCCCGCGCGACGGGTCGGCGCGTCGGAGGTCCTCCCGCCGTCGACCCCGGGGTGTCCCGCCCCCAGGTCGACACCCAGCTCCTCGGCCCAGAGGCGCAGCGTGGCGGCCTCGAGGGCGTGCGGCCACTCCGCCCCGGTGCGCACGGCGAGCCGGCGGGCCCGGACGAGGTACTCGCGGGCCACGGCGGCGAGGACGTCCGGCCGGGCGGTGGGGTCGACGCCCACCGGGGGCAGCGCGCAGAGGGCGTCGACCTGCTCGTCGGTGAGGTACCGGCGCATCCGCCGCGCCCCGTCGCTCTTGCGGACACCGTTCTCGGCGAGCATGATCCGCACGAGCAGCTGGTCGCGCATGGCCGCGGCTCCGTGCGCCAGCGGCTGGGTCTCCTCGCGGCGGACGGCCGCGACCGACGCCCCGAGGACGTAGAAGAACAGCCGCACGTCGTCGTCCGGGAAGGTCGGCTCGCCGAACCCCACCGGCTCCCCCACCGTGTCGGCGAGCCCGCCGGTGCGGTCCAGCAGGACGCGGACGGGCCGGGCGGGGTCCGGCAGGGCGTCGGCCTCGTGCGCGACGACGTCGACGTGCACCCAGTCGGGGGTCACCGCGACGAGCGAGTGCGGAACCCCGGGGATCGGGTCGGCGAGGACGAGCGGGGTGACGGCGCCGAGCCAGGCCGCGGCGTCGAAGGCTCCGAGGTCCTCGACACCGAGGTGGAGGTCGATGTCGCTCCAGTCGTCGGCGGTGCCCCGGGCCAGGCTCCCGCCGAGCCAGGCCGCGGTCACCCGTGGGTCCTCGCGGGCGGCGTCGACGAGCCGCTCCAGGAGCGGCGCGAGCCGCGGCGGGACGGCCCGGCCGGCACTCATCGGGCCATCGTCGCAGGTCCGCGGCAGGCTGTGACGCACCGCACGCGAGGTCTCCCCGGCGAACCCCCTCCCCCGGTGCGCGTCGGACGGCGGGTCGTGTCAGAGTGGAGCGGCGGACGGGGACCGTCCACCCCTGCGGCCGGTCCCCGTCCGTCCACCCTCGGCCCGTGGCTCGTCGGCACCGGAAGACCACCCGCCGGTTTCGGGACGCGCCGGGCGGTGATCTAGCGTCGTGGGGTGACCTCCCGGACGCCCCGCCCCCGTCCCCGGGCCGCCGCCCTCCTCACCGGCACCATGGCCCTCGCGCTCGCCGGCTGCGCCGAGGGCGGGACCGGCGCCGCGCCGTCGACCTCGGCCCCCGGGACGTCGACGCCCTCGGCCACCGCGACGTCCGCCTCGCCCACGCCCACCCCCACGCCGTCGTGCGTCGAGACGACGCTGGACTCCCTCACCGAGAAGCAGCGGATCGGCCAGCTGCTCATGGTCGGCTTCGACACCAACGCCGCCCTCGACAGCCTCGACACGGCCATCGGCACCGACCACGTCGGCAACGTCATCTACCTCGGCGGCTGGGACGGCGCGGACAAGGTCACCGCCACCTCGGACCACCTCCAGGGCCTCGTGGACGACAAGGCCACCGGCGGGGTCGGGCTGCTCGTCGCGGCCGACCAGGAGGGCGGCGAGGTCCACCAGCTGCGCGGTCCCGGCTTCACCCAGCCGCCGTCGGCCAGCCAGCAGGCGCAGATGTCGTCCTCGGAGCTCGTGCGGGCGGCCACCGGCTGGGCGGAGGAGCTCAAGGCCGCCGGCGTCAACGTCAACCTCGCCCCGGTCACCGACACCGTGCCGGCCGACATCGGCACCGCCAACGAGCCGATCGGCAAGTACGGCCGCCAGTACGGCTCGGACCCGGCGACGGTGACGAAGGCGTCCCGGGCGTTCATCAAGGGCATGCGGGCCGGCGGGGTCGAGGCCACCGTCAAGCACTTCCCCGGCCTGGGGCGCATCCGCAGCAACACCGACTTCAGCGCCACCGGCATCACCGACGACACGACGACGGCGGACGACCCCTACCTGCGGCCGTTCGCCGCGGGCGTGCGCGACGGCGCGGGCCTGGTCATGGTCGGCTCGGCCATCTACAGCAGGCTCGACCCCGGCACCCCCGCGATGTTCTCCTCCGCCATCGTCACCGACCTCCTGCGCGGCGACCTCGGCTACGACGGCGTCGTCATCACCGACGACGTCAACGCCGCCGCCGTCGCGAGCACCCCGCCGGCCGAGCGGGCCACGAAGGTCATCGAGGCCGGCGGCGACGTCGTCCTCACCGGCGACGCGTCCGTGGCGCCCGAGATGGCGGCGGCGATCCGCAGCGCCGCGGACGAGGACCGCGGCTTCGCCCGCCAGGTCGACGCCTCCGTCGAGCGGGTGCTGGCCCTCAAGGACCGGATGGGCCTGCTCCCCTGCTCGAAGGGCGCCTCCCGCGGCTGACCCCCGCCGGCCCCGGTCCGGCGGGCGAGCACGGGTGGGCGGGACCTCAGCGGGGCCAGACGATGCTCACCTCGGCCGGCGAACCGGGCCCGCCGCTGCGCCTCGTCCGGTACTCGGGGACGCCGACGCAGGTCCACAGCAGCCCGGCCACGTCCTCACCCAGCAGCGCCCCGATGTCGCTGTCGCGGAACGTCATCCCGGACGCCCCGAGCCCGAGCGCCACGGCCACGAGGTGCAGACGCCCCTCGACGAGCCCGGCGTCCAGCTGCACCTCGCGGTAGCGGTGGTCGTCGACGGCGTCGAGGTCGACGCCCGAGACGACGACGAACGCGGCGTCCCCGGCCAGCCCCTGCTCCAGCGCGGCGCCGTACAGCTCGGCGCGCACGGTGTCCTCGTCGAGCGCCCGTACCGGCGCGTCCAGGTCGGGCCAGCGGTGGATACCGGTGGTGACCCCGTCGACGGCGCTCACCCCGACCCAGTGCGGGACGTCGACCCCGCGGGTGGCCACGGTCATCGCGTCGACGAGGGCGGCCCGCGGCACGGCCTCACCACGCCGCAGCCGGCGCATCGACCCCTTGCGCAGCACGACGTCCTCGACCGGGGCGTCCTCGGTGGACGTCACGAGGACGGGGGCGCCGCGGCGCCGCTCGGCCCCCAGGGCGACCCGACGGCCGGCCTGCTGCGCGTCGGTGACCAGCGGGAACACCAGGCCGTCCTCGTCGTACCGGCTGCCGGCGGCGTCGCCCGTCGGGTGCAGGGCGGGGTCGCCGGCCCCGAGGGCGACGACCGCCACCGGCCACTCGCGCACCCCGTCGGCGCCGACGAGCGCGCCGACCTCGAGGTCGGGGAAGGCGGTGAACAGGCGGGCGCCGAGCCCGGCGGAGTCGGCGGCCGCGAGCAGGTGCGACAGCATCGTCCCGGCGTCCCAGTACACGTGGCGGAAGCCGCGCTCCCGGTAGCGCCAGCCGGTGCGCCACGGCACCCCGGTGACGACGACGGCGGGCGCCTCGCCGGTCGGCGCCGGGCCGACGGTGACGAGCGCGTGCGCCTCGGGGTCGTACCAGTGCACCCCGGCCGGCAGCCCTCCGGCGTCGTCGCGCGGCACGGCGACGTAGAGCTCGAGCGGGAAGCGCGCCCCGGCCGACCCCGCGGCCCGGAACAGCTGGCGCACCCCGTCGCGGACCGTCGTGCGGGTCACCCCACCGGCGAGGAACAGCACCCGGGCCAGCGCGGCGAGGTCGGCCGGGGCGTGCGCGACGTCGGCCGTCCCGGCCAGCACGTCGAGGGCGGGCGCCGACGACCCCGGCAGGTCCGTCGGCAGGGCCAGGCGCGGCAGGTCGGCGGCGACGTCCGCGTACGGCATCGGCCGGTGCGCCTCGTCGTTCAGCGCGAACCCGCGCAGCACGCGCTCGTCGTCCAGCGGCTCGGTCCACTCCCGGTCGGGCTGGTAGGAGGTGAGCCGGTGCAGCAACCGGGTGGGCGTCTCGTCGCTCATCGCCCCATCCTGGACCGGGCCGGGGCCGACGACGCGGTTCTGCGACGGCGCCGGTGCGGCTTAGGCTCGTGACGTGACGGTCAGTCCCCCCGTGCCCTCCACCGCCCCGGCCATCGTCCTCGTCTCCGAGGAGCACGCCGACACCCTCCGCGAGGTCTTCTGGCGGTACTCACGCGAGTACGAGCTGCGGACGGCCACGTCCTTCCACGAGGCCTGCGAGGTGACGGAGCAGGTTCTCGCGCAGGGCCACCCGGTGGCCATGTTTGTGTCCGACTCGCGCCTTCCCGACGTCGACACCGTGCTGCGGGCGTTCGCCGAGTGGCGGACGCTCGTCCCGACGGCCCGGCGGCTCGTCGCCTCGCCCTTCGAGCGCTTCCTCGCCGACGCCCCCGGGCTGCGCGCCGGCATGGCCAAGGGCAAGTACGACGCCTTCCTCCTCATGCCGCGGGCCGACCGCGACGAGGAGTTCCACCACGCCGTCACCGACCTGCTCAGCGACTGGAGCTGGACGACCACCGACCCCGACGTCGTCGTCGCGAAGATCGTCGCGCCCGAGGGCGACCCGGTCGCCCAGCAGATCCGCGACTTCTTCGACCGGATGGGCCTGCCCTGCCGCGTCGCCACGCCGGACAGCGAGATCGGCCGGCACCTGGCCGACCACTTCCCCGCCGACGCCGGCTACCCGCGGGTCTGGGCGGTGAACCGGACGCCCATCGTCGCCACCTCGGTGCGCGACGTCGCCCGCTCCTTCTTCGAGACCGACGCCGAGCGCGAGCTCGACGCCCGGACCCGCACCGACGTCGTCGACGTCGCCGTCGTCGGCGGCGGCCCGGCCGGGCTGGCCACCGCCGTCTACGCCGCCTCCGAGGGGCTGTCGGCGGTCGTCCTCGACGGCAGCGCCATCGGCGGCCAGGCCGGCACGAGCTCGATGATCCGCAACTACCTCGGCTTCCCGCGCGGCATCTCCGGCATGCGCCTGGCGCAGCGGGCCCTCAACCAGGCGCTGCGGTTCGGCACGCGGTTCCACACCGGCTGGGAGGTCGACCGGCTCGTCGCCGGCTCGGGGGACGAGCCGCACCGGCTCGTCGGGGAGGACTTCGAGGTCTCGGCCCGCTCGGTCGTCGTGGCCAGCGGGGTGCGCTACCGCCACCTCGGCGTCCCGAGCGTCGAGGAGCGCGTCGGCCGCGGCGTCAACTACGGCGCGGCGATGTCGCTGTCGCGGGAGATGGAGGACCACGACGTCGTCGTCGTGGGCGGCGGCAACTCCGCCGGGCAGGCCGCCGTGCACCTGTCGCGGTTCGCCCGCTCGGTGACCATCGCCGTCCGGCGGCCGGCGCTGTCCGAGACGATGTCGGCCTACCTCATCGGCGAGATCGAGTTCAACCCGCGCATCAGCGTGGCGACGTGCACGCAGGTCGTCGAGGCCGGCGGCGAGCCCCAGCTGGAGTGGCTCGTCCTGGAGTCGACCGAGACCGGCGAGCGCCGACGGGTCCCCGCCCACGGGCTGTTCCTCCTGCTCGGCGCCGAGCCGCACTGCCACTGGCTGCCCGAGGAGGTCGCCCGCGACGAGCGCGGCTTCGTGCTCACCGGCCGCGACGTCCCCAAGGAGCGCTGGGCCGACGGCCTGCCGCCCGCCAACCTCGCGACGAGCGCGCCCGGCATCTTCGCCGCCGGGGACGTGCGGGCGGGCTCGATGAAGCGGGTCGCCGCCGCCACCGGCGAGGGCGCGTCCGTCGTCCCGCTCGTGCACGCCTACCTCGCCCCCGGCGACGACGCCTGACCCGCGGGTCGAAGGTCACCCATGAGCCTGGGCATGCACGTCGCGGTCACGGACGACGACGTCCGCGTGCTGCGCGACCTTAAGGGGGACGAGGTGGCTCTGGTCGAGCTCGTCCACGAGGAGGTAGAGGAACGTGACGACGGGTACGGCGTGGCGACCGACAAGGCGTGGGACCCCATCCATCGGAGCTCACCGACGGTCGCCTGCTCTTCGACAACGGCACCGACCCGTTGAACCTCGCGGTGCTCGGAGGCCGGTTGCTGACCAGCGGCGAGGACGAGATCGTGCTGCTGGTCGACCAGGACCGAGTGCCCGCCGTCGCCGCCGCCCTCGCCGATGTCACCGAGGTCGGGGTCGGGGTCGGGTGCTCAGGTGGGGGTCAGGCGGAGACTGTGGTGACCGGCATCGAGGAGTCGGCCGGGACGGCGAGGTCGGAGGCCGGACGGCCGCGCAGGACCATCTGGGCGCCGAGGGCGGCGATCATCGCGCCGTTGTCGGTGCAGAGCTTCGGACGGGGGACACGCAGCTCGATGCCGGCGGCGTCGCAGCGCTCCTGGGCCATCGCCCGCAGCCGGGAGTTGGCGGCCACGCCGCCGCCGATCTGCAGGTGCCCGACGTCGTTCGTGCGGCACGCGTCGACCGCCTTGCGGGTGAGGACGTCGGTGACGGCCTCCTGGAAGCTCGCGGCGACGTCGGCGACGGGCACCGGCTCGCCGGCGGCCTCGCGGGCGGCGACCCAGCGGGCGACGGCGGTCTTGAGGCCGGAGAACGAGAAGTCGAACCGGTGCCGCTCGGCGTCCCGGCCGCCGGTGAGGCCCCGCGGGAAGTCGATGACGACCTCGCCGTCGCGCGCCGCCCGGTCGATGTGCGGCCCGCCGGGGAACGGCAGCCCGAGGACCCGCGCGACCTTGTCGAAGGCCTCGCCCGCGGCGTCGTCGATGGTCGAGCCCAGGCTCCGCACGTCGTGGGTGACGTCGGGGACGAGGAGCAGCGAAGAGTGCCCGCCGGAGACGAGCAGCGCCAGCGTGGGCTCGGGCAGCGGACCGTGCTCGACGATGTCGACGGCGACGTGCCCGGCCAAGTGGTTGACGCCGTAGAGTGGCCGGCCGAGCGCCAGCGCCAGCGCCTTGGCCGACGCCACCCCGACCATCAGCGCGCCGGCGAGCCCCGGACCGGAGGTGACGGCGACGGCGTCGACGTCCCGCAGCGCCACGCCGGCCTCGCGGCAGGCCCGCTCGATCGTCGGGACCATCGCCTCCAGGTGGGCGCGGCTGGCGATCTCGGGGACGACGCCGCCGAAGCGCGCGTGCTCGTCGACGCTGCTGGCCAGGGCGTCGAACAGCAGCGTCTCGCCGCGGACCAGGCCGACGCCGGTCTCGTCGCACGAGGTCTCGATGCCGAGCACCAGGGGCTCGTCAGCCATCTCCGGCTCTCTCCCGTGACAACGTCTTCCGCAGGACGAGGGCGTCCGTGCCGTCCGGCCGGTAGTAGCCCCGGCGGCGCAACACCTCGGCGAACCCGCGCCTGGTGTAGAGCGCGAGCGCGGCCGTGTTGTCCGCCCGCACCTCGAGCATGAGGTGCTCGGCGCCGCGCGCGCCCGCCTCGTCCTCCAGCGCGTCGAGCAGCACCCCGCCGAGCCCGCGGCCCCGGTGCTCGGGCGCCACGGCCACCGTCATGACGTCGGCGACGTCACCGCCGTCGTCGAGCCCGGCGTAGCCCGCGACCTCGTCCCCGACGGTGAGGACGAGGTACTCGCGGCGCGGCCGGCCGGCGAGCTCGGACCACCACGACGCCTCGGACCACGCGTCGCCGGGGAAGAGCCGCGCCTCGAGGGCGGCCAGCGGTCCGACGTCGCTCCAGCGTGCGCGGTGCAGGTGCGCCGGCGGCACGCCCGGGGACGACGGGGCGGACGTCACGGCGGTCACCGGGCGGCCCGCTCGGCGGTGGTCAGCGCGTCGGGGCGCCGCAGGTAGAGCGGCTCGACCGGGGTGGGCACGCCCTCGGCCGCGCGCCGGACCGCCAGCGCGAGCAGGACGGCGGGGTCGACGTCGAGCACCCCGTCCACCGGCGAGCACAGGGCCTCGGGGTAGAGCAGCGGCCCGCGTCCGGCGGTGGGCAGCCGCCGGGCGTCCTCGGGGATCTCGGCGGCCGGGCCGACGGCGGGCCCGGTCAGCGCCCGGGCGCCGTCCTCCCCGCGGGCGTAGCGCGCCCAGTAGACCTCGCGGCGGCGGGCGTCGGTGGCCACGAGGACCTCGGCGACGTCGGCGGAGTCGGTGGCGGCCAGCGCCTGCTCGGCGAGGACGTCGAGGCTGCACACGCCGTGCACGGGCACCCCGAGCGCGTAGCCCATCGTCACGGCGGTCACGAGCCCCACCCGCAGCCCCGTGAACGGTCCCGGGCCGGTGCCGACGGCGACCGCGTCGAGGTCCGCCGGGGAGACCCCGGCCTCGCCCAGGGCCTGCTCGACGAGCGGCGCGAGGTGCTCGGTGTGCGCCCGGGCGTCGAGGCGCACCGCCGTCACCGGCACCTCCCCGGAGCGCCCGACGGCGACGCCGATGGCGGTGGTCGAGGTGTCGATCGCCAGGGTCAGCACGGCACACCGCCGAGGGCGGCCAGCGCCTGCGGGTCGTCCACCCACCGCCCGCCGAGCCCGGTGACCGTCGCGGTCCGGGCCTCGGTCTCGACGTCGACGTCGAGCACCACCTCCAGCCGGTCGGCCGACAGCCCCTCGACGAGCCCGTGGCCCCACTCGACGACGGTGACGCTGTCCTCGACCGAGGCGTCGAGGTCGAGGTCGTCCAGCTCGAGCGCCCCGCCCAGCCGGTAGGCGTCGACGTGGACCAGCGGTGGCCCGTCGACCGTCGAGGGGTGCACCCGGGCGATGACGAACGTCGGCGAGGTCACCGCGCCGCGCACGCCCAGCGCCTCCCCGATCCCCTGCGTGAGCGTCGTCTTGCCGGCGCCGAGGGTGCCGGTGAGCACGACGAGGTCGCCGGCGCGCAGCACCCCGCCCAGGGCGGCCCCGAGCGCGCGGGTGTCGCCGGGCTCGGGCAGGTCCACCCGCACACCGCTCACGACGCCCTCCCGCGGCCGGACGACGCACCCGAGCGGGCGCGGCGCTTCTTCGACATGTCCCGGACGGTGCGGCGCACCCGCGGCTTGTCCCCGACGGCGACCCCCTCGACGACGGCCCGCTGGGCGCGGCTGATGAGCGCCAGCAGCTGCTCGGTGACGAGCTCGGGGTGCTCGAGCATGATGATGTGCCCGGCGTCCTCGACGACGACGTGCTCGGCGCCGGGGACGTGCCGCACGATCTCCTCCGAGTGCGAGGCCGGGGTGATGAGGTCGCCCGCGCCGTTGAGCACGAGGGTCTCGACGCCGGTGAGCGGCCCGAGGAGCGGCGCGAGGTCGAGGGCGTCGATGTCCGGCAGGAACGCGGCCATGACGTCGAAGGGGGTGGAGAAGATCATCTCGGCGACGAGGTCGACCGTGGAGCGGCTGACAGGCGAGTCGAAGGCCCAGCGCGCGACGACGACGTCCTGGACGCCCTTGCCCATCCTGCGCAGCACGCCGATGGGTCCGGCGTGCCGCGAGAGCCGGGTGAGGACCCCGGGGCCCACGGACCCCACGACCTTGCCGACCATCGGGCCGAGCCCGAGCTGGACGACCTCGTGGCCGCCGGCGCTCGTCGACACGAGGGCGACGGCGAGCACCCGGTCGCGGACGAGGTCGGCGTGCCGGCCGACGAACGACATGACGCTCATGCCACCCATGGAGTGCCCGACGAGGACGACCGGGCCGCTCGGGCAGGTGGCCGCGAGCACCGAGGCGAGGTCCCGGCCCAGCCGGTCGACGGTGCACGCCGACAGGTCCGGCATCCCCGACCGGCCGTGGCCGCGCTGGTCGTAGGCGACGACCCGGAAGCCGGCCTCGACGAGGGCCCGGCGCTGGAGCACCCACGACTGCATGGTCAGGGCGAAGCCGTGCACGAGGACGACGGTCGGCGTCCGGCCGGCCAGGTGCCGACGGCTGCGGCTCGCGCCCCGGGGCGCGTCGATCTCGACGTGGAGGGCGACGCCGTCGTCGGTGGACACGGTGAGTGCCTCGGTGGGGACGTGCGTCCAGCCGGCCGGGCCGTCCGGGTCCGGGTGGGCCCCGCGGGTGCGGCGGACCCGGGCCCCGACGGACTCGGCGGCGGCCGCCCCGAGGGCGACGGCCTTGGGCAGCCGCGCCATCAGCCCGCCTCCCTGACGACGACGCGCGGCAGGCGGGGGCCCATCCGGGTGACGATCTCGTAGTTGATGGTCCCGGCGGCCTCGGCCCAGTCCTGCGCGGTCGGCTCGCCGTCGGCGCCGACCCCGAGGACGACGACCTCGTCGCCGGCGGCGGCGTCGGTGTCCGGGCCGAGGTCGACCATCACCTGGTCCATGCACACCCGGCCGGCGACCCGCTCGCGGCGGCCACCGACCTGCAGGGGTCCGCGGTTGCCGGCGTGCCGCGGAATGCCGTCGGCGTACCCCATCGGCACGAGGCCGAGGACGGTGTCGCGCTCGGTCGTGTACTCGTGCCCGTAGCTGACGCCCTGCCCGGCCCGCGCCCGCTTGACCAGGGTGAGCCGCGCCGTCACCCGCATTGCCTCCCGCAGACCGAAGTCGGCCGGGGCGCCGAGGTCGGGCACCGGCGAGAGGCCGTAGACGGCGAGGCCCGGCCGGACGAGGTCGAGGTGCGCGTCGGGGTTGGTCAGCGTGGCGGCGGAGTTCGCGAGGTGCCGCAGCCGCGGGTCGACCCCGGCGCGCCGGAGCTCGGCGACGGCGTCGGCGAAGCGCTGCTCCTGGGCGCGGACGGTGGGGTGCTGCGGGGCGTCGGCCCAGGCGAAGTGCGACCAGGTGCCGGTGAGCTCGACCGCGCCCTCGGCGACCGCGGCGGCCAGGGCTCGCGTGAACTCCGTCCAGTCGGTGAGCACCCCGCCGCGGCCGAGCCCGGTGTCGACCTTGGCCTGCACCCGGGCCGGGCGCCCACGCTCGCGGGCGGCGTCGACGACCGCGGCGAGGCTCCAGGCGCTGCCGACGGTGACGTCGACGCCCGCGTCCACGGCGGCCCCGACGTCGCCCTGCGGCGGGTAGATCCAGGTGAGGACGGGAGCGTCGATGCCCGCGGCCCGCAGCGCGAGGGCCTCCTGCAGCTGGGCCACGCCGAGCCAGGCGGCCCCACCGGCCAGGGCGGCCCGGGCGGCGACGAGGAGCCCGTGCCCGTAGGCGTCGGCCTTGACGACGGCCATGACCTGCGCCGGCGCGGCCCGCTGCACGAGGGCGGCGACGTTGGCGCGGATGGCGGCGGCGTCGACCGTGACCCACGCCGAGGCCCCCGCCGTGGCGGGTGCGGGGGCGGACTGGGTCTGCGTCATGGGCCGGACCAGTCTAGGTGTCGGCGTGTCGCCCGTCCGGCAGTGGGCGACCGGCGTGCCCGTCCGGCCGGTCCTGCCCTCCGAACGTGTGTGAACACGCCGGTCTTCTCCGGCGTGTTCACACACGTTCGCGGGAGGGTCAGGGGTGGCGGCGCAGGAGGGCGGCGACGGTGGCGGGGACGGCCTGCGCCACCGCGAGCGCGCGCACCGGCCCGCCGGGGTTGGCCCGGTCGGCGGCGACGCCGTGCACCAGCGCCCCGAGCGCCCCGGCCTCGTCGGCGGGCAGCCCGCCGGCCACGAGCGCCCCGAGCAGCCCGGCGAGCACGTCGCCGGCCCCGGCGGTGGCGAGCCACGCGGGCGCGTCGGACTGCGACCACACCGGGGCGCCGTCCTCGGGCGGGACGACGAGCGTCGTCGACCCCTTGAGCAGCACCGTGGCGCCGGTGAGCCCGGCCAGCCGGCGGGCGTGCTCGAGCGGCGCGTCCTCGACGGCCGCGCGCTCGACCGGCGCGTTCCCGAGCCGCGTGAGCAGCCGGGCGCACTCCCCCGCGTGCGGGGTGAGCAGCGTGACCCGGCCGGCGCGGCGGCGGATGACGGCGGCGTCCAGCAGATCCAGGCCCCCGGCGTCGAGGACCACCGGCTCCTCGCCGGCCAGCGCGTCGCGCGCCACGTCCAGCTGCGCCTTGGACCCCGCCGCCCGCGAGGCGGTGTCCAGCCCCGGTCCGACGACCCAGGCCTGCACCCGCCCGGGGCCGTGCGTGGCCTCGGGCACGGCCGCCCGGACCAGCCCGTCCGGGGTCGGCGTGCCGACGTACCGGATCATCCCGACGCCGGCCTCGGCGGCCGCGGTGACGCACAGGACGGCGGCCCCCGTGTACGACTCACCCCCCGCGACGATCCCGACGACGCCGCGGCCGTACTTGTCGTCGTTCGGTCCCGGCACCGGCCAGACGGAGGCGACGTCGTCGTGGTCCAGGCGCCGCACGACCGGCTCGCCCTCGGCCGCGACCCCGATGTCGACGACGGTGAGCAGCCCGCAGGCGGGCTCGGTGGCGGGCAGCAGGTGGACGGGCTTCGCGAGGGAGAACGTCACCGTCTCGTCGGCGAAGACCCCCGCCTCGTCCAGCGTGCCCCCGGCGGGGTCCTGCCCGGACGGCAGGTCGACGGCCAGCACGTAGGCGCCCTCGGGCACCGCGGCCACCCAGGCGGCGGCCCAGTCCGGCAGCCCCGGTCGGGCCCCGATGCCGAGGACGCCGTCGAGGACGAGGTCGGCCTCGCCGAGCATCCGCGCGTCGGTCGTCAGCAGCACCCCGGCGGCCTCGGCCGCCTCCCGGGCGCCGTCGTGGACCGTCTCGTGGTGCACGGCGACGGCGGCGTACCCGGCCTCGGCCAGCCGGGCCAGCGCGTAGAGGGCGTCGGCGCCGTTGTTGCCGGGGCCGACGAGGGCGGCCGCCGACCGCCCGTCGCGCTCCTCCAGCCGGGCCGCGGCGACTCCGGCCAGCCCTTCGACCGCGCGGGCCATGAGCTCGCCGTCCTCGAGCGTGGCCATGAGCGCCTTCTCGGCGGCGTAGACCGCGTCCGTCCCGAACGCCTCGATCATCGCGGCTCCTCCCGTTCGGCGACGACGACCGCGGAGGCGATACCCGCGTCGTGCGAGAGCGACACGTGCACGCTCGTGATGCCGAGCGCCTGCACCTGCGCGGCCACCGTGCCCCGCAGCACGAACTCGGGGCGCCGGCCGTCGCCCCGGTGCACCTCGGCGTCGTGCCAGGCGAGACCCACCGGGGCGCCGAGTGCCTTGGCCAGCGCCTCCTTGGCGGCGAAGCGGGCGGCCAGGGAGTTCAGCGGCAGCGCGCGCTCGGCGGGGGTGAAGAGCCGCTCGGCCAGCGCCGGGGTGCGCTCGAGGGACGCGCCGAAGCGGGCGACGTCGACGACGTCGATCCCGACGCCGACGATCACCGGGGGACCCGGCTCACTCGACGGTGACCGACTTGGCCAGGTTGCGCGGCTGGTCGACGTCCAGGCCCTTGGCCGACGCCAGGTGCAGCGCGAAGACCTGCAGCGGGACGACCGCGAGCAGCGGCGCGAGCATCGGCGAGCACTGCGGGATGCGGATGACCTCGCTGGCGAACGGCACGACGTCCTCGTCGCCGTCGTGGGCGATGACGATGGTGCGCGCGCCGCGGGCCCGGATCTCCTGGATGTTCGACACGACCTTCTTGTGCAGCTCGTGCGGGGTGTCCGGGCCGGGGACGACGACGAACACCGGCTGCCCGGGCTCGATGAGCGCGATGGGCCCGTGCTTGAGCTCGCCGGCGGCGAAGCCCTCGGCGTGGATGTACGCGAGCTCCTTGAGCTTCAACGCCCCCTCCAGCGCCACCGGGAAGCCGACGTTGCGGCCGAGGAAGAGGATGGCCCGGCTGTCGGCCATGAACCGCGCCATCTCGACGACGCGGTCCATCCGCCCGAGCAGCTCCTCGACCTTGTCCGGCATGTCGCGCAGCTCGGTCATCACCGACTTGGCGTCGTCGGCGTAGGTCTCGCCGCGCAGCTGCGCGAGGTAGAGGCCGAGGACGTAGCAGGCGGTGATCTGGGCCAGGAAGGCCTTCGTCGAGGCGACGGCGATCTCCGGGCCGGCGTGGGTGTAGAGCACGGCGTCGGACTCGCGCGGGATGGTCGAGCCGTGGGTGTTGCAGATCGAGAGGGTCAGCGCCCCGAGCTCGGTGGCGTGCTTGACGGCCATGAGCGTGTCCATCGTCTCGCCGGACTGGCTGATCGACACCACGAGGGTGCGCTCGTCGACGATGGGGTCGCAGTACCGGAACTCGTGGGCCAGGCTCACCTCGACCGGGATCCGGGTCCAGTGCTCGATGGCGTACTTGGCCACGGTGCCGGCGTACGCGGCGGTGCCGCAGGCGACGACGGTGATGCGGTCGATGTCGCGCAGCCGCTCCTCGGAGATGCGCAGCTCGTCGAGCACGAGCTCCCCGTCGTCCTTGGTCCGCCCGAGCAGCGTGTCGGCCACGGCGTGCGGCTGCTCGTGGATCTCCTTCTCCATGAAGGTGTCGTAGCCGCCCTTCTCGGCGGCCGAGGCGTCCCAGGTCACCTCGTAGGCCTTGCCCTGCGCGGGCTGGCCGTCGAAGCCGACGACCTCGTAGCCGTCGGGGGTGATGGTGACGATCTGGTCCTGGCCGAGCTCGACGGCGTGCCGGGTGTGGCCGATGAACGCCGCGACGTCGCTGCCGAGGTAGTTCGCCTCGTCGCCGACGCCGACGACGAGCGGGCTGTTGCGGCGGGCGCCGACGACGACGCCGGGCTGGTCGGCGTGCACGGCGAGCAGCGTGAACGCGCCCTCGAGCCGCGCGACGGCGGCCCGCATCGCCTCGGTGAGGTCGCCCGTGCGGTCGTACTCCCGGCCGACGATCTGCGCGGCGACCTCGGTGTCGGTCTCGGAGCGGAACTCGGCGCCGTCGGCGAGGAGCTCCTTCTTCAGGGCGTGGAAGTTCTCGATGATGCCGTTGTGGATGAGGGCCAGCCGGTCCTCGCGCCCGCCGAGGTGCGGGTGGGCGTTGCCGTCGGTCGGCCCGCCGTGGGTGGCCCAGCGGGTGTGGCCGATCCCGGTCGCCGCCGGCGCCATCGGGTGGGCCGCGAGCGCCGAGCGCAGGTTCTCCAGCTTGCCCGCCCGCTTCTCGGTGGCGACGCCGTCCGGGGTGACGAGGGCGACGCCGGCCGAGTCGTAGCCGCGGTACTCCAGGCGCGCCAGACCTTCCATGACGACGTCGAGCGCCGTGCCGTCCGTGGTCCGGCTCACGTAGCCGACGATTCCGCACATGCGCGCCAGCGTAGCCCGTGGGCAGGGCCCCTCCCGGACGCCCCGCGCCGCCGCCCCGGGCCCAGCGGGCGCCCCCGCCGGGGCCGCGCTGCGGCACCGGCCCGCGACGCCGCGGACGCCCTCCGCCGCCGGGGGACCCGACCCGTGCGCGACGGCGGGGTGGCGGGGTGTCGCGCCCTCCCCACCGGGCCCCGGGCGGGCGCGGTGCGATGATGTGGCGCGTGACCGCGGCCGAGGAGGCGATCGCGCGTCTCCTCGGCGGAGACGGCGCGCTGCCCACCCCCTACGTCGAGCTCGACCGCGACGCGTGGTCGCGGCTGCGCGAGAACCACCCGATGAGCCTCACCCAGGACGACCTCACCCGCCTGCGGGGTCTCGGGGACCGGCTGGACCTGCGCGAGGTCGAGGACGTCTACCTCCCGCTCTCGCGGCTGCTGCACTTCTACGTCGAGGCCGTCCACGGGCTGCGGCTGGCCACGAGCGAGTTCCTCGGCGACCGGCCCCGGCGCGTGCCCTTCGTCGTCGGCGTCGCCGGGTCGGTGGCCGTCGGCAAGTCGACGACCTCCCGCATCCTGCGCGAGCTCATGTCCCGCTGGCCGCACACCCCGCGCGTCGAGCTCGTCACCACCGACGGGTTCCTCTACCCCAACGCCGAGCTCGAGCGCCGGGGCCTGCTGCAGCGCAAGGGGTTCCCCGAGTCCTACGACCGGCGCGCGCTGCTGCGGTTCGTCGCGGACGTCAAGTCCGGGATGCCGGTGGTCCAGGCCCCGCAGTACTCCCACCTCACCTACGACGTGCTGCCCGAGCAGACCGCGATCCACCGCCCGGACGTGCTCATCGTCGAGGGCCTCACCGTCCTCCAGCCGCCCGGGGTCCGCGCGGACGGCGGCTCGGCGGCCGCGGTCTCGGACTACTTCGACTTCTCCGTCTACGTCGACGCCCCGCTGACCGACGTGCGCCAGTGGTACGTCGAGCGCTTCCTCCGCCTCCGGGAGACCGCCTTCGCCGACCCGCAGTCCTACTTCCACCGGTACGCGGGCCTGAGCGACGCCCAGGCCCGCGAGACCGCCGCCGGCATCTGGGCGGCGATCAACGAGCCCAACCTCGTCGAGAACATCCAGCCCACCCGCGACCGGGCGACCCTCGTCCTCACCAAGGGCCAGGACCACGCGGTGACGCGAATCCGGCTGCGCAAGATCTGAGCCCGGAGACGGGACGACGCCCCGGACCGGGCGGTCGGGGCGTCGGGGGCGGGAGCGCCGGGAGGCGGCGGCCCGGGCTCAGTACCAGTGCGGCGAGCGGGCCTGCCACTGGTCGAGCGCGTTGCACGGCGTGCCGTACGAGCTGCGAATGTAGTCCAGTCCCCAGCGGATCTGGGTCACCGGGTTGGTGCGCCAGTCCGAGCCGGTCGAGGCCATCTTCGAGGCCGGGAGGGACTGCGGGATGCCGTAGGCGCCGGACGAGGAGTTCGCCACCCACCAGCGCCAGTCGCTCTCGCCGATCCACAGCTGGTCCAGGCACGGCCACTGCTCCTGGCCGAACCCGTACTCCGGCAGGAGCATCTGCGCGACGGCCTTGGGGTCGGCCTGGGCGTTGCCGATGATCCGCTCGCGCTCGGCCGCCCGGGCCGCACGCTCCTCCTCGGCCTGCCGCTTCTTGGCCACGGCGGCGGCCTTGGCCCGCTCGGCCTCGGCGGCCTGCGCGGCGACGACGGCCTTCTGCGTGTTCGTCGCCGACCGGTCGGCGGCCACGCGGACGTCGTCGGCGGTGGCCAGACGGACCTCCTGGGTGGAGGTCGTCGTCGTGTGGTCGTCGACCGCGAGGGTGAGCGGGGTGTCGGCGTTCGCCGTGTCCTCGAGGTTGCCGTTCATCGCCATCGCCCCGACGACGGCCGCCGCCACGAGACCGGTGGAGACGACGGGCTTGCCGACCGACGCCAGGGCACCACGGCCGGGCGCTCGACGAGGAGCGGCGTGGCGCGGGGCGTGACGAGGCGTGTAGCGAGCCATGGGAACGGGGGCGGGGCCTTCCGGGTGGGGTGGGCCGGGGCGTGCGAGAGACGCGCCGGTCGTTACGGAATCGAGACCATACTGTAGGGGGAACCGCGCGCGGGTCGAAATGCGGACCTGAGCGAACGCTCAGCCGATGCGCGGAACCGCCTGTCGGCGGTCAGATCTCGATGCCCTCCAGCAGGTCGGTGACGAGGGCGGCGATCGGGCTGCGCTCGGACCGGCTCAGGGTCACGTGGGCGAAGAGCGGATGACCCTTGAGCGCCTCGACGACGGCGACGACGCCGTCGTGCCGGCCGACCCGCAGGTTGTCCCGCTGCGCGACGTCGTGGGTCAGCACGACCTTGGAGTTCTGCCCGATGCGCGAGAGCACGGTGAGCAGGACGTTGCGCTCGAGGCTCTGGGCCTCGTCGACGATGACGAACGCGTCGTGCAGGCTGCGCCCGCGGATGTGGGTGAGCGGCAGCACCTCGAGCATCCCGCGGTCGAGGATCTCGTCGACGACCTCCCGCGAGACGAGCGCCGAGAGGGTGTCGAACACGGCCTGGCCCCACGGGTTCATCTTCTCGGCCTCGGAGCCCGGCAGGTACCCGAGCTCCTGGCCGCCGACGGCGTACAGGGGCCGGAAGACGACGACCTTGCGGTGCTGGCGGCGCTCCATGACGGCCTCGAGCCCGGCGCACAGGGCGAGCGCCGACTTGCCGGTGCCGGCGCGCCCGCCGAGGCTCACGATGCCGACGTCGGGGTCGAGGAGGAGGTCCAGCGCGATCCGCTGCTCGGCGCTGCGGCCGTGCAGGCCAAAGGCGTCGCGGTCGCCGCGGACGAGGCGCACCTGCTTGTCGGCGCCGACCCGGCCGAGCCCCGAGCCCCGCGGGCTCATGAGCTTCAAGCCGGTGTGGCACGGCAGCTCGGCGGCCTCGACGTTCTCCAGCCGGCCGTACTCGTAGAGGTGGTCCATGTCCTCGACGCTGACGTCGAGCTCGGCCATGCCCGTCCAGCCGGAGGCGACGGCGAGCTCGGCGCGGTACTCCTCGGCCTCGAGGCCGCAGGCCGACGCCTTGACCCGCATCGGCAGGTCCTTGGAGACGACGGTGACGAGGCTGCCCTCGTTGGCGAGGTTGCGGGCGACGGCGAGGATGCGCGTGTCGTTGTCGCCGAGCCGGAAGCCCGCGGGCAGCGAGGTCGGGTCGGTGTGGTTGAGCTCGACCCGCAGCGTGCCCCCGGCGTCGCCGATGGGGACGGGGGCGTCGAGCCTCCCGGCGCTGACGCGGAGGTCGTCGAGCATCCGCAGTGCCTGGCGGGCGAAGTAGCCCAGCTCGGGGTGGTGGCGCTTGGCCTCGAGCTCGGTGACGACGACGACGGGCAGGACGACCTCGTGCTCGGCGAAGCGGTTGATGGCCCGCGGGTCGGACAGGAGGACCGAGGTGTCGAGGACGAAGGTCCGCCGCGGCTCCTCCCCCGCTGCTGGCGTGCTGCCTGCCGGTCGCGTGCTCGAGGCCATCTGCGCTCCCTGGGTGGTCGGTGAGGAGGAACCGTGGGATCGACGCTACGACCGCCCGACGCCGACGCGGCGCAGTGGCCCGTCGGCGTGTCGAGACTCGTGTGACTCGTGTGACGTCAGGTGCTCGTGGGGGCAAATGTCACCCGTTCGACACACTCCCCGTCGCCCCTCGACCCGGGGACCGACCGGCGTCAGGCCCCGAAGCGGCGGTGGCGCTCGCCGTAGGCGCGCAGGGCCCGGAGGAAGTCGACCTTGCGGAAGTCCGGCCAGTACGCCTCGCAGAAGTAGAACTCGCTGTGCGCGCTCTGCCAGAGGAGGAACCCGGAGAGGCGCTGCTCCCCCGAGGTGCGGATGACGAGGTCGGGGTCGGGCTGACCCTTGGTGTAGAGGTGCTCGGCGATGTGCTCGACGTCGATGACCTCGGCGAGCTCCTCGATGCTCGTGCCGCGGGTCGCGTGCTCCTGCAGCAGGCTGCGCACCGCGTCGGCGATCTCCCGCCGGCCCCCGTACCCGACGGCGATGTTGACGAGCATGCCCTCGACGTCGGCGGTCCGCTCGGCCGCGCCCTTGAGCCGGGCCGCGGTCCCGGCCGGCAGCAGGTCCAGGGAGCCCACGGGGTGGATGCGCCAGCTGCCCGTGGCGGCGAAGGAGTCGACGACGTCCTCGATGATGCCGAGCAGCGGGCGCAGCTCGGCCTCGGGGCGGGTCAGGTTGTCGGTCGAGAGCAGCCACAGGGTGACGACCTCGACCCCCACCTCGTCACACCAGGCCAGCACGTTGCCGATGTTGTCCGCGCCCGCCCGGTGCCCCTCCTCGGTCCCGGCGCCGCGACGCTTGGCCCAGCGGCGGTTGCCGTCGACGAGCACCCCGACGTGCCGGGGCACCGGGCTGGACCCGAGCTGGCGGGTCAGGCGCTTGGCGTACGCCGCGTAGAGGACGTCCGTGACACGCCGCATCGGCCCGGGCCCTCCCGCTCGCTCGTCGTGGCCACGTCCGGGGCCGGACGCCGCGGCTCCACGCTACTCCCGGCACCCCGGTCCACCCCGGGAGCGGATGTGCGGGTCCTGTGGAGAAGCGCCGGGGGCTCGTAACCTACGCTCGCGTAGGTTACGCTGGCTCGATGGAGGCCCCGGACCAGCACCCCCCGCCCGCCGCCGGCCCCCCCGAGCCGGCCGAGACCCTCGTCGGCGCCGCGATCCAGCAGGTCAAGCCCCATCTGCGGGGCTGGCTCCACGCCGGGATGACCCCGCTGGCGCTCGCCGCCTCCGTCGTCCTCGTCGTCCTCGCGACGACGACCACCGGCAAGGTGTCGGCCGCGGTGTTCGGCACCACCGCGGTCCTGCTCTTCGGCACCTCGGCCGTCTACCACCGCGGCACGTGGTCGCCCCGCGTGGCGACGGTGCTCAAGCGCCTCGACCACTCGAACATCTTCCTCATCATCGCCGGCAGCTACACGCCGTTCGCGCTCATGCTGCCGTCCGGCCAGGCCCGCACGCTCCTCGTCATCGTGTGGAGCGGAGCGCTGCTCGGCGTGCTGTTCCGGGTGTTCTGGACCGGCGCCCCCCGCTGGCTCTACACGCCGGTCTACGTCCTGCTCGGCTGGGTCGCGGTCTTCTACTTCGGCCCGCTGCTCGAGCACGTCGGCGGCACCGTCATGACCTGGGTCGTCGTCGGGGGTGTCCTCTACAGCCTCGGCGCCCTCGTCTACGGCACCAAGCGGCCGGACATCTCCCCGCGCTGGTTCGGCTTCCACGAGGTCTTCCACGCCCTCACGGTGCTGGCCTTCACCGCCCACGTCGTCGCCGCGTCGCTCGCGCTGACGGCCACCGCGGCCTGACCGGCGTCCTTTCCCGGTCCGGGTGACCTCCGGGACGCCTGGGGCTCAGCCGCGCGGACCGGGCGGCTCGTCGCCGCGGAAGGCGTCGCCCTCGTCCCGGGGCTGACCGGACGCCTCGGGCTCGGCGGGCTCGTCGGCCACCGCGTCCTCCGGCCCGGCCTGCGGCTCGTCCCGGCCGCGGCGGGCGGCCTGCTGCCGGTAGGACATCCGCCGCATCCGGTCGTTCATGTTCCGCATGAGGAACCACAGGGCGAGCGCGAGCAGCGCGAAGGCGACGAAGGCGAGGAAGCCGGGCAGGGCCGAGGTGGTCCCCGCGTCGGCGGCGCCGTTCACGCCGCGCGCTCCGTCCGGGTGTCGTGGGTGAGCCGCAGCCCGTCCGAGGTCGCGAGGGCGTCCGCCTCGGACACCTCCGCCGGGATCCCCGCGAAGAGGTCGTCCTCGCCCTCGGCGATCGGGACGTAGGAGGCGGCGGCCTCGTACTCCTCGACCGACCAGACCCGCTGCTGGATGTCGCGGCCGACCTTGAAGAAGTTGCCGTCCGGGTCGACCTGCGTGGCGTGCGCGAGCAGCGCGGCGTCGCGGCGGTCGAACCAGTCACCGCACTCGACGCGGGTCGTGACGACCCGGTCCTGGCGCTCCCACTTCTCGAGCCACTCGCCGTACGGGCTCTCCTGGCCCAGCTCGGTGAGGGCGGTGTGGAAGGCCTCGATGCGCGCCCGGTTGAACGTCTGGTTGTAGTAGAGCTTCAGCGGCTGCCAGGCCGGTCCGGCGTCCGGGAAGCGGGCGGGGTCGCCCGCCGCGGCGAACGCGGCCACCGACACGTCGTGGCACATCACGTGGTCGGGGTGGGGGTAGCCGCCGTTCTCGTCGTACGTCGTCATCACGTGCGGCCGGAAGCGGCGGATCTCGCGGACGAGCGCCTCGGTGGTGACCTCGAGCGGCGCGAGCGCGAAGCACCCGTCGGGCAGCGGGGGCAGGGGGTCGCCCTCGGGCAGGCCGGAGTCGACGAACCCCAGCCACGAGTGCTGCACGCCGAGGATCTCCTGGGCCCTGGCCATCTCCAGCCGGCGGACCTCGGCGAGGTCGCGCAGGATGTGGACGTCGTCCTGGAGGCGGGGGTTGAGGATGCTGCCCCGCTCGCCGCCGGTGCACGACACGACGAGGACCTCGTGGCCGGCGTCGACGTACTTCGCCATCGTCGCCGCGCCCTTGCTCGACTCGTCGTCCGGGTGCGCGTGGACGCACATGAGCCGGAGCCGTTCGGACATCGCGGACCCTTCGCTGCGGTGGGCTCGGGGCGTCCCCGAGAATGGACCGGCGCCATTCTGTCACCCGGCGCCGACCGCCGACCGAGGAGCACCCGTGCCCCTGCCCGACCCCCGCGACCCCGCCGGCCGCCGGACGCTCCTCGGCGTGCTCGCCGTCGTGCTGGCCGTCGCCGCCGTCGCCTGGTACGGCTGGACGAGCACCGCCGGGCAGGTCCGCCCCACCGTCACCGGGTACCAGGTGGGCTCGGACTCCCGCATGACCCTCGAGTACGACCTCGTGCGGCCCGAGGGGGTCGGGGTCACCTGCCGGGTCAGCGCCCTCGACGGCGGCAAGGGGCGCGTCGGCACCGTCACCGACGACGTGCCGGCCGGGGCGTCGGTGGTGCACCGCGTCGTCGAGGTCCGCACGAGCGCCCGGGCCGTGACCGGCGTCGTCGAGTCCTGCGTCCGCGACGCCACCACGGGCTGAGGACCGCCCGCGACGGTCGCCGGCGACGGCGGGACGGGCCCCACCCCCCGCGAACGGGTGTGCTTCCCGGGACGGCCGTTGCTAGACTGCTGGCTTCACGTTCGGGTCCGTGCCGACGAGAGCGCCGAGAAGAGGCGGTCGGCCGGGCCCGTTGCCGTATGACCCTCGGCGCCACCCGCGAGGGTCCGGCGCCCCACGCACCAGCAGGAGTCGACCACCGATGACCGAGACCACGACGAACCAGAGCTACCTCACCCAGGGGGCCTACGACCGTCTGAAGTCCGAGCTCGAGGAGCTGTCGGGCCCGGGTCGCACCGAGATCGCCAAGCGCATCGAGGCCGCCCGCGAAGAGGGGGACCTCCGCGAGAACGGCGGCTACCACGCGGCCAAGGAGGAGCAGGGCAAGATGGAGGCCCGCATCCGCCAGCTCACCCAGCTGCTCGAGAACGCCATCATCGGCGAGACGCCGAAGGACAACGGCGTCGTGGAGTCGGGGATGGTCGTCACCGTCGAGATGTTCGGCGATCAGGAGGAGTTCCTCCTCGGCTCGCGCGAGATCACCGACTCCTCGATGCAGGTGTTCTCCGAGAAGTCCCCGATCGGCGAGGCCGTCAACGGTCACAAGGTCGGCGACACCGTGAGCTACGAGGCGCCGAACGGCAAGGAGATCGAGGTCAAGATCCTCGGCGCCACGCCCTACACCGGCTGAGTCCCCCCGGCACGTGACGACGGGCCCGGTCCTCCCCCCGGAGGTCCGGGCCCGTCGTCGTGCGGGCGGTGGGGGCGCACCGCCCCCGGTCAGCGCAGCGCGTCCAGCAGCACGGGGTAGGTGACGTCGACCTGCCCGGTGCGCTGTCCGACGTCGACGACGTCGTGCGGCAGGTCCAGGTCGGCCGGGAAGGTCTCGGTCCGGACCGTGGCACCGCGCTCCTGCCAGCGCTGCGCGAGCCGTGCGGTCTCGCCGTTGTCGACCTGGGTGTCGGCGTCGTTGGTGACGACGACGACCTCGGTGGTGCGCGGCGCCTCCACCTGCGAGTCCTCGATGACCTCGCGGCCCAGGCGGAACATCTCCGCCGCCCCCGCCGGGGACTCCCCCGCGTAGGAGTGGTCGAGGGTCGGGTCGGTGTGGACGACGAAGTGCGGCAGCCGGGAGAACAGGTTCGGGAACCACCAGTCGACGATCCCCGGCATCCGGTGGAGCGTGAGGGCCGGGGCGACGAGCACGGCCCGCCCGACCTCACGGTGCTGCGCGGTCCAGGCCGCCGTCGCCCCACCCATCGACAGCCCCAGCACCCGGACCTCCTCCCCCAGCCCGGCGGCGATGTCCACCGAGGCGTCCGACCAGTCGCGCATCTCCTCGGCCGTGAACGCGCCCGCGAAGGACACGTCGCCGATCCGCTGCCCGTCCGGGGTCGCGCGCCCGTGCTCCGGCGCGCGGAGCACGACGACGTTCATCCCCTCGTCCCGCAGCGTCTCGGCCATCTCGCGGAACTGGCGTGGGCAGTTGGTGAGGCCGTGGAAGAGGACGACGGCCACCTCGGTCCGGGCCCCGGTGTCGTACAGCGCGCTGCGGCAGGGCTCGAAGACCCCGAGGGCGGTCTCGTCCTGCGCCCACTCCTCGAACCGCTCCTGGGCCTCCTCGTACGACGACGCCGGCCGCGCGTCGGCCGCGTGCAGGTCCTCCAGCGGCACCGGCCAGGAGGCGATGGCGACGAGGATGACGAGGACCAGGGCGAGCGCCAGCCCGGCGACGTGCAGGGCGGTCCGCAGCGCGCTGCCGCGGGGGTGCACCACGCGGCCGGCGTCCATGCCCGGGAAGGCTAGTGGTCCGGGCCCGTCAGGACCAGGGGAGCAGGGTGGCCGCGAGGCGCCGGGCGGCGGCCGGGCGGACCTCGGCGAGCAGCCCGACGGCCATGAGCACGTGGTCGCCGTCGAGCACCGTCCGGGCCCGGTCCGGCACGCGCCAGCCGCCGCCGTGGTCGGCGAGGACGGCGCCGCCCACCCGGTCGGCCGTCGCCGGGTCGGCGTGCCGCAGCACCCCGCCGGAGCCGACGACCAGGCCCACGTCGGCCAGCGGTCGGGGCCGCTCGCCGGCGGCGGCCGGGCGTCCGTGCCGCCGGACCGCGACGGTCACGGCCGCGGTGGCCAGCGCCTCCTCGGCCGCCCACTCGGCCGCCGTCGCCGCGACCCGGCCGGGGTCGGCGGCCACGGCGCCCGCCCACCGGGTCGCCGTGCCGTCGAGGGGGATGCCCTCGCGGGCGGCGGCCTCGAGCACGCCGAGGGCGTTCCAGCGCATCCCGAGGTCGGCCTCGACCGTGCGCGCGTGCCACAGGGTGCCGACGACCTCGCGCCGCAGGCTCGCGTCCTCGCCCTGCGGGGTGAGCACGGAGTAGACGTCCGTCGTCGCTCCCCCGACGTCGACGACGAGCACGTCGCGGCCGGCGACCTCGGCGAGGACCTCGACCCCGCGCAGGACCGCGTCCGGGGTCGCGGCCCGCACCAGGCGGGCGAACCCGCGGCCGCGGGAGAGGCCCTTGCCGCCGATGACGTGCTCGAGGAACACCTCCCGGATCGCCGACCGGGCACCGTCCGGGACGACCTCGCCGATGCGGGGCAGGACGTTGGCGGTGACGACGTGCCGCCGCCCCGTCGACCCCAGGACGGCGGTGACGTCGGGGGCCGCGTCGGCGTTCCCGGCGACGACGACGGGGGCGGTCACGCGCGTCCGCGCCAGCCGGCCGGCGTTGTGCCGCAGGACGTCGGCGTTCCCGCCGTCGGTCCCGCCGACGAGCAGGACGACGTCCGGACGGGCGGCCCGCAGGGCCGCGACGTCGGCGGTGCTCATCGCCCCCGAGGCGACGTGCACCACCCGGGCGCCGGCCGACAGCCCGACGCGGTGGCCGGCCTCGGCGGTGACCTCGCGCTCGTAGCCGACGACGGCGAGCCGGAGCCCGCCGCCGGCGCTGGAGCACACGAGGACGTCGCCGGCGGTGTCGGTCCCGCACAGGGCGGCCCGCACCGCGTCGACGCCGTCCATGACGTCGGTGCCGACCGTCGTCGGGTGCGACGCCCGGCCGAGCAGCGTGCCGTCCTCGCCGATCAGGAGCCCCTTGGTGAAGGTCGACCCCACGTCGACGATGAGGACCGCACCCACCCGCCGAACCCTAGTCCGCGGGCGGGTGCGGCCGGCGCCGGGTCAGCTCGACGGCGGTGCGGGCGGCTGCCCGCCGCCGGGGGCGCCGCCGGCCGTCGGGGCGGTGGCGGTGTCGATGGGCACGGAAAGGGCGACGGTGTAGCCCGAGGTGTCGCCGGTGACCGTCGCCAGCTGGTGGACGCCGCCGTCGTCGCCGAAGACGTTGTCCCCCGTCAGCGACATCGACGACAGGTTCTGCGCCGAGCCGGGGTAGTCGTCCAGGGCGTAGACGGCGTCGGACGCATCCTTCGGCAGCGCGACCTGCGAGGTGCAGATGGCGTTGGACGCGTCGGTGATGTCGTCGACCGAGGGGTAGACCTCGAAGTGCACGTGCGGCCACCGGCCGGAGTAGCAGCCGGGGAAGACGCTCGTGAAGGTCACGGCGCCGGTGTCGTCCGTGACCTGCACCCCGCGCAGGTAGTTCTCCCCGACGATGGCCTGGCTGTACATCGAGTACTGGCCGAGCGCGTCGCAGTGCCAGACGTACACGGCCGCGCCGGTCATCGGCGCGCCGCCGCCGGCGATGTCGAGGAGGGTGAGCGTCAGGGTCATGGGGATGCCGGGCGCCGTGGCCGAGGCGTCGCCGAAGCTCGCGGTGATGTCGGACCGGACGACGCCGCTCTGCTCGAGCACGTCGGCGCCGTTGGAGCCGTCCCCAGGGTAGGGCCCGGCCGTCTCGTCGGGGATCTCGGTGAGCGTGGTGTCCGCGGCGTCCGCCGCGCCGGCCGTGGCCGTCGCGGACGCGGTGGCCGAGGCGGACGCCGTGGCGGTGGCGCCGCCGCCGGAGGAGGTGCCGCACGCGGCGAGCACACCGCCGGCCGCGCCGATGCCGAGCACCTGGAGCGCACGGCGCCGGTCCAGCAGGGTGCCGAGGTCGAAGGCAAGCCCCTGGTCGACGACCTCCTCGTCGGGTCGGGGCAGCACACGCCCCTCGTAGGTGGGGCGGTCGGTCTGCAGGCGAGGGCTGCGGCGGGTCATGGGGTCCTCCCGTGGTCGATGGCGTTCACCGTCGACGGTAGGCAGCGGCCCGATGCCGCCGATGTGCCCGCGCTGTGCGCCCTCTGTGCCCCGGCGCCGCCCGCGCCGACGTCGTCAGGTGAGCCGGTCGAGGGCCTGGCGCAGGTCGGCGACGAGGTCGGTGACGTCCTCGATGCCAACCGAGAGCCGGACGAGGTCGCCCGGCACCTCCAGCTGGGTTCCGGCCACCGATGCGTGGGTCATCCGGGCCGGGTGCTCGATGAGCGACTCCACCCCGCCGAGCGACTCCCCGAGGGTCCAGATCTCGGTCGCGCCGCACACCTTGGCCGCGACGTCCTCGCCGCCGCGGACCCGGAAGGAGACCATGCCGCCGAAGCGGCGCATCTGCCGGGCGGCGACGTCGTGGTTCACGTGCTCCGGCAGCCCCGGGTAGAGCACGGACGTCACCCCGGGGTGCGCGGTGAGCAGGTCGACGACGGTCTCGGCGTTGTCGCAGTGGCGCTCCATCCGCACGGCGAGCGTCTTGAGGCCGCGCAGCACGAGCCAGGAGTCGAAGGGCCCGGCGACCCCGCCCATCGCGTTCTGGTGGAAGCCGATCCGCTCGGCGACGGACTCACCCTCGCGCGTCGTGGCTCCGGGCGCGACGACGACGGCGCCGCCCACGACGTCGCTGTGCCCGCCGGCGTACTTCGTCGTCGAGTGCACGACGACGTCGGCCCCGAGCGCGATGGGGCTCTGCAGGTACGGCGAGGCGAAGGTGTTGTCGACGACGAGCAGCGCGTCGGCGGCGTGGGTGACCTCCGCGATGGCCTCGATGTCGGCGATGCCGAGCAGGGGGTTGGTCGGCGTCTCGACCCACACCACCCGGGTCTCGGGGCGGATGGCGGCGCGCACCGAGTCGACGTCCGCGACGGCGGCGACGTCGTGCCTGGCCTGCCACGGCTCCAGCACCTTCGCGAACAGCCGGTAGGTACCGCCGTAGGCGTCGGACGGGACGACGACGTGGGCTCCGGGCGCGAGCAGCGCCCGGAGCACGGTGTCCTCGCCGGCCAGGCCGCTGGCGAAGGCGTACCCCCGCTCCCCGGCCTCCAGCGCGGCGACGCACTCCTCGAGCGCGGTCCGCGTCGGGTTGGCCGACCGGGAGTACTCGTAACCGCCGCGCAGCCCCCCGACGCCGTCCTGCTTGTACGTGCTCACCTGGTGGATCGGCGGCACGACGGCCCCGGTCGTGGGGTCCGGCTCCTGGCCGGCGTGGATGGCGCGGGTGGAGAAGCCGTAGGAGGGAGTCGTCATGCCCCGAGGGTAGGTGGTCGGCCCGACCGGCCGGGCCACCCGGCCTCCGCTGCGGCGGGCGGCCGGCGTGACGGCGACCCGCCGGGCCGCCGCCCGTCACGATCCGCTACTTGGCGCCCCAGTACGACGTCACGGAGGTCGCCGTGCCGGCCGTCGTCTGGCCGCACGAGGTCGTCGAGTAGGAGACGAGCCGCGCGTCCAGCCGCAGCCTCGTTGCACCCACGCCGGTCTCGCTGTCGACGAACCAGTCGGCGGTGAACGTGGCGCCCGGCGGGAGGGCGGCCGGCAGCACGACGGAGTACGTCTTCGACGCCACGGCGCCGCCGGTGCCCGAGGGGTTGAAGCGCGTCGTCCCGGTCGGGGTGATGCCGGGGGAGGTCTGCGGGGTGACGAGGACGTCCTTGGCCGTCGTGCCCGGGGACTTCTCGGCCGTGATCGTCACCGTGTACGTCGTGCCCGCCGGCAGCGTCGTCGTGCCGTCGTTCCTGATGGCGAAGTAGAAGTGCCCGATGGTGTGCCCGTTGACGTCCTTGGTCGTCGTCGAGCTCGAGATGGACAGGGCCGGCGTGTACGTCGTCACCGGGCCGGAGCACGCGGCCCAGGCGGCCGGCGACCCGACGACGACGAGCGGGACGGTCCAGGCCGTGGCCGCGACGACACGGCGGCGGTCGATGGTGGTCATGGGTCCCCTGCTCCTGGTCTCGAGGCCGCCGTCGCCCGGTCCGGGTGCGGCGACGGCGGAAAATCCGAGGGGAACGATATACGCGCGCTTGACCATCTCTTGACCTTTTCCGACCCGGCGCGACGCGTCCGTCCGAGCGTCCGACCCGGACCGTCCGTTCGGCCGAGACGCCCGCCGCGTGCGGTCCGGCACCGGCTGCAGGGCCGGCGGACGGCGGGATGATCGCCGCGCCCACACGCGTTGGACCCGGCATGCTCTTCGGATCGCGCGCCAAGTCCACCCTCCCGACCAAGGACGAGGCCCTCGCGGGCCGCGAGCACCGGATCTTCCCGGTGCCGGTGACCCACGAGGTGCTCGGCACCCCGCTCGAGGGGCCCTGGCCGGACGGCACCGAGGTCCTGTACGTGGCGATGGGCTGCTTCTGGGGCGTCGAGCGCATCTTCTGGTCGCTGCCCGGGGTGGTCACGACCGCCGCCGGCTACATGGGCGGCTACACCCCGAACCCGACCTACGAGGAGACGTGCACCGGCCGGACCGGCCACGCCGAGACCGTCCTCGTCGCCTACGACCCCGCCCGGACCAACCCCGAACTGCTCCTCAAGGCGTTCTGGGAGAACCACGACCCGACGACCGCGAACCGGCAGGGCAACGACGTCGGCACGGCCTACCGGTCGGCGGTCTTCACGACCACCCCCGGCCAGGCCGATGCCGCCGAGACGACGAGGGCCGCCTTCCAGCGGGTGCTGACCCAGGCCGGGCGCGGTGAGATCTCGACGACGATCGCGTCCGCCGACACGGCCGGGCCGTTCTACTACGCCGAGGACTACCACCAGCAGTACCTGCACAAGAACCCGTACGGCTACTGCAACCACGGCCCCAACGGGCTGACCTGCCCGGTCGGCGTGGCGAACCTGCCCGCCCAGACGGACGTCGCGCCGCCCGCCTGACGTCGCGCGTCCGGTCGGCCGGGCCGACCGGGGTCCCCCTACGTCCGGTGCGGTCGTCGGCGCCCCCGCTGCGGTGGCCCCGTCAGCGCCGCCGGAACCACCGTCGTCGGCGGCGCGGCTCCGGGGCCGACGGCTCGGCGAGGGGAGGCCCGGCCGCGGCGCGCAGCTCGCGCCAGCGGGCGAGGAGGTTCTCGACGTCCACGGTCGGGGCGAGCAGCTGCGGCATGCGGGGGTCCGGCGGGCGCAGGCGGTCGCGACGGACCCGCAGGTTGTAGTCCTCGAGGACCGCCCGCACGGACTCCTCGGTGCGCAACGCGGTGAGGGACTCGGGGAAGGTCGCAGCCTCCTTGCGCAGGGCGACCGCGGGGGGCAGCGCACCGGTGAAGTCCAGCTGTTCGCGCTCGGCCAGCCTGCGCACCCACCACATCGGGTCGCTCGTGTCGCCGAGGTCCAGCGGCTTCCCCGCGCCGGGCAGGTTGTCGAACTCGCCGCGCTCCTGGGCCTCGCGGATCGCGCGCTCGACGGGGGACTCGTAGCGTGGCCGTTCCACCCTCCCAGTGTCACCCGCCCGGCGGCGTCATGGCGGACCGGGGGCGACCGGAGCCGTCAGTCGCGGGGCAGGTCCTCGAGGGTGGTGGCGAGCACGCGCAGCAGCGGGTCGGTGGCGGGGAACTCCACCGTGCAGCTCGCGGCGGTCCGCAGCCGCCCGTCGACCCGCCAGGACACGACGACCTCCTGGCCGTCGTAGGCGGTGGGGCAGGTGCCGTCGAACGCGGACGCCTCGCCCAGCCGGGTGTCGCCGACAGCCCGTCGGAGCGCCTCGAGCTGAACGTCGGTGAGCTCGCCGGAGCCGTCCTGGGCCTTGGCGACGCCGGTGCGCGTCCAGGTCCCGTCGGCGGTGACGACGAGCGAGCTGCCGCACGGGTTGTCGGGGCACATGCCGCCGCGACGCTGCAGCGCGGCGAGGACGTCGGGCCGGTCGATCAACGGGTCGGGGGCGGCCGTCGGCGGCGCGGCGGTGCCGGACGGCGGTGGCGACGGCGTCGTCGTCGAGGGGGCGGGGAGCCGGCCGGACGGGGCCGGCGTCGCGGGCCCCGCCGGGGACGCCGTCACGGTGTCGGTCGGGGCGGTGGGGTCGCCGGAGCCGCAGGCGGGGAGCGCCAGCAGGGCGGCGCCGGTGAGGACGGACGTCACGGCACGTCGCACGGTGGACCTCTCGTCGGGGACGTGGGGGTGGGACGTCGCGGGACCCGTCACGGTTCCGTCGGCGCCGCCCCGGGGCCCTGCGGGCCACCCGGGCCGTGCGGCGGGCTCAGACGGCGAGGAAGGAGAGCAGGTCGGCGCGGGTCAGCACCCCGACGGGCTTGCCGTCCTCGACGACGAGCACCGCGTCCGAGGACTCCAGCTCGTGGCGGGCGGTCGAGACCGGCTCGCCCGCCCCGACGAGGGGCAGCCCGGGGCCCATGTGCTTCTCGACGCTGTCGGCGAGGTGCGCGGCGCCGGTGAACAGCGCCTCCAGCAGCTCCCGCTCGGACACCGAGCCCGCGACCTCGCCGGACACCACCGGCGGCTCGGCCTTGACGACCGGCATCTGCGAGACCCCGTACTCGCGCAGGATCTCGATGGCGTCGCGCAGCGTCTCGCTGGGGTGGGTGTGGACGAGGGCCGGCAGGTCGCCGGCCTTGGCCCGCAGGACGTCGCCGACCGAGCGCTCGCCCGCCGCCTTCATGAAGCCGTAGGACGCCATCCAGTCGTCGTTGAAGATCTTCGAGAGGTAGCCGCGCCCGGAGTCCGGCAGGAGGACCACGACGACGGCGTCGTCGGGCAGGCCGCGCGCGACCTCGAGCGCGGCGACGACGGCCATGCCGCACGAGCCCCCGACGAGCAGCCCCTCCTCCCGGGCCAGGCGCCGGGTCATCTCGAAGGAGTCGGCGTCGCTGACGGCCACGACGTCGTCGACCTGGTCGGGGTCGTAGGCCGAGGGCCAGAAGTCCTCACCGACGCCCTCGACGAGGTACGGCCGGCCGCTGCCGCCGCTGTAGACCGACCCCTCGGGGTCGGCGGCCACGACCCGCACCCGGCCGCCGTCGCGGTCGGCGCTCACCTCCCGCAGGTAGCGGCCCGCGCCGCTGATGGTGCCGCCGGTGCCGGCGCCGGTGACGAAGTGGGTGATCCGCCCGTCGGTGTCGCGCCAGATCTCCGGGCCGGTGGTCTCGTAGTGCGACAGCGGCCCGTTGGGGTTGGAGTACTGGTCCGGCTTCCAGGCCTTCGGGGTCTCGCGCACGAGCCGGTCCGAGACCGAGTAGTAGGAGTCCGGGTGGTCCGGCTCGACCGCGGTCGGGCACACGACGACCTGCGCGCCGTACGCCCGCAGGACGTTGCGCTTGTCCTCGGAGACCTTGTCCGGGCACACGAAGACGCAGGTGTAGCCCTTGCGCTGGGCGACCAGCGCGAGCCCGACGCCGGTGTTGCCCGAGGTCGGCTCGACGATGACGCCGCCGGGCTGCAGCTCGCCGGACTCCTCCGCGGCCTCGACCATCTTCAGTGCGATGCGGTCCTTGACCGACCCGCCGGGGTTCAGGTACTCGACCTTGGCCAGGACGGTGGCCCCGATGCCCTCGGTCACGGACTGGAGCCTGACGAGGGGGGTGTTCCCGACGAGGTCTGCGATGTGCTCGGCGTACTTCACGTCCGTCATCCTGTCACGGCGCGCCGGGCCGGTCCGCCGCCGCGGAACCCGCTGGCGGTCGCCGGCCCGTTCGGCTTCGATGGGCCCCATGGGCGACCCGGAGGAGTACCTCGAGGCCAACCGCGCGAACTGGGACGACCGGGCGGCCGCGCACGCCGCGAGCGCCGACTACGCGCTCGGGCGGTTCGTCGCCGAGCCCGACTTCCGCAGCGCCACGGTCCGCTTCGACGAGCCGCGCCTCGGCGACGTCCGTGGGCTGCGCGGGGTCCATCTCCAGTGCCACCTCGGCACCGACACGGTCTCGCTGTGCCGGCTCGGCGCGTCGATGACCGGGGTCGACCTGTCTCCGGTGTCGCTCACGCACGCGCGCGCGCTGGCCGAGGCCACCGGGGCCGACGCCCGGTTCGTCCTCTCCGACGTCTACTCGGCGCCGGCGGCCCTCGAGGGCGCGACGTTCGACCTCGTCTACACCGGCATCGGGGCCCTGAACTGGCTGCCGGACATCGACCGCTGGGCCGGCGTCGTCGCGTCCCTGCTGGCTCCGGGCGGCCGGTTCTTCATGCGCGAGGGCCATCCCGTGATGTGGGCGGTCGACCAGGAGCGCACCGACGTGGTCGCCCTGGAGTTCCCCTACTTCGAGACCGCGGAGCCGCAGGTCTGGGACGAGCCCGGCACCTACGTCGAGACCGACGTCGAGATCGTCCACACCCGCACCCTGGAGTGGAACCACGGCCTCGGCGAGGTCGTCGGCGCGCTGCTGCGGCACGGCCTGCGCGTCACCATGCTCGAGGAGCACCGCTCGGTGCCCTACGAGGGCGTGCCCGGGCAGATGGTGCGCGACGCCGACGGCGAGTGGTCGCTGCGCGAGCGCCCCGAGCGGATGCCGCTGACGTACACCCTGCAGGCGGTCCTGCCGTCCTGACCCGCCGAGGCCGCGGGCGCGGCAGCGGTCGGTGCGGGAGGGCCGGTCAGGGGCGCGCGAGGCGGGCGGTGAACCGCACCTCGTCGACGACGGCGCGGGTCACGGTGCCCCGGGCCAGGACGTCGCCGTCCGGCGAGGTCGCCTCGACGTCGAAGGTGAGCCGGCCGTCCTCGACCCCGGTCAGCGTGGCGAGCACCGTGACGACGTCGCCGAGCGCGCTGGGCGCCAGGTGGCGCAGGTCGACGTGGGTCCCGACGCTCGTGGCACCGGCGTCCAGCGCCCCGTCGAGGGCGGCGACGGTGGCGCCCTCCACCCAGGCGAGGAGGCGCGGCGTGCCGAGCACCGGGAGGCTCCCGGAGCCCAGCGCGGCCGCGGTGTCCTCGGCCCCGACCGCGTGGGTGCGCTCCGCCGAACGGCCCGGTGAGAGGTCCATCCGGCCACCGTAGCGGGGGTGACGGACCTTCCGGTCCGGGCGTCGGCGGCCCGCGTTACCGTGGAGGTGAGCGCCGTCGGGGCACCCGGGTCGGCGCCCGCAGCGAGCGCAGCGAGGAGGCGTGGCAGGGGTCATGGGACGAGCACGTCGGGCACGCCGGATCGCCGCCACCGCCGCGTACGGCGGTGGGGGTCTCGCCGCGGGGGTCGCCGCGCTCGGGGCCGTGGGGTACGGCGTCATCAAGGCCGAGGCCGCACTCGCCCGGCGGGTCATCGGGACCCCCTTCGACGACTCGCCCGACGACAACGGCACGTACGGCGCCGGACGTGGCGAGCCCTACGAGCTCGTCGTCCTCGGCGACTCCTCGGCCGCGGGGATGGGCGCCGACCACGCGCGCGAGACCGTCGGCGCCATCGTCGCTTCCGGCGTCAGCGCCCTGACCGGCCGTCCGGTCCACGTGACGAACCGGGCCGTCGTCGGGGCCGAGAGCTCGGACCTCGAGCGGCAGCTGGCCAACGCCCTCGAGGACGTGCTGCGGCCCGACGTCGTCCTCGTGATGATCGGCGCCAACGACGTCACCCACCGCATCGACCGGTCCTCCTCCGTGCGCCACCTCGAGCTCACGGTGCGCCGGGCCCGCGCGCTCGGCGCCGAGGTCGTCGTCGGGACGTGCCCGGACCTCGGGACCATCCAGCCCATCCGGCAGCCGCTGCGCGCGCTCATGCAGCGCTGGTCGCGCGACCTCGCGGCGGCCCAGACCGTCGCGGTCGTCGAGGCCGGCGGGCGCACGGTGTCCCTCGGTGACCTCCTCGGCCCCGAGTTCGCGGCGGCGCCGCTCGAGATGTTCAGCAAGGACCGCTTCCACCCCTCCGCGGTCGGCTACGCGCGGGCGGCGGCGGCGCTGCTGCCGTCGGTGTGTGCCGCCCTCGGGGTGTGGGGCACCGACACGGTCGACCGCGCACCCGAGCCCCGCCGCGGCGAGGGCGTCGGACCCGTCGCCGTCGCCGCCGGTCAGGCGGTCCGCGAGGCCGGCACCGAGGTGTCCCCCACCGAGGTCGGCGGCGAGTCCCGCGGCCCCCGCGGTCGGTGGGCGGTGCTCCTGCGGCGCCGTCCGTCCCGGGTCGCGTCCCCGGGTCCTTCCGGCCTTGCGGCGGGTCCGCCGTCCGAGGGCTCGCAGGGTCCCGCGGACCCCACCGCCACGACGGCCTCCTGACCCCGGTCCCCCGGAGGGCTCAGGGCAGGGAGCGGCGCAGGCCGGTGAGCAGCTCCGCGACGCCGTCGGCGCGGCCCGCGGCGTAGGCGTCCCAGACGACGACGGCGAGCTGGTCGGCGAGCACGGCCGGCCCGAGGTCGGGCACGGTCGTCGTCGCCGGCGGGACGGTACGGGCGGCGACCTCGTCGACGACCCGGCGGACGTCGGCGGCGGCGGCCTGCGCCTTTGCCAGCGGCAGCTCGGACCAGCGCCGCCGGATGCGGTCGAGCTCGGTGCGGGCGGCGGCGTCGACGACGTCCGCTCCCGGGCCTCCCGGCGCAGACGGCGACGCCGGGACGGCCGTGGCCGCCCCGGCGTCGCCGGTGGTGGGGTCGGTCACTCGCGCAGTCGCGCGAAGAGCCGCAGGAACTCGATGTACAACCAGACGAGCGTGACGATGAGCCCGTGGGCCAGGAGCCAGGAGTACTTCTGCGGGGCGCCGGTCCGGATGGCGTAGTCGATCGCGTCGAAGTCCAGGGCCAGCGTCACGGCCGCGAGGCCGACGGCGAAGAGCGAGATGCCGACGCCGAGCATGCCCGTGCCGCCGATGCCGAAGGCGGTGTTGGTCCAGACGGCGTAGCCGAAGTTCACGACGGCGAAGATCGCGTAACCGAAGACCATCATCGTGACGATGCGGCGGAACTTGGCCGTGACCTTGATCAGGCCCGTCTTGTACGCGATGAACATGCCGGCGAAGGTCGCGACCGTCGCGAGGACGGCCTGGGCGACGATGCCCTGGAAGGCCGGGGTGTTCGGCGGGTCGAAGTACGCGGCGAAGAACTGGCTGACCGCGCCGATGAACAGGCCCTCGACGACGGCGTAGCCGACGATGAGCGGCACGCTGAGGGTCTTCTTGAAGGCGATGACGAGCCCGAGGACGAGGGTGGCGACCATGCCGCCCATCCACAGGAGGAGACCGAGGCCGTCGTTGGCGGCCGCGACACCCCAGCCGACCGCACCCATGACCAGGACGATGGCGAAGAGGGTCAGCGTCTTCATGACGACGTCGTCCATGGTCACGGCCCGGTCGGTGCCCGGGCGCACCGCGGACGGGGCGCTGTACATGTCCTGCAGCTGCTGGGCGCTCAGCTGGTCCGTCGTGCCGTGGGTGGCGCCCGACCCACCCTGGGGGCCTCCGGTGCGGAAGCCCGCGTAGCCCTGTTGGGCGTCCTTGCTCAGCCGGTTGAAGGCCGGGTTGCTGGCCATCGATCCTCCGTGATGGTCGAGGCGGTGACGGTCACCGCCGCTCTCACAGCGTAGACGCTCGGGCCCGCTCCTGAGTTCCCGCTGAGAGCCCCTGTGGACCGCGACGCAGCGGACATTTCGGGGTGACCCCGAAATGTCCGCAAGCCCCCGGTTCGGAACCGGGGTTTCAGGGACGTTCCCGTGTGTCTCCCGCCCGGGGCGCCGGCGCGCCGGCGACGGGAACCGTCGGCCTCACGTCGTTCGGGCCTTCCCGACTCCCCCGGGTGCGCTGGCGCGCCCCCGACGGGAGTCGAACCCGCACCTGGAGCGATTTTAAGTCGCCTGCCTCTGCCGGTTGGGCTACGGGGGCGGGCACCACTGTAGGGCTGCTCGCCCCCGTACCTCTCAGTCCGACGGTGTCACGGTCGGCGTCGGCGTCCTCTCCGTGGTCGGCGGTGCCGACGGCGTCGCCGAGGCCCCGGGCGAGGCGTCGTCTGGCGGTCGGACCGGCAGTGGCGCCAGCGTCAACGGCGGCGTCCACTCGCCGCTGGTCGGACCCCAGGGGTCGGCCTCACCGATCTCGAGCGGGAACACGTCCGTCGCGAACGGGAGCGAGCCGTCGGGACGCACCGGCACCTCGTCGCCCGCCATGTCGAACCACGACCGGTCGACGTACATCTCCTGCCCCGTCTGGTCGAAGACCCGGGCCCGCTGCACCCGTTGCCCCTGGGCGTCGTAGACGAAGAGGTTCGAGACCTCCTCCCCCGCCCGCGTCATCCCGGACGGCGACCAGGCCTCGCTCTCGACGTACTCCGTCGGCGTGCCGAGGGCGACGACGAGGACGGGGACGACCGCGACGGCGGCGGCGAGGTTGGCGACGAGGATCATCCCGGGCCACGGACCTTGCGTGCGCCCGACGCTCCACCGGCCGACGAGGAAGGACAGGACCGCACCGACGAGAGCCGCCGCGACCGGACGCGTCGACCCGGCCATCGCGCCGAGCACCCAGAGGAGCGTGAAGCCCCGCGCCAGCCACCACGCGGCCCGCAGGTCCCGGACCCACGGCCAGCGCTCGAGGACCGAGTCGCGCAGGCGCTGCCAGTCGGCGCGGAACTGCGCGAGGTGACCGGGCCGGGCCGGCTCGTCCGGCGGGCGCCGGGGCGGCAGGCCCGCGGCAGACCGCAGCTCGGCGGCATACGCCTCGGGCTCGCCGAGCAGCGGCCACAGCCGCTCCCCCGACTCGGCCGCCCTCTCCGCGAGGTCGGCCTCCATCCCGAGGGTCAGCTCGTCGGCGTCCTCCGACGGCAGGTCGTCGAGCCACAGTCGGACCGCGCGGACGTACGCCCCCGCGTCGTCCGTCCCGGGGCCGACCACGGGCTGGGTGGGGACGCTCATGAGGCCACCCCCGCCGCGTCGAGCAGCCCGTCCATCGTCCCGGTGAAGGCCCCCCACGTCTTGGCCTGGGTCTCGAGCATGTGCCGTCCCTCCGTCGTCATGCCGTAGTACTTGCGGTGCGGACCCTCCTCCGAGGGCACGACGTACGAGGTGAGCGCCCCGTTCGCGAAGAGCCGGCGCAGCGT
>NZ_SAYU02000027.1 GCF_004025965.2 Phycicoccus flavus | reverse complement strand
TGCCGACCGCGCCGAGCGGGTGGTCCGGGGCGTTGCAGTCGATGGCGGTGCCGCTGGAGTGGTTGGACAGGGTGGTGCTCCCGGAGATCTCGCGGTAGCTGTGACCCCAGCAGCCGGGGGAGTAGAGCGCCTCCACCGTCGCGTTAAACTGCACCGCGACGTACCTCAGCACGGTGTAGACGTCGCCGGTCCGGACGCCGGCCGGGAAGGTGGCCGCCCCGACGGACAGCGTGGCCAGGGGCACCTGGCTGGAGGTGCCCGCGGGCCAGCCGTTCTGCGAGGTGGCGGCGAGGGCGCCCTCGGCGGTGGCGGCGCCCACTCCTCCGGCGACGAGCAGTCCGCCCGCCCCCCGGAGGAGGTGGCGGCGAGCGAGGCGACGCTGCGGCTCGGGGGTGGGATCGTGGGTGGTGTGCTCGTCGCACATGGCGCGGCTCCTCGGGAAGGTCACGGAACGGTCACGAACCGGCCCGACGCTACGAACCGTCGGCGGCACCCGCCAGCCGGAGCGCGCGCCCCCGGCGTCCCCGGGGTCGCCCGACGCAGGGGGAGGCGCGCGTCGTCGCAGGTCAGGCCGGTCGCGTAAAAGTTCGGCAAAGACCTGGTCAGCGACGGCCCCCTCCGTCGGACCGTCGAGACTCCGCGGGCCACGAGCCCCCGGCGGTGCAGCACCGGCCGCGAGGGCCACGACGACGACGCCGGCGTCGCCCGACCCGCAGGCCACCCGGGAGCGGCACCCCGACGACGACGACCGTCCCGACGGCCGGCGAGGAACGACGCGGTGGGGTCAGGAGACGACGCGGGCCAGGAGGCGCCAGCCGAGCAGGAGGACCGTGAGCACGACGGTGGCGACGACGACGAACGACACCGCGACCCCTGGCCCGTGGCCGCCCGCAGCAGCATCCCCACCGCCACGGCCCCGACGACGACGACCGCACCGAAGGCGAGGGTGCGCGGGCCCCCGTCGACGACGAGCGCCGCGGCGACCCAGCCCACCGCCGCCCCGGCGAGGAACGGCCACGCCGTGCGCAGCAGGCCGGGGAGGTCCAGCCCCTCGGCGTGCGACCGGCGCCCGACCGCGGCGAAGACGAGGACAAGCACGGCGTCCAGCACCGCGGGGAGCAGCCGCGTCACCCCGGGACCCCGTCGAACAGCGAGCGCTGCCGCGGGGGCGCGTGCATCGGGTCGACGCCGTCGAACAGACTGGAGACCGACTCGCCGTCGTGGATGCGCTTGATGGCCTCGGCGAAGAGCCCGGCGACCGAGCGCACCCGCAGGGCCGGCCAGTCCGGCGGCGCAGGGACGGTGTCGGTGGTGACGACCTCGGAGATCATCGGGTGGTCGCGCAGCCGCTGCACCGCCTTGCCGGCGAACAGCCCGTGGGTGCAGGCGACGGCGGCCTCGGTGACGTCCTGGTCGCGGAGCCGGTCGAGCAGCTCGACGATGCTGCCGCCGGTGGCGATCTCGTCGTCGAGGACGATGGCCCGCTTGCCGAGCACGTCGCCGACGATCGAGTCGATGACGACCCGGTCGTCGCCGAGCCGCTTCTTGGACCCCGCGGCCACCGGCAGCCCGAGCAGCCGGGCGAACTGGGTCGCGTCCTTGGCGTTGCCGAGGTCGGGGGAGACGACGACGGTGTCGGTGAGGTCCTGGTCGCGGAAGTGGGCCGCGAGCTCGCCGAGCGAGGTGAGGTGGTCGACCGGCACGGAGAAGAAGCCGTGCACCTGCGGGGCGTGCAGGTTCATCGTGATGACCCGGTCGACGCCGGCCGTGGAGATGAGGTCGGCGACGAGCCGGCCGCCGAGCGAGATGCGCGAGGCGTCCTTCTTGTCCGAGCGGGCGTAGGCGTAGTGCGGGATGACCGCCGTGACCATCGCGGCGGACGCGCCCCGCGCGGCGTCGACCATGAGGAGCAGCTCCATGAGCGAGTCCTGGGTCGGCGGCACGAGCGGCTGGACGATGTAGACGTCGCGCTGGCGGCAGTTGGCCAGCAGCTGGGCCTGGAGGCAGTCGTTGCTGAACCGGCTGGTGAAGGACTCCGAGAGCGGCACCCCGAGCGCGTCGCAGATCCGGTGCGCGAGGTCGCGGTGCGCGGATCCGGAGAAGACGACGATCTCCCGCATGCCGCCAGCGTAGACGCGCCGGTGGCCCGTTCGGTCCGGCGGGCCCGGCCGATCCCGGTCAGGCCAGCGCGCGACGGAGCTCGGTGACGAGCTCGGACCACTGCTGGCGCCCGACCGGCGTGGCGCCGGGGAAGAACGAGAAGCCGTGCGGCACCCGCAGGTAGTTCGTCAGCCGCGTCCGCACCCCCGCCGCCTCCAGCGCCTCGGCGTAGCGGATGCCGTCGTCGCGGATGGGGTCGAGGTCGGCGGTCTGGACCAGCGCCGGAGGCAGCCCCGCGAGGTCGCCCCAGAGCGGCGAGACGAGCGGGTCGCGCGGGTCGGCGCCCGGCGGGAGGTAGTGGTCGCGGAAGGCGTCGACCGCGGCCCGGTCCAGGACCGGGGCGTGGCGGTGCTCGTCGAGCGACGGCGAGGCCATCGTGAGGTCGGTGGCGGGGTAGACGAGGGCCTGGTGGCGCAGGTGGTCCATGCCGTGGTCGCGCATCACCTGGGCGACGACCGCGGCGAGGTTGCCGCCGGCCGAGTCGCCGGCGACCGCCATCCGGTGGGTGTCGGCCCGCAGCGCGTCGCCGGCGGCCGCGACCCACGTCGTCGCGTCGACGCAGTCCAGCGCCGCCCGCGGGGCGCGGTGCTCGGGCGCCATCCGGTAGTCGACGGAGACGACGACCGCGCCGACCCCGGCGGCGATGTGGGTGCAGATCGGGTCGTAGTCGACGACGTTGCCCCACACCCAGCCGCCGCCGTGGAACCACATGACGACGGGGACGTCCGGGGTGCCGTCGCGCAGGGCCCGGGGTCGGTAGATGCGCAACGGGATCTCGTGGTCGTCGCGGGCGGGCGCGGTCCCGTAGGTGATGCCGACCGACGGGTCGACCGGGCCCAGGATCGCGCGGTGCAGCCGCGTCCGCGGCTGGACGGCCGCCCGCTGTCGCTGGATGTGCTCGATGTCGGCGCCGGTGATGCCCGGGCGGCCGAGGTCGGCGACGAGGGAGACGAGGGTCGTGAGCGGGGACATGCCGCGGTAGCTGCGCATCGGCTCAGTATCGTCGGGGGATGACGGTGCGGCGCGTGATGGGGATCGAGACCGAGTACGGGATCGTCGTCCCCGGCGACCCGCAGGCGAACCCGATGGTCGCCTCCGGCGACGTCGTCACCGCCTACGCGACCTCGCGGGGGATCCGCCCGGCGCGCGCCAGCTGGGACTACGCCGACGAGGCGCCGCTGCGGGACGCCCGCGGCTTCGACATGGGCCGGGGCCAGGCCCACCCGAGCCAGCTCACCGACACCGAGGACCCGACGCTGGCCAACGTCGTCCTCACCAACGGCGCCCGCCTCTACGTCGACCACGCCCACCCGGAGTACAGCTCGCCCGAGGTGACGACGCCCCGGGCCGCCGTGACGTGGGACCGCGCGGGGGAGCTCGTCATGCGCGAGGCCGTCGCCCGCCTGGCCACGCTGCCGCCCGGCGTCAACCTCTACAAGAACAACACCGACGGCAAGGGCGCCAGCTACGGCACCCACGAGAACTACCTCATGTCGCGGGCGACACCGTTCGCCGAGGTCGTGCGCCACCTCACGCCGTTCTTCGTGGCCCGCCAGGTCATGTGCGGCAGCGGCCGGGTCGGCATCGGTGTCGACTCCCGCACCCCCGGCTACCAGATCGCCCAGCGCAGCGACTTCTTCGAGGTCGAGGTCGGCCTGGAGACGACGCTCAAGCGCCCCATCATCAACACCCGCGACGAGCCGCACGCCGTCGCCGACCGCTACCGCCGCCTCCACGTCATCATCGGCGACTGCAACCACGCCGACGTCGCGAACCTGCTGAAGATGGGCACGACCTCGCTCGTGCTCGCGATGGTCGAGGCCGGCGCCTTCGACGTCGACCTCTCGGTGCGACGCCCGGTGACGACGCTGCACGAGGTCTCGCACGACCCCACCCTGCAGACGAAGCTCGAGCTCGTCGACGGCCGCCGGATGACCGCCGTCGAGCTGCTGTGGGAGTTCCACGACCGGACCGCCCGCTTCGCCGACGAGCGCTCCGGCGGCGAGCCCGACGACGACACCGCCGAGGTCCTGCACTGGTGGTCCACCGTCCTGGACCGGCTGGGCCGCGACCCCATGGAGGCCCGCCGCGAGGTCGACTGGGTGGCGAAGCTCGCCGTGCTCGAGGGCTACCGCGAGCGCGACGGCCTCGGCTGGGGCGACCCGCGGCTCAAGGCCGTCGACCTCCAGTGGTCCGACGTGCGCGCCGACCGGGGGCTGGCGCACCGGCTGCAGGCCGCCGGCCGCCTCGAGGTGCTCGTGTCCGACGACGACGTCGCCCGCGCCGTCACCGAGCCGCCGGCCGACACCCGGGCCTGGTTCCGCGGCACCTGCCTCGCGCGCTTCCCGGACGACGTCGTCGCCGCCTCCTGGGACTCGGTGATCTTCGACGTCGGCCAGCGGATGCTCCAGCGGGTGCCCATGCTCGAGCCGCTGCGGGGCACCGAGGCGGGGGTCGGCGACATCGTGCGGTCCGCCCCGGACGCCGCGACGCTGCTGCGCGCGCTCGCCGCCACCGACGACCGCCCCGGCCCGCCGCCGCCCCCGGACGTCGACGTCTGAGCCGTCCGTCGCGCGGTCGCCCGACCCGCGCCGGACCTCGCCGACTAGGCTCGGGGGAGTCCCGACGCACCAGGAGGTGTCAGCATGGCCGGCCAGGAGCAGATCAAGCCGCAGCGGCGCGACGACGGTCCCGACGACGGCGACGCCCCCGAGGTCGCGGCGGCCGCACCCGCCGCGCAGACGAGCGAGATCGACGACATCCTCGACGAGATCGACGGCGTGCTGGAGTCCAACGCCGAGGAGTTCGTCCGCGGGTTCGTCCAGAAGGGCGGCCAGTGACCGCGGGTCCGGAGTCCGGGCGCCTGCCGTCGGCCTACCTCGTGCCGGGGTCCTCCTCGTTCACCGAGTTCCTCTCGGCCCACGCGCCGGCGCTGCTGCCCTCGCGCCGCCCGCTGCCGCCGCAGGCGACCCTCGACGCCCCGCACGGCACGACCATCGTCACCGTGACCTTCCGCGGCGGGGTCGTCATGGCCGGGGACCGCCGGGCGACGATGGGCAACATCATCGCCAATCGCGACATGGAGAAGGTCTTCGCCACCGACGAGTACAGCCTCGTCGGCATCGCGGGCACGGCGGGCCTGGCCATCGAGCTCGTCCGCCTCTTCCAGGTCGAGCTCGAGCACTACGAGAAGATCGAGGGCACGCTCATGTCCCTCGAGGGCAAGGCCAACCGGCTGGCCTCGATGATCCGCGGCAACCTCGGCATGGCCATGCAGGGGCTCGCGGTCGTGCCGATGTTCGCCGGGTACGACCTCATCGAGGACCGCGGCCGGATCTTCTCCTACGACGTCACGGGCGGCTGCTACGAGGAGCACGACCACCACAGCGTCGGTTCGGGCTCGCTCTTCGCCCGGGGAGCGATGAAGAAGCTGTACCGCCGCGACCAGGCCGCGGGCGACGCCGTCCGGGTGGCCGTCGAGGCCCTCTACGACGCCGCCGACGACGACTCCGCCACCGGCGGCCCGGACGTCGGCCGCCGGATCTGGCCCACCGTCGGGGTCGTCGACGCCGAGGGTGCCCGGTTCGTCACGGACGACGAGGTGGCCGGGGTGGTCGAGGCCGTCATCGCCGACCGCCGCGACAACCCGGGAGGTGCGCGATGAGCGCCGGCATGCCGTTCTACGTCTCGCCCGAGCAGCTGATGAAGGACCGGGCGGACTTCGCGCGCAAGGGCATCGCGCGCGGCCGGGCGGTCGTCGTCCTCCAGTACGACGGCGGCGTCGCGTTCGTCGCCGAGAACCCGAGCCGGGCGCTGCACAAGGTCTCCGAGATCTACGACCGGATCGCCTTCGCCGCGGTCGGCAAGTACCCGGAGTTCGAGAACCTCCGGGTCGCCGGCGTCCGGTACGCCGACCTGCGCGGCTACTCCTACGACCGGTCCGACGTCACCGCCCGCGGCCTGGCCAACGCCTACGCGCAGACCCTCGGCACCGTCTTCACCCAGGAGTCCAAGCCCTACGAGGTCGAGCTCGTCGTCGCGGAGGTCGGTGACACCGCCGACGGCGACCAGATCTACCGGCTCACCTACGACGGCTCGGTCGGCGACGAGCACGGCTACGTCGCGATGGGCGGCGGCGCCGAGCAGATCGACGCCGGCCTGCAGCAGGACTGGCGCCCCGGCATGCACCTCGCGGACGCCCTCGCGCTGGCCGTCCGCCAGCTCGGGGCCGACCCCGCCGGCGGCGAGCCGCGGACGCTGACCGGCGACCAGCTGGAGGTCGCGGTGCTCGACCGGAACCGGCCGCGCCGCCGCTTCCGCCGCGTCCAGGGCGAGCTGCTCACCCGGCTGCTCAGCAGCGAGGACCCGACGGCCGACGTGCCCGTGCCCGACGAGGACGACAGCCCCCGGGCGAGCTCGACGAACCCGCAGACCCAGCGCGACTCCGAGCGTGACCAGGACCGCGACGTGGACGGCGGCGCGGACGCGTGAGCACCCGCGGCACCCGCCGGATCTTCGGGATCGAGAACGAGTACGGCATCACCTGCTCCACCGCGGGCCAGCGCACGCTGACCCCGGACGAGGTGGCGCGGTACCTCTTCCGCAAGGTCGTCGCCTGGGGCCGCTCGAGCAACGTCTTCCTCACCAACGGCTCGCGCCTCTACCTCGACGTCGGCTCGCACCCCGAGTACGCGACGGCCGAGTGCGACTCCGTGCGGCAGGTCGTCACCCACGACCGGGCGGGGGAGCGCATCGTCGAGGGGCTCGTCGCCGACGCCCAGACCCGCCTGCGCGAGGACGGCGTCCAGGGCGACATCTACGTCTTCAAGAACAACACCGACTCCGCGGGCAACTCCTACGGCTGCCACGAGAACTACCTCGTGACCCGGGCGGGGGAGTTCCAGGCGCTGTCCGAGACGCTGCTGCCGTTCCTCATCAGCCGCCAGCTGACCTGCGGGGCGGGCAAGGTCGTCACGACGAGCAAGGGCGCCTCATATGCCCTGAGCCAGCGCGCGGACCACATCTGGGAGGGCGTCTCCTCGGCCACGACGCGGAGCCGCCCGATCATCAACACCCGGGACGAGCCGCACGCCGACGCCGAGCACTACCGCCGGCTGCACGTCATCGTCGGCGACTCGAACATGGCCGAGCCGACGACGATGCTCAAGATCGGCTCGGCCGACCTCGTGCTGCGGATGGTCGAGGCCGGGGTCGTCATGCGCGACCTCACCCTGGAGAACCCCATCCGCGCCATCCGTGAGATCTCGCACGACATGAGCGGCCGGCGGACCGTGCGGCTCGCCAACGGCCGCGAGCTCTCGGCGCTGGACCTCCAGCGCGAGTACCACGCGAAGGCCAGCGAGTTCGTCGCCCGGGAGGGGACCGCCGACCCGCTGCACGCGCGGGTCCTGGACCTCTGGGACCGCACCCTGACCGCCGTCGAGACCGGCAACCTCTCGCTCGTCGGCACCGAGATCGACTGGGTCATCAAGCACCGGCTGCTCGAGGACTACGCGACCCGCCACGGCCTGGACCTGGACCACCCGCGGCTGGCGCAGATCGACCTGGCCTACCACGACATCGACCGCAGCCGCGGGCTGTTCTACCTGCTCCAGCGACGCGGGCGGGTCTCGCGCGTCGTGTCCGACCCCGAGATCTTCGAGGCCAAGGTCCGCCCGCCGCAGACGACACGGGCCAAGCTGCGCGGCGACTTCATCCGCGCCGCGCAGGAGCACCGCCGCGATTTCACCGTCGACTGGGTGCACCTCAAGCTCAACGACCAGGCCCAGCGCACCGTGCTGTGCAAGGACCCCTTCCTCGCGCAGGACGCGCGCGTCGATCGGCTCGTCGAGGGCATGGCCACGCCCTGAGCGACCCCCTGACCTGACCCCCGGCACCGGTCCTGACCTGCGGGTTCGACGGTTCTCCCAGGCTCCGATGCGGGAATCCACACCTCCCGCGGTTATCGTGGACGACTCGCCCGGCGCCGCACCCGGCGCCGCCCCCGACCCGAGGATCCTCCCCCCGTGCCCGCTCGCCTCACCACCGCCCTGACCGCCCTCGCCCTGGCCGGAGCCACGATGCTCTCGGCCTGCGGTGAGGACGCTCCCGCCGCGCCGCCGGCCTCGACGCTCGAGGCGGTCCAGGTCACCGGCGCCGAGTCCAAGGAGCCGACCGTCAAGGTCGACGCCCCGATCGACCTGCCGCGCACCGAGTCCGAGGTCATCGACCAGGGCGACGGCGCCGAGATCCAGCAGGACGACCTCGTCTCGCTGCAGGCGGTGCTCGTCAACGGCGCCGACGGCAAGACCCTGACGAGCACGTGGAAGCAGGGCCCGGTCGGCCTCGACCTCGGCTCCGAGGGCCTCTTCGCGTCCTTCAAGAGCCAGCTGCCGGGCAAGACGGTCGGCAGCCGGGTCGTCATCGCCTCCACCCCGGCCGACGCCTACGGCGATACCGGCAACGAGGAGCTCGGGGTCGGCAAGGACGACCCGGTGATCTTCGTGCTCGACCTCGTCGGCGCCACGAAGGTGCTCGACTCCGCGCAGGGAACGGACGTCGCGCCGAAGAAGGGCCTGCCGACGGTGAAGATGAACGACGGCAAGCCCGCGACCATCACCGTCCCCAAGGGCGCGAAGGCCCCGAAGAACACCGTCGTGCAGCCGCTGATCGAGGGCGAGGGCGCCAAGGTCAAGGAGGGGCAGACGGTGCGGGTGTCCTACACCGGCGCGCTGTTCCGCAACGGCAAGGTCTTCGACTCCAGCGCCAACCGCCCGCAGCAGCCGTACTTCGAGTTCCCCGTCGGCCAGGGCCAGGTCATCAAGGGCTGGGACGACAGCATCGTCGGCCAGAAGGTCGGCAGCCGTCTCCTGCTCGTCATCCCGCCGAAGGACGGCTACGGCTCGGCCGGCAGCGGTGACACGATCAAGGGCAACGACACCCTCGTCTTCGTCGTCGACATCCTCGCGGCCTACTGAGCCGTCGCCGCAGACCACCGACCCCAGGAGCACCCATGAGCGAGCCCACGAAGCCCGAGATCGACTTCCCCGGGGACGAGCCGCCCACCGAGCTCGTCGTCGAGGACATCACCGTCGGTGACGGCGCGGAGGCCACGCCGGGCAGCACCGTCCTCGCGCACTACGTCGGGGTGGCGTACTCGACCGGCGAGGAGTTCGACGCCTCGTGGAACCGCGGCCAGCCGCTGGACTTCCGGCTGGGCGTCGGCATGGTCATCGCCGGCTGGGACGAGGGCATCGTCGGGATGAAGGTCGGCGGGCGCCGCAAGCTGCTCATCCCGCCGCACAAGGCCTACGGCGACCGCGGCGCGGGCGGGGTCATCGCGCCCGGAGAGTCCCTCGTCTTCGTCGTCGACCTCATGGACGTGCGCTGAGCGACGCCGCGTGCGCGCCGGCCGCGGCCGCCACGAGAAAGGGCGCCGGGTCCTGCGCGTAGCCGCGCCCCATCGTCGAGAGGGGCACGGACGAGCTCCGCAGCGCGTCGTCGAGCCCGTCGACCGGCACGTCGACGACGGTGAGCCGGGCGCGGGCCCCGGTGACGAGCGCGTCGGCCTGCGAGCGGACCAGAGCGTCGAGCGCGGGGTCCGGCAGCCGGGTCACCGGCACGTCGGCGGGCACGAGCAGGGCGCTCCCGTACGCCGTGCGGCTGTGGTGGCTGATGCCGCGGTGCCGGTCGCGGGCGTCGGCCCCGGACACCCGCAGCGAGGCGACCGCCCGGCCACCGAGCACGTCGGCGGCGTGGAGGGCCTCGGCCGCGGCGACGCCCGAGTACCCCCACCGCGTGCCCGTGCCGACGTTCCCCGGACCCTGGGCGACGACGACGACGTCCGCGCCGACGACGTGGAGGGCGGCGAGCAGCCCGGTGTGCACGGTGACGGCCTCGTGGTCGCCGCCGAACGCCTGCCCGACGGTGAGGCAGGCGACGAGGCGGCCGGCCTCGCGCAGCCCCGCGACCGCCCGGGAGAAGGCCGCGGGCAGCGCGCCGCCGTCGGTCATCACGTACGCCACCCGGGCCTGCGGCGCCACCGCGTGCACGCCGGCGACCACCGCGGGCAGCGCGCTGTGCAGGTCGGCGACGACCACCGGCAGCCCGTCGAGGTCGTCGGCCTCGGCCAGCAGGTCGTGGTGCGGGCTGTCCTGCTCGTCGACGGCCAGGAGCATCTGCTGCAGCGGGGTGTACCGGGCCTTGACGATGTGCCCGGGACCGGCCGGCGGGTCCGCGAGCAGGGCGTCCGGGCGGGCGACGACGAACGCGAGCCCGCCGGTGCCGAGACCGCGCAGAAGCGCCGAGGCGTTGAGCAGCACGGTCTCGCCGGGCTCAGGGGCCCCGGTGACGGCGGTGTAGGCGAGGGCGCGGACCTCCTCGCCGGAGCCGTCGAGGACCACCGTGAGCTCGCTCGCGCCGGGCCACCGCCGGACCTCTTCGCGGACGGTCCCGGCGCGCCACTGCATCACGCGGGCAGCGTAGCCGCCCGTGTACCGTCTCCCGGGTGACGAGCGAGACCGGGGGCGGTGCGCCGAGCGCGGCGCAGGCCAAGACCGAGCGGCTGCTCAACCTCGTCCTCGTCCTCCTCTACACCCGGCGGCCGCTGCCCAAGGCGCAGATCCGCCGGCTCGTGCCGCAGTACGACACCGGGGCCAGCGCCGAGGCCTTCGAGCGGATGTTCGAGCGCGACAAGGACGAGCTGCGCGAGCTCGGCATCCCGCTGGTCACCGAGGACATCGACGTGCTCTGGGAGGACGAACCCGGCTACCGGATCCACCAGCGCGACTACGCCCTGCCCGACATCGCCTTCGAGCCCGACGAGCTCGCCGTCCTCGGTCTCGCCAGCCGGACCTGGGCCCAGGCCTCGCTGGCCGGTCCGGCGGCCCAGGCGCTGCGCAAGCTGCGGGCCGCCGGGGTCGAGCGGGACGAGGGCGCCCTCATCGGGATCGAGCCCCGGCTGCGGACCGCCGAGCCCGCGTTCGACGTCGTCAAGGACGCCGTGCTGCGCCGGGTGCGCCTCCGCTTCGGCTACCGCCGACCGGAGGCCGCCGAGGTCACCGAACGGCACGTCCGGCCCTGGTCGCTCGTCTCGTGGCACGGCCGCTGGTACCTCAACGCCTGGGACGAGGACCGCGAGGCCCCCCGGGTCTTCCGGCTCTCCCGGATCACCGGCCCGGTGCGCACGGTCGGGCGCGCCGGCGCCTTCGAGGTCCCCGCGGACCACGAGGCCGAGGTGATGACCCGCGCCGTCGCCGCGCCGCCGACCCAGCCCAGCCCGGCGGTCCTGCGGGTGCGCCGCGGCGCCGGCCACGCGCTGCGCCGCCGCGCGCGGACCGTCGGCGAGGTCGACGAGCTCTGGTCGCTCGTCGACCTCGACTACGGCGACCTCGACGCCTTCGCCGAGGAGGTCGCGGGCTACGGCGCCGACGTCGTCGCCGAGCAGCCGCCCGAGCTCGTCGACGCCGTCGTGGCCCGCCTGCGCGGCGCCCTCGTGGCCCACGGGGGAGGGGAGGGCTGATGCCGCCCGCGGCCCAGGAGACGGCGACCGCCCGGCTCACCCGCCTGCTGACGATGGTCCCGTGGCTCGTCAACCGCCAGGGCATCGACGTCACCCGCGCCGCCGCCGACCTCGGCGTCAGCACCGAGCAGCTCGAGGCCGACCTCCAGCTGCTCTTCCTCTGCGGCTACGGGCAGATGCCCGACGAGCTCATCGAGGCCGACTGGGAGGGCGGCCGGGTCTTCGTCGGCAACGCCGACTCCATCGCCCGGCCCCTGCGGCTCGGGGTCGACGAGGCCGTGACCCTCATCGTCGGGCTCCGCGCCCTGCGCGAGGTGCCCGGGCTCGACGAGCGCGACGCCGTGGACCGCGCCCTGGCCAAGCTGGAGTCGGCGGCGGGAGATGCCGCCGCCCCCGCCGACCGGGTGCGGGCCGAGGTCGCCGAGGGCGGCTCGGCCGAGCTGCTCGCCCGGGCCCGACGGGCCATCGCCGGCCAACGACGGGTGCACCTGCGCTACGTCGTCCCGGCCCGCGACGAGGCCACCGAGCGCGACGTCGACCCCATGCGGGTCGTCGGCATCGACGGCCAGTGGTACCTCGAGGGCTGGTGCCACCGGGCCGAGGACACCCGGCTGTTCCGGATGGACCGGGTCGAGGAGCTCGAGGTGCTCGACGTCGACGGCACCCCGCCGCCCCAGGCCACCGAGCGGGACCTGTCCGAGGGCACCTTCCGTCCGGCCGCGGACGACGTGTCGGTGCTGCTGCACCTGCTGCCCGGCGCGACCTGGGTGTCGGACTACTACGCCGTCGACTCCGTCGAGGAGGTCCCGGCCGACGAGGGCGGCGGCCGGCGCGTGCGGCTGCGGACCGCCGACACCGCCTGGCTGCGGCGCCTGCTGTGGCGGCTCGGGGGCCGCGGCGTCGTCCTCGAGCCCGCCGACGTCGTCGCGGAGGTCCGTGAGGGCGCCGCGGCCGCCCTGGACGGCTACGGCGCGGCCGGGCGGTCCTGACCGTGCTGCCCTCGTGGGGCTGGGTGCTGCTCTGGGCGGTCCTCGTGCTCGGTGGCGGGGTGCTCGTCGGCCTGCGGGTGCGCGACGCCTGGCGCAGCGCCAGGGCCCTGGCCGCGGAGGTCGGCCGGGCGACCCGGACCCTGGAGGCGCTGGAGACGCACGGCGAACGGATGCGGGCCGAGACGGAGGGCGTCACAGCGGTCACGCAGGATCCGCACAGCGTCCGGGAGCAGTATCGGACGCAGCGGGAACAGCAGCGGTCCGCCCGGCTCGCGCGACGGTCGCGGCGGATGCCACGCTGGGCCCGCGTACAGTGACAGGGACATCGACCGCGGAAGGGCGGGACCAGGCATGCTCAGGAACTTCGGAGCACCAGAGATCATCATCATCGCGGTGCTCGTCATCCTCATCTTCGGGTGGAAGCGTCTCCCGGACGCGGCCCGCAGCCTCGGCCGGTCGGCCCGGGTGTTCAAGTCCGAGGTCGACGAGATGAAGAAGGAGCACCAGGCGGGCAAGACCGACGCCTCCTCCGACACCGTCCGCGGCGACCTCGCGCGCGAGCGCTCGGTCGACGACACCGTGCGTCCGGACCCGGACGGCAACGCCGTCCACGAGCGGACCCCGCGCACGGACAACCAGTCCGGCACCGGCGCCTGACGCCGGGGGTTCTCGCGCTCGATGGCCCTCCCGCGCCGACGCCCTCGCGACCCCGAGGGCCGGATGACGCTGACGGAACACTTCAAGGAGTTCCGTCGGCGTCTGTTCCTGTCGGCTGCCGCCGTGCTCGTCGGGGCCCTTCTCGCGGGGTACTTCTACGACCCGATCTTCGAGTTCCTCAAGGCGCCGTTCCAGGCCTACGCCGACGCCCACCCGCGCAACGACATCAGCCTGAACTTCGCCGAGGCGACGTCGGCGTTCAGCAACCTCATCAGCCTGTCGATCTTCGTCGGCGTCATCGGGTCCAGCCCGGTGTGGATGTACCAGCTGTGGGCGTTCATCGTCCCGGGGCTGACCCGCAAGGAGAAGCGGCTGTCCCTGACGTTCATCGCCGCCACGGTGCCGCTGTTCCTCGCCGGGTGCTGGCTGGGCTACACGATCCTGCCGCAGAGCCTCTCGATCCTCTACGGGCTGTCACCGGACGGGACGTCGAACATCCAGCAGGTGTCGATGTACTTCTCGTTCGTCACCCGCTTCATCCTCGTCTTCGGCCTGGGCTTCCTCTTCCCCGTCTTCCTCGTCGGGCTCAACCTCATCGGGGTCCTGCCGGCCGCCAAGCTCATCCAGGGCTGGCGGGTCGCGATCGTCCTCATCTTCGTGTTCGCCGCCGTCGCCACGCCCACCGCCGACCCGTTCACGATGTTCGTCTTCGCCGCGCCGCTGGTCGTCCTGTACTTCGCGGCCTGGTTCCTCTGCCATCGGATGGACAAACGCCGCGAGGCCAACCGTCCGGAGTGGCTGGAGGTCGACGACACCGAGGCCTCCGAGCTCTGAGGTCACCGACCCGCTAGCGTGCGCGGCATGGCGCCGCGGCTCGGGATCGTCGTCAACCCGACGGCGGGGAGGAACGCCGGCCGCCGGACCGGCCGCGACGTGCTGGACCTGCTGCGGAGCGCCGGCGCCGACGTGCACGACCTGTCCGCCGCCGACGCCGCGGGCGCGCTGGCCCGGGCACGGGCGGCCGTCGCCGACCGCTCCGTCGACGCCCTCGTCGTGGTGGGCGGTGACGGCATGGTGCACCTCGGTGCCAGCGTGTGCGCCGGCACCGACGTGCCGCTCGGGATCGTCGCGGCCGGGACCGGGAACGACATCGCCCGCGAGCTCGGCCTGCCCGTCCGCGACCCGGCGGCGGCCGTCGAGCGGGTCCTCGCCGGCCGGACCCGCGCGGTCGACGCCGTTCGCAGCGTGGGCGGCCCCGGTGAGCCCCGCTGGTTCGTCGGGGTCCTCGCCGCCGGGTTCGACGCCGTCGTCAACGAGCGGGCCAACCGCTGGCGGTGGCCGACGGGCGCGACGCGCTACACCCTCGCCGTCCTGCGCGAGCTGCCGGTCTTCCGGCCGATCCCGTACGTCCTCACCCTCGACGGTGTGCGGCACGTGACCGACGCGATGCTCGTCGCCGTCGGGAACGGTCCGGCCTACGGCGGCGGGATGCGGGTCACGCCGGACGCGTCCTTCGACGACGGGCTGCTGGACGTCCTCGTCCTGCACCGGCTGCCCGTCCCCGAGTTCCTCCGCGTGTTCCCCTCGGTCTTCCGCGGCGAGCACGTGCACCATCCCGCCGTCGAGGTGCTGCGGGCGCGGGAGGTGCGCCTGGAGGCCCGCGGCATCGTCGCCTACGCCGACGGCGAGCGGTTCGCGCCGCTGCCGCTGGACCTGCGGGTCGTCCCGGGTGCCCTGCACGTGCTGGCCTGAGCGCTGACGTAGCCTGGCGTCATGCCCAGTCCCGCCGAGCGGTACGCCGCGGCCAAGGCACGGGGGCGCCGGGAGCGGTCCGAGCTCGGCCGGTTCACCGCCGGCCTCGAGTTCCCCCTCGACGACTTTCAGCTCCGCGCCTGCGAGGCCGTCGAGGAGGGCAGGGGCGTGCTCGTCGCCGCGCCCACCGGCGCCGGCAAGACCATCGTCGGGGAGTTCGCCGTCCACCTCGGCCTGGCCACCGGCCGCAAGACGTTCTACACGACGCCGATCAAGGCGCTGTCGAACCAGAAGTACCACGACCTCGTCCGGCAGCACGGCGCCCAGAACGTCGGCCTGCTCACCGGCGACTCCTCGGTCAACGGCGACGCCCCCGTCGTCGTCATGACGACGGAGGTCCTGCGCAACATGATGTACGCGGGCTCCTCGACGCTCACCGGGCTGGGGTTCGTCGTCATGGACGAGGTCCACTACCTCGCCGACCGGTTCCGCGGCGCCGTCTGGGAGGAGGTCATCATCCACCTGCCGGAGTCGGTGCAGGTGGTGTCCCTCTCGGCGACGGTGAGCAACGCCGAGGAGTTCGGGGACTGGCTGGCAGAGGTGCGCGGCAACCACGAGGTCGTCGTCTCCGAGCACCGGCCGGTGCCGCTGTTCCAGCACATGCTCGTCGGAACGACGATGTTCGACCTCTTCGCGGGCAACCGGGTGAACCCCGACCTCCTGCACGCCATCCGGGGCGCCGAGCAGCGCGGGCGGTACACCGAGGACGCCCGGCGGCTCGGGGGCCGCGAGCGGATGGGCAAGCGCGCCGGGCGCGGCCGCCGCGACCCCACACCGCCCCGCGGGCCCGGGGGCGGCCCCGGCGGCCGGGGGTTCGCCCGGGGCGGGCGACCGGGCGGCGGCGCGACCCGGGCCGAGGTCGTCGAGGACCTCGACCGCGAGGGGCTGCTGCCGGCCATCACCTTCATCTTCAGCCGGGTCGGCTGCGAGGCCGCGGTCGGGCAGCTGCTCGCCGCCGGGACCCGCCTCGTGCCGGAGCGTGACGGGGAGCGGATCCGGAGACACGTCGAGGACCGGGTCGAGTCCCTCGCCGACGAGGACCTCGGGGTCCTCGGCTACTGGGACTTCGTCGAGGGCCTGACCCGGGGCTTCGCCGCGCACCACGCCGGGATGCTCCCGCTGTTCCGGGAGATCGTCGAGGAGCTGTTCACCGCCGGCCGGATCCGGGCGGTCTTCGCGACCGAGACCCTCGCCCTCGGCATCAACATGCCGGCCCGCACCGTCGTCCTCGAGAAGCTGGTCAAGTACAACGGCGAGGCGCACGTCGACATCACCCCGGCGGAGTACACCCAGCTCACCGGGCGGGCCGGGCGGCGCGGCATCGACGTCGAGGGGCACGCCGTCGTGCAGTGGACCCGCGGCATGGACCCGATGGCGGTCGGCGGCCTCGCGACGACGCGCACCTACCCGCTGCGCTCCAGCTTCCGCCCGACCTACAACATGGCGGTCAACCTCGTGGCGCAGGTCGGCCGCGAGACGACCCGCGAGCTCCTCGAGACCTCCTTCGCGCAGTTCCAGGCCGACCGCGCCGTCGTCGGCATCGCGACCCAGCTACGTCGGAACGAAGAAGGCCTCGACGGCTACGCGGACGCGATGCACTGCGACTTCGGCGACTTCCGCGAGTACGCCCGGATCCGCCGCGAGCTCGCCGACGCCGAGAAGGACGGCCGCAAGGCGCGTGCGGCCTCGCGCCGGGCCGAGGCCGCCGTCTCGATGGAGCGGCTGCGGGTCGGCGACGTCATCCGCATCCCGTCCGGCCGCCGGGCCGGGTGGGCGGTCGTCGTGCAGCCGGCCCGGACGGCCAAGGGCGCCCCGACCGGGCCGGGCGTCGTCACCGAGGACAAGCAGTTCCGCCGGCTCACCCTCGTCGACGTGCCGGAGCCCGTCGAGGCCATGGCCACGGTCAAGGTGCCCTCGCACTTCAACCCCAAGTCGCCCAAGGCCCGCCGCGACCTCGCGACGTCCCTGCGGATCGCGACCCCGCACGGCATCGAGGACTCGCCGTCGCGTCGGGGCCGCGGCGAGTCCGCCTCCGGGGACACCGAGCTCGTCGACCACCTGCGCCGGCAGCTGCGCGACCACCCGTGCCACCAGTGCCCCCGCCGCGAGGAGCACGCCCGGTGGGCCGAGCGCTGGTGGCGGCTGCGCCGCGAGACGACCGGGCTGCAGCGCCGGGTCGAGGGCCGCACGAACACCGTCGCGCGGACCTTCGACCGGATCTGCGACGTCCTGGAACGGCTGGGCTACCTCTCCGACGGCGGCACGCTCGTCACCGAGCGGGGTCAGCGGCTCCGCCGTCTCTACAGCGAGCGGGACCTGCTCGCGGCCGAGTGCCTCCGCGAGGACGTGTGGAAGCGGCTCGACGCGCCCGGCCTGGCCGCCGCGGTGTCGGTGCTGGTCCACGAGCCGCGGCACGAGGAGGCGGAGGTCTCGCCCCGGATGCCGAACGACGAGGTCGCCGAGGCCGTGCGGGCCACCGAGCGGCTGTGGTCGCGCATCGAGGAGCTGGAGACCGAGCACGACCTGCCGTCGACCTCCATGCCGGACGGCGGCATGGCCTGGATGGTGCACCGGTGGGCGTCCGGCGGCCGGCTGGAGGACGTGCTGCGCGGCCAGGACATGGCGGCCGGGGACTTCGTGCGGCGGTGCAAGCAGCTCGTGGACCTCGTCGACCAGGTCGGCGACGCCGCGACCGACCCCGAGCTGCGGCGGACCGCCCGGCAGGCGGTCGACGCGGTGCTGCGCGGCGTCGTCGCCGCCGACCGCCTGGACTGAGCGGCGCCGGCCGGGGCGTCCCCGGCGTCAGCCGCCGTGGACCTCGCCGATCCGGATGTGGTTGCCGAAGGGGTCGCGGATCGCGAAGTCGCGGCCGTAGGGCTGCTCGACGATCTCCTGGGTGACGTCGGCTCCGGCCGCGGTCACCTGCGCGAACATGCCCTCGACGTCGTCGGTGGTGAACGCGAGCCAGCCACCTCCGGCGCCCTTGGTCACCAGGGCCCGGATCTGCTCGGCGGTGTCCTCGTCGTGCGCCGGCACGCCCGGCTTCTCGAGGAGGATCGACTTCGGGTCGCCGGGCACGCGGACGGTGAGCCAGCGCATCGGGCCGAAGTCCATGTCCTGCTCGACCTCGAGGCCGAGGACCTCGGTGTAGAAGCGCAGGGCCTCGTCCTGGTCGAGGACGAAGATCGAGGAGATGTTGTTGCGGGTCAGCACGGGGGGTCCTTCCGGTCGGGCCGCCGTCGGCGGCGGGTTCGGAAACGACGCTAGGGCGACCCGGGTCCCGTGCGCTTCTCCGAAAGTGCGGTCCGCGGCGGCCGGGGTCCTACGGTGGACGCGTGGGCGCCGCGCAGGAGGACCGGAACCGCCGGCTGCTGCGGGCCCGGGACGCCATCGACCGGCGCAGCACCGAGGACCTGGACGTCGACGCGCTGGCCGCGATCGCGCTCATGGGACGGTCGCACTTCATCCGCGAGTTCGCGCGGACCTTCGGCGAGACCCCGCACCGCTACCTGCAGCGGCGGCGCATCGAGCGGGCCATGACGCTGCTGCGGACGACCGACACCCCGGTGACCGACGTCTGCATGGCCGTCGGGTTCTCGAGCCTCGGCACCTTCAGCCGGACGTTCTCGGAGGTGGTCGGGGTCTCGCCGAGCGTCTTCCGGGCCGGGTCGGACCCGGCGACGGCCTTCGTCCCCACCGCCTTCCGGATGCGGTGGACCCGGCCGGCGGGGGAGCGGGGCGGGGCGACCGACGCGGCTCCGGTCAGTCAAGACCCAGTGCCGTGAGCAGCCGCCCCACCGGGTTCTCGATGCCGTAGCGCGCGGCGAGCTCGTCGAGGGCCAGGCGGTCGGCGACCTCCGCCGGGAGGGCCAGGTCGGCGTCGGGCACGTCGGCGTCGCGCACGACGCGCACGACGCGCGGGGCGACGTCCAGGTAGTCGGCGGCGGCCTCGAGGTTGGCCCGGCGGGCGCCCTTGATGGCCGGGTCGCCGTCGTCCACGGCCGTCCGGAGCCCGGCGAGCGAGCCGTACTCGGCGATGAGCGCGGCCGCGGTCTTGTCGCCGATGCCCTTGACACCGGGAAGGCCGTCGCTGGTGTCGCCGCGCAGGACCGACATGTCGAGATAGGCGTCGCCGGTGGGGACCCCGTACTTCTCGGCCAGGGCGGCGGCGGTGAACACGTCGGGCTCGCGGACCCCACCCTTGCCGGTGTAGAGGACGCGCACCTCGTGCTCGTCGTCGACGAGCTGCAGCAGGTCGCGGTCGCCGGTGACGACGTCGACCGGCATGACGCCGTGGTGACGGGTGGCCAGCGTGCCGATGACGTCGTCGGCCTCGCACTCCGGCACCCCGATGCGGGCGATGCCGACCGCGGCCAGCGCCTCGCGGATCACCGGCACCTGCGGGGTGAGGTCGTCGGGGCTCTCCTCGGCGGTGTCCGAGCCCTCGGTGAGCCGGTGCGTCTTGTACGTGGGGACGAGGTCGACGCGCCACTGCGGGCGCCAGTCGTCGTCCCAGCAGGCGACGAGGTGGGTGGGGGAGTGCGCGGTGACGAGCGTCGAGATCATGTCGAGGAACCCGCGCAGCGCGTTGACCGGCGGCTCGGAGTCGTTCGTGCGCTGGTCCGGCACCCCGTAGAACGCCCGGAAGTACAGCGACGCGGAGTCGAGCAAGAGCAGCTTGTGCGGACGGCTGGGGTCGGGCGCCATGGGCGCGAGCGTACGCGGACCGTCACCGTCACCCACCGCGGATGATGCGGACGGGCGGTGCAACTGCCGGGTCACCGGGCAGGAAGACCGGCGCTGGTCGACGGCGCCGGGGACCACCGGGCCGCGCGGAACGGGACGGTCAGCGGACCCAGACGCGCAGGGGTCCGAGGGGCTCGAAGCCCCCGGCGAGCATGGCGTCCAGGTCGGCGCCGACGGCGTGGTCGACGACGGCCCGGCTGGGAGCCGCGGCGGCGGCGAGGGCCAACAGCTCGCCGGGGTCCGGCGGTGCCCCGTCGGCGGTCCAGGAGTTCGACAGGCCGAGCACCGGCGCCGCGTCGTGCAGCACGGTGCCGGCCAGCAGGTCCTCACCCTCGCTGCGGACCAGCACCCGGAAGCGGGGGTGCGCCCACAGGTCGTCGGGCAGCACGCCCACCGTGTCGTGCTGCACGTTCCACCGGCGCATGAGCGCGTCGTCGGCCACCCGGCTCCATCCCGGCGGCGGGTCCGCCGCCGGCACCGGGTCGTGGCGCAGCCAGGTGGCGGTGAAGAGGACGTCGAAGCCGTGCGGAGCGAGGTCGAGGAGAGCGAAGCCGTCGGCGACCGAGCCGGAGGGGTGCGGCTCCATCCGCGCCAGGACGCCGGCGGGGTCCGTGGTCGGCACCAGGGTCTTCACGGCCGAGTGCCACCGCGGCGGCGGGCCCTCCGCCCACCACAGGGCCCCGTCGCAACCGGTGTCGGTCCCGTGGAGCCCGAAGACGTCGTCGTACCAGGCACGGCTCGCCGCCACCGCCTGGCGCAGGCCCTCGTCGCTCACCGGGACCATTGTGCGCCCTCACCTGCGCGTTCGCGGCCCCGGCGGGGCCGACCGGCGGTCAGGCGGCGCGGGACTCCGCCCGGCGCAGGGTCACGATCGGTGCCCGGGCGACCCAGGAGTCCAGGGAGTGCCCCTGCCGGGAGTACCACGGCTGGACCCGCCAGATCTCGCGGACCAGGGCCCGACGCGCGGCCGGGTCGGTGACCTCGGTGGCGACGACGTCGACGTCGCGCTCGGGCCCGGTCAGGTGCAGGCGGGCCCGGGGGTCGGCGCGCAGGTTCGCGAGCCAGTCGCGGCGGCCCGGGGTGCCGGTGACGACGACCTCGCCGTCCACGACGACGTACCAGATCTCGATGCGGCGCCCGGCTCCCGAGCGGCGGCCGGTCGTCGTCAGCTCGCAGGACCCGGTGGGGCGCAGGTCGGTGACGTCCATGAGCCGAGTCGAACACCTCCAGCGCACCTGAGGTCAAGTCGGTGCGCGAGGCCGGTCCCGCTCGTGGCGTGCTCCTGTGCGCCGCTCCCACCGCGCACTACGCTGACGCGCGTGGAAGACCTCGACCGGCGGATCGTCGACCTCCTCACCGAGGACGGGCGGATGAGCTACACGGATCTCGGCAAGGCGCTGGGCATGTCGACGTCCGCGGTGCACCAGCGGGTGCGCCGGCTGGAGGAGCGCGGGGTCGTGCGCGGCTACACCGCCAAGGTCGACCACCGGGCGCTGGGGCGACAGCTGACCGCGTTCATGTCCGTCACGCCGCTGGACCCCGGTGCGCCGGACGACATCCCGCAGCGGCTCCAGGACATCCCCCAGATCGAGGAGTGCCACTCGGTGGCCGGGGACGAGAGCTACATCCTCAAGATCCGCGTGGCGACGCCGACCGACCTCGAGGAGCTCATCGGCCGGATCCGGGGCGCCGCACACGTCTCGACGCGCACGACCGTGGTCCTCTCGACCCCCTGGGAGTGACCCGGGTGCCGTCGGTCCCGGCCGGTCTCGCGAGCGACCTGCACCGCTACCTCCAGGACGCCCGCGACGCCGTGCTGCGCGCCGTCGACGGGGTTCCCGAGTACGACGCCCGGCGCCCGCTGACGCCGACGGGGACGAACCTGCTCGGCCTGGTCAAGCACCTGGCCGGCGTCGAGATCGGCTACCTGTCGGAGGCCGTCGGGCGCCCGGCGCCGACCCTGCCGTGGGACGCGGACGGGTCGGTCCGGGAAGGGGGCGACATGTGGCTGCGCGCCGACGAGACCCGCGACTGGGTGCTCGGGCTCTACCGCGAGGCGTGGGCGCTGTCCGACGCGAGCCTCGCCGCCCTGCCGCTGGACCACCCGGCCGAGCCGTCGTGGTGGCCGGAGGCTACACGACGGACGACCTTCGGGCACCTCGTCGTGCGCGTCACGGCCGAGACCGCCCAGCACGCCGGGCACCTGGAGATCCTCCGGGAGCAGCTGGACGGGCAGGCCGGCCACGACCACGACATGGTCGACGACGCCGGCTGGGACCGGTTCCTGGCGACGATCCAGGCCGCCGCCGACGCCCACCGCGGGGTCTAGGCCGTCCCGACGGTCGCGACGTCCCGCGGGGCCCGGAGGAACACCCCGGACGCCGGCTTGGGCGCGAAGAACGTGCTCTTGGCGGGCACGACCTCACCGGCGTCGGCGATCGCCGTGACGACCTCCAGCGCCGGAGCGGGCGGGACGAGGAGGGCGCCGCCGTTGGCGTCGCAGGCCGTGACGAGCACCTCGGTGAGCTCCCGCACCGGCTCGACCCGGGTCTGCGGCGGCAGGTGGTCCAGGACGAGCGCGTGGAGCAGCGACACGTCGAGCCCCGCCGAGCCGGGCGGGCGCTCGCCGGTGAACCGTGCTCCGTACCAGCGCCCTCCCACGTAGACCGCGCTGCCGTCGCGGGCGGCGTCGTCGGCGTCGGTGGCCGGTCGCACCGCGAACGCGCGGCGCAGCAGGTCGAGCAGGAGCTCCGCGTCCACCGGACCGTGGACCCAGCGGTCGAAGGAGTCCAGCCGCAGCCCGCCGAGCGAGTACACCGCGCAGAGGACGCCGTGGCCCGGGGCGCGCCCGGAGTGCTCCCACACCTCGAGCGCGGCCGCCACCCGGTGGTGCCCGTCGGCGATGTAGTGCAGTCCCGTCTCCAGCTCGCGGCACAGCGCGTCGGTCCTCGCGCCCGGGGGCACCCGCCACACCGTCTGCCGGGTCCCGTCCGCGCCGGGGACGTCGAGCAGCGGCGGCGACGCCAGGGCCTCGGCCACCACCTGCTCGGCCACCGGTCCGGCGTGGTGCATCGTGCTCACGAGCTCGACGCGCTGCGGCACCGACTCCAGGTAGCGCGCCAGCGCGTCGACCCGGTCGGGCTGCACCTCCTCGTGGCGCAGGACCCGGCCGGCGACGAATACCTCGGGCGCGAGGTCGCACACGATCCCGACGTGGTCGGCGTTCGCCGTCCGCTGCCGGTAGACGTAGACGGCCTCCGGCATGGGGTCGAACGCCTCGGGGTGGACCGGGCGCGGCCCGGACCGCGCGGCCACCGCGGTCTCGGCCATCGCGGCGACCTCGTCGGCCGCGGCGTCGGCCCGGACCAGCCAGGCCGCGAAGGGACGCACGGACCCGGAGGTCATCGTCGGCGGCTCGGTCACCGGCACAGCGTACGGACTGCCGGGGCCCCCTCCGGGTGGGCACACGCTCAGCCGGCCAGCCGCGCCTCCTGGTCCTCGAGGACGAGCTCGGCGTTGACGACCGCGCCCACGCGCGTCCCCGCGGCCGCGGCCGTGACGACCTGGGACATCGGCCCGGCGACGTTGCCCGCCACCCAGACCCGGGGGACGCTCGTCCGGCCCGTCGGGTCGGCCTCGACGTGCCGGGCGATGACCGTGCCGCCCGTCTCGAGGTCGGCGGTCCGGACCCCGAGGTCGGCGAGCAGGGCGGAGCGGGGCTCGACGAAGGAGGCGACGACGACGGCCTCGGCCGGGACGGTCCCGGTCGCGGTCTCCACACCGGTGAGGACGCCGTCCTCGCCGAGCACCCGCAGCGCCGGGCCGTCGACGGTCCGGACACCCAGCGCCCGCAGGCGGCGCCGGGCCGCCTCGTCGACGGCGGAGGGGTCGTGGGCCAGGACGGTGAGCCGGTCGGTCAGCTGCCCGAAGAGGCCCGCCTGGTGCAGGGCCGCCGGACCGGTGGCGAGGACGACGACGCGGGTGTCGCGCACCTCCCAGCCGTGGCAGTACGGACAGTGCACGACGCCGCGGCCCCAGTGCTCGCGCAGGCCGGGGACGTCGGGCAGGACGTCGACGGCGCCGGTGGCGACGACGAGGTGGCGCGCGGCCCACGTCCGGCCGTCGGCCGCCCGGACGAGGACCCGGTCGGCGCCCCGCGACGCGGCGACCGCCTCCGCGGCCACGACCCGCCCGTCGTAGGAGCGAAGCTCGGCCCGGCCCCGCTCGAGCAGGTCGTGCGGGGCGAGGCCGTCGTGGCCGAGGAAGGCGTGGACGCCGTCGGCCGGGGCGTTGCGCGGCGCCCCGGTGTCGAGGACGACGACGTCGCGGCGGGAGCGGGCCAGGACGGTGGCGGCGGACAGCCCGGCGGCGCCGCCGCCGACGACGAGGACGTCGACGGGCTCGCGGCCCTCGCGGACGGGGGGAGCGGGGACGGGCGGGGCGGCGGGGTGGTCGGTGCTCATGCCGGGAGCCTGCGCCGTGCCCGGCACGGACGGCAAGGTAGTTTGCCGGGATGGCAAACCTCGACCCGGTCGCCGTCGGCGCCCGGCTCCGGACCGTCCGCACGAGGCGGCGCCTCACCCTGGCCGAGGTGTCCGGCGACACCGGCATCTCGGTCAGCACGCTCTCGCGCCTGGAGTCCGGAGCGCGCCGCGCCACCCTCGAGCTGCTGGTGAGCCTGGCCCGCACCTACCGGGTGAGCCTCGACGAGCTCGTCGACGCGCCCACCACCGGCGACCCGCGGGTCACCCTGAGGCCCACCGAGCACCCGCACGGCACCGTCATCCCGCTCACGGCCCGGGTCGGCGGACCCCGCGCCTTCAAGATGGTGCTGCGTCCGGACGGCCGCGAGCCGGACCCGCGCAGCCACGAGGGCTACGACTGGATCTACGTCCTCGACGGCCGGCTGCGCCTGGTCCTCGGCGAGCACGACGTCGTCCTCGGCGTCGGCGAGGTCGCCGAGTTCGACACCCGCACCCCGCACTGGTTCAGCGCCGCGGGCGCGACCCCGGTCGAGCTGCTGAGCATCATGGGGCCGCAGGGGGAGCGCATGCACGTGCGCGCCCGGCCTGCCCGCCGGTCCTGACGCCGCCCCTACCGGGCGATGTCGGCGACGACGGCTCCGGTGACGGCCACGAGGTCGGCGGGGGAGAGGCCGAGGTCGAGGCCGCGCCGGCCGCCGGAGACGTAGACGACGTCGAACAGCCCGGCGCTGGAGTCGAGCACGGTGGGCAGCCGGCGCTTCTGCCCGACGGGGGAGATGCCGCCGACGACGTAGCCGGTGGAGCGCTCGGCAGCGGCGGGGTCGGCCATCGTCACCCGCTTCACGGACAGGGCCCCGGCCATCGCCTTGAGGTCCAGCGACCCCGCGACGGGGACGACGCCGACGGCGAGCCCGTCGCCGGTGTCGACGAGCAGGGTCTTGAACACCTGCTCCGGCGGCTGCCCCAGCACCTGCGCCGCCTCCAGGCCGTACGACGGAGCGGCGGGGTCGTGCGCGTACGGGTGCTGGGTGAAGGCGACGCCCGCCGCGGTGAGCGCGGCGGTGGCGGGCGTCCCGGAGGGGGCTCGGCGGGCCATGCGGCCGAGCCTACGACCGGCCGGTCACCCCAGGTCGGCGACCGAGGCCGCGCGGCTGGCGCCGGCCCCCGCCAGCGCGGCCTCGTGCGCGCCCTCGACGTCGGTGTTGCGGCGCCACCAGTCCTGGCCGGCCTCCGGCAGGGTGTAGATCGGGTCGTAGTAGACGTACTCGCGCGACAGCGCCTCGGCGTCGTCGCCCTCGATCGAGGTGCGGTAGTTCTTGCGCCAGAACGACATCCCACGCTCGGTGTCGTAGGAGTGCACCTGGTGCACCCACCGCTTGCCGACGAACGGCACGTCGCAGACGATGCGCGGCGTCGCGAACCCCGGCAGGTAGCCCATGATGTCGTGCTGCAGCTCCTGGGCCTCGGCCAGCGAGAGGCGCCAGTGTTCGGAGAACGGGATCATGTCGCACATGTAGAAGTAGTAGGGCGTGACGCCGGCCTCGTCCTGCAGCGCGAAGCAGAGGTCGAGCAGGCTCGCCGAGGTGTCGTTGACGCCCCGCATGAGGACGCCCTGGTTGCGCACGTCGCGCACGCCGGCCTCGAGCATCGCCGCCGCGGCCCGCGCCACGAGGGGCGTCACGGAGGCGGCACTGTTGACGTGGGTGTGGACGGCCAGCGCGACCCCGCGCGCGCGGGCCTTGGCGCTGACCCGGGCCACGCCCTCGACGACGTCGGGCTGCAGCCAGTGCTGCGGCAGCCCCATGAGGGCCTTCGTGGCGAGCCGGACGTCGCGGACGGACTCGACGTCGAGGAGCTTGTCGAGGAAGCCCTCGAGGTTCTTCCACGGCATGTTCGCGACGTCCCCGCCGGAGACGACGACGTCGCGGACACCCGGCGTGCGCCGCAGGTAGTCGAGCATGGCCGCGTAGCGGTCGACCGGCTTGCCGGACAGCTTGAGCTTGGTGACCTGAGGGGTGGAGTTGCCGACGAGGTCCATCCGGGTGCAGTGCCCGCAGTACTGGGGGCACGTCGGCAGCATCTCGGCGAGCACCTTGGTCGGGTAGCGGTGGGTCAGGCCCTCGACGGCCCACATGTCGTGCTCGTGGAGGCTGTCCCGGGTGGCGAAGGGGTGGCTGGCCCAGTCGGTGCGGCGGTCGGAGAAGACCGGGAGCATGTAGCGACGGACGGGGTCGGCGAGGAACGCCTCGGTGTAGGCGGCGCCGGCGGACGGGGCGTCGCCGTCGGTGCTCGGGACGACGGTGTTGAGCATCTGCGGCGGCAGCAGCATCGACATCGTCGCGCGCTCGGCCTGGTCGCGCTCGAGGTCGTCGTAGACGTGGTCCTCGAGGAGGTCGCCCATGACCGCGCGCAGCTGGGCGACGGACTTCACGCAGTGCGCCCGCTGCCACTGGGCGCTCTCCCACTCGGCCGTGGTCACCTCGCGCCAGCCCGGCAGGCGGCGCCAGTCGGGCTCGACGAGCTCCCGGCGGGAGTAGACGTAGGGCTGCTCGATGTTCGTCGCCATGCGTGGCACGATACGGGATGGATCTGGTGTCCGACACCCACGACACCGCAAGTCCTGCGGCCGGATGCCGCTCGACAAGGAGGATTTCGTGCGCACCACCGTCAGCTCGCCCATCGGGGTGCACCGCGTCCTCGAGCCGGCGGGGACGCTGCCGCAGGCCGCGCGGGTGGTCGACCCCTCCCCGGAGCTGTGGCCCGACGAGGTGCGCGTCGACGTGGAGGTCCTCAACCTCGACGCCGCCTCCTTCCGCCAGCTCACCGAGAAGCACGGCGGTGACGGCGCCGCCGTACGCGCCGAGGTGCTGGGCATCGTCGCCGAGCGCGGCAAGATGCAGAACCCGGTGACCGGGTCCGGCGGGATGCTCGTCGGGACGGTCGCGGAGGTCGGGCCGGAGTCGCCGCTCGGGCTCGCCGTCGGGGACCGGGTGGCGACGCTGGTCTCGCTGTCCCTGACGCCCCTCGTCCTCACCGACGGCCTCGAGCGCTGGGACGGGCGGTCCGAGCGGGTCCCTGCCGCCGGCACCGCCGTGCTGTTCGGCCGCTCGATCGCCGCACGGCTGCCGGAGGACCTGCCCGCCGAGCTGTCGCTCATGGTCATGGACGTGTGCGGCGCGCCGGCGCTGGTCTCGCGGGTCGTCCGCGAGCACGCGGCGGCAGGACGGCCGCCGGTCGTCGCCGTGCTCGGCGGGGCCGGGAAGTCGGGGTCCCTGTCCCTGGCGGCGGCCGCCGAGGCCGGGGCCGGCACCCGCATCGCCGTCGTCCCCACCGAGGCCGAGGCCGGGCTGCTGCGCGGCACCGGGCTCGCCGAGGAGGTCGTCGTCGCCGACGCCCGCTCGCCACTGGGCCTGTCGGACGCCGTGCGCGCCGCCGGGGGTCCGGCCGACGTCACCGTCGTCTGCGTCGACGTGCCCGGGTGCGAGCAGCCCGCCGTCCTCGCCACGGCGCAGGGCGGCACGGTCGTGTACTTCTCGATGGCCACGAGCTTCTCCGCGGCCGCCCTCGGGGCCGAGGGTCTCGCGGCCGACGTCCGCATGCTCGTCGGCAACGGGTACGTCCCCGGCCACGCCGACCTCGCGCTCTCCCTCCTGCGCCGCACGCCCGCCGTGCGGGCCCTGTTCGAGGCGCGCCTGGCCGAGGGCTGAGCGGCTCCGGTCCGGGACGGCCGGGCCGTGCGGGGAAGGCGGCGGGCCCGGCGGGCGGCGGGGACCGGGGACGGCCGGCGACCTAGAGTGTCGCGCGTGCCGACGACCCTCTACCGCCGCGGGCGGCTGCGGACCCCGGAGCACCCCACGGCCACCGCGGTCGTCGTCGGCGACGACGGACGCGTCGCCTGGCTGGGGGACGAGGCCGGGGCGGACGGGCACGCCGGGGCGGTGGACGCCGTCGTCGACCTCGACGGCGGGCTCGTGCTCGCCGGCTTCGTCGACGCGCACGCCCACGTCTCGCACACCGGGCTCGGGATGCGCGGGGTCGACCTCGCGGGCACGCGGACGGTGACCGAGGCGCTTGACCTCGTCGCCGCCGCCGCACGGGCGACGCCGGGTGCTCCCGTGTTCGCGCACGGGTGGCAGGAGCAGGACTGGACCCGGGAGCGGGCGATGACCGCCGCCGAGCTCGACCGCGCCAGTGGCGGCGGCGTCGTCTACGCCTCCCGGATCGACGGGCACTCGGCGGTCGCCTCCAGCGCGCTCGTGGCCATGTCCGGGGCGGACGGCCTCGACGGCTGGTCGCCCTCCGGCTTCGTCGTCCGGGCGGCGAAGAACGCCGCCCGGGCCGCCTTCGACGCGGCCCGGACCGCGGACGCCCGCCGGGCGGACGTCGAGCTCGCCCTGCGCGCCGCGGCCGCCCAGGGCGTCGTGTCCGTGCACGAGTGCGGCGGCCCGCTGCTGACCTCGCCCGAGGACTTCGCCGACGTCCTGGACCTCGGCCGCCGCCCGGACCTGCCCGCGACCGTCGGCTACTGGGCGGAGTCCGTCACCGACCCCGACCAGGCCCGGGCCCTGGCGGCGGCGCACGGGGCCCGCGGGCTCGGGGGCGACCTCAACGTCGACGGGTCGATCGGCTCGCACACCTGCCTGCTGCGCGCCGACTACGCCGACGCGCCGGGGCAGCGGGGCACGGCCTACCGCAGCGCCGCCGACGTCCGGGACCACGTCGCCGCCTGCGCGCCGGCCGGCATCCCGAGCGGCTTCCACGTCATCGGGGACGCCGGGATGGACCTCGTCCTCGAGGGCTACGTGCGGGCCGCGGAGCTCGTGGGCGAGGACGTCGTCCGGGCCTCGCGCCCCCGGCTGGAGCACGCCGAGATGGTCGACGCCGCCGGGATCGCGACGATGGCCCGGCTCGGCATCGGCGCGAGCGTGCAGCCGGTGTTCGACGCCTACTGGGGCGGCCGCGACGGGATGTACGCCGAGCGGCTCGGCACCGACCGCGGGGTGGCGACCAACCCGCTGGCGTCCTTCCTCGCGCAGGGCGTGCGCGTCGCGTTCGGCTCGGACTCGCCGGTGACCCCCTTCGCGCCCTGGGCTGCGGTGCGGGCGGCGGTCGAGCACCGCGACGCCGGCCAGCGGATCGACGCCGCCACCGCGCTGGCCGCCCACACCCGCGGCGGACGCGACCTCGCGGGCGAGGCCGGGGGCGACGTGCGCACCAGCGGGCCGGCGACCTTCGCGGTGTGGGCCGTCGCCGAGACCGGACCGGACGGGCTGCCCGTGCTCGGTGGCGGCGCGCCGCTGCCGGACTGCCGGCTCACGGTGCGCGACGGGGTGGTGCTGCATGCGGCGTCCTGACCCCTCCGCGCGGCCGGCCCCCGCCGAGATCCGTCCCGCGACCCCCGAGGACGCCGACCGCCTCACCACCGTCGAGCGGGCCGCGTCGCTGGCCGCCCTCGGCCACGTGTTCCCGCCGGACGAGTACCCGTACCCGACCGACGACGTCCGGGCCCGCTGGGTGCGCACGCTCGCCGACGCGGCCGTCACCGTCCTCGTCCTCGACGACGAGCTGCGGCCGGGCGCCCTCGTCGCCTTCGTCGCGGTCGACGACACCGGCTGCGTCCGTCATCTCGGGGTCCGTCCGCGGTCCTGGGGCCACGGGCACGCCCGGCGGATGCTCGAGGCGGCGAACACGCGGACGGACCGCCCGCGCCTCTGGGTGCTGGAGGGCAACACCCGGGCCCGGGGTCTCTACGAGCACCTGGGCTGGCGGGCGACCGGCCGGTCGCGCGCCGCCGAGTGGCCGCCGTACCCCACCGAGGTCGAGCTGACCCGCACCGCCGGACGCGACGTCCGGGGTCCAGCGGGCTAGGCCGGGTCCCGGCGGACCGCGGCCGACGCGATATCCTGCGGCCGAGGCCGCGTGTGACTGTAAGTCCTGCGGTCTCGTTGCTAGATTGGCGTCGTGTCTCCACGTCGACCCGCCCTGCTCGAGCTCGACCCGGCCGTCGTGCGACGGGCCCGCAGCCTGGCGCGCACGGCCGGCAAGCCGGTCGTGGACCTCGCGCGGGCCCACACGACCGTCTCGGTCGAGCGCGCGACGCTGCGGCTCGCGGGGCTCACCGGAGCCGACCACGAGGGCACCCCGTGGGTCAACCACCTCGTCGATGCCGTCCGCGCCGAGGTCGGCCTGGAGCACGGTGTCACGACCCCGGTCTGGGACGCCCTGCGCCGGGACGCCGCCCCCGACCTGCTGACCCTGGCCCGGAAGGCGAGCAGCGGGGGAGTGTCCTTCCGCCTGCCCGAACGCGGCGAGCTGACCCGGGCCCGCCGGGCCGCACGGACCGCGGTCGCCCGGGGCGTGCGGACGATGGACCGTCAGCGGGTCGCCCGCGAGCGGATGGTGCGCACGGTCGGCGACGCCCCACGCACCCCGTGGATCTACCTCATCGTCGCCACCGGCGACATCCACGAGGACATCCCGCAGGCCCAGGCCGCCGCGCAGGCCGGGGCCGACGTCATCGCCGTCATCCGCTCCACCGGCCAGAGCCTGCTCGACTTCGTGCCCGAGGGCCCGACCCGCGAGGGGTACGCCGGCACGTACGCCACCCAGGAGAACTTCCGGCTCATGCGGGCCGCGCTGGACACCACCGGCCGCGAGCTCGGTCGCTACGTGCGCCTCACGAACTACGCCAGCGGCCTGTGCATGCCCGAGATCGCCGTCCTCGCGGGCCTGGAGCGGCTCGACATGATGCTCAACGACTCGATGTACGGGATCCTCTTCCGCGACATCAACCCCATCCGCACCTTCGTCGACCAGCGCTTCAGCCGGCAGGTGCACGCCCGCGCCGGGATCATCATCAATACCGGCGAGGACAACTACCTCACGACCGCCGACGCCGTCGAGGCCGCCCACACCGTCACCGTGAGCCAGCTGCTCAACGAGTACTTCGCCAAGGAGGCGGGCCTGGAGGACTGGCAGCTCGGGCTCGGGCACGCCTTCGAGATCGACCCGAGCGTGCCGGAGAGCTTCCGCCTCGAGCTCGCCCACGCCCTCCTCGCCCGCCAGCTGTTCCCGGACGCGCCGCTGAAGTGGATGCCGCCGACGAAACACATGACCGGTGACGTCTTCCGCGGCTACCTGCTCGACGGCTTCTTCAACCTCGTCGGGGCGATGACCGGCCAGGGCATCCTCCTTGTCGGGATGATGACCGAGGCCGTGGTCACGCCGTGGTTGTCCGACCGCGACCTCGCCCTCCAGAACGTCCGCTACGTCATGGACGCCGCGGGTGGGCTCACCGAGGACTTCCACCCGCCCCGGGACGGGCTCGTGCAGACCCGCGCCCGGCAGGTGCTGTCCGAGGCCGTCGACCTGCTGGACCGCATCGTCTCCGACACCGCCGTCCCCGACGCCCGGTACCCGCAGCCGCTGCTGGCCGCCATCGCCGACGGGACGTTCGGGGCGATGAAGCGCCCGGCGGCCAAGGGCAAGGGCCTCGACGGCGTCGTCGTCAAGGCCGACGGGTACGACAACCCGGCGACGACGCTGCTCGAGGAGGGAGCGACCCGATGAGCGCGACGCCCGCCGGACCCGCCCCGCGCACCGAGCCCGGGCCGCTCGTGCGCCCCTACGGCGACACGACCGGCGACGGCATGGTCCAGGTCTCCTTCACCCTCCCGCTGCCGCACGACAAGCGGGCCGAGGGCGCCGCCCTCCAGCTCGCGGCGAAGATGGGGATGAGCCCCGCCCTCCTCGTCCACGCCAAGGCCATGGGCCCGGACTTCACCTTCTTCGTCGTCTACGGATCGGTGACGCACCTCGTCGACCTGCGCGAGGTCACCGTCCACGAGCGCGAGTTCCCGCTGCTCACCCCGGCCGAGGTCAACCAGGCCGTCCGCACCCACCTCCAGCGCAAGCTCGTCGTCGTCGGCGCCTGCATCGGCACCGACGCGCACACCGTCGGCATCGACGCCATCCTCAACATCAAGGGCTTCGCGGGGGAGAAGGGCCTGGAGTACTACCGCGAGCTCACCGTCGTGAACCTCGGCGCCCAGGTGCTCGTCCCCGACCTCGTCGCCGCGGCCCGCGAGGTCGGGGCCGACGCCGTGCTCGTCTCGCAGGTCGTCACCCAGCGCGACGCCCACATCCACAACACGACGACGATGTCGGCCGCGTTCCGCGAGGCGTTCCCGGCCGGTGAGGTGCCGCTGCTCGTCGTCGGCGGCCCCCGCTTCGAGGAGGGGTCGGCCGCGGCGCTCGGCGTCGACCGGGTCTTCGGCCGCGGCACCACCCCCGGCGAGGTCGCCTCCTACCTCGTCCACGAGCTCGTCGCCCCGCGGACCGCCCCCGACCCCGAAGGAGCCCGCCGATGACCCGCGCCGAGGTCGGCCGCACCGTCACCCACCGCCGGTACGTGCCCTACAGCCACGCCCACTACGCCGGCAACCTCGTCGACGGGGCCTACAGCCTCGCCGCCTTCGGGGACGTCGCCACCGAGATGTGCATCGTCACCGACGTGGACGAGGGGCTGTTCGCCTCCTACTCCGACGTCCAGTTCCTCGCCCCCGTCCGGGCCGGCGACGTCATCGAGGTCGAGGCGCGCATCGTCCGGGTGGGCACCCGCTCGCGGGAGATGGAGTTCGCCGTGCGGGTCGTGGGCCGCGGCGCGCCGGAGCGCGGGGCGTCGGCCGCCGACGTGCTGGACCCTCCGCTGCTCGCGACGACCGCCCGCGGGGTGGTCGTGGTCCCTCCAGCCGGGTGACCTACCGTGAGCGCGTGCCCCCCGCGCTCCGCCTGCCCGCGCAGGGCCTCGCGGCCGTCGTCGCGGGCCTCCTGCTCTGGCTGTCCTTCCCCGACCACGACCTGTGGTGGCTCGCGCCCGTGGGCGTGGCCCTCCTCGGGGGGCTCACCCTGCGCGCCGGTGGTCCCCGCGGCTTCCTCCTCGGCCTCCTGGCCGGCCTCGGGTTCTTCGTCCCGACGCTGTCCTGGTCCGGCGTCTACGTCGGCCTGCTGCCCTGGTTCGCCCTCGCGGTCCTCCAGGCCCTCTACATCGCCCTCCAGGGGGCGCTCACCGGGTTCGCCGGCCGTCGCCTCGTCGCCGCCGGTCACCTCCGGGCGGCGTACGCGCTCGTCCCGCTGGGGTGGGTGGCCCAGGAGTGGGCGCGCTCGACGACGCCGTACGGCGGCTTCCCGTGGGCGCGGCTCGCCTTCAGCCAGGCCGACAGCCCGCTGGCGCACCTGGCCCGGTGGCTCGGCGCGCCCGGCGTGACGTTCGGGGTGGCGCTCGTCGGGACCCTGCTGCTGCTCGGGGCCGCGTGCCTCGTCCGCGGGCCGCGGCTCGCGGCCCCGGTCCCGCTGCTCCTCGCGGCGGCGGTCCTCCTCGCCCCGCTCGCGATCTCCCTGCCCACCGCCGGGCGCACCGAGCGGGTCGGGTTCGTCCAGGGCGACGTGCCGACCGCCGGCCTCGAGTTCAACGCCCAGCGCCGCGCCGTCCTCGACAACCACGTCCGGGGCACGCTGGCGCTGGCCGAGCAGGAGCCGCAGGACCTCACCCTCGTCGTGTGGCCGGAGAACGCCTCGGACATCGACCCGCTGCGCAACGCCGACGCCGCGCTGGAGATCCAGCAGGCGCAGGAGGCCGTCGGCGTCCCGCTCGTCGTCGGGGCCGTCCTCGCCGAGCCGCCGGGCCGCAGCTCGAACGTCTCGCTGTTCTACGACGGGTCGGGCGGGCCGCCGCAGGAGTACGTCAAGCTCCACCCCGTGCCGTTCGCCGAGTACATCCCGCACCGCGAGTTCTTCCGGATGTTCACCTCGGCCGCCGACCTCGCGGGCAACTTCGTCGCCGGCGACAGGATCGGGGTCTTCACGGTCCCGGCCCCCGGCGGGGCGTACGCCGCCCTGCCGACGATCTGCTTCGAGGTCGCCTACGACGGGCTCATGCGCGACAGCGTGGCGGCCGCGGGCGGCCGGGACTCGCTGATCCTCGTCCAGACCAACAACGCCACCTTCGGCTTCACCGCCGAGTCCGAGCAGCAGTTCGCCATCTCCCGTATCCGGGCCATCGAGCACGGTCGGAGCGTCGTCCACGTCTCGACCGTGGGGGTCTCCGGGTTCGTCGCCCCCGACGGCACCGTCACCGAGAAGACCGGCCTCTTCACCCCGGCGCAGCGCACCGCCGACCTCACGGTGCGCAGCGAGACGACGCCCTCGGACCGGCTCGGACCGGTGCCGCAGACCCTCGCCACGGCGCTCCTCGCGCTGCTGGTGCTGGGCGCGGTGCGTGACGGCCGCCGCGCTAGGGTGGCGCGGACCGATCCCGCGAGTGAGGACCGCGATCTTGCCCGAGCCTGACCGAGCGCCCATCCAGCGGGTGGCGGTGCTCATCCCCACGTACAACGAGCGGGAGACCCTCCCGGTCGCGGTCCGCGGTGTCCGCGCCGCCCTGCCCGAGGCCGACGTCGTCGTCCTGGACGACGCCTCCCCGGACGGCACCGGCGACGTCGCCGACGAGCTCGCCGCCGCGGACCCGCAGGTGCACGTCCTGCACCGGACCCGCAAGGAGGGCCTGGGCGCCGCGTACCTCGCCGGCTTCCGCTGGGCCCTGGAGGCGGGCTACGACACGCTCGTCGAGATGGACGCCGACGGCTCGCACCGGCCCGAGCACCTGCCGGCCCTGCTCAACGCCGCCGAGCACGCCGACCTGGTCATCGGGTCGCGCTGGGTGCGCGGCGGGCGGGTCGTCAACTGGCCGCTGCACCGCAAGGCGCTGTCGGTGGGCGGCAACCTCTACGTCAAGGTGCTGCTCGGCATGCCGGTCAACGACGCGACGGCCGGCTACCGCGTCTACCGGGCCGACGCGCTGCGCGCGATGGGTCTGGACGACGTCGCCTCGCAGGGCTACTGCTTCCAGGCCGACCTCACCTGGCGCGCGGTGCGCGGCGGGCTCACCGTCGTCGAGGTCCCGATCACCTTCGTCGAGCGCGAGGTCGGGCAGTCGAAGATGAGCCCGGACGTCGCCACCGAGTCGTTGCGCCGGATCACCGGCTGGGGGGTGCGTCACCGTGCGGCCCAGCTGCGCGACGCCGCCGCCCGGCCGGAGCGGTGGCACGACCTGTGAGCCCCGCCGGCGCGACGTCGACCACGGCCCGCTGGCGCCGCGGCGGGGTCCTCCGCTGGATCTTTTTGGCCATCCTCCTGGTCCCGATGGTCGAGATCGCGGTGATCATCGCCGTCGGCCGGACCATCGGCGGGTGGCCGACGTTCGGGCTGCTGCTCGTGGAGTCGCTCATCGGCGCCGTCATCGTCCGCCGCGAGGGCGGCCGGGCCTGGACGGCGCTGCGCGAGGCCCTGCGCAGCGGCCGGATGCCGAGCCGTCAGCTCGCGGACGCCGCGCTCGTCCTCGTCGGCGGCACGCTGCTGCTCACCCCGGGCTTCGTCACGGACGCGGCGGGCTTCTTCATGGTCCTGCCGGTGACCCGCCCGGTCACCCGGCGCTGGCTCGAGGCGGTCGTGGCGCGGCGGCTGCTCGGTCCGCTCGGCGGTGGCTGGCCCGGCGGGGGAGCGGCAGGCGGCGGGCCGGTCCACCGCTCACCCGGCGGTCGTGGCCCGGGGGACCCGCCGGACGTCGTGCAGGGCGAGGTCGTCGACTGAGGCGAGCGGTCCCACGGACGGCCCGGAGCATCGACGTGCCGGCCACCCGTGGGGTGACCGGCACGTCGATGCTCGACAGGATGTCGTCTCAGGCGCTCTTCTTCTTCGTCTTCTCCCCGCGCGACTCGCGCAGCAGGGTCAAACGCTCCTCGAGCAGCTCCTCGAGCTCGGGGATGGACCGGCGCTCCAGCAGCATGTCCCAGTGGGTGCGCTGGGGCTTGACCGGCTTGGTCTCCGGCTCGGGGCCACCGCCGACGAGCTTGGCCTCGGCGCCGCACCGGCACTCCCACACGGGAGGCACGTCGGCCTCGACCGAGAAGGGCAGTTCGATGGTGTGCCCGTTGGGGCACTGGTAGGTGGTGATCCGGCGTTCCGACGGAACGACGTTCTCGTCCGTCTCCATGCTGAGGGCACCGAGCCGGCTGCCGCGCAGGCTGCGTTCTGCCATGGAAGTCTCCCGAAAGTGTCGATGTCCCGACCGGTTCCCGCCAGCCGGGTCAATGGTGAGAGAACGTGCGCCCGGGGTTCGTTGTTCCGGGTCCGGTGGATTGGACCGGCGGGGTGTGACGTGGATCACACACGCCCGGCGTCGGTCGTGCGGGGGCGGCGGTGCCCGGCTGCACATCATCGCACGTCCTTCGGCGCGTTCCGACCGCGGCTCGGCCCCACGCGTCGCTACCGTCACCCTGTGAGCACACCGCCCGCCGTCCCGTCGGACCTCACCGGTCCCGCGGCGCTGGACACCGCACCCCCGACCTCGCGCCGCAAGGTCCTGGCCTGGGGGATGTGGGACTGGGGGACCCAGCCCTTCAACACCGTCATCACGACGTTCGTGTTCTCGGTGTACATCGTCGACGACGCGTTCGGCGACACGAACTCGACGACGACCGCCCTCGCGGTCTCGACGGCGCTGGCCGGGCTCTTCGTCGCCCTGCTCGCCCCGGTGCTCGGGCAGAACTCGGACCGGTCCGGGCGCACGGTGAGCCACCTGCGGGTGCAGACCTGGGTGCTCGCCGGGCTGTCGGCGGCGCTGTTCGTCGTCCGGCCCGAGCCCGCGTTCCTCTGGGTCGGCCTCGGCATCCTCGCCGTCGGCTCCGTGGTCTCCGAGATCGCCGGGGTGAACTACAACTCGACCATCGACCAGGTCGCGACCGAGCGCACCGTGGGGCGGGTGTCCGGGTTCGGGTGGGGGATGGGCTACCTCGGCGGCATCATCGTGCTGCTGCTCATCTACTTCGCCTTCATCCAACCCGACGTGGGCCTGTTCGGGGTGACGAGCGCCGACGGCCTGGACATCCGGGTGTCGATGCTCGTCTGTGGGCTGTGGACGCTGCTCTTCACCGTCCCGGCGTTCCTCGTCCTGCACGACCGGCCGCGCGAGCGGGCGCCGCGGGTCGGGGTCGTGCAGTCCTACCGGCTCGTGTGGCGCTCGATCGTCGGCCTGCGGCGGGTCTCCCCGTCGACGGTGGCCTTCCTCCTGGCCTCGGCGCTCTTCCGCGACGGTCTGGCCGGCGTCTTCGCCTTCGGCGCGGTGCTGGCCAAGGGCACCTTCGGGCTGTCGGCGGGCGACGTCATCATCTTCGGCGCCGCCGCGAACATCGTCGCGGGGCTGGCGACGATGGCCTTCGGGCTGCTCGACGACCGGCTGGGCCCCAAGCGCGTCATCCTCGTCTCGCTCGGGGCGCTCGTCGCCATCGGCATCGGCATCTTCGTCCTCCACGACGGCGGGGCGGCCGTCTTCTGGCCGCTGGGGCTGCTCATGACCGTGTTCGTCGGGCCCGCGCAGGCGGCCTCGCGCAGCTTCCTGGCCCGGCTCGTCCCCGAGGGCAAGGGCGGCGAGCTCTTCGGGCTCTACGCGACGACCGGGCGGGTCGTGTCCTTCCTCAGCCCGGCGGCGTTCGCGCTCTTCATCGCCCTGGGCGCGGCGGTGACGGGGGAGGAGAACACCCAGTACTGGGGCATCCTCGGCATCGTCCTCATCCTCGCCGCCGGGTTCGCCGCCATGCTCGGGGTGCGCGAGCACCGCGAGCACCGGGTGGCCTGACCCGGGGGCGCCGGCCTCGCGGCGTGGCGGTGGGACCGGCCGCACCCCGGGAGAGGGGGGGCCGCAGCCGCGGTCCCGCCGGGAGCGTCAGCCGGCGTACTCGAAGTGCCAGGGCTCGGGGAGCGGGCCCCCGGCGTCGGCCCAGGCGGGGTGGAACCAGCCGTACAGCGGGGCGTTGACGCGCATCCACTCGTGGGCGGGCGAGCCGAAGCTCTCGACCCCGCCGCACATGTCGACCGCGCGGCCCAGGCCGTGCCGGCTCGTGCCGGGGGTCGCGGCGAACGCGCCGCGGGTGGACTTCACCGACACCTGCTCGGACAGCGAGCGGTAGGAGTCGGTGACGCACAGCGGTGTGCCGGTCTGGGCGGCGTAGGCCTTGCTCAGGGCGTTGAAGGAGGCGGCCGCGTCGGGGGCCAGCCGCTCGCCGGGGGATCCCCACACCGGGCAGAGGGCCGAGCCCGGGAAGAGGCCGTTGGGGTACTCGCCGCTGTCGTCCGAGCACGGCTTGCCGACGTCGGCGGTCTCGACGACCGAGCCGCTGAGGGCCGCCCGCAGCCGGGTGGCGGCGGCCTGGGCCTCGGGGGTCCGGGCGCCGACGAGGGCGTTGGCGATGGGGCCGGCCTGGTCGACCTCGGCCATCTGCAGCTTGCGCAGCTCGCCGATGCGGGCCTGCTGCACCTTCATGAGGGCGTCGAGGCGGTCCTTGTCGCGCTCGATCCGCGCGCGGGCCTTGGCCGCCGTGTCCTCGGCCTGGACGGCCGCGGCCGTGAGGCGCTTCTGCTCGGCGGTCAGGGTGCGGACCTCGGCCAGCGCCCGGGTGCGCTGGTCGGTGATGTAGGCGAGATCGCCGAGCGGGTTGCCGGCGTCGGCGTCCCCGGACTGCATGGCGTCGAGCATCCCGGAGATGTCGGCGCCGTCGCCGCCTCCGGAGTAGACGTCGAAGACCCAGTCCTTGACGACGGCGCGGGCCCGGGTCAGGCGTGCCTCGAGGGTGACGAGGTCGGCGCGGGCGTCCCGCGCCTCCTGGCGGGCGGCCTTCTCGGTGTCGGTGGCGGCGGCCAGCGACTCCAGGGTCGCGTTCGAGCGGTCGGACAGGACGTCCATGCGCTTCATCGCGGCCGCGACCTCGGAGGAGGAGGACTCCAGGATGGCGGAGATGCGTGCGGCCTCGGCGATCTGGGCCTGCAGCACGACACCGGACAGCGGCGCCGGGTGGTCGGGCTCGGCGTGCCCGCCGTCGGGTCCGGGGGGCGGCGGCGGCTCGAACGGGGTCGGCGTGGCCGTCGGGGCGGCGGGCGACGACGAGGACGTCGAGGGGGAGGGGCTCGGGGTCGGCGTCGCGCCGGCGCTCCGGCTCGGGCTGGGGCTCGTCGTGGGCGTCGGCGAGCTCGTCGTCGGGGTGGGGGACGGCGAGGCGGAGGCGGGCTCGGTGTACTGGCCGAGGGCGCTCGGCAGGGGAGTGGCGGTGCTGCCCGCGGCCGCGTCGGCGGGGATGACCACCGCCGCGAGGACGAGGGTCGTGAGACCCACACCGATCGAACGGGTCGGCGTGGACCGGAGGAAGGACAGCACTCGAATGACTCGTTTCCCGACATCGTCTGTGGCTGCAGGCAGCCCGGATCGCGCCCTGCATCGCGTTCCGCCCCCACGATAGGCGCACATCCGTCGGATTTCAGGGCGGCGAGGGCGAAAATGGCCCGTTCGGACGGCCCGTGTCGTCCCTTCCGTCACATGCGTCACAGGAGGCCGGACGCGTCCGTCCACAGCCGCTGTTCCGTGCCGCGGTCGTCCACAGATCCCCGGCGCCCCCTGGTCCGGGCCCCGGCCCGGCGCCGACGCTGGCCTCCGGAACAGGACGACGGAGGGGACGACATGGGCACGGACAGCCGGCAGGACCGGGACGAGGACGAGAACAGCGTCCGGCTCGTGGGGCGGGTGACCGGCGTCGGCCAGGCCGTCACGCTGCCGAGCGGCGACGTCGTGCACACCATCCGGGTGACGGTGACCCGCCCGAGCAGCCCGGGCGTCGCCCGGGCCGGCGTCGACGCCATCGACGTCGCGTGCTGGTCCGGCGCCACCCGCCGGGCCGCGGGCCGGCTCGGCGCGGGCGACCGGGTCGTCGTCGAGGGGGCGCTGCGTCGCCGCTTCTTCCGCGCCGGCGGCGCGCCGGTCAGCCGCTACGAGGTCGAGGCCGCCAGACTGCGCAGGGCGCCTCGGCGTCCGGGGTCCGGGACGTCGTCCGGCCCCGCTCCCGCAGAACGCCGATAATCGACATTATGTCAGTTACGGGGAGCGGATCCCGGGGCGCGCGGGCTCAGCCGGCGTCGTCGGAGGCCGTGACCGAGGGCGCGGCCCCCTCCCGTCCCCCGGCCCGGGAGCCGGTGCCGGCGTGGGCGGCGTAGTCCTGCGGGTCCTTGTCCCGTGGCTCGACCCCGTCGGCCGAGTGCCGGGCCTGGAACCGCAGGAACTCGACGGCGATCTCGTGGCGCAGCTCGACGGTGGCCTGCTGGCGGAAGTCGGCGAGGTCCTGGCGCTCCTCCTCGCCCATGTGGTCGCTGTTCTCGGTGTTGGCGTCGACGACGGCGGTCCACCAGTCCTGCGAGCCCACCTCGGCCTCGGCGACCCGCGCGATCGCGGCCCGGAGCGCGTTGTGGTCGTGGACGGCGTCCTCGACCTCCTCCGCCGTGTCGTCGGCGTCGGCGGCACCGGTCCCGAGGTCGAGCAGCCGCGGGTAGAAGTAGCGCTCCTCCGCCTCGGCGTGCGTCTCGAGCAGCACCGAGAGCCGTCGCCACATCGCGGCCAGGCCCTCGTGGTCCTCCCGCGGCCACTCCTCGAGGTGGGCGAACCCGCGGCGCTGCTCGTCGTGCTGGTGCTGGATGACCTCGGTGATGTCCACGGGACGATCCGATCCTCTCTGGTGGGGGCCGGCGGCCCGTTCCGGCCGCCTCCCTGGTCCTACCCAGGAGTGCCCGGGTCCACGCCCCGCGTTCCCCGGCCGGTCGCCGGTACGCGACCGCCCCTCCCCTCTGCCCTCGCGCGGCACGCCTCTCCCCCGGCACCGCGAGCCGCCCGGCACCTGGGTTCTCGTACGCTGCTGCGGTGCCCCGCACCAACGCCCACGGCCAGCCGGTCGGCGACCCGGTCGGCTGGTCGGGCGCCTCGCCCCTTGCCCCGGTCGAGCTGCGGGGCCGGTTCGTCACCCTGCGCCCCCTCGGCGTCGACGACGCCGACGCGTTCCGCGCCGTGCTCGGCGCCCACGACGAGCTGTGGACCTACTCCCCCGACGAGCCGCCCCACACGCCGGAGGACGCCCGCGCTCTCCTCGCCGCACTGCCGGCGCCGCCGTCGGCGCTGCCCCTGGCGGTCACCGACCCGGCGGGCCGCCTCCTCGGCCGGGTGCACCTCATGCGGGCCGACCCGGCGATGGGCACGGTCGAGGTCGGCGCGATCGTGTACTCCCCCGCGCTGCAGCGGACCCGGGCGGCGACGGAGGTCCAGCTCCTGCTGGCCGACCACGTGTTCGGCACCCTCGGGTACCGGCGCTACGAGTGGAAGTGCGACAGCCTCAACGCGCCGTCGCGGCGGGCCGCACTGCGCCTGGGCTTCACCGAGGAGGGCACCTTCCGGCAGGCCGTCGTCTACAAGGGTCGGAACCGGGACACGACGTGGTTCTCGGTCACGGACGGCGAGTGGCCGCGGGTCGCGGCCGGGCTGCGGGCGTGGCTGGCCGACGACAACCACGACGCCGGCGGCCACCAGCGCCGCTCGCTCGCCGAGGTCCGGGCGGCCCTGCCGTGACGACCCCCGGGGTGCCGCTCGGCTACGACAACCGCACCGGCCGGCCGCGGGGCCTGCTGACCCGCGCCCTCGGCGCGGTCCTCCCCGGCGTGCGCGGCGTCAACGGGCAGGCCCGGCCCTACGCGGCCGCCTGGGCCGCGCACAACGCCCGGGCGCTGCGCACGCCCGGCCGCCGCTGGGTCGTCCTCGGCGACTCGATGTCCCAGGGGGTCGGCGCCTCGGCGTGGGACGCCGGCTGGGTCGACCAGGTGGCCGCCGACCTCGCCGCGGAGGGCCTGCCGCTCGTCGTCGTCAACCTCTCGGCCACCGGGGCCCGGACCGCCGACGTGCTGGACCAGCAGCTCCCCGTCCTGCGGGCCCTGCCACCCGCGCAGGGCACCGACGACCCGGACGTCGTCACGGTCATGGTCGGCTCGAACGACCTGTTCGCCGGCGGCCGGCTCCGGCGCGGCCTGCCGGACACCACGGCCCGCCTCGTCGCGGCCCTGCCGCGTGGCGCCGTCGTCGCGACGCTCCCCCAGCCCCGCACCGCGGCCCGCCGGTCCAACCTGCACGTCCTGGAGGCCGCCGCCCGCGGCGACGTCGTCGCCGTCGACATGGCCGCCGAGGGCCCGACGAGCTGGCGGGGCCGCCTGGCGCCGGACTTCTTCCACCCCAATGACGCGGGCTACGCGCAGATCGCGAAGGCCCTGCTGCCGCACGTCCGCCGCGCGCTCGACACGTAGCCCCGGGCCGCCCGCGGGGGCCGGCCGGGTGCGACACCCGGCCGGAGGGAACCTGCGCGGGTCAGAGCACCTTGGAGAGGAAGGACTGGGTGCGCTCCTGCTGCGGGTTGCCCAGGACCTCCTTGGGGTCGCCCTCCTCGACGATGACGCCGCCGTCCATGAAGACGAGCTTGTGCCCGACCTCGCGGGCGAAGCCCATCTCGTGGGTGACGACCATCATCGTCATCCCCTCGGCCGCGAGATCCTTCATGACGTCGAGGACGTCGCCGACGAGCTCGGGGTCCAGGGCCGACGTCGGCTCGTCGAAGAGCATGAGGTCCGGGCTCATCGACAGGGCCCGGGCGATGGCGATGCGCTGCTGCTGGCCGCCGGAGAGGTGCGCCGGGTAGGCGTCCTCGCGGTGGGCGAGGCCGACCTTCTCGAGGGTGGCGCGGGCGATCTCCCGGGCCTCGTCCTTGCCGCGCTTCTTCACCTTCGTCTGGGCGATGGTGAGGTTGTCCAGCACGGTGAGGTGCGGGAAGAGGTTGAACTGCTGGAAGACCATCCCGATGCGGCTGCGCAGCTGGTCGAGGTCGACGTCGGGGTCGGTGACCTCGACGCCCTCGACGAAGATCTTCCCCGACGTCGGCTCCTCGAGCCGGTTGACGCAGCGCAGCAGCGTCGACTTGCCGGACCCGGACGGGCCGATGACGCAGACCACCTGGCCCCGGTCGACCTCGAAGTCGATGCCGGTGAGGACCTGGTTGTCGCCGAAGTACTTGTGCAGCTCCTGGACGTCGATCGCGGGGGCGTTTGTGTCGACCTGGATGTCGGGCATCAGCGGGCCCTGTCGGCTCGGGCCTCCATGCGCCTCACGACGATGGAGAGCGGGACGGTGATGATGAGGTAGCAGAGCGCCGTCGCGAACAGCGGCGTGAGGTTCACGTACTGCGAGAGGTTGCGCCGGCCGAAGTCGGTGAGCTCGCTGTCGGACAGGCTGAGGCCGATGACGTAGACGAGCGAGGAGTCCTTGGTGAGGAGGATGAGCTCGTTGGTCAGGGGCGGCAGGATGATCCGGAACGCCTGCGGGATGACGATCGAGACCATCGAGCGGGTGTGCGACATGCCGAGCGAGCGGGCGGCCTCGACCTGTCCCTTCGGCACCGCCTGGATGCCGGCCCGGATCGTCTCGGCCATGTAGGCGGCGCCGACGAGGCCGAGCGCCACCGTGACCACCCCGAGCGTGCCTCCGGGGAGGACACGCCCGGGGAAGGCCACCGGCAGGCCGTAGTAGAAGCCGATGAAGACGATGAGGGCCGGGACCCCGCGGAAGAACTCGACGAAGACCGTCGAGAGCCACCGGTAGGGACCGACCGACGACAGCCGCATCAGCGCCAGGACGAGCCCGAGCACCAGACCGAAGACGAACGCGCACGCCGTGTACAGGACCGTGTTCTTCAGCGCGATGGAGAAGATCTCCGGGAACAGCTGCGGGAGGATCTCGCCGTTGAGGAACTGGGTCTGCAGGGTCCCCCAGTCGGCGCCGAGGGCGACGAGCAGGAGGAGGAGGGCGAGGACGCCGTACTGGACGTACCGGCTCACTTCGGCACGGCGACGCGGGGACATGGCCACGAAGGGGCCTCCTGGTCAGGCGGGACGGGCGGACGCGGACGGGGCGGGTCAGCCGGCGTCGGGCGCCTGGCCGAACCAGGTCTTGTAGATCTCGTCGTAGGTGCCGTCGGACTTGACGTCGGTGATGACCTTGTTCGCCGAGGACAGCAGCTCGGCGTTGCCGCCCTTCTTCACGGCGAAGCCGTACTGCTCGCCGGTGTCGAACTCGGCGGTGACCGAGGTGTCGGGGTTCTTCTTCGCGTAGTCGAGCAGCGGGCCGTTGTCCTGGATGATCGCGTCGATCTGCCCGCTCTTGACGGCGGAGGTCTGCAGGCCGAGGTTCTCGAACGCCTTGAGGGTGACGCCCTTCGGGGCGTTCTCCTTGGCGTACTTCTCGCCCGTGGTGCCGGTCATCACGCCGAGGGTCTTGCCGTCGAGGGACTCCAGGGAGTCCAGGCTCTTGTCCTTGGTGAGCAGCGCCTGGGTGGCGTCGAAGTAGGGGTCGGTGAAGTCGATGACCTTGGCGCGCTCGTCGGTGATGGTCATGCCGGCGGCGGCGATGTCGCACTTGCCGGAGTTCAGGGCCTGGCCTGACTGGATGCCCTCGAAGCCGGTGACGACGATGGCCATCTCCAGGCTGTTGGCCTCGGCCACCTTCTTCATCATGTCCATGTCGAAGCCGACGACCTCGTTGCCCTTCTCGAACTCGAACGGCTCGTAGGGCAGGGAGGTGCAGACCGTCAGCTTGCCGTCCGCGACGACGTTGGCGCCGCTCTCGGTCGTCGTGGTCTCGGTGGCGCAGGCGGAGGCGGTAAGGGCGAGAGCTCCGGCGGCGATGATGGTGGTCGTTCGGCTCGTGTTCATGGTTCTGCACCCTAGGGGCGCCGGGCGCGCAGGTCACGTCCATCCATGTTTCGTGTCTGCAACAACCGTGCTGCGCCCGTGGTGCCCGCCCCGACCGCCGCGGCCGGCCGTACGCTGGGCCGGCCATGCAGTGCGACCACTTCGACGCCGGACGCTGCCGCTCGTGCGCCCTCATGGGCACCCCGTACGAGGACCAGCTCGCGGCCAAGGAGCGGGCGGTGGCCGAGGTCCTCGCGCCGCACTCGGACCACCTGCGCTGGCTGCCGCCGGTGCGCTCGCCGGAGTCCGGGTTCCGGACCAAGGCCAAGCTCGTCGTCGGTGGTCGGGCCGGGGACCCGACCCTCGGCATCCTCGACCGGGAGGGCCGGGGCGTCGACCTGCGCACCTGCGGCCTCTACGTGCCGGGGCTGGCCGCGACCTTCGACCCGCTGCACCGGTTCCTCGCAGAGACCGGCCTCCCTCCCTACGACGTCCCGGCGCGGCGAGCTCAAGCACGTCATCGTCACGCACTCCCCCGACGACGAGCACCTCGTGCGCTTCGTCGTCCGCTCGCGCGAGGGGCTGCAGCGGATCCGGGCCGCCCTCCCCCGCCTGCGCGTCCTCCTGCCGTCGGCGGGGGTCGTCACGGTCAACCTGCTGCCGGAGCACAAGGCGGTGCTGGAGGGCGAGGAGGAGGTCGTCCTCACCGACGAACGGCTGCTGCCGATGCGGCTGGGTGCGGTGACCCTGCTCCTCGGCCCGCGAGCCTTCTTCCAGACCAACACCGGCGTCGCCCGGCACCTGTACGCCCAGGCGCGGGACTGGGCCGACGACCTCGCCCCGGCGACGGTGTGGGACCTCTACTGCGGGGTCGGCGGGTTCGCCCTGCACCTCTCGGCGCCGGGGCGACGCGTCGTCGGGGTCGAGACCTCACCCGAGGCGGTCGACGCCGCCCGGGCCGCCGCCGCGGCGGGAGGCCACGCGGCGACGTTCGTCACCGGTGACGCGACCGCCGGGCCACCGCCCGGGCCGGCCCCGGACCTCGTCGTCGTCAACCCCCCGCGGCGAGGCCTGGGCCCGGACCTCGCGGCCTGGCTGGAGGGGAGCGCGGCGGCGCACGTCGTCTACTCCAGCTGCGACGCCTCGAGCCTGGCCCGCGACCTCGCCGCGATGCCCTCGCTGCGCCCGGTCGCCGGGCGGGTGGCCGACATGTTCCCGCAGACCCGGCACGTCGAGGTCCTGCTGCTGCTCGCGCGTCGCTGACGGGCCCGCAGCCCACGGCGCGACCCTAGGGTCGGCCCATGACCTTCTCCATCGCCGCGCGTGACGGCGACGCCTGGGGCGTCGCGGTCGCGAGCAAGTTCCTCGCCGTCGGCTCCGTCGTCCCCCGGGTCGTCCCCGGCACGGCGGCGGTCGCCTCCCAGGCCATGGCCCGCGTCGCCTACCTCGACGAGCTCGAGCGGGCCCTCTCCGACGGCCACCCCGTCGCCGCCGCCCTCGCCGACGCCGTGGCCGCCGACCCCGGCGGGGACCACCGCCAGGTCGGGGTCGTCGGCCGGGACGGGGCCGCCTCGTACACCGGGCCGTCCTGCCTGCACTGGGCCGGCGGGCGGTCGGGGTCCGACGACACCGGCTCCTGGGCCATCCAGGGCAACATCCTCACCGGCCCCGAGGTCGTCGAGGCCATGGAGGACGCCTGGCGGGCCGCCGCCGGGCAGCGACTGGACGACCGGCTGCTCGCGGTCCTCCTCGCCGGCGACGAGGCCGGCGGGGACGCCCGGGGCCGGCAGTCCGCCGCCCTCCTCGTGCGCTGTCCCGGGGCCGGGTACGACGGCGGCGGCGTCCTCGCCGACCTGCGCGTCGACGACCACCCGGACGCGCCCCGCGAGATCGCCCGGCTGCACCGGCTGTCCACCCTCTTCTTCGGCACCGCCGAGGACGTCGAGCCGCTCACCGGCCCGCTGCGCGAGGAGGTGCGCGGGCTCCTGACGCAGCAGGGGCACGCCCCCGGGGGCGAGGACGACGTCGAGACGGCGCTCGAGGCGTGGATGGGCGAGGAGAACCTGGAGAACCGGCACTCCCCCAACGGGATCGACGCGCGCGTGCTGGAGGTCCTGCGAGCGGCGCCCGCCGGCTGAGAGACCCTCAGCACGGCGATACCGAATGCTTACCGAGTCCTGACACGGCGTTGGTGGCAGGAGCGGCGATCCGCTCCTACCGTGGAGGAAGTGGCACCCCCGCCGGCCGCGGACGACACCCTCGAGCGTGTCGTCCGGTCCTCCCCCTCCGGCGCCAGGCGGATGCTCCGGGTGCCACTCGGCGCCTCGGTGCCGGTCGGCTCACCGGCACCGAGGCGCCTCTCGCCGTCCGGGGGCGGGGCGGGCGGGTCAGCGCGGGGGCCAGGGCGCGGCACCCTCGCGCGCGACCTCGCCGGCGGGGTCGGCCGTGAAGTCGACGACCGTCGTCGGGTCGCTGCCGCACTCCCCCGAGTCCAGGACGACGTCGACGACGTGGTCCAGCTCCTCCTTGACCGCCCAGCCGTCGGTCATCGGCTCCGTGGCGTCGGGGAGGATGAGCGTCGAGGACAGCAGCGGCTCCCCGAGCGCGGCGAGCAGCTCGCGGACCACCGGGTGCTCGGGGATGCGCACGCCGACCGTGCGCTTCTTCGGGTGGAGCAGCCGCCGCGGCACCTCCGGTGTGGCCGGGAGGATGAAGGTGTACGGCCCGGGCGTGGCCGCCTTGACCGCGCGGAAGACGTGGTTGTCGACGATTACCAGCTGCCCGAGCTGCGCGAAGTCACGGCAGACGAGGGTGTAGTGGTGCTTGTCGTCGAGCCGGCGGATGGCGCGGATGCGGTCCTTGGCCTGCTGGTCGCCCATGAGGGCGCCGAGGGCGTAGCCGGAGTCCGTGGGGTAGGCGACGAGGCCGCCGTCGCGCAGCATCGCGACCGTCTGGGCGATGGAGCGGGGCTGGGGGTCGACGGGGTGGACGTCGAGGTAGCGCGCCATGGCTCAGGGTAGACCGCGCGGCCGACGCCCCGTCAGCCCTCGCGCATCGTCACCTCGGCCCCCCGCTGGACCGTCCGCGAGACGGTGCAGAGGCGGTCGTGGCTCTGCGCGACCGCCCGCGGCAGGCGCGCCCGGGCCCGGTCCCCGTCGGGGCCCTCCGGGAAGCGGACGGTCATCGTGATCTCGATGCCGTCCATGAAGTTGCCGCCGTCGTCCTTGCGCTTCTCCCCCGCGGCGAGCACCTCGAAGCTGTCCGGCTCGGCGATCCGGCTCGTGATGAAGTCGACGTCCGTCGCGCTGCACGCGGCCATGGAGACGAGGAACAGCTCGACGGGCGTGAAGTCCTCGGTGTCCCCGCCCCCGCCGACCCGCATCGTGCCGCCACGGGCGTTGGTCACCTCGTAGACCCCGGTCCCGAGCCGGGTCATCGACACGCTGCGGTGCCCGGTGCCGGTGCCGCCGGTCTCGGGCGGGGTGTTCGGGTGCTCGGTCATCTCTCGCTCCACTTCCGGGCCACCGTCCGGACGACCTCGGCGTCGCGCCAGGTGCTGGTCCGTCCGGTGATCCTCTCGATCCGGGCGTTGGTCAGGGTGGTGGTGTGGAAGCCTTTGCCGAGCTCGGCGAGGACGCCGCCGGTGACGACGGCCGCGCGCTCGCCGTCGCGGTCCCACGCCTCCAGGGTGCTCGCGGCCTCGGCGGGGACGTCGCCGTCGAGCAGGGCGAGGTAGCGCCTGGGCGAGCCGTCCAGCAGCGGGGGTACGGCGTCGACCTCGTCGACGAGGGCGGTGAGCCCCGCGGGCGTGCGGACGATCGCGGGGACGTCGAAGCCGGCCCACGCGGACAGGACGTCGTGCAGGTCGGCGGCGACGGCCGTGGTCGAGCGGCGCCGGCTCGTCACGTGGACGTTGCCGGACTGGATGTGGGTCTCGACGTCGCCGAACCCGGCCTCGGCCAGGGCCGCGCGCAGGTCGGCCATCCGCACGAACCGGCCGCCGACGTTGACGGCCCGGAGGAAGGCGACGTACCGGGGCACGGGCCCATCCTGTCA
>NZ_SAYU02000026.1 GCF_004025965.2 Phycicoccus flavus | reverse complement strand
ACCGAGTGGGCCTACCGGCACGCCTTCACCAGCAACACCGACCGCGCCACCGCCCTTGCCCCCTGGCTCCAGCGGTACAACACTCAACGACGCCACACAGCACTCGGCGGCCACCCCCCGACCAGCCAACTGTCACCAACCTGATGGCCGCGTACACCTAGGGGCCACCTCCGTCAGGCCCCCCGGTCAGGGCGCGGGCAGGTGGTCGCGCGCCCACAGCGCCGCGCTCGTGCGGTCGAGCACGCCGATCTCGCGGAAGACCCGACCGAGGTGGGCCTTGACCGTCCGCTCGGTGATGCCGAGGGCCCGGGCGATCTGCTTGTTGGCCAGGCCCTGGGCCACGAGCCGCAGCACCTCGGTCTCGCGTGGGGACAGCCCGAGCGCGGTGCCGTCCCGCTCGGCGTCGCCGGTGGCCGGGAGCAGGGCCCCGGCGACCCGCGGGTCCAGCGGGACGTGCCCGTCGGCGGCGGCCCGGACGGCGGCGAGCAGGTCGGCGGGGTCGGAGTCCTTGAGGACGTACCCGATGGCCCCGGCCTGGAGCACCTCGCGCACCCGCTCCCGGTCCGAGAAGCTCGTGAGGACGAGCACCCGGGCCGCGGGGTGGACCGCGAGCACCCCGCGGGTGCCGTCGACCCCGTCGACCCCCGGCATGGACAGGTCCATGAGGACGACGTCGGGCGTGGTGTCGGTCGCCAGCCGGGCGGCCTCGTCGCCGTCCCGGGCCTCGCCGACGACCCGGATGCCGGGGTCGGCGTCGAGCAGGGTGCGCAGCCCGGCCCGCACGAGCCGGTGGTCGTCGACGACGAGGACGCGGATCACGCGACCACCCCCAGCGGGCCGTCGAGGTCGAGGCGCCAGCGGCTGCCGGCCCCGGGCGCCGCGGCGACCCGGAGCTGCGCACCGGGGACCGACGCGAGGTCGGCGAGCATCCGCAGCCCGAGGTGGCCGGGCGGCGGGTCGGCGGGGACCGTGGCCGGGTCGAAGCCGGCCCCGTCGTCGGTGACCTCGAGGGTCACGGCCTGCGGACCGGTGCGGTGCAGCGCGAGGACGACCTCGGCCGGGCCGGCGTGCCGGGCGGCGTTGCGGACGCACTCCTGGGCGACCCGGTGGACCAGCCGCTGGGCGTCGTCGGTGAGCGCCAGGCGGTCCTCGGGGTCGGTGTCGAGCCGGACGGTGACGCCGTCCGCCCGCACCGACTGCGCGAGGTCGGCGAGGGCCGCGACGACCCCGGACCTCGACAGGCTCGGCGGGTGCAGGTCGACGAGCAGGGTGCGCAGCGACCGGATGCTGGCGCGGACCGCCCCGGCCGCGGACCCGAGGTCGCGGGCCAGCGCGTCCTCGCCGCGGGCGGCCGCCGTCGCGGCGGCGCCGGCCACGGTGAACGAGGTGGCGGCGAGCTCCTGGACCGGCCCGTCGTGCAGGGTGGCCGCGATCCGCCGCCGCTCGGTGGCCGAGGCGTCGACGGCCCGTTCCAGCAGCCGCAGCCGCTGCTCCTCCGCTCCCCGCAGCCGCCGGAGGAGGGTGAGGACGAGCGGGGTGACGATGAGGACGAGGAGGACGAGGCTGCTCGCCGTGACCCCGGCGAAGCCGCGCCACAGCTGTCCGGTGCGGGCGGCGACGGGCTCGTAGGACACGTAGATCTCGAAGAGCGCCGTCGAGCCGTCCGGCGCCCACACCGGGCGGTAGACCTCGACGAGCCGGTCGCCCTCCTCGAACTGGTTCTCGCCGGCCTCCAGTGTCGAGACCTCGGCGACGACCCGCCGGTCGGCCAGGGCGGCTCGCTGCTCGGCGTCGAGGGGGAAGGTCCGCCCGACCAGCTGCGGCTCGTCGGCGTAGAGCACCCGGTCGTTCGGGCTCCACAGCTTGACGCGGACGACGGTGTCGCGGTCGACGCTGCGGCGGACGGTCTCGTCGAAGCGGGCGACGGCGTCGGCGTCCCCGGCCATGAGGGCGGCGTCGAGGTTGGGCTGGACGACGGCCTCGGCGATGACGCCCGCCACCGTCGCGGCGTCGTTGACGGCCTCCCGCTCCGCGAGCTGGCGGGCCGCGAGCGCGCCGAGGACGGCGACGAGGACGACGGCGCCGAGCACCCCGAGCGCGAGCCGTGCAACCAGACGGCGCGGCCGGAGCGCCTCCGGGGCGGTGTCCGGCCGCACGACGCGCGAGACCCGCAGCCACGCCGGGCGCGCCGGCGACCCGGCCGACGCGGGGTCGGCCGGGGCGGGCGCGGCGGGTGCCAGGGGCTCAGTCGTCGGATCCGTGGCCACCCGAGCGGTCCCCGTCCTCGTGGTCGTCGTGGTCGTCCCGGCTCACGCCGCGGTCGTCGCCGCCGTGGTCGTCCCCGCTGTGGTCGTCACCGGCGTCGTGCGTCACGGGGTCGTCCGAGGCCGCACGCGGCCGGTCCCCGCCGTGGTCGTCACCGGCGTCGTGGGTCACCGGGTCGTCCGACGTCGTGGGCGTCGGGGTCGTGGGCGTCGGGGTCGCGGCGACCGCGGCCGGGGGACGGACGGGCAGGCGCTGGGCGAAGGAGGCGTTGCCGACGAGGCCGACCAGGGCGGGTGTCACGGCCACGGCTGCTCCGAGGGCGAAGAGGGCGATGCGTCGCATGGTGGGTCCTTTCGCGGAAGTGTGACAGCCCGGGCTCAGCCGGGGAGGACGACCCGCGCGCGGCAGGTCTGGCCGGCGTGCGTGGCCCGGGCCGTGACCGTGTCGCTCCCGGCCCGGTCGGGGATCCGGCGCTCGACCGTGAAGGACCCGCTCGGCGCCGTCGTCGTCGCGCTGCCCGAGCGGACGCGTACGCCGTTGTCCGCGAGGGACCACGCCCAGGTCTGGCCGCGGCGGCCCGAGTCGACCTCGAGCTCGACCTCGACCCGGCCGTCGTCGGCCTTGGCCGTGAGCTTCCACGTGGCGCCCGCGCTGCACGCGCCGGACGAGCGGACCTCGAGGTCCTTGGCCGACCCGGCGGGGGCGACGGCGGTGACGAGCAGGGCGGAGGCTGCGGCCGCGGCGGCCAGCCGGACCGCGGCGATCTGGTGCGACATGGGGGCTCCTCGGGGTCGTGCGGGCCCTCGTGACCCGCTGACCGGAAGCGTGCGCGGAGCCGGTGGACGGCCACCATCGGGCGATGGTCGTAGTACCCCGACCGCGTCGAGGGCCTACTCGCCGGTGCTGCCGTCGACCGCCTCGCGGAGCAGGTCCGCGTGGCCGGCGTGCCGGGCGGTCTCCTCGATCATGTGCAGGACGACCCAGCGGACGTTGCCGGGCTCGCCCGGACCGGACCGCGACCGGGCCCGCTGCCCGAGGTCGGGGACCTGGGCGAGGACCGCGTCGCTGCGCGCGCACGCCTCGTCGTACCGCGCGAGCAGCGCGTCCGGCGTCATCGTGGAGGACACGGTCATCTCGGCGTCGATGTCGGCGTCGACGTCGAGCGCCTGCCAGATCGGCGGCATCTCCCCTCCGCCGACGCAGACGGTGAACCACCAGTCCTCGGTGTAGGCGGCGTGGTGCAGCAGGGCGCCGAGGGTCAGGGTCGACGGGGGGTGGGCCGCCGAGAGACCGGCGGCGTCGACGCCGGTGCACTTGCGGCGCAGGGCGTCCCGCTGGCCGGCGAGGAAGCCGAGCAGCTGGGCGCGCTCGTCACCGGTGTCGGGGCGCGGGTCGGGCACGGTCTCGTCGTCGGCAGGCACCGGCCCAGCATGCCCGCGGACGGCCCCCGCGGCCACGGGGTCTCCCCGTGCCCGCGAGAGCGTCCGCCCGGGCCCTCAGCCGGCGTCCGGCCGCTCGCTGCGGTCGGCGTTGGCGTGGATCGCGTCGTGCACGTACCGCGCGAGCCCGGGCGCGAGGTCCTCGTAGGTCCTCGTGAAGCGCGGGTCGGCGAGGTACATGTCGGCCAGGCCGCGGTGGAAGCCGTGGTCGAGGTCGTAGAACCACCGCGCGATCTGCGCGCGGTGGGCCTCGGCGGCGTCCATCGCGCGCGGCGACGTCGGCGGCTCGCCGGACTCCAGCGCGGCGACGAACGCGGCGTTCACGGCGTCCTGCTCGGCCTTGACGGCCGCCCAGTCGGCCGTGGTGTAGGCATCGGTGCGACGCTTGGACTGCTTCCAGGCCTCGGTGTCGCCCCAGCGCTCCTGCGCCTCGGCGGCGTACTCCTCGCCGAAGCCGTCGCCGAACAGCTCCTCGAGGTCCTTCGTGGTCGCGGGCTTCTCCGTCATCTCTCGCTCCAGTGCTCGGTCGATGGCCGCGACGAGCTCGGTGAGCTCGCCCAGCCGGGACGTGACCACGTCGCGCTGACGCCGCAGGTGCTCCTCGGGCGTCCCGTCGCCGGCCAGCAGGTCCGCCACCTCGTCGAGGGGGAGGTCCAGCCGCCGGTACGTGACGACCGTCGCGAGCCGGGTGAGGTCCGCGTCGGTGTAGAGGCGGTACCCGGCGGGCGTCCGGGCGGACGGGACGACGAGACCGATGGCGTCGTAGTGGTGCAGCGTGCGCACCGTGACGCCGAAGGTCTGCGCGACCTGGCCGACCGTGAGCTCCATCCCGGCAGTGTGCTGGTCCGTCGTGGTCATGTCACCCACGGTCCGGCCTCACGCCGCGTGAGGGTCAAGCCCCGGTCTCGGCCCTTCGTTTCTCGCCTGATCCCGGAAGGTTCGGGTTCGCGCACCTTCGGAGGCTGCGCGAACCCGAGGGTCGAGGGATCAGGCGAGAAAGCTCGGGAGGGGCGGCGGTCAGGACTTCCTGGCCGGGGACTTCTTGGCCGTCGACGTCTTGGCGCTCGACGTCTTGGCGGTCGACGACTTCTTCGTGGCGCTCTTCGTCGTGCGCTTGCGGGCGGTCTTCTTCGCCGGCCCCTTGGCGCGCTTCTCCGCGAGCAGCTCGTAGCCGCGCTCCGGCGTGATCTTCTCCGGGTCGTCGTCCTTGCGCAGCGTCGCGTTGGTCTCGCCGTCGGTGACGTAGGGCCCGAACCGCCCGTCCTTGACGACGACCGGCTTGCCCGACACCGGGTCGGTGCCGAGCTCGGCCAGCGGCGGCTTCGCCGCGGCCCGTCCACGCTGCTTGGGCTGGGCGTAGACGGCCAGCGCCTCCTCGAGCGTGATGTCGAAGAGCTGCTGCTCGGACGTCAGCGACCGCGAGTCGGTGCCCTTCTTCAGGTACGGCCCGTAGCGCCCGTTCTGCGCGGTGATGTCGTCGCCGGACTCCGGGTCCTTGCCGACGACCCGGGGCAGCGACAGCAGCCGCAGCGCGGTGTCCAGCTCGATGGTCGCCAGGTCCATGTCCTGGAAGAGCGACGCGGTGCGCGGCTTGACCTTGTTCTTGCCCTTGCCCTGCTCCTCCTCGGGGACCACCTCGGTGACGTAGGGGCCGTAGCGGCCGGCCTTGGCGACGACGTCGCGCCCGGTCGCGGGGTCCTGGCCGAGCACCCGGCCGTCGTCGGCCGCCTGGTCCAGCAGCTCGCGGGCCATGGCCGGCGTCATCTCGTCCGGCGGGACGTCGTCGGTGATCGACGCGCGACGCGGCTGGGTCTCGCCGGAGGACGCGGCCTTCTCGTCGGTGACCTCGCCGGTCCTGGGGTCGATCCCGGCGGGCACGACCTCCTCGACGTAGGGGCCGTAGCGGCCGACCCGGACGACGACGCCGTCGCCGATGTCGATGGTCGAGATGGCCCGGGCGTCGATGTCCCCGAGGTCCTCGACGAGCGAGCGCAGCCCCTCGGCGGAGGCCGCCTCGTCGCCGAAGTAGAACCGCTTGAGCCACGCGACGCGCTGCTCGTCGCCGCGGGCGATGGCGTCGAGGTCCTCCTCCATCGACGCGGTGAAGTCGTAGTCGACGAGCCGGCCGAAGTGCTCCTCCATGAGCCGGGTCACGGCGAACGCCAGCCAGGACGGCACGAGTGCGTTGCCCTTGGTGTTGACGTAGCCGCGGTCCTGGATGGTGCCGATGGTCGAGGCGTACGTCGAGGGTCGGCCGATGCCGCGCTCCTCCATGGCCTTGACCAGCGTCGCCTCGGTGTAGCGGGCGGGCGGCGAGGTCTCGTGCCCGCCGGCATCGGCCTGCCGGACGTCGAGCTCGCGGCCGGCGCCCAGCTTCGGCAGGCGGCGCTCCTCGTCGTCGCCGCCGCGGGGGGCGTCGCGGCCCTCCTCGTAGGCGGCGAGGAAGCCGCGGAAGGTGATGACCGTGCCGCTGGCCGAGAGCTCGACCTCGCGGGCCGGCGCCGACTCCGGCAGCGTCGCCGTGAGGCGCACCGAGGCGGTCGAGCCTCGCGCGTCCGCCATCTGCGAGGCGACGGTGCGCATCCAGATGAGCTCGTAGAGACGGAACTCGTCGCCGCGCAGCTCGCCCGCGACCTGCTTCGGGGTGCGGAAGCGGTCACCGGCCGGACGGATGGCCTCGTGCGCCTCCTGCGCGTTCTTCACCTTCTTCTCGTAGCGGCGCGGGGCGTCCGGCACGGAGGCGGCTCCGTACATGTCGCGCGCCTGCTGGCGGGCGGCGGACAGGGCGGTGTCGGACAGCGCGGTGCTGTCGGTGCGCATGTAGGTGATGTAGCCGCTCTCGTAGAGCCGCTGGGCGACCCGCATGGCGTTGCGGGAGTTCAGGCGCAGCTTGCGCGAGGCCTCCTGCTGCAGCGTGCTCGTCGTGAACGGCGCGCTGGGACGGCGGGTGTACGGCTTCTCGCTGACCTCGGCGACGGTGGCGCGCACCTGACGCAGGGCCTCGGCGACGCCGGTGGCCTGCGCCTGGTCCAGGGCCGTCGTGCGCTCGGCGTTGCGCAGCGTGCCGTCGTCGGCGAAGTCGCGGCCGGTGGCGACGCGCTTGCCGTCGACGCCGGTGAGCCGGGCGGTGAACAGGTCCTCGTCGGCGCCCGGGGTCACCTCGGCCGAGACGTCCCAGTAGCCGGCCCGCACGAACGCCATCCGTTCGCGCTCGCGCTCGACGACCATTCGGGTCGCGACCGACTGCACGCGGCCGGCGGACAGCTTCGGGGCCACCTTGCGCCACAGCACGGGGCTCACCTCGTAGCCGTAGAGCCGGTCGAGGATGCGCCGGGTCTCCTGGGCGTCGACGAGCGCGACGTTGATGTCGCGGGTCTGGTTGGCGGCCCGCTGGATGGCCTCGCGGGTGATCTCGTGGAAGACCATCCGCTTGACCGGGATCTTCGGCTTGAGGGTCTCGAACAGGTGCCAGGCGATGGCCTCGCCCTCGCGGTCCTCATCCGTGGCGAGGTAGAGCTCGTCGGCGTCCTTGAGCAGCTTGCGCAGCTCGCTGACCTTCTTCTTCTTGTCGGCGTCGACGACGTAGTACGGGTCGAACCCGTCGTCGATGTTCACCCCGAACTTGCCGAACGGGCCCTTCTTGATCTCCGCGGGCATCTCGCTCGGGGTCGGGATGTCCCGGATGTGCCCCACCGACGCCTCGACGTCCCAGTCCCCGCCGAGGTACCCGGCGATCGTCTTGGCCTTCGCCGGCGACTCGACGATGACGAGCTTGCGTCCTGCCACTGCTCCCACCTGCCTGTTCCGTCCCACGTGCAGCGGATTCGTCGCTGCTCCGACGTGCGGACGCCGCTGACGGTAGCGCTCGCTGCTGACCGGGCGCACATCAGGGGCCGCGGGACGGGTCGCCGGCTCGCGACGCTGCCCGGCGCGGATCGTGGAGGAACACCCGGACCTCTCCTGTGGTTGAATGCTCAACTAGATGTCAGAGGAGCCGCCATGTCCGACCAGCCCGTCGCCGAGCGCCAGCCCGTCCTGTACCTGAGCCACGGCGCGCCGCCGCTCGCCGACGACGCGACGTGGACCGCCCAGCTCGCCGCCTGGTCCGCGGACCTGCCGCGGCCCCGCTCGGTCCTCATGGTCTCGGCGCACTGGGAGCAGGAGCCGGTGTCGGTGTCCGCCACGTCCGGCGACGTGCCGCTCACCTACGACTTCTGGGGCTTCCCGCAGCGCTACTACGAGGTGACCTACGACGCCCCCGGCGCCCCCGACCTCGCCCGCTCGGTGGCCGGGCTCCTCGCCGGTGCCGGCGAGGAGCTGCACCAGGACTCCGCCCGCGGCCTGGACCACGGCGCCTACGTGCCGCTCGTCGAGATGTTCCCCGAGGCCGACGTCCCGGTCCTCCAGCTGTCGATGCCGACCCTGGACCCGCAGCGGCTGTTCGACCTCGGCCGCCGGCTCGCCCCCCTGCGCGACGAGGGCGTGCTCGTCGTCGGCTCCGGGTTCACGACGCACAACCTGCGCTGGTTCAACCCGAGCGACGGGCCGGACGTCGCGCCGCCCACGCCGTCCGCCGAGTTCGACCACTGGGCCGCCGAGGCGGTCGGCCGCGGCGACGTCGATGCGGTCCTCGACGTCCTCTCCACCGCCCCCGCGGCGCACGAGGCCCATCCGCGCACCGAGCACTGGGCACCGCTGTACGTCGCCCTCGGCGCGGCGTCGGTCTCCGGCGACGTCGCGGGACGCAGCGTCGTCGACGGCTTCTGGTACGGCCTGAGCAAGCGCTCCTGGCAGTTCGACTGACCCGCCCCACTCGTCCCGTCCCGCCCCCGGGCCGGGGAGGTGTCGGAAGGGTCGGGTCAGGCGGCGAGGTGCTCGGCGAGGAAGGCGTCGATCCGGGCCCACGCGTCCGCGGCCGCCCCGGGCTCCGGACCGGCGTGCAGCACGAGTCGCGTCATCGGGGCGAGGTACCAGGCCGAGAGGTCCTCGGGGTTGAGGAAGGAGTGCCCGGCACTCGCGTACTCGCGGACGTCGTGCGGCACGCCGCGCGCGGCCAGCGCCGACTCCAGCTTCGCGGCGGACCCGCGCAGCCACCGGTCGCGTCCGCCGTAGCTCGCGACCACGGGGCAGGCGCCGTCGAGCACGTCCGGGGTGCGCGGCAGCATCCCGTAGTTGGGCGCCGCCGCGTCCCAGCCGGGCCGACCGGCGAGGACCAGCGCGAACCCGCCGCCCATGCAGAAGCCGATGACCCCGACCCGTCCGGTGCAGCGCTCGTCGCCGGCCACCTGGGCGCGCGCCGCCTCGATGTCGTCGAACGCCTGCCCGGAGCCGCGCCGCAGCGCGGTCATCGTCGCCCGCAGACAGGCCGTCCTCCGGCCGCGCGAGAGCAGGTCGGGGGCGAGGGTGAGGAAGCCGGAGCCCGCCATCCGGTCGGCGATGCCCCGCATGTTGTCGTCGAGCCCGAACGCCTCGTGGACGAGGACGAGCCCCGGCCACGGGCCGTCGCCGGCCGGGACGGACCGCCAGGCCGGGAGGTCGCCGACCCGCGTCGGGCCGGACGACACCGCCGTCGCGGACACGTGCTCAGTGCCCGGCGCGCCGGCGCTTCTTCGGCGCGGGGCGCGTCGGGTCGTCCCGCACCTCCTCGACGTCCTCGGGGACGTAGATGGGCCGCAGCCGGCTCCAGGCGATGAACACCACACCGACGACGAGGAGGGCGAGACCGGCCCAGAGGTTGGCGTTGACCCCGCCGGTCTTGTCCGTCTCGGGGTCGGCGAAGATGCCCATGAGCAGCAGGATCAAGCCGTAGCTGCCGATGAGCAGCCCGATGATGTTGCGGATGTCGAAGGCGCCTGCCTTGTGCGTGTCGGCCATGTCGGCGGTCCTCTCAGAAGGCGAGGTTGAGGGCGATGGTCATGACCAGCGCGATGATCGCGAGCGGGATGGTCCGCCGGAACCACGGGAAGGACGCCTCCTCGGGGTCGACGAGGTCCTCCTTCGGGGTCTCGGAGTAGACCAGGCCCTTGAGCTCGGAGACCGGCTTGGGCTCGGTCACCATCGTCACGGCGACGGAGACGAGGATGTCGACGACGAAGGCGGTGGACGCGGCGACGAAGGCCGCGCCCTGGCCGCCGATGGGGATGACCCCGAGGCTCAGCGAGCCCAGGGAGTCCTTGGCCAGGATGGCGACGATGATGGCCGACGCGGTGCCGGACACCAGGCCGGCCCAGCCCGCCGTCGGCGTCATCCGCTTCCAGAACATGCCGAGGATGAAGGTGGCGAAGAGGGGCGCGTTGAAGAAGCCGAACAGCGTCTGGAGGTAGTCCATGATGTTGCCGAAGTTGCTCGCCACGAGCGCGGTGAAGATGGCGATGAACGTCGCCGCCACCGTCGCGATCCGGCCGATCCGCAGGTAGTAGTCGTCCGAGCGGTCGCGGCGGATGTACCGCTCCCACAGGTCGTAGCTGGAGACCGTGTTGAAGGCCGAGATGTTCGCCGCCATGCCGGCCATGAACGCCGCGAGCAGGCCGGTGATGGCCAGGCCGAGGAGGCCGTTGGGCAGCAGGTCGCGCATGAGGTAGAGCAGCGAGTCGTTGTACGCCACCCCGTCCCCGGACGCGCCGCCCGGCGGGCTCTCCCCCTGCTTGAGCTGGACGATCTCGGTGACGAGGACCGCCGCGATCATGCCGGGCAGGATCGTGATGAAGGGGACGAACATCTTCGGGAAGGCCCCGATGATCGGGGTCTTGCGTGCCGCGGAGATCGACTCCGACGCCATCGCGCGCTGCACCTCGACGAAGTTCGTCGTCCAGTAGCCGAAGGACTGGACGAAGCCGAGGCCGAAGACGATGCCGACGACCGCCCAGAACGGGCTCTCGAAGCCGACGAGCGCCTGGCCCGGCCACGAGTTCAGCTGCTGCTCCGCGGGCGGCACCGCGGCCGACGCGGGCGCGCTCGTCGCCACCTCGGCCAGCTGCTGCTTGAGGCCGTCCCAGCCCCCGACGCGGTGCAGGCCGATGAGGGTGAGCGGCAGGAGGCTTGCGACGATGACGAAGAACTGGAGCACCTCGTTGTAGATCGCCGCCGACAGGCCACCGAGGGTGATGTAGCTGAGGACGATGACCGCCGCGACGATGAGCGCCAGCCAGAGCGGCCACCCGAGGAGGGCGTGGACGATCGTGCCGAGGAGGAAGAGGTTGACGCCGGCGATGAGCAGCTGCGCGACGGCGAACGAGATCGCGTTGAAGAGGTGGGCGCCGGTGCCGAAGCGGCGGAGCATGAACTCCGGGACCGAGCGGACCTTGGAGCCGTAGTAGAAGGGCATCATCACGACGCCGAGGAAGAGCATGGCCGGGATGGCGCCGACCCAGAAGTAGTGCACCGTGGGGACGCCGAACTGGGCCCCGTTGGCACTCATCCCCATGATCTCGACGGCGCCGAGGTTCGCGGAGATGAAGGCCAGGCCGGTGACCCACGCCGGCAGCGAGCGGCCGGAGAGGAAGAAGTCGACCGAGTCCGAGACCGAGCGGCGGGCCAGCAGGCCGATGCCGAGCACGAAGCCGAAGTACACGACGAGGATGAGGTAGTCGACCGGTTTCGCGTCGATGAGGGTGTCCGCCGCCGGGACCATGCCCGGCACTGCGGTACCGACTGCCTGCGCTGCTTCGACCACGGACACCACCTGCTCCTCGTCGAGTAGGGCACCCGGCCGGGCGCCGGAGGTCACGCTAGCCCCTCGCGCCTCCCGGGGCACCCCTCCGAGCGACCGGATTCGCGCGATGGATCAGGTCAGGTCCGCGAGCCGCCGCCCGGGCCGGCCGCCGCGCCCGCCGGGACCGGCGCGTCGCCCGGGTCGACGAGCGCTGACGCGAACTGGGCGGCGTGCAACCGAGCGAATGCCCCTCCGGCGGCGAGCAGCTCGGCGTGCGAGCCGCGCTCGACGATCCGGCCGTCCTCCATGACGAGGATGAGGTCGGCGTCGCGGATCGTCGACAGCCGGTGGGCGATGACGAAGCTCGTCCGGTCGGTGCGCAGCGCCGCCATCGCCTGCTGGACGAGCAGCTCGGTGCGGGTGTCCACCGAGCTCGTCGCCTCGTCGAGGATGAGCAGCGAGGGTCGGGCGAGGAACGCGCGAGCGATGGTCACGAGCTGCCGCTCCCCGGCGCTGATGTTGTCGGCCTCGGCGTTGAGCACGGTGTCGTAGCCGTCCGGCAGCGAGTGCACGAAGCGGTCGACGTACGTCGCGCGCGCCGCCTCGAGGATCTCCTCCTCCGTGGCGCCCGGCCGGCCGTAGGCGATGTTGTCGCGGATCGTCCCGGCGAACAGCCAGGTGTCCTGGAGGACCATGCCGGTGCGGCCGCGCAGGTCGTGCCGGGTGAGGTCGGTGATGTCGACGCCGTCGAGGGTGATCCGGCCGCCGTCCAGCTCGTAGAAGCGCAGGACGAGGTTGACCAGCGTCGTCTTGCCGGCACCCGTGGGCCCGACGATGGCGACGGTCTGACCGGGCTCGACGACGAGGTCGAGGTGCTCGATGAGCGGGCGGTCGGCCTGGTAGGAGAACGACACGTCCTGGAACTCGACCCGGCCGCGGGCGTCGTCGATGCGGGCCGGCACCTGCGCCTCGGCGTCCTGCTCGGGGGCGTCGAGCACCTCGAAGACCCGCTCGGCGGACGCGACGCCGCTCTGCATGAGGTTGGCCATCGACGCCACCTGGGTGAGCGGCTGGGTGAACTGCCGGGAGTACTGGATGAATGCCTGGACGTCGCCGAGGCTCATCGCGCCGGTGGCGACCCGCAGCCCGCCGACGACGGCGATGGCGACGTAGTTGAGGTTCCCGATGAACATCAGCGTCGGCATGATGATCCCGCTGATGAACTGGGCCCGGAACGTCGCCTCGTGCAGGGCGTCGTTGCGCTCGGCGAACTCGCGGTCGGCCTCGGCCTGCCGCCCGAAGACCTTGACCAGCTCGTGGCCGGTGAAGGTCTCCTCGACAACGGCGTTGACCTCGCCGGTGCTCTTCCACTGCTGGACGAAGTGCCTCTGGCTGCGCGAGCCGATCGCCGCGGTGACGGCCATCGTCACCGGGATGGTCACGAGCGCGATGACGGCGAGCAGCGGGCTGATGTAGAGCATCATCGCGATCATCGCGACGACGGTGAGCAGGGCCGTCACGAGCTGGCTCAGCGTCTGCTGCAGGCTCTGCGCGACGTTGTCGATGTCGTTGGTCACCCGGCTCAGCAGCTCGCCGCGGGGCTGGGCGTCGAAGTACGGCAGCGGCAGCCGGTTGAGCTTGTCCTCGACGTCGCGGCGCAGCCGGTAGACGGTGCGGTTGACGACGCCGACGAGCAGCCGCCCCTGGACGAGCTGGAGGGCCGCGGCGACGAGGTAGATCACGAGCACGACGACGAGCACCCGCCCGACGGCGCCGAAGTCGATGCCCTGGCCGGGGACGACGTACCGCATCGCCGCGAGGACGTCGGCCAGGCGGCCGTCGCCGGAGGCGCGCAGCCGGGCGACGGCCTCCTCCTGGGTGACGCCGGCCGGGATCCGGGCGCCGAAGACGCCGGCGAAGACGAGGTCGGTCGCCCGGCCGAGCACCTTCGGGCCGACCGCGTTGAGGACGACGCTGCCGAGCGCGAGGGCGAGCGCGGTGAGCACGACCGGCCGCTCCGGGCGCAGCAGCTCGAGGACCCGGCGGGCCGAGGGCCCGAAGTCCTGGGACTTCTCGGTGGGCATGCCGAGCTGCGCGTGCGGCGGGCCGCCGCGCCGCGTCGAGGCCGGACCGCGCCGGGCCTCGGCCGCCTTCTCCTCCGCGGACCTGACCTCGCTCACACCGCCACCTCCCGGGTCTGCTGGCTCTCGACGATCTCGCGGTAGGTGGGGCAACCGGCGAGCAGCTCCTCGTGGGTGCCGGTGCCGACGACGGCCCCGTCCTCGAGGACGACGATGCGGTCGGCGTCGAGGATGGTCGACACCCGCTGGGCGACGGTGACGACCGTCGCGTCCCGGGTGACCGGGGCCAGGGCCGCCCGCAGCCGGGCGTCGGTGGCGACGTCCAGCGCCGAGAAGGCGTCGTCGAAGAGGTAGACCGCCGGGCGCCGGACGAGGGCCCGGGCGATGGCCAGCCGCTGCCGCTGCCCACCGCTGACGTTCGTCCCGCCCTGGGCGACGGGGCTGTCGAGGCCGCCCGGCAGGGCGCGCACGAAGTCCTCGGCCTGGGCGATGCGCAGCGCCTCCCACAGCTCGTCGTCGGTGGCGTCGGCACGGCCGTGGCGCAGGTTGCTCGCCACCGTGCCGGTGAAGAGGTACGGGCGCTGGGGCACGAGGCCGATCCGGCTCCACAGGTCCTGCGGGTCGGCGTCGCGGACGTCGACGCCGCCGACGAGCACGGCGCCCCCGGTGACGTCGTGCAGGCGGGGGACGAGCCCGACGAGCGTCGTCTTGCCGGCCCCGGTGCTGCCGACGACGGCGGTGGTGCTCCCGGGCTCGGCCGTGAACGAGACCTCGCGCAGCACCGGGGCGTCGGCGCCGGGGTAGGCGAAGGTCGCGGCCCGCAGCTCGACGGCGACCGGGCCGTCCGGCAGGGCGACGGCGCGCTCCGGCGGCCGGACCGTCGTGCTCGTGTCGAGGACCTCCGCGATGCGGCCGGCCGAGACGGTGGCACGCGGGATCATCATCGACATGAAGGTCGCCATCATCACGGACATGAGGATCTGGATGAGGTAGGCCATGAAGGCCGTGAGGGCGCCGATCTGCATGTCGCCCGAGGCCACCCGGTGGGCGCCGAACCAGATGACGGCGACGGTCGAGGCGTTGAAGATGACCATGACGATGGGGAAGGCCAGGGCCATGAGCCGGCCGACGGCCAGCGCGGTCCCGGTGTAGGTGCGGTTGGCCTCGGCGAAGCGCTCGCGCTCGACGTCCTCGCGGACGAAGGCGCGCACCACGCGGATGCCGGTGATCTGCTCGCGCAGGATGCGGTTGACGGTGTCGACCGCCTTCTGCATCTCGCGGAAGTGCGGCACCATCCGGCTGATGACGGCGCCGACGGCGATGCCGAGGGCCGGGACGGCCACGGCGACGAGCCAGGACAGCCCGGCGTCCTCGCGCAGCGCCATGACGACGCCGCCGACCATCATGATCGGCGCGGTGAGCATCATGGCCAGCGCCATGTAGGTGACCTGCTGCACCTGCTGGACGTCGTTGGTCGAGCGGCTGATGAGCGTCGGGGCGCCGAAGCCGGACAGCTCGCGGGCCGAGAACGTGCCCACCCGGCCGAAGACGGCGGCCCGCAGGTCGCGGCCCAGCGAGGCGGCGGTCAGGGCGCCGATTCGGGTGGCGGCGACGGCGGCACCGATCTGCACGAGGGAGACCCCGAGCATCCAGAGGCCGGCGGTGAGGATGAAGCCGGTGTCGCCGACGGCCACGCCCTCATCGATGATCCGGCCGTTGAGGCTCGGCAGGTAGAGGGAGGCCAGGGTGCCGGCCAGCTGGAGGACGACGAGCACGACGAGCATCGGCCGGTAGGGGCCCAGGTGGTCGCGGACGAGGCGGTAGAGCATCAGCGGTCCTTCCGGACCCCGTCGAGGACGACGGAGACGATCTCGGCCGCGTCCAGGCGACCGGTGGACATGAGGGGGTGCACGCTCGAGAGGGTGAGCACGCGCAGGATGGCGATGACCTCGTCGACCGGCTTGCGCAGGCGCATGGCGTCGTCGCCGACGAGGTCGGTGAGGGCGGCGTCGACCGCCGGGTCGGACGGAGAGCGCCGCCGCTTGCTGTCGATCGGGGCCGGGGCGCCCGCGTGGTGCAGGACGGAGATGAGGCCGACGATCCGCTCGACGTGCCGCTGCATGACCGCGACGCCGCAGGTCAGCCGCTCGTCGAGGTCCAGCGTCGTGTCGATCCCCCGCAGCTCGGCGACGGCGGGGGTGGAGTCGAAGACCGCCGCCACGCAAGCCTGGACGAGGTCCTCCTTGGTCGGGAAGGCGCGGAAGACCGTGCCCTCGGCGATGCCGGCGGCCTCGGCGACCTGCTTGGTCGTGAGGCCGGGACCGTGCTCGCGCAGGAGCGGGATCGTCACCGCGACGAGGGCGGCCCGGCGCTCGTCGGGGCTCATCGCGGGGGCTCGGGGCGTCACGCCCTGCAGCATAGAGTGAGTGAGCACTCACTCACAACCGCGTTTCCCCGTCTCGACTTTCCCGCCCCATCCGGGTTCCCCGGGGTTCGCAAGGCTGGACCGGGCACGTGAACCCCCGGTTTCCCGGATGGGGCGGGAAAGTCGGGGTTCGCAAGGCTGGACCGGGCACGCGAACCCCCGGTTTCCCGGATGGGGCGGGAAAGTCGGGGTCAGCGGGGGAGGAGGAGGCCGTCGGCGGCGACGTCGCGGACGAACGCCACGACCTCGGCCCGGACCCGGGCGTCGTCGAGGTCGAGCAGACCGGCGATGGCCGCGGCCGCGGCGCGGGCGGTGAGGTCGCCGTCGCAGACCGACGCGAAGGCGGCCGTGACGGTGGTCATCGGGACCTGACGCCGCAGCCCGCCGCCCTGGCGCAGGAGGATGACCCGCGGGTCCGCCTCCCCGGGGACGGCGTGCCGCTCCTCGGTGACGTCGTCGGCCCGGTGCCAGGCGACGTCGAGCAGCGCGTCGTCGTCGTGCTCGGCCAGCCAGGTGCGCGCCGCCACCCCGGCGAGCACGGCCGGCCCCATCGGCTGCTCGACCGGCCCCGGCACGTCGACGAGATCCCGGAACGGCTCGCGGTCGGTGGCCGGGCGCTGGAGGGTGACGACGCCGAAGCCGATGGCCTCGACGTCGCGGGCGGCGAAGTCGTCGAGCCAGGCGGTGTACATCGCGTTGAAGTCGGCCGTGCCCGGGTGGTGCCCGCCGTCGCGGGTCCAGGTCTCGGCGTACTCGGCGGGGTCCTGGGTCTCGCGCTGGACGACCCACGCGTCGAGCCCGGTGCCCTCCAGCCAGCCCTCCAGGCGCTCGGTCCACGTCGTCCCGTGGGCCACCTCCCAGTTGCCGAGCAGCTGGGCGACGCCGCCGGGCTCGAGGTGCCCACCGAGCCGCCGGACGAGGTCGGCGACGACGTCGTCGCCGCTCACGCCGCCGTCGCGGTAACCGAACAGGGGCACGGCGCCCGAGCGCGGGGTGATGACGAACGGCGGGTTGCAGACGACGAGGTCGAAGCGCTCCCCCGCCACCGGGTCGAGCATGGAGCCGGAGCGCACGTCCCACGACAGGCCGTTGAGGGCGGCGTTGAACCGCGCGAAGGCGAGCGCCCGCTCGGACAGGTCGGTGACGACGACCTCGTCGGCGTGGGCGCCCAGGTGCAGGGCCTGGACCCCGCAGCCGGTGCCGAGGTCGAGGGCCCGCCGCACCCGGGGGCGCGGTGTCCAGGAGGCCAGCGTCGCGGACGCCCCGCCGACGCCGAGGACGTGATCGGGCAGCAGCGGCCGCCCGGTGGCGAGTTCGCCGAGGTCGGAGGCGACCCACCAGTCCGCCCCGTCTGCGGCGTAGGGCCGCACGTCGCACCGCGCGACGACGGCGTCGCCCTCCGGCTCGACGAGGCCGAGGTCGACCGCGCCGGCCACCCCGAGGGTCGGCAGCGCCGCGGCCACCTCGGTGGCGTCGACGGGGTCGCCGAGGGTGAAGAGCCGGACGAGGGCCGCCACCGGGTGGCCGGAGGAGTCGGTGGCCCGCTGCGCCGGCAGGGCCTGGTCGCGGTCCAGCGCGGCCGCCGCCATCGGGCCGAGCAGGTCGGTGACGCCGCCGACGGTGAACCCCGTCGTGCGCAGGTCGTCACCGAGCCGCGCAACCAGGTCGGCGTCGACGCGGGGCGGGTTCGCGGTCATCGCGTCCGAGCCTAGAGCGTGGCACCCGTCCCCGGCTCGGCGGTCCGGCGGGCCTCGAGCTCGGACTGCAGCCAGTCCGTCATCGCGTCTCGGTCGTAGCGGGCCGTCGTCGGCAGGGGCAGCGCGGGACCGCCGGTGATCCCCTGTGCGACGCCCGAGAACAGCCGTCCGCCGCGGCTGCGCGCCGCGATCCGGTCGTACTCGGCCGACGTGAGCAGCAGCATGACGGTGCGGTTCCGGTGCAGGTCCACCGCCTCGACGGCGAACATCTCGTTCCACGGCGCAGGCGGCCATCCCGCCCGCAGGACGACGCCGTCGGTGGTGACCGAGAACGCGAGCCGGGGCGCGACGATCATCCGCAGGGTCAGGATCAGGGCGACGCCGAAGAGGAGCGTCGAGAACCCGCCGAACAGCCGCGCCAGGAGGACCTCGACCCGGCCGTCGGTCGAGAGGTCCGGAGGGCCCCCGTCGAGCTGGACGACCCCGGCCAGGACGAGCCCGAACGCCACGAACACGACGGAAGGGAGCGCGAAACCCGCGGCCCACCGGCGCGACTCGACGAGGTCGACCCGGCCCTGCGACCGCAGCGTCCGCGCCCACTCCTCCCCCGGGTCGGTCATCCCTGGGCGATGGCCTTGATGGTGGCCAGGGTGAGTGGGATGCCCTCGTGGGCCGACCGGCTGCGGGACTCGATCTCGGCGTCGGCGCGGTCGCCGAACTTCTCGTGGAAGAACGCGATGCCGCCCTCGAGGAACTGCCACGACTCGGTGAGCCGCGTGCCGTCGCCCGCCGGCTCCATCGTGTAGCCCCAACGGACCCGGCCCGGGCCCACCTCCCAGGCGAACTCTCGCGGCCGGTCGGCGACGACGACCTCGGAGTGGGTGGTCCACGTCCGGTCCGGGGTCTCGTTGTGGCCGGTGAAGCCCGCGCCGACCTCGGCGCCGCGGGCGGGGTCGTCCCACACGCAGCCGCGGCAGACCGGGCTCCACTCGCCGGTGCGGGGGACGTCGGAGACCAGGTCGTAGACGACGGCGGGGTCGGCGGCGACGAGGACGGACTCGGAGTAGGAGAGCACGTGGTCCATGCGGGCGAACCTACGCCCGGCGGCCGCCCGGCGACGCGCGAAGGGCCGGCCCCGTCGCCGGGACCGGCCCCTCGTGGGTGCTGCTGCGGGTCAGACCTGCGCGGGCGCGGGGCTGTCCTCGGTGGACTGCACGTCCGGGTCGATCTCGTCCCCACCGATGGCGAGGTCGCGGCTCTTGGTCACCGCGACGGCCGCGACGACGATGAGGAACGCGACGGCGGCGATGCCGTACCGGATCGGGGCCGAGGCGCCGGTACCGATGCTCAGCGTGACGATCGCCGGGGCGACGAGCACCGAGACGAGGTTCATCACCTTGATGAGCGGGTTGATGGCCGGGCCGGCGGTGTCCTTGAACGGGTCGCCGACGGTGTCGCCGATGACCGTGGCGGCGTGCGCCTCGGAGCCCTTGCCGCCGTGGTGGCCGTCCTCGACGATCTTCTTCGCGTTGTCCCAGGCGCCGCCGGAGTTGGCGAGGAAGACCGCCATGAGGGCACCGGAGCCGATGGCGCCGGCGAGGAACCCGGCGAGTGCGCCGACACCGAGGCCGAAGCCGACGGCGACCGGCATGAGCGCGGCGAGGAGGCCCGGCGTCGCGAGCTCGCGCAGCGAGTCCTTGGTGCAGATGTCGACGACCCGGCCGTACTCCGGCTTGGCCGTGCCCTCCATGATCCCGGGGATCTCGCGGAACTGGCGGCGCACCTCGAAGACGATGGCGCCGGCCGCGCGGGTCACCGCGTTGATGGCCAGGCCGGAGAAGAGGAACACGACGGCCGCGCCGATGATGAGCCCGACGAGCGTCGACGGGATGGTGATGAGGCCGTAGGCGTCCTGCAGCCAGAGCGCCTCCTCGAGGCTGCGCGGCTGGAGGCCGGGCATGACCTCGGCGGCGGCCTGGTTCCAGGCGTCGGTGTAGGAGCCGAAGAGGGCCGTGGCCGCGAGGACGGCGGTGGCGATGGCGATGCCCTTGGTGATGGCCTTGGTCGTGTTGCCGACCGCGTCGAGCTCGGTGAGGATCTGCGCGCCCTCGCCGTCGACGTCGCCGGACATCTCGGCGATGCCCTGCGCGTTGTCGGAGACCGGGCCGAAGGTGTCCATCGCGACGATGACGCCGACGGTGGTGAGCAGGCCGCAGCCGGCGAGCGCGATGAGGAACAGGGAGAGCGAGACCGCGCCGCCGCCGAGGAGGAAGGCGAGGTAGACGGCGCCGCCGATGATGGCCGCGGTGTAGACCGCCGACTCCAGGCCGACGCCGATGCCCGAGAGGACGACCGTCGCCGGGCCCGTGAGCGAGGTGCGGGCGACGTCCATCGTCGGGCGCTTGTCGGTGCCGGTGAAGTGGCCGGTGAGCCAGAGGATGATCGCCGCGAGCACGATGCCGATGACGACGGCGAGCAGCGCGGTGAGACGCGGGTCGCCGGTGAGGGCGTTGATCTGCTCGTTCTGCGTCCCGAGCTCGCCGTAGGTGGCCGGGAGGTAGACGTAGGCGGCGATCGCGGAGAGCACCACGGAGATCCCGGCGGCGATGTAGAAGCCGCGGTTGATGGCGGTGAGCGCGTTCTGGCCGGGGCGGGCCTTGGTCACGTACACGCCGAGCAGGGCGGTGAGCGCACCGATGGCCGGGATGATGAGCGGGAAGACGAGGCCGTAGGCGCCGAAGGCGGCGGAGCCGAGGATGAGCGCGGCGACGAGGGTGACGGCGTAGGACTCGAAGAGGTCGGCGGCCATGCCGGCGCAGTCACCGACGTTGTCGCCCACGTTGTCGGCGATGGTCGCCGCGTTGCGCGGGTCGTCCTCGGGGATGCCGGCCTCGACCTTGCCGACGAGGTCGGCGCCGACGTCGGCGGCCTTGGTGAAGATGCCGCCGCCGACGCGCATGAACATCGCGAGCAGCGCGGCGCCGAAGCCGAAGCCCTCGAGCACCTTGGGGGCGTCGCCCTGGTAGAGCAGGACGACGACCGAGGCGCCGAGGAGGCCGAGCCCGACGGTGGCCATGCCGACGACGCCGCCGGTGCGGAAGGCGATCTTCATGCCGAGGTCGCGGCCGCCCTCCATGCGGGCGGCGGACGCGACGCGCACGTTCGCCTTCACGGCGAGGCTCATGCCGAGGTAGCCGATGGCCGCGGAGAACAGCGCGCCGACGATGAAGAACCCGGACCGGCCCCAGCGGATGCCGGCGCCGTCGGCCGGGAGGAGCAGGAGCAGGCCGAAGACGAGGACGACGAAGATGCCGAGGGTCTTGAACTGGCGCGCGAGGTAGGCCTGCGCGCCCTCCTCGACCGCCGCGCCGATCTCGCGCATCGAGTCGGTCCCGGTGTCGGCCGCGAGGACCTGCTGCCGGAACACGACGCCCATGACCAGCGCCACGAGCGCGATCACCGCGACCGTGACGACCAGGGTCAGGTTGGTCCCGGACAGGTCCAGGGCGCCCGACTCGGCGGTCGCGAGTGCGAGGGGTGCCATTCCATCCTCCTTGACGGCGGTGCTCCGTACCCCGGGCGCGGTCGCGCGCCGACGCGGGGACGGTCGGCACGGACTGTACCTTCCGGTTCAGGCCGTCCGCTCCCCAGGGTCGCCGTGACGCGCTTCACACGGCGCGGCCGGACGAGCGGGGTGGGGGCCGGTGCCGGGCTCAGGCGGCGAGGGCCTCGTCGACGCTGGCGTGGATGCCGAACACCTTGTCGAGACCGGTGATCCGGAAGACCCGCAGGATGCGCTCGCTGGAGCACACGATGCGCATCCAGCCCGAGGCGTTGCGGACGAGCTTCAGGCGGCCCACGAGCACCCCGAGGCCGGTGGAGTCCAGGAAGGTGACGGCGTCGAGGTCGACGACGAGCCGGACGTGGCCGTCCGCGATCTCCTGGTCGAGGGTCTGGCGGAGCTGGGAGGCGCTGTGCACGTCCACCTCGCCCTCGACCGTCACGACGGTCACGTCGTCGTGGTGGGAGGTGGTCACGGAGAGCTCCACGCTTCTGGCTCCTCGGATGGCCGATGGCGGTCGATGTCGTCGTGGTCGCCGACCCCGGGGGGTGTCGGCACCAGGGATTACCGTAACCGGCGTGTCCAGCCCTGCCCAGCACCTCCTGCGGGTCGCGGGCGGTGCGGACGACTCCCGCCTCGTGCACGTCGAGGTCCTCCCCGCGCGTCCGGCGGTCGTGGCGGACTGGCCGGCGTCGGTGCCGCCGGTCCTGCGCGGGGCCCTGGAGGGCGCCGGCCTCGCGCGGGCGTGGAGCCACCAGCGGGAGGCCCTGGACCTCGTGGCCGATGGCGAGCACGTCGTCCTCGCCACCGGGACGGCGTCCGGGAAGAGCCTCGGCTACCTCGTGCCGGTCCTCGGCGCGCTGAGCGACGGCCGGTCCGGGGGCGTGGGGGTCCACGGGCCGACGGCGCTCTACCTCGCCCCCACCAAGGCCCTCGCCGCCGACCAGCTGGCGCGGGTCGAGGGCTTCGCCCTGCCGGGGGTGCGGGCGGCCACCTACGACGGCGACACCCCGCCGGACGAGCGCCGCTGGGTCCGTGAGCACGCCGACCTCGTGCTCACCAACCCCGACCTGCTGCACCACTCGCTGCTGCCGGGGCACGCCCACTGGAGCCGCTTCCTGCGCGGGCTGCGCTACGTCGTCGTCGACGAGTGCCACGTCTACCGCGGGGTGTTCGGCGCCCACGTCGCAGCGGTGCTGCGCCGGCTGCGGCGGGTCGCCGGGCGGTACGGATCGGCGCCGACGTTCGTCCTGGCCTCGGCGACCGTCAGCGACCCCGCCGAGCACGCCGGCCGCCTGACCGGTCTGCCGGTACGCGCGGTCACCGAGGACGGCTCGCCGCGCGGCCCGATGACCTTCGCCCTGTGGGAGCCCACGACCGGCGAGGACGGCAGCCGCCGGTCGGCCACCACCGAGGCCGCCGAGATCCTCGCCGGGCTCGTCGACGGCGGGGTGCGCACCGTGGCCTTCGCCCGCAGCCGGGCCGGGGTGGAGGCGCTGGCCACCGGCGCGCGCCGGCGCCTCGAGGAGCGCTCCCCCGACCTCGTCGACGGGGTCGCCGCCTACCGGGGCGGCTACCTGCCCCAGGAGCGGCGGGCCCTGGAGAAGGACCTGCGCTCGGGACGCCTCACCGGGCTGGCCGCGACGAACGCGCTCGAGCTCGGGGTCGACGTCAGCGGCCTGGACGCCGTCGTCATGGCCGGGTGGCCCGGCCGGCGGGCGAGCCTGTGGCAGCAGGCCGGGCGGGCCGGTCGCGGCGGTCAGGAGTCGCTGGCGGTGCTCGTCGCGGCAGACGACCCGCTGGACTCCTACCTCGTCCACCACCCGGGCGCGATCTTCGGGACGCCGGTGGAGGCCACCGTCCTCGACCCCGACAACCCGCACGTGCTCGCACCGCACCTCGCCGCCGCCGCCGCGGAGCTGCCGCTCGGCGAGGCCGACCTCCCGCTGTTCGGCGACTCGGCGCGCCGGCTGCTCGGCGTGCTCGTCGAGGGCGGCATCCTGCGCCGCCGGCCGACCGGGTGGTTCTGGGCCCGGGAGGACCGCCCGACCGACCACGTCTCGCTGCGGGGGGCCGGGGAGGTCGTCGCCGTGGTCGAGACCCGGACGGGGCGCGTCGTCGGCACGGTCGACGGCGCCGCGGCGCACGCCCAGGTGCACACCGGCGCCGTGCACCTGCACCAGGGCGAGACCTGGGTGGTCACCGACCTCGACCTCGAGGCCCGCACCGCGCACGTCGTGCGCGGCGACCCCGGCTGGTCGACGCACGCCCGCTCGACGAGCCGGTTCGACATCCTCGACGCCGAGCGCCGCACCCCCCGGGCGCGCGCCGACGTCGGCTTCGGAACGGTGCGGGTGACGACGCAGGTCACCTCCTTCGTCCGGCGGCTGCCGTCCGGCGAGGTCATCGGCACCCACCCGCTGGACCTGCCCGAGCACGCCCTGACGACCAAGGCCGTCTGGTGGACGGTGTCCGCCGAGGTGCTCACCGCCGCCGGCGTGCGCGAGCAGGACGTCCCGGGGGCGCTGCACGCGGCGGAGCACGCGGCCATCGGGATGCTCCCGCTCGTCGCGACCTCCGACCGCTGGGACGTCGGCGGGGTGTCGACGGCGCTGCACCCGGACACCGGCCTGCCGACGGTCATGGTCTTCGACGGCTACCCGGGCGGCGCCGGGTTCGCCGAGCGCGCCCACGCGGCGTTCGAGGACTGGGTCCGCGCCACCCGCGACGCCGTGCTCGCGTGCCCGTGCGCCACCGGCTGCCCGGCGTGCGTGCAGTCGCCGAAGTGCGGCAACGGCAACGAGCCGCTGGACAAGGCCGGCGCCGTCACGGTGCTCGAGCTCGCCCTGGCCCGCGCCGGCTGAGCCCCCCGTCCGCAGGGGACGTCGTGGCCGGTCGGCGGGGGTAGGGTCCGATCCATGGTCGTCATCGGGGTGCTGCTCATCCTCCTCGCCGTCGCCGCGGCCGTCCTCCTCTTCCTCGGCACCGGCTCGATATCGACCCCGGTCACCGTCGACATCCCCGGCGGCAGCGTCGAGTTCGCCCCCGTCGTGCTGCTCGTCACCGGCATGGTCATCATCACGATCTTCTGGTTCGGCTGGTTCCTCCTGCGGGTGGGCACGGTCCGGGCCCACCGCCGCCGGGTCTCGCGCCGCGAGGCCGAGCGGGAGGCCGAGGAGCAGCGGCTGGCCCAGGAGGCCCGGATGAAGGAGGAGGTCGAGGCCCGCGAGCGCGAGCTCGCGGAGGAGCGCCGGCAGGGCGAGATCCGCGAGGCCCGGCTGCGGCAGGAGGCCGAGGAGCGGGCCGCCGAGCAGCACGTGTCGACCGAGACCGCCCGCCGCCGGGCCGAGGTGGCCGAGGCCCGCGCCGGGGACCGCCCGTCCGCCGAGGCCGTGACCCGCGGCGACGCCCCCTCCCCCGACGCCACCGACCCCGGCCCGCGCCGGGACACCACCGACCCTCCCGGGGGCCGCGGGCGCTGAGCCCTCGGGTCCGGCCCGGGCCCGGGCCGACACCGCGGCCGGGAGGCCCGGCCACCGCACCCCCGTGCGCAGCGGCACCCGCACCACCACCTCGACGGTGTCCCCCCGGGCGGCGGGCTCGCACGAGACGAGGTCCGCCCCCGCCTGCCGGGCGACCGTCCACGCCGCCGCGCAGTCGACGTCCGCTCCCGCGGCGGACGGGACCGCGGCGGCCAGGGCGGCCCGGTCGGCGGCCCCGCGGGCGCGGTGGACGTCCCGGACGACCGCGGCCAGCACCAGCGCCGACAAGAGGACCACCCAGAGCACCCCGAGCACGCCGAGGGCCAGGACGGTGCCGCTGCCGGCCTCGCTCTGAGCGCAGCCGCTCACGGCGACCCGTCCGGCCCGGCCCCCTCCAGCCGGGCCGTGGCCTCGCCCCGCGCGACGGCGCCGAGCCCGATCGCCCCGAGCACCGGTGGGGCCGGGGCGGTGACGACGACCCGGACCGTCCCGCCGCCGACCGACACCGAGACCTCCGAACCGGTGGGCGCCGCGGCGGAGGCGGCGGCGCGGGCGGCGGACCCCGGCTCGCCCCGCGCGACGACGCGGGCGGCCAGGTGCGCGGCGTCGACGACCCGGACCCGGTCGATGCCGAGCCGCACGGCCGCCAGCCCGAGGGCGAGGACGACGACGAGGGCCGGGACGGCCACCGCCAGCTCGGCGGTGGCCATCCCGGTCTCGCGCCCGCGCCTCGGGGTCACGTGCCGAGCGCGGAGACGAGGATCTTCGTCAGCGCGCTCTTGACCGGCCCCGACTTCACGACGGCGAGCAGGAGGCCGGCGAAGGCCACCGCGGCGACCGTGCCGACCGCGTACTCGGCCGTCGTCATCCCCTGCTCCCCGAGCCGTCGGCCCGCCTGGCGTGCGCGCCGCACCCATCGCGTCATCCGTGCTGTCATGTCGTCCTCCCCTACGTCCGGCGCGTGGTTCGCGCCGCTGCTCCCAGCCTCGGCCCCGGCCGCGAGAGCCACGAGCCCCGGAGGCGGATCTGTGGACGACGGGCGGGTGGGTGAACCCCCTGTGGACGGCGCTCACCCGCCGAGGCCGTCGGCGAGGAGCACGAGGACGACCGGGACGACGGTGGTGGCGACGAAGCCGGGCAGGAAGCACAGCCCGAGGGGCAGGACGACGAGGACACCGGCCCGGTGCACGGCGGCCTCGACCCGGCGGGCGTCCTGCTCCCGGATGCGCCGGGCGGCCTCCTCGACGAGCGCCGCAGGAGCAGCACCGGCCGTCACCGCGGCGTGCCAGGCGGTGGCGGCCGGGGCCCACCCCGGCCCGACGTGCGCCCACGCCTGCTCCGGCGGCACGCCCCAGCGGTGCGCCGCGGCGACGACGGCGAGCTCGGTGCCGGCGGCGCCCGGGTCGACCGCGGCCACGGCCTCCAGGCTCTCGACCGTGCCCCCGCCGCCGCGCAGGACGGCGGCCAGCAGGGTGAGGGCCACGGCGGCGTCCCCGAGGCCGGCGGGACCGGCGCCCTCGGACGCCGCAGGCGGCGGCCGCACCGCGAGGCCGGGGCGACGCCGTGGCCACAGCAGGACCGCCGCCGCGGCGAGCAGCGCCACAAGCACCGGTCAGCCCGCCGTGGTGCCGGGACGGGACGCCCTCCGGACGAGGCGGCGACACCACCACCATCCGAGCCCGGTGAGGGACACCCCGACGACGACGGCCAGCCGCGCCGCGGCGCTCCCGTAGAGGCTCCGCACGTCGAGACCGACGAGCAGCGCGGCACCGGGCCCGGCCAGCGGCAGCAGGGTGAGCAGCCGCATCGACGCGGTCGGACCGGCCAGCGCGGTCTCGACCCGGCGGCGGGTGGCCGCCGTGGCGCGCACCGCCTCGGCCGCGGCCGCCGTGGTGTGCGCGGCCGAGGCGCCGGTGACCTCCGACAGCCGCCACGCCCGCGCCAGCACCTCGAGGCCCTCGGCCGCCACCCCGTCCGGGCGGGCGGCGAGCACCTCCGACGGCGTCGCGCCCCCGGGGCGCCGCTCGAGCGCCTCCCCGAGCCACGGGGCGGCGAGGACCACCGACGGCGCCGAGGCGGCCGCGCGCAGTGCGGACGCCAGGTCCAGGCCGGCCCGCAGCCCGACGGCGACGACCTCGGCGAGGTCGGCGACCCACTCCTCGCCCGCCCCGGCTCCCGCCCGCGGACGCCACCTCCACCCGAGGGAGGGGAGCCGGCAGCGGACGACGTCGGACCAGGGCCCGCCGCCGCCGACGGGACGGGCCGCCAGCAGCACCGCGGCCGCGAGCAGCAGCGCCGCGACCACCGACGAGGCGGTCACCCCGACCCCGCGTCCTCCGCGGGACCCACCAGCCGCCGCAGGACGGCGGCACCCGGGCCCGGCTCCGGCCCACCCGGTCGCTCGCGCAGCGCCGTGAGCACCTCGACCTCCCCACCCGCCCCGGCGACGAGCACCCCCACCCGCTCGACGTGCCGGCCGCGCCCCGGCGAGCGCGCCACGTGGACCACCGCGTCCAGGGCGCCGCGCAGCTGGGCGTGCACGGCCTCGCGCGGCATCCCGGCCAGAGACCCCAGCGCCTCCAGCCGGGCCGGCACCTCCTGCGGCCCGTTGGCGTGCAGGGTGCCCATCCCGCCCTCGTGCCCGGTGTTGAGCGCCGCCAGCAGGTCCCGCACCTCCGGGCCGCGGACCTCGCCGACGACGAGCCGGTCCGGGCGCATCCGCAGCGCCTGGCGCACGAGGACGGCGAGGGTGACCTCGCCCGCGCCCTCGACGTTCGCCGCCCGGCCCTGGAGGCGCACGACGTGCGGGTGGTCGGGGTCGAGCTCGCGGACGTCCTCGACGACGACGATGCGCTCGCGGTCGGGGCACTCGGCGAGCAGGGCGCCGAGCACGGTCGTCTTCCCCGCGCCCGTGCCGCCGGTGACGAGGAGGCTCGCGCGGGCGCGCACGAGCGCGCGCAGCGTCACGGCGACAGCGGAGGACGCCCCACCCGCGGCCACGAGGGCGTCGACGCCGCCGAGCCGCCGCCGGGCGACCCGCAGGCTGAGGTGCGCGGCGCCGTCGGCCAGCGGCGGCAGCAGCGCGTGGAGGCGTACCCCGCCGGCCAGCGTCCCGTCCACCCACGGCTGGGCGTCGTCGAGCCGCCTCCCCGCGAGCCCTGCGAGGCGGACGGCCAGCGGCCGCAGGTCGGCGGCGTCCAGCACCTGGCCCGTCGGCTCGACCCCGCGGCCCCGGTCCACCCACACCCGACCGTCCCCGTTGACGAGCACGTCGGTGACGTCCGCGTCGGCGACGAGCCCGGTGAGCGGGCCCAGCCCGACGAGCCGGTCGTGCAGGCCCTCGGCGGCGAGGTCCCGCCCGGCGCGGCCGAGGAGCGGCACCTGCTCGTCGGCGATGCTCGCGATGATCTCTCGCGACGGCCCGCGGCCGGCGCGGATGGAGCGCTCCACCCCCTGCGGCACGGCCGCGGAGGCGGTCACGAGGCCCGCCGTCCGTCGACCCCGGCCTCGGCCGCGGCCCCGCCGTCGGCCGCGGCCCCGACGACCGCCTCGGCGCAGCGCCGGACCGCGTCGCGGCCGGTCCCGGGCCACAGGCCCCGCTCGGCGTCCCGCACGACCGTCGCGTCGTCGGGCAGGTGCGCCAGGCGCTCCACGCCGAGGTGGGCCTCGACGTCGTCCAGCACCGCCGCGGGTGGCGCGGGCCCGCCCGCCCGGGTCACGAGCCGCAGCCGGGAGTCGCCGGACCCCGGGGGCGACGCCTCCAGCAGGGTGGTGACGCACGCGTCGGCGTCGGCCAGCAGGCGGGTGCGCAGCCCGCAGAGCACGACGACGAGGTCGGCCACGGCCAGGGCGGCCGGCAGGTGCGGGGACCAGCGCGGCAGGTCCAGCACGACGCCGGGCACCCCCTGCGTGAGGGCGTGCAGCACGTCGGCGACCGCCGGGGCGGGCGGCGGCGGCGCGCCCGGACCGCCGGAGGACAGGACGTGGCAGCCGTCCTCGTGCGGGAGCGAGGCGACCAGCGGCCCGGGCGGCACCTCGCCGCGCAGCTCCGCGAAGGCCGGCCAGCGGCGTCCGGCCAGGTGCTCGACGCCGGCGGTGACGTCGAGGCCGCCGGACGGCAGGTCGAGGTCGACGACGACGCTCGGTCCAGCGGCCGCGGCCAGCCGTCGGGCCACGGCGACGGCGAGGGTGCTCGCGCCGAGGCCCCCGGAGGCGGCGACGACGGCGACGACGGGTGGCGGTGACATGCGTCCGAGCCTGCGGTCGCGACGGCGGCCGCGGGACCCCCGGCCGTCGATCTGTGGACGACGGGAGCCCGATTTGGGGGCCTGTGGACGACGGCCTCACCGGATACGGGAGGGGGCATGGGACGGCCCCGGTCGGGGGGACAACCGGGGCCGTCGGCGAGCCGAGCTCCGGGGGGGAGAAGCCGGTCCGCCAGTCGCTCAACCCCGAAGGGGAGCGAGTAGGTCAATCGTGTCCTATGCATGCCACCGAGCGCAAGCCCGCGCCAATGCCTGCGGAAAATATCCTCAGGGGCTGCTCAGATGTGCGGAATCCGTAGTTTCGAGCCGAACAGTTGAAGGTTTGACGACCGCCCCGCAGCGGTCATCCCGGAGGCGGCCACGGCCAGACCGGCGACGAGGCCCCCGCCGCACGCGGCGAGGGCCTCGTCCTGCCGCGGACTCCGGGCGACCAGGCGTGCAATGCAAGCCGTCGCACCGGGGCGTTGCCCGGGGCGACCGGTCCATCAGTGGACTGCCCGCGCGTGGGTGTCCCGTCGTCCCGCGGTAGGTCGTGCGCCGGAAACCGGGGCTTCCGACCCCTCCTGTCTACTCCCCCCACCCCGCCCCCGACAAGGGGTGGGGAAACGCCGGCTCCGCGGCAGCCGGTGGGCCTCAGCGGAGCCGCCCGGCGAGCACGGCGTCGGCCACCCGGACCCCCTCGGCCGCCGCCGCCTCGGTCGCGGTGCAGCAGTGCTCGACCCACAGCCCGACCCCGGCGGCGTCCCCCCGCCCGTAGGCCGCCAGCGCCCCGACGTAGGGCGCCCCGCCGCCGGCGCCGTGGCCGTGCTCGGTGACCGCCACCCCGGTGGGGTCGAGGCCGCCGGCCTGGACCAGGGCCCGCTCCAGCGCCCGCGCCACGACGGCGTTGCCCCGGGCGAAGGGTCGGACGGTGGCGATCTCGGCGTGGACGACCGCCGCCGCGACCACGAGCGGCAGCCCCGGCGCCGCCAGCAGCACCTCGACGACGCCCCGCAGCCGCCGCGCGGCGTCCGCGGCGGCGGGCGCCGGCCCGAGGTCGGCGAGCTCGGCGCAGTCCTCCCCCGCGACCCGGGGCCGCCCCAGCGCGGCGTCCGGCACGAGCCCGGCGGCCGCGACGGTGTGCAGCCGCGCCAGCGCCTGCAGCGGCGCCGTGAGCACCGTCGCCCGCACCCGCTCGGACTCGACGGTGGCGGCGACCGCGCCCCGCACGACCCGCTCGACCGGGTCCGGCTCGGGCGACCACGTGACGGCGCCGCGCACGACGTCGCGCACGACGTCGACCGGCAGCGACGCCCCCTCGAGCTCGGCGCTGGCCACCGCCCCGCGCACCCGGGACTCGGCGGCCGCCTCGGCGGTGCGCCGGCGCAGCGCCTGGTGCCACCGCAGCGACGTGCACGCCGCCCGGGCCGCCTCGACCCGCTCGGGCACCCCCGGCAGCTCGGCGAGCCGCCGGACGGCGTCGACGGCGGGGCTCTCGGAGGACATCGCCGATGACTCTAGGGTGTCGACATGACGGGCATCCACTGGCCGACGGCGGTGCTCGTCGCCGGGACGGTGCTCCTCCTCTGGCTCGCCGTCGAGCTCCTCCGGCGCAGCCGCCGCCGGGGCTTCATCTCCGACACCGACCGGGCGACCTACGCGACGCTGCACACCGCCTCCCTCGCCTCGCGCCACCTCGGCGAGGGCCTCACCCCCGAGGCCGCCGAGCGCGCCGGGCGCCACCTGCTGTCCATCCTCGGCGCCCAGGCCGTGTCGATCACCGGTCCGGCGAGCGTCCTGTCCTGGACCGGCCGCGGCGAGTCCCACCACCGCGACCTCGCCGTGCCGCTCGGCACGCAGACCCTCGAGACCGGACGCACCGTCGCCCACCGCGGCGAGTCGGTGTCCTGCGGCGACCCCGAGTGCATGCTGCGCGGCGCCGTCACCGCCCCCCTGGCCACGGACGACCTCGTCGTCGGCACCCTCACCGCCTGGACCGACCGCCCCTCGCCGGGCCTCACCCGGGCCACCGAGGAGGTCGCGGCCTGGGTGAGCAGCCAGCTGGCGCTGGCCGAGCTCGCCCGCACCCGCAGCCGCGTCATGGAGGCCGAGCTGCGGGCCCTGCGCGCGCAGATCAGCCCGCACTTCATCTACAACAGCCTCGCCGCCATCGCCTCGTTCGTGCGGACCGACCCCGACCGCGCCCGCGAGCTGCTGCTCGACTTCGCCGACTTCACCCGCTACGCCCTGCGCACCGGCGGCACGTTCACGACCCTCGCCGAGGAGCTGCGCAACGTCGAGCGCTACCTCGTCCTGGAGCAGGCGCGCTTCGGCGAGCGCCTCCAGGTGAGCCTCCTCGTCGCCCCCGAGGTGCTGCCGGTGACGCTGCCCTACCTCGCCGTGCAGCCGCTCGTCGAGAACGCCGTCCGGCACGGGCTGGCCACCAAGGAGGGCACCGGGCACGTGTCGATCACCGCCACCGACCTCGGCTCCGAGGCGGAGATCGCGGTCGAGGACGACGGGGTCGGCACCGACCCCGAGCGGGTGCGCAGCATCCTCGACGGCGCCCACGCCCACGACTCGGTGGGCCTCGGCAACGTCGACGCCCGGCTGCGGCAGGTGTACGGCGACGAGTTCGGCCTCGCCGTCGAGACCGCACCCGGCGCCGGGACGAAGGTCACCTTCCGGGTCCCCAAGTTCGCCCCCGGGGTCCATGCACAGGAGTGACACCCGGCCGTATCCTCCCCCCATGGCCGCTCCCGGGCTCGTGGTCCTCGTCGTCGACGACGAGCTCCCCGCCCTGTCCGAGCTCGGCTGGCTCCTGGACCGCGACCCCCGCGTCGGGCAGGTGCTCACCGCGTCCGGCGGCACCGACGCCCTGCGCCTCCTCGACACCCGCGACGTCGACGTCGTCTTCAGCGACATCTCGATGCCCGGCCTGGACGGCATGGCCCTGGCCCGGGTCATCTCCCGGTTCGCCGTCCGCCCGCAGGTCGTCTTCGTCACCGCCCACGACCGGCACGCCGTCGACGCCTTCGCCCTCGACGTCACCGACTACGTGATGAAGCCCGTGCGCGAGGACCGCATCGCCGAGGCCGTGCGCCGCGTCGTCGACCAGCGCGAGCGCGCCGGCCGCCCCGACGACGGCGGCGCCCTCGGGTCGTCGGCCGCCGCCCCGGTCGAGGACGAGACGATCCCCGTCGAGCTCGGCGGCGTCACCCGCTTCATCACCCGCAGCCGGATCCGCTACGCCCAGGCCCACGGCGACTACGCCCGCCTGCACACCGACGCCGGCTCGCACCTGGTCCGCGTCCCGCTGAGCGTCCTCGCCGAGCGGTGGGCCGACCACGGGTTCGTGCGGATCCACCGCTCGACCCTCGTCGCGCTCCAGCACGTCCGCGAGGTCCGGATGGACCACGGGCGCTGCTCGGTGCTCGTCGGCGACCACGAGCTGCAGGTGAGCCGCCGGCACACCAAGGAGCTGCGCGACACCCTCCTGCGCCGTCCGCTGGTCGAGCGCCGGGCGGGGGTCTGAGCCGCCGGTGAGCACCGACCAGCAGACGACACCCTCCCGGGTGCGGGTCACGAGCTCGCGGCGGGGCGCGGTGCCGGTGGGCCCGCGGCCGCCGGTGCGCGACCTCGACGAGCAGACCGCGCTCGGCGACGTCTACCTCGCCGGCCTCATGCGCGCCCAGCTGCGCCTGTCCCTCGCGGTGGTCGGCCTCACCGTCGTCGGCCTCGCGGCGCTGCCGGTGCTCGTGACGCTCGTCCCCGACGCCGCCGGCACGACAGTGGCCGGCATCCCCTTCCCCTGGCTCGTCCTCGGCGTCGCCGTCTACCCGGCCGCGTGGGGGCTGGCGCGCTGGTACGTCCACGCCAGCCAGCGCATCGAGGCCGACTTCTCCGAGGTCGTCGAGGAGCAGTGAGGACGCCGTGAGCCACCCGCTCTCGCTCGCCGCGGTGGTCCTCGTCTGCCTGACGACGCTCGTCGTCGGCGGGCTGGGGCTGCGGCTCTCCCGCCGGACGAGCGACTTCTACGTCGCCGGGCGCACGGTGTCGCCGCGGCTCAACGCCTCGGCCATCGGCGGCGAGTACCTGTCCGCCGCGAGCTTCCTCGGCGTCGCCGGACTGGTCTACGGCAGCGGCATCGACATGCTGTGGCTGCCGGTCGGCTACACCCTCGGCTACCTCGTGCTCCTCGTCCTCGTCGCCGCCCCGATGCGCCGCTCGGGCGCCTACACGCTCCCCGACTTCGCCGAGGCCCGCCTCGGGTCGCGGGCGGTGCGGCTCGTGTCGTCCTTCCTCGTCGTCGCCATCGGGTGGCTCTACCTCGTGCCGCAGTTCCAGGGCGCCGGCCTCACCCTCACCCTCGTCACCGGGGCTCCGGGCTGGGTGGGCGGGCTCGTCGTCATGGTCGTCGTCGCCGCCGCGGTGGGCGCGGGGGGCATGCGCTCGATCACCTTCGTCCAGGCCGTGCAGTACTGGGTGAAGCTCACCGCGCTGGCGGTGCCGGCCTTCGCGCTGCTGTTCCTGTGGTTCCGGGCCGGCCACCCCGCGCCGACCGTGCCCCCGGACTGGCACGCGCCGCTCAGCACGAACGGCCCGGGCGACCACCCGGCCTACCGCACCGCCTCGACCGTCGTCGCGCTCTGCCTCGGGACGATGGGCCTGCCGCACGTCCTCGTCCGCTACTACACCAACCCCGACGGTGTCGGCGCCCGCCGCACGACCGTCACCGTCATCGCGCTGCTCGGGCTCTTCTACCTGCTGCCGCCGGTCTACGGCGCCCTCGGCCGGGTCGTCTACCCGGTGCTGCCGGACGGCGTGCGCAGCGACTCCATCGTCCTGCGCATCCCCGGCGAGCTCGCCGACGGCCTGTCCGGCGACCTCCTCACGGCGATGCTCGCGGGCGGCGCCTTCGCCGCGTTCCTCTCGACGGCCTCGGGCCTGGCCATGTCGGTGACCGGCGTCCTGGACCAGGAGGTGCTGCGCCCGCGCCTCGCCCGGTTCACCGGCGGCGACGCCCCGTCCGTCCGCGGGTTCCGCTACGCCGCGGTCGTCGCCGTCGTCCTGCCCTACCTCGTCAGCCGGGTCACCGAGCCGCTCGGGCTGGCGACGACCGTGGGGCTCGCCTTCGCCCTCGCGGCGGCCACCTTCGCGCCGCTCATCATCCTCGGGGTGTGGTGGCCCCGGCTGTCGGTGGCGGGCGCGATGGCGGGGCTCGTCGTCGGCGGGGTCTCCACGGTGCTCGCGCTGGGGACGACGATGGCGCGCGGCGACCTCGGCGGCTGGGCCGGGGCGCTGCTGGCCAACCCGGCGCTGTGGGCCGTGCCGCTGGCCTGGCTCACCGCGGTCGTCGTGTCCCTGGCCACCCCCCGACAGGTCCCGGCGTCGACCACCCGGGTGCTCGTGCGGCTGCACACGCCCGAGGGCGTGGCCGTCGCACGGCCGGGACTACGGGACTGAGGTCAGCGCCACTCGTCGCGGCGGCTCTCCGGTCCGTCGCCGGCGCCGCGCTGCCGCTGCAGCTCGGCCATCTGCGGCTCGTTCATGAACCGCAGCCGCTGGACGAGCCAGTCGAACGCGGTGCCGACGCCCGAGAGCGCCCGCCGGGCGGGGGATGCGGCCGGGGCCGTCGTCGTGTGCTCCATGACGAGAGAGTAGGCGCGACGGCGGCGTCTGGCCAGCGTTCCGCCCGCTCAGCCCACCGCGTCGCGGGCGGCGACGAACGCGTCGACGCAGCGCCGGACGTCGTCCTCGGTGTGCGCGGCGGACAGCTGCACCCGGATCCGGGCCTTGCCCTTCGGCACGACGGGGTAGCTGAAGGCGATGACGTAGACGCCCTGCCCGAGCATGTGGTCGGCGATGTCCGTGGCCTGCCGGGCGCCGTCGTCGCCGGGGAACATCACCGGCACGATGGGGTGGCTGCCGGGCAGCAGGTCGAAGCCGGCGTCGTCCATGAGCCCGCGGAAGAGCGCCGCGTTGCGCTCCAGGGCCTCGCGCCCGTCCGAGGAGGACGCGACGAGGTCGAGGGCGGCCAGCGACCCCGCCACCGTGCCCGGCGCGACGGAGTTGGAGAACAGGTAGGGCCGGGCGCGCTGGCGCAGCAGGTCGACGACCTCCCGGTGGCTCGCGACGTACCCGCCGGACGCGCCGCCCAGCGCCTTGCCGAGGGTGCCGGTGAGGACGTCGACGCGGTCGGCGACGCCGAACCGCTCGGGCGTGCCCCGGCCGCCCTCGCCGACGAAGCCCACGGCGTGGCTGTCGTCGACGAGGACCATGGCCTCGAACTCGTCGGCGAGGTCGCAGATCTCGTCCAGCGGCGCGTACGAGCCGTCCATCGAGAAGACCCCGTCGGTGACGACGCAGACCCGCCGGGCGCCGGCCTCGCGGGCGGCGGTCAGCTGCGTCCGCAGGTCGGCCGTGTCGGCGTTGCGGTACCGGTAGCGCGCGGCCTTGGACAGCCGGATGCCGTCGATGATCGAGGCGTGGTTCAGCTCGTCGCTGACGATGGCGTCCTCGGCGCCGAAGAGCACCTCGAACACCCCGCCGTTGGCGTCGAAGCAGGACGGGAAGAGGATGCTCGCCTCCGTGCCGAGGAACTGCGCGAGCCGCTCCTCGAGCGCGGTGTGCTGGGTCTGGGTGCCGCAGATGAAGCGCACCGAGGCCATCCCGAAGCCCCAGGTGTCGAGCGCGTCCCGGGAGGCGGCGACGACGTCCGGGTGGTCGGCCAGGCCGAGGTAGTTGTTGGCGCAGAAGTTCAGCGACTCCCCCGCCGTCGTCCCGACGTGCGCCGCCTGCGGCGTGGTGATCTCGCGCTCGCGCTTGTAGAGCCCGGCCTCCTCGATCTCCCGCAGGGTCGCCGCCAGCTGGTCCTTCACCGCTCCGTACACGTCACTCTCCGTTCGTCGTCGTCGGACCTGCTGCCGGCAGAGGTCGGCGGTCGGGTCAGGACCAGTCGAGCACGACCTTGCCGCCGTCGCCGGACCGGGTCTCCGCGAACGCCTCGGCCCACCGCTCCGCCGGGTGCCGCCCGGTGATGACCGACGCCACCGCCGCCCGCAGCCGCTGCGAGCTCGCGAGCATCGACCCCATGAGGTACCAGGTCTCGAACATCTCCCGGCCGTAGATCCCGCGCAGCGTCACCATGTGCGTGATGACCCGGCCCCAGTCGATGGCGTAGCGGTCCTGCGGCAGCCCGAGCATCGCCACCCGGCCGCCGTGGTTCATGTTCGCCAGCAGGTCCTCGACGGCCGCCGGCGACCCGGACATCTCCAGCCCGATGTCGAAGCCCTCGACCATGCCCAGCGAGCGCTGGGCGTCGGCGAGCGCCTCCCCCCGCGAGACGTCGACGACGTGGTCGGCGCCCGCGGCGACGGCCAGCTCGAGGCGGCGCGGCGACAGGTCGGTGACGGCGATCCGCCGCGCCCCGGCGTGCCGGACGACGGCGGTCGCCATGACCCCGATCGGCCCGGCGCCGGTGACGGCGACGTCCTCGCCGACCACCGGCCACTGCAGCGCGGTGTGCACGGCGTTGCCGAGCGGGTCGAAGACCGCACCGAGGTCTGGGTCCATGTCCGGCGGCTGCACCCAGGCGTTCGTCGCCGGGACGACGACGAGGTCGGCGAAGGCGCCGTCGCGGTTCACCCCGATCCCGACGGTGTCGATGCACAGGTGCCGCCGGCCCGCCCGGCAGTTGCGGCACACCCCGCACACGACGTGCCCCTCGCCCGAGACGCGGTCCCCGACGGCGACGTGGTCGACGTCGGCGCCGACCTCGACGACCTCGCCGAAGAACTCGTGCCCGAGGGTCAGCGGGGCGCGCACCGTCGCGGCCGCCCACTCGTCCCACTGCTCCAGGTGCAGGTCCGTGCCGCAGATCCCCGCCCGCAGCACCCGCACCAAAACGTCCTTGGGGCCGCACACCGGCTCCGGCACCTCGACGAGCTCGAGCCCGGGACCGGCGTCCACCTTCCGCAACGCACGCATCCCGCCATCATGCCGGGTGCCGTCCGGCGCGCCGCGCCGACCGTTCGGCGCTGTCCGCGCGCGATCGGGGTCCGCCTGGCGCATCTGCGGGCGGTGTCACTTCCGCGGAGGACCGGCCGGTCACATCCTGTGTCGGTTCCGGGCGCCCCGCCCGGCCTCACACCGGAGGTGACCGTGAGCAGAGCTGCTCGCACCCAGGGCGAGACCCCCTACCTCGCCCTGCAGTCCTCGTCGGAGTTCCAGGAGCTCCGACGGACGTTCCGGGGGTTCGTGCTCCCGATGACCGCGTTCTTCCTGGCCTGGTACTTCCTGTACGTCCTCCTGTCGATCTTCGCGCCGGGGTTCATGGGCGCCCGGGTCGGCGGGACGATCACGGTCGGCCTCCTGTTCGGGCTCGGCCAGTTCGTCACGACCTTCGCCATCACCATCCTGTACAGCCGCTGGGCCACCCGGCGGTTCGACCCGGCCGCCGACGCCCTCGGGGCCTCCCTCGACGGCGTGAAGGAGCACTGACGATGACCCGCTCCCTCGGCGCCGCCGACGCCGCGACGACCGTCGGCACCCCCGCGCTCAACATCGGCATCTTCGCCGCGTTCGTCGTCATCACCCTCGCCATCGTCATCCGGGTCGCCTCCGGCAAGAAGACCGCGGAGCAGTACTACACCGCGGGCGGGGCCTTCAGCGGACGGCAGAACGGGGTCGCCATCGCGGGCGACTACCTGTCCGCGGCCTCGTTCCTCGGCATCGCCGGCGCGATCGCGCTCCAGGGCTACGACGGGTTCCTGTACTCCATCGGCTTCCTCGTCGCGTGGCTCGTCGCGCTGCTCCTCGTCGCCGAGCTGCTGCGCAACACCGGCCGCTACACGATGGCCGACGTCCTGTCCTACCGGCTCCGGCAGCGCCCGGTGCGGGTCGCGACCGCCATCTCGGTCATCTGCGTCTCGTTCTTCTACCTGCTGGCCCAGATGGCCGGGGCGGGCGGGCTCGTCTCGCTCCTGCTCGGCGTGAGCGGCGAGGCGGCGCAGAACATCGTCATCGCCATCGTCGGCGTCATCATGATCGCCTACGTCCTCATCGGCGGGATGAAGGGGACGACCTGGGTGCAGATCATCAAGGCCGCCCTGCTCATCGCCGGCACGTTCGTCATGACCGTCTGGGTGCTCGGCAAGTACGGCTTCAACGTCTCCGCGCTGTTCCAGGCCGCGGCGGACAACTCGCCCAAGGCCGGGGAGAAGCTCTTCGAGCCGGGGCTGAAGTACGGCAAGAGCACGACGACGAAGATCGACTTCATCTCCCTCTCGATGGCCCTCGTCCTCGGCACCGCCGGGCTGCCGCACGTGCTCCAGCGCTTCTACACGGTGCCGACGAGCAAGCAGGCCCGCAAGTCCGTCGAGTGGGCCATCTGGCTCATCGGCGGGTTCTACCTGCTCACCCTCGTCGTCGGCTACGGCGCCGCGGCGCTCGTCGGGCCGGAGCGGATCGCCGCGGCCCCGGGCAAGGCGAACGCCGCCGCCCCGCTCCTCGCGTTCGACCTCGGCGGGTCGGTGCTGCTCGGGCTCATCTCCGGCGTCGCGTTCGCGACCATCCTCGCCGTTGTGGCCGGGCTGACCATCACGACGTCGGCCACGTTCGCGCACGACCTCTACAAGGAGGTCTTCAAGCGCGGGCGGACCACGCAGGACCAGGAGGTGCGGGTGGCCCGCATCGCCGCCGTCGTCATCGGTGCCATCGCCATCGTCGGCGGCATGTACGCCAAGACCCAGAACGTCGCGTTCCTCGTCGCCCTGGCCTTCGCCGTCGCCGCCAGCGCGAACCTGCCGACGATCCTGTACTCGCTGTTCTGGAAGCGGTTCAACACCCGCGGCGCGCTGTTCTCCATCTACGGCGGGCTCGTGTCGGCGATCGGGCTCATCGCCTTCAGCCCGGTCGTGTCCGGCAAGGTCGACGCGGCGACCGGCGCGAACCTCGCGATGCTGCCGCCCGGGGTGGACTTCCACTGGTTCCCCCTGGACAACCCGGGTCTGGTCTCCATCCCGCTCGGCTTCTTCCTCGGCTGGCTCGGCACGGTGACGAGCAAGGAGTTCGACGCCGAGAAGTACGCCGAGATGGAGGTCCGCAGCCTCACCGGGCACGGGGTGGCCGGCGCGGTCGACCACTGACGGCAGGCGGCGGCCGGCGGCCGGCGGGGCGAGGACCCTCCTCCTCCCGCGGACGCCGGCCGCCGCCCGCGTCAGTGCCGCTCGCGACCGGGGGCGAGAAGCAGCACGACGACCGCCCCGACCGCCACGACGACGGCCCCGATGGTCAGCGCGTGCCCGACACCGGCGACGAACGCCTCCTGGGCGCCGACGACGACCTCCTGCGCCTTCGGGCCGAGGGCCGACAGCATCGGCGAGCGGGTGGCCGCCACCGACCCGGCGACGGCCTCGCGGGCCTGCTCGGGCAGCCCGGCGGTGACGGAGGCGACGTCGGCCCGGTAGGCGGACGCCAGGGCCGCGCCGAGGACGGCGATCCCGAGCGCGGACCCGAGCTCGCGGGCGGTGTCGTTGACCGCCGACGCGACGCCCTGCTTGCTGGGCGGCAGTGCCTCGGTGATCGCCGTCGTGGCGGGCGTGCCGGCCAGCCCGGCGCCGGCGGCGAAGGCGACGAGGCCGCCGAAGAACACCCACGGCGACAGGTCCCGGGTCAGGTGGCTCATCGTGAACAGCCCGAGCGCCAGGAGGGCCAGGCCGAGCGCACCCACCCGGCGGAAGCCGAGCCGGGCCGCCACGTGGGGCGCCCGCCGGGCGACCGGGATGAGGACGAAGGGCAGCGGGAGGAGCCGCAGCGCGGCCTGCAGCGGGGAGAGGCCGACGACGAACTGCAGGTACTGCAGGACGGCGAAGAAGAAGCCGAACATCGCGAAGAACTGGAGGGAGATCGACAGCGACCCGGTGGCGAAGCCGCGCTCGCGGAACAGCCGCGGGTCCAGCAGCGGGTCGTCGGTGTGCAGCTCCCAGGCGACGAAGGCGGCGAGCGCGAGCAGCCCGACGGCCAGCGCCGACAACGTGAGGGTGTCGCCCCAGCCGTTCTCGGCGCTCTCGATGATCCCGACGACCAGGCCCGAGACGGCGACGAGCGAGAGGACGCCGCCGGTGACGTCCAGCCGGCCGGGGGCGGCCTCCCGCGACTCCGGGACGAAGGCCAGGGCGCCGGCCAGCGCGAGCACCGCGAGCCCGAGGTTGAGGGCGAAGAAGCTGTTCCACGCGAACGCCTCCAGCAGCAGGCCGCTGCCGAACAGCCCGATGACGGCGCCGCCGCCGGCCACGCCCACCCAGATGCCGATGGCGCGGGGGCGCTCGGCCGCGGGGAAGGAGGTGGTGATGACCGAGAGGGTCGTCGGCATGATCCCGGCCGCACCGAGCCCCATGACGGCGCGGAGCGCGACGAGCAGGTCGGGGTCCTCGGTGAACAGGGCGCCGGCGGCCGCGAGGCCGAAGACCGCGAGCCCGGCGACGAGCACGCCGCGCCGGCCGAACCGGTCCCCGAGCGCGCCGACGAGCAGCAGCAGCCCGGCGAAGACGACGGTGTAGGCGTCGACGACCCAGGTCAGCTGGGTCTGGGTGGCGCCGGTGGCGGTCGCGAGCTCGGGAAGCGCGACGTTGAGGCCGCTGACGGCGGAGACGACCGTCATCAGCGCCAGGCCGACGGTCGCGAGGACGAGCCGGCGGCGCCGGGGGTCGTCGATGGTGGACGCGTCGGCGTCCTCAACACGCGTTGAACTCAACATGCATTGAGTTATGCCATCCTGGGGGCATGGCTGTCAAGGGCGGGGAGCGCGACCCGCAGGGGTCCAGGCGCTCGGGGCGTCGTCCGGGCCGGCGCACGGGCGACTCCGACACCCGGGGGGCCATCGCCGAGGCCGCACGGAAGCACTTCGCGGAGAAGGGCTTCGCGGGGGCGACGCTGCGGGCCATCGCCGCCGACGCCGGGGTGGACCCGGCGCTCATCGTCCACTTCCACGGGTCCAAGCGCGAGCTCTTCCTCGAGGTGCTGCAACCCCCGGAGGCCGCCGTGACCCGGGTCCGGGCCGCGCTGGACGGCCCCCTGGACACCCTGCCGGAGCGGTTCGCGGCCGTCCTGGCGTCGGTGCTCACCGACCCGCGGCTCGGGCAGCGGATGGAGGCGATGCTGCGCACCGCGGCCTCGGACCCCGAGGCGGCCGCGGCGATCCGGGCGGCGCTCGGCCACGCCGTCCTCGCCCCGATGGCCGAGCGGCTGCGCGAGGGCGCGGGGCTGAACCCCGACGACGCGGCCCTGCGCGCGACGATGGTCGGCTCGGCGGTCGCCGGCGTCCTCTTCGCCCGGCGCGTCGTCGGCATCGAGCCGCTGGCCACCGCCGACCCGCAGCGGGTGGCGGCCCTGTTGGCCGGCGCCGTGCGCTCCTACCTCACGCCCGGTCCCACCGGCACCTGAGCCCGCCCGCGGCGGGCCCGCGCGTCAGACCGCGGCGGCGGCCTGCGCCCGCAGCCGGGCGGCGCCGTCGTCGTCGACCGTGGCGAAGAACTGCCCGACGACGTCCTCGAGGTGGTCCACGCCCTCGGCCCGGAACAGCACCGGCTGGTAGGCCGTGATGTCGTAGTTGAGGGTGCCCATGTCGGCGAGGTCGAGGGGGCGGATCTCCATGGCGCGGAACTCGTCCATCTCGCCGTAGCTGCTGAGGATGCCCGCGCCGTAGGCCTTGAGCTCGGGGCCGTCGGCCATGACGCCGAACTCCATCGAGAACCAGAAGACGTCGGCGACGAGCTTGACGGCGTCGTCGGTCTCGAGGCGGGCCACCGCCTGCCCGGCGGCCTCGGTGACGGCGGCGAACCGGGGGCTCGCGAGCTGGTTCCCGTGCCCGACGACCTCGTGGATGATGTCCGGCTCCGGGGTGTACAGCGGACGGCTGCCGTGCCGCAGGTACTGGGTGGAGTTGAAGACGCGGCGGCCGAGGTCGCCGTAGAAGTCGCACAGCGGCACCAGGCCGGGCGCGCAGGTGTAGGACCAGCCGGTGAGCGGCTCGAGGAGGGCCGTGACCTCGTGCAGCTGGGGCACGTGGTCGGTCGGCAGGCCGAGCGCGTGCTTGCCGGCGAGGAACTCGGGGTGGGCGTAGCGCTCGTGCTTGGCCGAGAGCTCGGTGCACACGGTCCGCCAGATGCCGTGCTCGTCGTCGTCGTACTCAACGGTGGGCACCGGCTCGCCCGGCCGGTGGGCCAGGGAGATCCCCGCGATCCGCCCGCGTCGCGCCCGGTACGCCGCGTCGTGCAGACCCGGGTGGTTGTCCGCCAGGTGCACCTGCACGGTGCCGTCGTCGTCGGTCGTCACGGCCGAGTAGAGCTGTCCCTCCTCGAACACGGACCCACCTCCTCGTGAGTTGTCGGGGCCTCGTGGGCCGGCTCCACCGAACCACGGAAGACGGCCCGGACGGAACCGGTGTCGACCGTGGTGGGCAACCCGTGCACAGGTCGTCCGGCCGGACCGGCGCGAACCCGGACAACGTGTCCACCCACGGGCCGAGGACCGGCCGAACGGACGAGGGGGTCGTCCGTCCCGCCGATTTCGGCCGATCGGAGTGCGGGCCGCGCGGCGCCGCCCCTACAGTGAGCCGCGATCCGGTATTCGCGCAGGGGCGCTCTCCGGGGTGGTGCGCAGGGGTGCCCACCCGGAGGACCGGTGTGACCCGTAAGTCCCGGACGCGGTCGCCGTACCGCCCCGGACCAGGATCCACGTCCCAGGAGGGACCGATGCGCACCCCTGCCGGGTGGCTCCGTGCCGCCACCATGACCGCTGCCGCGGGGCTCCTCGTCCCCGCGCTGCTCGTCGCCGCCGCCCCCGCCGGCTCCGCCGCCGGATCCGGGTCGAGCGTCCTGCGACCCCGCCCCCTCTCGACCTCGGTCGAGCTCCCCAACCCGCTGCGCGGCCAGTACACGTGGATGGGCCAGCAGGTCCAGCCCACCGGGTGGCCGGCCGCGGACCGCTACGACCGCGACGTCACCTACTGGGGGATGCTCGAGCCGACCAAGGGCGCCTACGACTTCCGCCGCATCGACGCCGGCCTGGCCGCCGCGGGCGCGGTCAAGGGCAAGTACGGCTTCCGCGTCATGGCGTACTGCCCCGGCTGCTGGATGGAGCTGCGGACCGACTTCCCCTCCGTCACGCCGTCCTTCGTCCCCCGCCAGCCCGGCACGGCCGTCCCGGACTGGAACAGCGAGGCCTTCCTCTCCCGCTGGGAGCTGCTGTGGTCGGCACTCGGCGCGAAGTACAAGGACGACCCGCGCCTGGGCTACGTCGACGTGGGCGGCTTCGGCCCCTACGGCGAGTGGATGCCGGCCGGCACGGACATCACCAAGGCCAACGCGATGCGGCTCATCGGCGCCGTCGCCAAGGCCTTCCCGAGCAAGCACGTCCTGCTGAGCGCCGTCCCGCTGTGGACGAACCGCCCGGCCGTCACCGGCGACGCGCTCAAGGCCTTCGGCAACCTCGGCCTGCGCAGCGACTGCCTCGGCGGCACGGCCATGCAGTACCCCGGCAACGGCTTCGAGGACGTCTGGAAGACCCGGCCCTTCTACACGGAGTGGTGCACCAACGGCGACCCGCTCGTCGCCGTCTCCCAGGTGCCGAGCTACCACGTGTCGACGATCTCCAGCGGCAACCGCCGTCTCACCTACGACAGCATGACCGCGGCCCAGCGGTCGGCGTACGAGAAGACCCTGCGCACGAGCGGCTTCCGCTACCAGGTGACGTCGGCGACCTTCGGCGCCATCACCGCCGGGCAGACGATGAGCGTCGCGCTGGCGCTGCGCAACCAGGGCGTCGCCCCCACGTACGAGCGCTGGCAGACCAACCTCGTCTTCAAGGACGCCGCCGGACGCCGGCTGGCCACCGTCCCGCTCTCGCTCGACCTGCGCGGCCGGCTGCCCGGCAGCTCGACGTACAGCCAGAACGTCACGGCCCCCGCGCTGCCGCCGGGCTCGTACGACGTGGCCGTCGAGGTCGTCGACCCGCAGAACTACTCGCCGAAGATGCGGCTGGCCAACACCGACCGCGACGACGACGGCTCGTACATCCTCGGCGCGGTCATCGTCGGCGACCCGCGCCAGTCCACGCAGCGCTTCATGCGGCTGCGCGGCGACGACCGGTACGCGGCGTCGGCGACGATCAGCCGTGCCACCTTCGCGCCCGGCGCCGAGGTCGCGTACGTCGCCACCGGCACGAAGTTCCCCGACGCCCTCTCCGGCGCCCCCGCGGCCGGCCGGCTCGGCGGACCGGTGCTGCTCACCCGGCCCACCACCCTGCCGCCGGAGACCGCCGCCGAGCTGAGCCGCCTGCGGCCCAAGCGCATCGTCGTCCTCGGCGGCAGCGACACCGTGAGCGACGGGGTGCTGGCCGCCCTGCGGGCCTACTCCGGCTCGGTGACCCGGCTCGCCGGGACCAACCGCTACGACGGCTCGGCGAAGATCAGCGCCGCGACCTTCGCGCCCGGCGCCGCCGTTGCCTACGTCGCCACGGGCACGAAATTCCCGGACGCGCTCGCCGGGGCGGCCCCCGCCGGCAAGCTCGGCGGACCGGTCCTGCTCGTCCGTCCCACGAGCCTGCCGAGCCAGATCGCCGCCGAGCTGACCCGGCTCAAGCCCCGGCGGATCGTCATCCTCGGTGGGACCGACACGGTGAGCGCCGACGTCGAGCGCAGCCTGCGCGCGTACTCGGGCTCGGTGAGCCGGCTCGCGGGCACGAACCGGTACGACGGTGCGGCGCGGCTCAGCGCGGCGACCTACGCCCCGGGTGCCCCCGTCGCGTACGTCGCGACCGGCACGAACTTCCCGGACGCGCTGTCCGGCGCGCCGGCGGCCGGTCGCCTGGGCGGGCCCGTGCTCCTCGTCACGCCGAACGCGGTGCCCACGCAGACGGCGCTCGAGCTGGCCCGCCTCAAGCCCCAGCGCATCGTCATCCTCGGTGGCCGGGCCTCGATGTCGACGGCCGTGCAGCGGCAGCTGGTCAAGTACGCCCCCGCCTCCTGACCGGGGCGGGTCCTCCCCGCACGACGAGCGGCCACCGGCACCCCGCCGGTGGCCGCTCGTCGTCCGCCCCGGCCGCTTCGCCGTGGCCGCCCACCCGGACGGTTGCCTCGACGGGCGCACTGGGGTTGGCTGGAGCGGAAAGCGAGTTCTCGACGACGAGGAGGATCCAGCCGTGAGCGACGACAGCCTGTCGAGCCACCTGCACGAGATGGACCTGAGCCCGGACCCGGAGTTCACGGCACAGGCCAACGGCACCGCGGAGATGTACGACGAGGCCGAGGCCGACCACGAGGGGTTCTGGGCGGAGCAGGCGCGGCAGCGGGTCTCGTGGTCCACGGACTTCGAGCAGACGCTGGACTGGTCCGAGGCGCCGTTCGCGAAGTGGTTCGTCGGCGGCGAGCTCAACGTCGCCTACAACTGCGTCGACCGGCACGTCGAGGCCGGCAACGGCGAGCGCGTCGCCATCCACTTCGAGGGCGAGGGCGGCGACACCCGCACCATCACCTACGCCGACCTCCAGCGGGAGGTCGCAAAGACGGCCAACGCCATTGCGTCGCTCGGCGTCGAGAAGGGCGACCGGGTCGCGGTCTACATGCCGATGATCCCCGAGACCGTCTTCACGATGCTCGCGTGCGCGCGGATCGGCGCCCCCCACTCGGTGATCTTCGGCGGGTTCTCGGCGGAGGCGCTGCGCACCCGCATCGACGACGCGAAGGCCAAGCTCGTCGTCACCACCGACGGCCAGTTCCGTCGCGGCAAGCCCGCCCCCCTCAAGGCCGCGGTCGACGCCGCCCTCGAGGTCGGCAAGGACGAGGGGTCGGTGACGAACGTCCTCGTCGTCCGGCGCACCGAGCAGGACGTCGAGTGGTCCGAGGGGCGCGACGTGTGGTGGCACGACGTCGTCGACGACCAGCCGGACACCCACGAGGCCCAGCCGATGGACAGTGAGCACCCGCTGTTCATCCTCTACACCTCGGGCACGACCGGGAAGCCGAAGGGCATCTTCCACACCTCCGGCGGCTACCTCACCCAGGTGGCGTACACGAACGCCGTCGTCCACGACGTCCACCCCGAGACCGACGTCTACTGGTGCTCGGCCGATGTCGGATGGGTCACCGGCCACAGCTACATCGTCTACGGGCCGCTCGCGAACGGCGCCACGCAGGTGCTCTACGAGGGCACCCCGGACACCCCGCACCAGGGCCGCTGGTGGGAGATCATCGAGAAGTACAAGGTCTCGGTCTTCTACACCGCGCCCACGGCGATCCGCACCTTCATGAAGTGGGGCGCGGACATCCCGGGCAAGTTCGACCTGTCCTCGGTCCGGGTGCTCGGCAGCGTCGGCGAGCCGATCAACCCCGAGGCCTGGCTCTGGTACCGCAAGCACATCGGCAACGACACCGCCCCGATCGTCGACACCTGGTGGCAGACCGAGACCGGCGCCATCATGATCAGCCCGATCCCCGGCGTCACCACCCTCGAGCCCGGCAGCGCCCAGAAGCCCATCCCGGGCATCTCCGCCGAGATCCTCGACGACGACGGCAACCCGTTCACCGAGGCCGAGAAGGTCGGCTACCTCGTCCTCACCAAGCCGTGGCCCTCGATGCTGCGCGGCATCTGGGGCGACCCGGAACGCTACAAGGAGACGTACTGGTCGCGGTTCGGCGAGAAGTACTACTTCGCCGGCGACGGTGCGAAGTACGACGAGAAGGGCAACATCTGGCTCCTCGGGCGGGTCGACGACGTCATGAACGTCTCGGGCCACCGGCTCTCGACCGCCGAGATCGAGTCGGCGCTGGTGTCGCACCCGTCGGTGGCCGAGGCCGCGGTCGTCGGCGCCACCGACGAGACCACCGGCCAGGCCGTCTGCGCCTTCGTCATCCTGCGCGGAGACGCCGTCGACAACGGCGACGAGACCGTCCAGGAGCTGCGCAACCACGTGGCCAAGGAGATCGGCCCGATCGCCAAGCCACGCCAGGTCATGGTCGTCCCCGAGCTGCCGAAGACCCGCTCGGGCAAGATCATGCGCCGGCTGCTCAAGGACGTCGCCGAGAACCGCGAGGTGGGCGACGTGACGACGCTCGCCGACTCCTCGGTCATGAACCTCATCAAGGAGGGCATGTCGGGCGACACGTCCGACTGACCTCCCCACCTTTCCCGGACGACGGGGTGCCGCGCGCGAGAGCCTGCGGCACCCCGTCGCTCACGTCGCGCCCCTGGCCGAGCCCGTCGCCCTCTCTCGACACACACCCAGCGACCTGACCCACGGTGCAGTGGGTCCGAGGTGGGAGCACCGTCGGCAATACGACTACCTCCCAATCGACCCATCGCGCCGACGGGTGTGGAGGATGGGTCTCGGATAGGCTCGTTGGGGTGAGCATTCCACCCAATGCTGTTCCCCCGTCTAAGCCCTACAAACCGTTCCCCCCTTTCGAGGAGTTCGCCGCTAGCGTCCAGTTTGACGGCGAAACGCTGCGTCAGTTTGTGGCGATGTTGGATCGCGTGAAGAGTCAAGGGGATTCAGAGTCCTTCGAGGCAGCAATCCGAACTGCAACCAAGTGGGCGGCCGTGGATACGGGCGCAATCGAGGGCCTTTACGAAGTGGAGCGAAGCTTCACCTTCTCCGTGGCAGCAGGAGCGGCTGCGTGGAACAACATCCACCTCGTGATGGGAGAGTCGGCCGAACGCGCGATTCATGATGCGCTAGAGGCATATGACACGGTGCTCGATGCCGTCACGCATTCACGACCCATAACGCAGGCATGGGTTCGTGAGTTGCACGCCGTCATCTGCGCCTCCCAAGACGAATACACTGTAATTACCGATTTGGGAAGGCAATCTCACGATCTCCCGAAGGGGGAGTACAAAAAGTTCAAGAACAACCCCTTTAACATTAAAGCTGGCCTGATTCATTCATACGCACCTGTGCTTGATACTCCGGCTGAGATGGCAAGGTTAGTGTCGGAACTTGGCGGGAAGTCGTTCGCTGACGCACATCCAGTGCTACAAGCGGCCTATTCGCACTACGCCTTTGTCTGCATCCATCCGTTCGCGGACGGAAACGGGCGAGTGTCGCGGGCCCTGGCATCCGTTTACCTTTACCGATCGCCAGGCGTTCCGTTGGTCATCTTCGCGGATCAGAAGAATGAATACATCGACGCGCTAGAGGCTGCGGATGACGAGAACTACCAGCCCTTTGTGGCCTTTGTTTCTGATCGAGCGGTTGATGTCGTCCGGATGGTTGTGCGAGCTCTCGAACGACCGAAGAGCCCGTCCATCAAGACGCAGATGGCCTTAATGCAGGAGAAGTTGCTGGGGAGGGGGGGCCTAACCCACCCGGAAGTTGATGGGCTCGCGTCAGTCATCATTGACGCATTCTCCGCTGCCTACGACAAGGTCACCAAGGATGATCCTCTGTTTGCGCCGGTGAAGATGCAGAAGCAAGTCGTGCAATCTAGGCATCAGCCGAGGAATTCAGCGTATAGAAGTCCACCAAACTCGCGCAGCATCACCATAACCGTCAGTTCAGCCGCTCCCGCCACAGCACAGGTCTCGCGTTCGTATACGGTCTGGATCGCAAAGGGTTCGACCGATATTGAGGACTTTATTCTGGTGAGGCCTGACGGCACTGTGCTGGAACAAATCCTTATCCGCGATGTCCACCCAACGGTGAATCCTTCGCTCGCCTATCGCCTACAAGTTGTCGCGGAGGACGAGTACAGGGCAACGGTGAGTGAGGTTGTAGCGGCAGCTGAGCAGCGATTGCGGTCTGCCGGGTACTGACAGGGCTGGCGGGGGATGAGCCGCTTAACTTGAACTAGCAACACAACTCGTCGGGGGTGAGTCCAGGGGTGGGCGTCGTCCCATAGCGGCGGTCGTGCGCGGCGGGGGAGCCGGTCAAGGGCGCGTAGCGGCGGAGCAGACCTTTGACGGGCGGGGGAGGCGCGGGAGGCTGGCGTGGCGGGGCGGCGACCGCCAAGGGTGGCCGAACGGATGAGGTGACAGCCACCCATGCCCAGTCCGGCTCGATTCTTCGAGATGCGGCCTTAGGTCGCGGCGGCTATCGGCAAGAGGGCCGAATAGCGACAGTGGGTCACCCCACTCTGCTCCCGCTGTGAGATCAGAAGGGGATGGGGACGTCGTCCCACGCGTCATCGCGCGGGTTCGGTGAGACCGGTGGCGGTGATGCCGGTGGCAATTCCGGGACGGTGCGGTGGGCGGGTTCGGTGACGCGGGTCCGCCCGGTGGGGTCGGTCCAGGTAAGGGTGCCGTCGGGGTCGAGGGATGGTCGCCAGTGGCCTTGTTGCTTGAGGCGGTGGTGGCGGCGGCAGAGCCCGGCGAGGTTGCCGGGGGTGGTGGGGCCGGTGGGCCAGGGCCGGACGTGGTCGAGGTCGCACTTCTCGGCGGGGCGACTACAGCCGTACATGCGGCAGGTGCCGTCCCGGGTGGTGACGAGCTGCCGCATCCGCGCGGGCGGGCGGTAGGCGTCCGACGTGATCGAGGCCAGCGTGCCGGTGTCGGCGTCCAGGACCGCCCGGGCGACCTGCAAGGGGAGGCTGGTGAGGATGCCGGCGACGGTGGTGGCGTCGACCCAGCCCAGGCCGGGCAACTGCACCCCGGAGACCAGGGCGGTGGCGCGGGTGTCGCTGCCGAGGCGGGTGGGAGCCATCTCGAGCGCAGTCGGCACGCCGGGACCGTCGGCGGTGTCGTAGTCGGCGAAGTCGTGCCAGCCGAGGTCTTCCTGGGTGTCGGCGGGGAGGTCGCCGATGCGGACCTCCTCGCCGGTGGTGGCGTCGATGATCGTCTCGTCGGGGTCCCGCGGGGAGAAGGTCCGCACCGTCGGGACCGGGGCGGAGTCCGGGACGCCGGTGACGACAGGGACGCCGAGCGTCACCTGCGCGCTGACGCTCACGTTGCGCAGCAGCAGGTCCCCGAACGCGTCGGCCCGGGACTCCGGAACGGTGAGAGTGTCGTCGACGTCGCGGTACTCCGCAGCAAGGGACTCGACGGCGCTCCACGCCGCCTTGCTGGTCGCGGTGGGCAGCAGCGCGAACCACTCGGTGAGGCCGTCCTCGCTCGGGCAGACCTCGACGGTCCGCACCTTCTTCGTCTTCGCGGCGTGCTCGGCGACCTGGTCGGCGGCCACGCGGGCCGCGATGCGGCGGGTCTCGGAACTGACCCGGGCCGGGTCCATGCCCGCGAGCCGCGGCGCGAGC
>NZ_SAYU02000025.1 GCF_004025965.2 Phycicoccus flavus | reverse complement strand
AGGACGACCCACCGGCCCTGCGCGGTGTCGAGCCGCAGGGCGGGGTCCTCCCGGGACACGGGAACGGGGTCCACGCGCACATGGGACCACATCGGCGACGGGACCGGAAGCCGGGCCGCCCGGCCCGCGCCACGGCCCCGGCCGGTGCCCGGCTCAGGGCGTCGTCGACCCGCGGTCCCGGCGGACCTGCTCGAGCCGTCGCTCCCGCTCCCGGCGCAGCCGCAGCTGCGGGTCGTCCGACCCGAGCTGCGCGGGACCGAACACGCTCACCGCCGCGTAGCGGAACCGCCAGCCGATGCGGTAGCCCAGCGGCAGCGCCCGCCGCGACGTCCGGTCCATGTCGTCCTCCAGGTACTTCGTGCCCTCATGGTTCGTGGACGAACCTACCCGCGCGGACACGTAGGATGAATTCGTGGCCGACACGCACAGCCCGGGGACCCGGGGAGGGGCCGGCGGGGAGCCGCCCGCCGACCTGCTCGCGCTGGACCGTCAGGTGTGCTTCGCGCTCGCCGTGGCGAGCCGCAACGTCATCGCGCTCTACCGGCCGCTGCTGGAGCCGATGGGGATCACCCATCCGCAGTACCTCGTGATGCTGGCCCTCTGGGAGGAGTCGCCCCTCCGGGTCTCCGAGATCGCCCGACGGATCGGCCTCGAGCCGCCCACGCTGTCCCCGATCCTCAAGCGGCTGGAGGCGTCCGGGCTCGTCGTGCGCGAGCGGGACGCCCGCGACGACCGGGCGCTGGCCGTGCGGTTGACCCCCGAGGGGCGCAGGCTCCGGCGACGCGCGGAACGCATCCCCCCGGCGATCATCGACCGGCTCGGCCTGGACATCGCCGAGCTGGAGGAGACCCGGTCGCGGCTCGTGCGCCTCATCGAGGCCGCGGACCGCCACCCGGGGGACCGGCCCGGTCCGCCCACGACCGGACGCCCGGGTCGGGGAACCGGAGCAGCGCGGTGAGGGCCCCGACGACCACGACGGCCGCGAACGCGACGTCCAGGCCCCAGCGTCCGCTGAGGACCCCGGCGAGCGGCGCGCCCACCGCCTGCCCGACCGCGATGGCGAGGAACCCGGCGCCGACGCCGGCGGCCACCTCGTCCGGCCACACCCGGGTCGCGCCGACGAGCACGAGCCCGGTGAGCGCGACGTAGGACGCGCCGAAGACCGCGGCGGCGACGAAGGCCGGCACCCCGCCCGGCCGGAGCGCCAGCGCCACGGTACCGCCCGCCAGGCACAGCAGGAGCACCCCCAGGAGCGGGCGGCGCCGAGCCGCCGGGAGAGGTCCCCACCGAAGGCCGCGAGCGCTCCGGCCGCGCCGAGGACGACCCAGGGCAGCGCGGAGGCGGTCGCGCCCGCGCCGCCGCGGGTCTCGACGAGGTCCCTCCCGTAGGTCCACGTCGTCACGCTGACCAGGCCCATCCGGGTCAGGAACCCGCGGCGGAGCGTCCGGCCGAGGGGGGCACCGTGTCCTCGGGAGGGTCCTCCGTCCGGGTCAGCCGTTCCACCGCCTCCGCCATGTGGCGCTCGACGAAGCCGGCGGCCGCCCCGGCGTCGCCCTCGAGCAGGGCGTCGAGGAGCGGACGGTGCCGGTCGACGTTCATGTTGTGCAGGGCCCGCTCGGGGCCCGCGTGCATGATCGTCACGCGGACGTGGCCCGAGAGGAACTCCCACGCGTGCACGAGGGTGTCGTTGCCCGTGAGGCGGCACAGCTCGTGGTGGAACGCGAGGTCGGCCTCCGCCTGGTCCGCCAGGTTCCCTCGGGTGTCCTCCATCGCGGTGAGGAAGGTCTCGAGACGACCCACGAGCTCCTGACGGTCCGGCCGCGAGCACAGCTCGCGCGTGGCGAGCGCCTCGAGCGCGGCGCGGACGGAGAAGATCTCGCGGACCTCGGTCGCAGACACGCGCCGCACCGTCAGCCTCCCGTGGTGGGAGGTCACGAGGCCTTCCTGCTGGAGTGAGCGCAGTGCCTCTCGCAGGGTGCCGCGGCTGACCCCGAGGGCCGCGCTGAGCTCGGTCTCGACCAGTCGACCGCCGGGGGGGATGACACCCCCGGTGATCGCCGTCCGCAGACTCTTCAGCGCCTCCTCGCGCAGGGTCGTCCGTGCGAGAGGGGCCATCGAACTGGAGGTCTCGGGCTCGGCCACGCCGCCACTATCGCACGACGACGTCCGGCCGGCAGGCTGAGTGACTGTCTGTAGACATCCAACTGCTGACTGTTGACAATTATGGTCCGCGCATGAGCATACTGCTCCCACCGCTCAGGTGCGGCGGCCGACGACGACTGAACTTGGAGGAGCAATGACGCTCGACACCACCCGGCGTGGACTCATCACCGGAGGGGTCGGCGCGATCGCAGCCCTGGCCCTCGGCGCGTGCGGCTCCGGCTCCGGCTCGACCGGCGCCGACGAGTCCCGCTCGTGGATCCTGGGGCACGGCGCGGCGCCCGGCAATCCCCGGACCATCGCCGCGGATCAGTTCGCGAAGGCCGTGTCCGAAGGGAGTGCCGGCCGACTGACGGTCCAGGTGCAGGGGTCGGAGCAGCTGGGTTCCGACGCGCAGATGCTCCAGTCCGTCAAGACCGGGACACTGGCCTTCTCCGCCAACTCGCAAGGGCCGCTGAGCGCGGACGTCCCGCAGGTCGGGCTCATCGGTCTGCCGTTCCTCTTCGACGAGCCCGGGCAGGCCTACGAGGTGCTCGACGGCGAGGTCGGTGACCAGCTGGCCGCCGAGGCGGAGAAGAAGGGCTTCAAGGTCCTCGCGTGGTGGGACAACGGGATCCGTGACATCACGAACAACGCGCGTCCCATCAACTCGCCGGCGGACGTCGAGGGGCTGAAGATCCGGACGCCGGAGGACCCGATGACGGTCGACATCTTCTCGGCCCTCGGTGCCAACCCGACGCCGCTGGCCTTCGGTGAGCTCTACCTCGCGTTGCGGCAGGGCACGGTCGACGGTCAGGAGAACCCCCTGACGAACATCGCCTCCGCCAAGCTCGACGAGGTCCAGAAGTACCTGGCGCTCACCGGGCACAAGTACGAGGCCACCCCGTTCGTCATGAACCTCGGCGAGTGGGAGAAGCTCAGCGACGCCGACCAGCAGGTGGTCCTCCAGGCCGCCGAGGACGCTCGCGACGCCCAGCGGACGATGAACGACGAGCAGAACGCCCAGCTGCGCCAGGAGCTGGCCAACTCCATGACCGTCACGGAACCGGACAAGGAGGCGTTCCGTGAGGCGACCAAGGGTGTGTACGACAAGTACGGCCAGCAGTTCCCGGACCTGGTGAAGGCTCTGCAGGACGCGGCCGGGAGCGACGGCTGACGATGGGCGGCTCCACACCGGCCGCGGCCGGCCGTTCGTCGCACGCCGCCAGGGGGATCGGGGTCCTGGACCGGACGCTGGCCCTGGGCGCCGGAGCGGTGGCCGTCCTGTGCCTCGTCGTCATCGGGTCGACGTTGCTCGTCTCGGTGGTCCTGCGCTACGTCTCGGGATCGAGCCTGCCGTTCGCCACCGAGCTGCCCACCTACCTCTTCCCGTGGCTGGTCTGCGCGGGGATCGTCGCCGCTGCGGCGGTGGGCGGGCACCTCGCGGTGGACTACTTCGTCGAGCGCATGCCGACGCCGGCCCAGCGTGTCGTCCGCGTCCTCGGATGGACCGTCATCGCGGTGACCCTCGCGTACACGGCGTACCAGGCCCAGGTCCTCGCCGGCAGCTACGCCGGGCAGAGGACCCCGATCCTGGGATGGCCCGCGATGTACTCCTACCTCTCCTACCCCCTCGCCCTCGTCGCCCTCGCCCTCAACGCGCTCGGGCGGCTCCTCGCCACCGTGCTCGGCCTGCCCAAGCCCGCCGGGCTGTTCGCCGAGGACGACCCCGGAGTGGAGGTCGCGGCATGACCGCCGTCGTCATCGCCTTCGTCGTCTTCTTCGTCCTCGTCCTGCTCGAGGTCCCCGTCGCCTACAGCCTGCTCATCTCCTCGAGCGCGGCGGTCCTGCTGGCGAGCCCGGTCCCGATCGGGATCGTCGTCGAGCGCACGTTCGCGTCGACCCAGAGCTTCCTGCTCCTGGCCGTCCCCTTCTTCATCCTCGCCGGTGACCTGCTCGCGTCGGGGAAGCTGGGCAGACAGCTCGTCGACCTCGCCGCAGCCGTCGTCGGGCGCTTCAACGGCGGCCTGGGCCAGGCCTCGGTCGTCACGTCCATGGCCTTCGGCGGGGTCTCCGGCTCCGCGGTCGCGGACGCCTCGGGCATCGGCTCCGTCCTCATCCCCTGGCAGACCCGCGAGGGCTACCCCGCACGGTTCGCGGCCGCCGTCAACGCGGCCAGCTCGACCATCGGGGTCATCGTCCCGCCGTCCATCCCGATGATCGTGTACGCCTCCGTCGCCAACGTGTCGGTCGCCGGGCTGTTCATCGCGGGTATCGTCCCGGGCGTCCTCGTCGGCGTGAGCCAGCTCGCGATCTGCTGGTGGGTGGCGAAGCGCAACGGCTACCCCCGGCACCGTCAACCCTTCGACGGTGCTCGCCTCGTGAAGCAGGTGGGCCTGGCCCTGCCGGCGATCCTCATGCCGGTCCTCGTGATCGTCGCCCTCGTCGGGGGTGTCGCGACCGTGACCGAGGTGTCGGTCGTCGCGGCGGTCTACGCGCTCCTGCTGCGCGTCCTGGTCTACCGGGACCTCGGGCTGCCGCAGCTCCTGCGCATCCTGACCTCGACGGCGATGGCCACGGGCGTGGTCATGTGGCTGATCATGACCTCGACCGCGCTGGCCTGGCTGCTCACCGTGAGCCAGCTCCCGGCCCAGCTCGCGACCTGGTTCGCCTCGGCCGGGATCGGCCTCTTCGGGGTCGTCCTCTTCATGAACGTCGTGATGATCGTCGTCGGCATGTTCCTCGACATGCCGGCCGCCATCCTCCTGCTCGCTCCGGTCTTCATCCCCCTCGCGGACGCGGTCGGGCTGGGGCTGCTGCAGCTCGGCATCATCATGACGCTCAACCTCGCCCTCGGGCTGTTCACCCCGCCCGTCGGCACCACGCTCTACATCTCCACGGCCATCGCCAAGGAGAAGATCGAGAACGTCGCCAAGGCCCTCGTGCCCTTCTACGTCGCCGGCCTCGCGACGCTCCTCCTCGTCTCCTACGTCCCCGCCATCACCATCACGCCCTGACCGGGCACGGGTGCCGTCAGGGCGCCTCGTCGACCCCTTTTGAGGAGAACCATGTCCGCTTACCAGACGGACGTCGGCCCCCGGACCGCCGTCGTCACCGGAGTCGGGTCCCGCCGAGGCATCGGCTACGCCACGGCCAAGCGCTTCGCGGAGGAGGGCTGGGCCGTCGCCGGGCTGGACCTCGACACCGACGCGGTCACCGCCGCGATGGACCAGATCGGAACGGACCACGGTGTGCCCACCCTCGCCCACCGCGTGGACGTGACCGACGAGTCCTCGGTCCGAGAGGCCATGGGGTCGCTCCGGCAGTCCGACCTGCCCCCGCTGGGTGCCCTCGCGAACATCGCGGGCGTCCCCAGTCCCGTGCCGTTCCTCGAGGTCAGCGCCGAGCTCTGGCACCGCGTGCTCGACATCAACCTCACCGGCACCTTCCTCATGTGCCGGGAAGCGCTGCCCGCCATGATCGACGGGGGGTACGGGCGCATCGTCAACATGTCCTCGGTGTCCGCCCAGATGGGGGGAGGGGTTTTCTCCAAGACCCCCTACTCGGCCGCCAAGGCGGGGGTCCTGGGCCTGACCCGGTCGTTGGCGCGGGAGATGGCCGAGCACGGCATCACCGTCAACGCCGTGTCCCCGGGGATCGTCGACACCGACATCCGCGCCGGGGCGACCAACGAGGAGGACGAGGCCCGGCTCTCCGCCACGGTGCCCCTGCGGCGACAGGCGACCGCCGGGGACATCGCCGCGCTCGTCGTCTTCCTCAGCAGTGCGGACGCCGCCTACATCACGGGGGGCACGCACAACATCAACGGCGGCTCCTACATCGCATGAGCGGGCAGGAGGCCACGGTGAGCACGACTGCCGACCGGATCGGGATGTCCACGATCTCCTTCCGCTTCCGGCCGCTGCCGGAGGCCCTCGGCCTCATCGCGTCCCTGGGCGTCGTCGACATCGACCTGGGTGCGATCCCGGCGGTGACCGACCACGTCCCCGTGCCGTTCGACGGCTCGGTCGAGGCCGTCGTGGACCTCGTCGCCGAGCACGGGCTGAGCGTCGGCTCGGTGAACTCCGACATCGGTGACCTCAACGACCCCGGACGACGCACCGGGGACCTGCTGGCGACGGCGGAGCCGCTGCTGAGGCTCGCCGCGGGCACGGGCGGGGCACTCGTGGTCCCCTGCGGGGCTGCGCGCTACGAGCCGTTCATGGACGTCGGGAGCGACCTCGACCTCATCGCCACCCGTCTGCACGCCCTGGCGGCGCGGGCCGAGGCGCACGGGGTCCGCCTGCTCGTCGAGGTCCTGCACCATCGCCGGTTCGTGCACACCGTGGAGCGTGCCGACCGCGTGCTGGACAGCATCGGCCCCGACGTCTTCGGGCTCGTCTACGACGTGAGCCACGTCGTCGCGTCCGACGAGGACGAGGTCGCGTGGGCCCGCGCGGTGGCTCCGCGGGTCGAGAGGGTGCATCTGCGGGACGCCGTGCCCGGCGACCTGAACCGCGGGATCGGTCGCGGGCGGGTCGACTTCGCCGGGACCCTCGGCGCCCTCGAGCAGGCCGGCTACTCCGGGGGGTACGTGCTCGAGCTCGAGACGCACGACGTGGCGGAGGAGGACCGGCCTGCGGACGCGGCCCGCAGCCGGGCGCTCGTGCTGGACCTGCTGACGGCGAACGACGACTTGTCCCCGACGAGGAGCACGACATGACGCACCTGTACGACGACCCGGCCACCTTCGCGGACGACATGCTGGAGGGCTTCCTCGACGTCCACTCCGGACGGGTGGTCGGGGTCCCCGGAGGCGTGGTCCGCGCCACCGACACTGCTCCGGGCAAGGTGGCCGTGGTCGTCGGCGGCGGGTCCGGGCACTACCCGGCGTTCTGCGGGGTCGTCGGTCCGGGCCTGGCCGACGGCGCCGTCGTCGGCAACATCTTCACGAGCCCGTCGACGGAGGACGCCTACCACGTGGGCAAGGCGGCGCTGTCCGACGCCGGCCTCCTGTTCGTCACCGGCAACTACGCAGGTGACGTCATGAACTTCGACCTCGCACGTGACCGGCTGGTCCGCGAGGGGTACGAGACCCGGACGCTCTACGTCACGGACGACGTCGCCAGCGCGCCACCGCACGACGTGGCGAAGCGGCGCGGCATCGCCGGGGACCTCGTCGTCTTCAAGGTCGCGGGCGCCGCGGCCGAGGAAGGGCTCTCGCTCGACGAGGTCGAGCGGCTGGCACGGCACGCCAACGACCGCACGCGCACCATGGGTGTGGGCCTCGCCGGCTGCACGATGCCCGGTGCGCACGAGCCGCTCTTCACGGTCGAGCCCGGGACCATGGGCGTCGGGCTGGGGATCCACGGCGAGCCGGGGATCGCCACCGAGGAGCTGCCGCGGGCGCAGGTGCTCGCCGCCATGCTCGTCGACCGTGTCCTCGCGGAGGCACCGGAGGACTCGACCCGACGGGTCGGTGCCATCCTCAACGGGCTGGGTGCGACGAAGTACGAGGAGCTGTTCGTCGTGTGGCGCACCGCGGCCCGCCTCCTCCGCGAGCGGGGCTGGACGATCGTCGAACCCGAGGTCGGCGAGCTCGTGACGAGCCTGGACATGGCCGGGATCTCGCTCACCCTCGTGTTCCTCGACGACGAGCTCGAACCGCGGTGGACGGCGGCGGCGGACACGCCCGCGTACCGCAAGGGCCCAGCGAGGCCGGTCGTCGGCCCGCGGCGCGGGACCGTCAGCGCGCAGGACCTGGCGCCGGAGATCCCCGCCTCCTCCGCGGGGTCCCGGGACGTCGCGGTCGTGGCGACCCGGGTGCTCGACCGCATGCGCGAGGCGCTCGTCGAGGCCGAGGGGGACCTCGGCCGGCTGGACTCGGTCGCCGGGGACGGCGACCACGGCCGCGGCATGGTCAAGGGTGTCACCGCGGCCTGCGCGGCGGCGCACTCGGCGGTGGACCGGGGAGCCGGGGTGTCGACGCTCCTCGCCCTGGCCGGACGGGCCTGGGCCGCGCAGGCCGGAGGGACCTCCGGTGTCCTCTGGGGTGCCGCCCTGGAGGCAGGAGGGTCGGTGCTGGGGGACGACCGCACGGTCGACGGGCGCGTGCTCGCGCAGGCGGTGCGCGCGGGCGTCGACCGGCTCCGTGAGCTCGGCGGCGCGGACGTCGGGGACAAGACGATGCTCGACGCCCTCGTCCCGCTCGCCGACGCCTTCGAGGACGGCCTCGCCGGGCAGAGGCGGGCGCTCGACGCCTGGCGGGACGCCTGTACCCGCGCCGACGAGGCCGCGCGCGCGACCGCCGGGCTCCGACCGCAGGTGGGGCGTGCACGTCCCCTCGCCGAGCGCAGTGTCGGGACTCCCGATCCCGGGGCGGTCTCGCTCGTGCTCTGCGCGCGAACCCTGACCCACGCCGTCGCGGACGACTCCGCGGCCGGACGATGACCCCTCTCGGAAGGACGGACACCATGACCGACACCTGGCGGATCGTCGTCGGCTCCGACGACGCCGGCCTCGACTACAAGGAGACGCTCAAGCGGGACCTGGAGGAGGACCCGCGGGTCCGTGAGGTGGTCGACGTCGGCGTCGGGTCGGACCAGCACACCGCCTACCCGCACGTGGCGGTGGAGGCCGCCCGCCGCATCGCCACGGGGGACGCCGACCGGGCGCTCCTCGTGTGCGGCACCGGGCTCGGCGTCGCCATCAGCGCCAACAAGGTCTCCGGGGTGCGGGCGGTGACGGCGCACGACAGCTTCTCCGTGGAACGCTCGGTGCTCAGCAACGACGCGCAGGTGCTGTGTCTCGGGCAGCGGGTCATCGGGGTGGAGCTCGCGCGCCGCCTGGTGCGTGAGTGGCTCGGGTACGTCTACGACCCGTCCTCACCCAGCGCCGAGAAGGTCGCTGCCATCGACGGCTACGACGAGGAGCGTGCGTCGTGCTGACGTCCAGGACGCCGACGACGCGGACGAGGGACACGGCCGTCGCCGCCTGCCGTGAGGCGGCCCACCGGATCCGGATGGGTGTCCTCGTCCAGGGCGAGGCGCAGGGGGAGGGGTACGTCGCGCAGGGCCTGGGGGCCGCCGACATCCTCGCGGTCGCCTACACGCACCTGTTGCGCCTGCGTCCGCAGGACCCGGACTGGCCGGACAGGGACCGCTTCCTGCTCTCGACGGGGCACTACGCCCTGCTGCTCTACTCGGCACTCGCCGAGGCCGGCACCATCCCGGTGGAGGAGCTGAGGACGTATGCCGCGGACGGCTCCCGCCTACCGATGTCGGCGATGTCGACGTACACCCCGGGCGTCGAGATCTCGGGCGGGTCCCTCGGCCACGGTCTCGGTCTCGCCGTCGGTACGGCCCTCGGCCAGCGGCTCCAGGCTCGTCCGAGCCGGACCGTCGTCCTCTTCAGCGACGGTGAGCTCGACGAGGGGTCGACGTGGGAGGCCGCCATGGCCGCGTCGTCGCACCGGACCGGCGACCTGCTCGCCTTCGTCGACATGAACGGCATGCAGGCCGACGGCCCGACCCGCGAGGTCCTCGACGTCGACGACCAGGTGGCGCGGTGGGAGTCGTTCGGATGGCGGGCCACACGCGTGGACGGCAACGACGTCGGGGCGCTCGTCGACGTCGTCGGGCTCGCGGCGTCGCGGATGACGCCCGTGGGGGTCCCGCAGATCGTGCTGTGCGACACCCGCCTCGGCGCCGGCGTCCCCATGCTCGAGAGTCGGGAGAAGCTGCATTTCATGAAGATCGCCGAGGACGAGTGGCCTCGGTGCATGCGACAGCTCACCGAGCAGCACGAGGGAGGACGGCGATGAGCGCCTCGACGCCCCAGCGGTCCGCCGCCATGATCGCGTCCATCGCCGACGACGGTGTCCCCACGACGCAGGCGCCGTTCGGGCACGCACTCGCCGAGCTGGCCGAGCGGGACGAGCGCGTCGTGGGCCTGACCGCGGACCTCGGCAAGTACACGGACATGCACGTCTTCGCCGCGGCGCACCCCTCACGCTTCGTGCAGGTCGGCATGGCCGAGCAGGCGCTGATGACCGTCGCCGCGGGCATGGCGACGACCGGCCTGGTCCCGTTCGCGTCCACGTACTCGGTCTTCGCGACGCGCCGTGCCTACGACTTCATCGCGCTCGACATCGCCGAACCGCAGCTGAACGTCACCATCGTCGGCGGACTTCCGGGACTCACGACCGGGTACGGACCCTCGCACCAGGCGACGGAGGACGTCGCCATCCTGCGGGGGATCCCCGGCCTGGTCATCGTCGACCCCGCGGACGCGGTGGACGTCGAGCAGGCGGTCCCGGCGCTCGCGGCGGCACCGGGGCCCGCGTACCTGAGGTTGCTGCGCGGCGCGGTCCCGCGCGTCCTGGACCGGTACGACTACCGGTTCGAGATCGGCCGCGCGGCCGTCGTCAGGCCGGGGAACGACGTCGTGCTCGTCAGCTCGGGCCTGATGACCATGCGGGCGCTGCTGGCCGCGGAACGACTGTCGGAGCACCACGTCGACGTGTCGGTCGTGCACTGCGCGACGCTCAAGCCGTTCGACGAGGAGACGGTCCTGCGGGAGATCGACGGTCCCCGGCTCCCGCTGACGCTGGAGAACCACTCCGTCGTCGGGGGCCTGTTCGAGACGGTCGCGTCGGCCATGGTCCGGCGAGGGGTGTCGGTGCCCCTGCGTCCGGTCGCGCTGCCGGACGAGTTCCTCGACGCAGGCGCCCTCCCGACGCTGCACGACCGGTACGGGCTGTCGACCGACGCGGTCGTGACGCGGGTCCTCACCGAGCTGGGCCGGGGGTAGGGCGCGCGCCGGCCCGGGGCCGACGGCGCTCGCGTTCGCCGGACCGGTCGGCAGCCCACTGCGACCAGCAAACCGTGCTCGACCCCGACTGCTCGTCGCGCTCACGTCCTGGCGGCGAGGACCGGTCCGCCGACGACGGGCTCGTCGCGGGCAGAGAGGTCAGGCGTTCCGGAGGGGCCGTCCGCTCGAGGCCCGGGGGATGAGGGTCGGGAGTGCACGCCGCACCGGGTCCGGGGCGTCCGGGGTCAGCAGCAGCTCCATCGCCGTCGTGGCGATCTGGTCGAAGGGCACCCGGACGGAGGTGATCGGCACGGACAGGGTGGCGACGACGGGGGTGTCGTTGTAGCCCACCAGGGCGAGGTCGCGGCCGAGCCGGAGGCCGCGCCGGTGCGCCACCGCGAGGACCCCGAGGGCCAGGTTGTCGTTCGCGGCGAAGACCGCCGTGGGCGCCTCGGAGCCGGTGAGCAGCGACTCGGCGGCCGCGATCCCGTGCTCGGTCCGGTAGCCCTCGCCCACCACCCAGTCCTGCGGGATGTCCACGCCGGCCTCGTCGAGTGCCCGGCGGGCACCGTCGAGCCGGCCGCGTGCGCTCGAGGCGAACATCGGCCCTGTGACCAGGGCGATCCGCTCGTGTCCCAGGTCGAGCAGGTGGCGGACCGCGAGGTAGCCGCCGACCTCGTCGTCCCCGACCGACGACGGGCTGGTGCCGTCGGTCCGGATGACGAGCGCGTGCGGCACGCCGGCCGCCCGCAGCCGTCCCGGCAGCTCGTCGCCGAGCCGCACCGAGGCCAGCACGAGCCCGTCGACGTTCCGTCCGAGGAGGGTGTCGACGGCCTCCTGCTCGCCCTCGGGCTCGTCCCCGCTGGTCGTGACGATGGCGAAGTGGCCCCGGGCGCGGGCGGCCCGTTCCAGGGCCTCGTAGACCATGGCCATCACGGCGTCGGTGAGCCGAGGGACGACGACCCCGATGGTTCCCGTGGTACCCCGGCGCAGCCCGGACGCGAAGGTGTTGCGGCGGTAGCCGAGCCGGTCGGCCACCTCCCGCACGCGGACGGCGGTGGCCGAGCGTGAGCGGGGTGCCCGGTCGTCCAGGACCCGGCTCACGGTCGAGACGCTGACACCTGCCGCACCGGCCACGTCTCGCAGCGTCACCGTTCCCCGCGTCGGAGGGTCCTCGGCGGACCCCGTGGGCCGCGTGCCGGACGAGTCGGTCCACATGCCTTGACAGTACCGGGTGGGCAGGCCATCCTTGCAAACGTTCTTGCAACCGTTCCCACTAACGTTCCCACCGCCATGGAAGGGTCACCATGACTCTCGACCTCCGCGGGCTCGTCCCCGCTCCCGTCACCCCGTTCACGCGCGACGGATCCGTCGACGTGGACGCCATCCACAGGCTCGGCGGATGGCTCGCCTCCGTCGACGGGGTCAAGGGCCTCGTCGTCCTCGGCCACGCCGGGGAGGGCACCTTCCTCACCCAGGACGAGCACGCGCTCACCATCCGCGCCTTCCGCGAGGCCGTCCAGGACCGCCTGCCGATCATCGCGGGGATCACCGGCGAGGGCAGCACGGTCGCCGCACTCGAGGCGTCCCGGGCGGTCGAGAACGGCGCCGCGGCAGGCTTGGTCTACCCCTCGCACGGCTGGCTGCGCTTCGGGTACCAGGCGGGGGCGCCCCAGGCGCGCTACCGGGAGATCTACGAGACGAGCGGCCTGCCCCTCATCCTCTTCCAGTACCCGGACGCGACCCAGGCCACCTACGACCTCGAGACCCAGCTCGACATCGCGGGCCAGGAGGGGGTCTTCGCGACGAAGAACGGTGTGCGGAACATGCGCCGCTGGGACACCGAGATCCCGGCGCTGCGCTCCGCTTTCCCCGACCTGCAGATCCTGACCTGCCACGACGAGTACCTGCTGCACACGATGTTCGACGTCGACGGCGCGCTCGTCGGCTACGGCGGTCTGACCCCCGAGCCTCTCGTCGAGCTCATCGCTGCGGGCCGGGCCGGGGACTACCGTGCGGCGCGCGCGATCCACGACCGCCTGCTCCCGGTGACCAAGCAGGTCTACCACCGCGGGTCGCACATGGAGGGCACGGTGGCTCTGAAGGAGGGCCTCGTCGCCCGAGGGATCCTCGAGCACGCGACCGTGCGCTCGCCCCTCCTGCCGCTGGCCGACGGCGCCGGCGCGGAGATCGCCGCCGCGCTCTCCAGCGCCGGCCTGGCGCGCGCCACCGTCGACGCCTGACTCCTCCGGGCCCGGCCCGAACCGCCGCCGGCGCGAGAGACTGGAGTCCTCGCGCCGGTGGCCACTCATCACGGTCAACGACGACCGGCGGCGCTGCCGCCAGAGGAAGGACTCGCAATGCGCGAGCACGGCTCCAGCACCACCACCGACCGGGTACCCGGCCCCGGTCCCTCGACCGGCGCCCGCCCCCGCCGCACGCTCTGGCAGCTGCTGGCCCTGGTCGGCCCGGCCTTCGTCGTCGGTGCGTGGCAGTTCGGCCCCGGCAACCTCACGACCGCCGTCCAGGCCGGCAGCACGTACGCGTACACCCTCGTCTGGGTCATCGTCGTCTCGACGGTCCTGATGATCAGCTACACCGACATGAGCGTCCGCCTGGGCATCCAGGCACCGGTCTCGCTCATCACCTCGATCAAGGAGCACCTGGGCCGTCCCGTCGGCTGGGTCGCGGGCTTCGGCGTCTTCTTCATCACCCTGATGTTCTCGGTCGGCAACGCGGTCGGGTCCGGTCTCGGACTCTCCCTCGTCTTCGGCGGCAAGCCCATCTTCTGGTCGGTGGTCGTCACGGTCGCCGTGGCCTTCGTCCTCCTCGCCCGCAACGTGTACTCCGTCATCGAGCGGGTGCTCGTCGCCGTCGTGGCGCTCATGGCCATCGGGTTCGTCGCGAGCGCCGTCATCTCCCGCCCCGACTGGGCCGAGGCGGCGTACGGGCTCGTGCCCGTCCTGCCCGAGGGCAGCACGGTCCTCGTCGTCGCCCTCGTCGGGACGAACTTCTCCATCAACGCGGCGTTCTACACGGCCTACTGCACCCGCGAGCGGCGCCGGACCGCGGCGGACTACCGCGACGTGACGACGGTCGACACCGTGCCCGGCATCGTCGCGCCCGGCATCATGACCGCGCTCGTCATCGTCGTGGCCGCCGCCGTGCTCGGCGCGAGCGGCGAGAAGGCCGCCACCATCGTCGCCCTGGCGAAGGTGTTCGAGCCGCTCGCCGGCTCGGCCGGCGCCCTGCTCTTCGCCCTCGGCCTCTCCGGCGCCGCGTTCTCCTCGATGGTCGCCAACGCCACGGCCGGCGGCACGATGCTCTCCGACGCCTTGGGTCGAGGCCCGTCGTCGGGATCGCGGACGGCCAAGGCCTTCACGGCGAGCATCCTCGGGTTCGGCCTCGCCGTGGCGCTGGCGTTCCAGGGGTCGCCGGTGCAGCTCATCGTCGTCGCCCAGTCGCTCACCGTGCTCGTCGCGCCCGTGCTCGGTCTGCTCATCCTCGTCATGGCCAACCGCCGCGACCTCATGGGCGACCTGCGCAACCGTCCGTGGCAGAACGTCGTGGGTGCGATCGGCTTCGTCGCCATCCTCGCGACGTCGGTCCGGCTCGTCACCAGCCTGCTCGGCTGAGTGGGGGAGCCTCCTCCCACGTGGAGGCGAGGGCCGGGACCCACCGCTTCCGTCGGTCGGTCCCGGCTCTCCAGCCACGTCGGGGTGGAGGTGCCGAGCACCGCAGAGGCCGTTCGGCGGGGTGGACGACGTCCGGACCTGGACTACGGTTATTACCAATTTGGCTAATTTCCGTAGGTGATCGCACACTGGTCGGATGAACGTCCTCGGCGAGCGGGAGATCCGCGGCAGCGTCGTCAACGCCACGAGGGGGGAGATCCGACGGATGGGACTTCCACCCGACTTCGACACGCAGCCGTGGGAGGACCTGGGACACCTGTCCTGGCTCGACCCGCGGTCCCCGCTGGTCGGCTACCTCGTCGTGCCCACCCCCGAGCACGGCCTGGTCGGGGTCCAGGTGAGGCGTTCGTCGGGCGTCGGCGGCACGCGGCGGGCACGGATGTGCGCCCTCTGCGCCACGACGCACGTCGGTCAGGAGTCGCGCTCATGGTCGCGCCACGGGCCGGGACGGCGGGACGGCAGGGGAACACCGTCGGAGCGGAGATGTGCGCGGCACTGGAGTGCTCGGGACACGCCCGCGGCGTCCTGAAGCCGCCGGGTGTGAGCTTCTTCAAGGAGACCCTGTCGGTGGACGAGCGCCTCGCCCGCCTGCGGCGCAACGTGCTGGCGTTCGTCGGGCGGGCGCTGTCGTGAGGACGGACGGGGCCGGTGGCCCGCCACGGGGCCGGCTCAGCACCGACGTGGTGACACGTGCCGCGGCGGACCTCGCCGACAGGTCGGGGCCGGCGGCGATGACGATGGCGGCGGTGGCCCGCGAGCTCGGGGTGCGGGCGCCCAGCCTCTACGCCCACGTCGCCGGCGAGCAGGACCTCCGCGAGCGGGTGGCGCTGACGGCCCTCGCCGAGATCGCCGAGGAGCTCGGCGCGGCACTGGCGGGTCGCGCCGGCCGGGACGCGGTGCAGGCCCTGGCCGAGACCCTGCGCGCGTACGCGATCGCCCACCCCGGCCGCTACGCCGCGTCACGCACCCGACTCGACACCCGGACCGCGGCCGACAGCGCCGGCCCCCGCCAGTCCGACCTCCTGCGCGCGGTCCTGCGCGGCTACGACATCACCGACCCCGCGGAGGCGGTGCACGCGATCAGGGTGATGAGTGGCCTGGTCCACGGGGTCGTGGACCTCGAGGCGGCCGGCTCGTTCGACCACAGCGACCCGCCCCCCGAGGAGTCCTGGGTCCGGGTCGTCGACACGCTGGACGCGATCCTGCGCGCCTGGCCGCCTGGGTCCACCCGCCCCTCCGGATGAACCGGGAGGACCACCGCCCCCGCCCCCCCGCCGGCCCGTCGGACCCACCGCCCGGTGTCCGGCGCCGCGGACCGTGCGGCGTGTTCTCCTCGGGGGCCAGAATCACCGGTGGACGTCGTCGGCGTCCAGCAGGGTGAGCTCGGACCGCGTGGGCTGGCCCTCCCAGTCACCGTCAACGCTGACGACGAGGGCTCCGCACCGGGCGGCCGTGTCGAGCATCGCCGCTGGATCCGCCCCGGCGAGCCATTCGGAGAGGTACCCGGCGGCGAACGCGTCCCCGGCACCGATCGGGTCCACCTCGGTGACCACGAACGTCCCGGACGTGAAGGCGTCACCGTCGACCCGCGAGGACGCGCCGAGACGCCCGTGCTTCAGCACGACATGGCTCGGCCCGAGGGCTTGGACCGCGGCGGCCAGATCCTCGTCCGCGACGTGCTCACCGACAAGGAGGCGCGCCTCGGACAGCCCGGCGAAGAGCAGGTCCACGGAGGCGACCAGAGGTCGTATCGCCTCGGCGGCGCAGATCGGGTCCCAGAGCGTGGAGCGGTAGTTGACGTCGAACGACACCGCCACCCCCGCCGACGTGGCGATTTCGACGGCCGCCGTGACGGTGGCATGGGTGGTCGGGCTGAGGGCCGGTGTGATACCGGTCAGGTGCAGCACCTCGGCCCCCCTGATCGCGTCCTCGTCGAGATCCGCGGGAACCAGACGCGACCCCGCGCTGCCGTCCCGGTAGTAGCTGACGCGGGTGACCGCGGCGGTCCGTCGCTCACGCACCAGCAGTCCGGTCCGGGCGGAGGAGTCCACGGACGCGTGCACCTGTACGCCCTCTCCGCGCAGCGTGCTGATGACCAGCCGGCCGAACTCGTCGTCCCCGACCCGGCCCACCCACTGCACCGGGACGCCGAGGCGCGCGAGCCCGATCGCCGTGTTGGACTCGGCGCCGGCGGTTCCGAGGTCCAGGGCCGCGGAGTGCCGGAGCGGTCCGATCCCCTGGGAGGACAGCCGTCCCATCGCCTCCCCCACCGTGACGACGTCAACCACGAAGTCCCGCCTCCGTCATGGCCGTCACGGTCCGGGTGGCGAGATCGTCGAGGGACCCACCGGTCAGTGAGTCCCCGAGCAGGGGGGAGCCCAGGCCGACGGCGACGGCCCCCGCGGCCAGGTAGGCGTCGATGTCGTCGAGGGCGATTCCGCCCGTCGGGACGAGTGGGATGTCGTCCAGCGGCGCTGCCACCGCCTTGAGGAAGGCCGGTCCGCCGCACTGGGCCGCGGGGAAGATCTTGACCGCCGTCGCGCCGAGCCGGTGCGCGTGGGCGATCTCGGTGGCTGTCGCGGCCCCCGGGAACCACGGGACACCGAGCGACTGCGCTGCCTCGCCCACCTCGGGAAACGTGTCGGGGCAGACGAGGAAGCGCGCTCCGGCGGCCACCGCCTCGTGTGCCTGCCGGGCGGTACGGACCGTCCCCGCACCGACCTCCGCCCCCGTGTCGGCGAGGTCGGCGACGGCCTGCACCCACCCCGGGGAGTTCGTCGTCACCTCGAGCCAGCGGACCCCGTGCTCGACGAGAACGTGTCCGGCAGCGCGGGTCGCTCCGAGATCCCCACCCCGCAGGATCGCGATGACGGGGCTCGCCGCCAGCCGTCCGAGGGCGGACACCGTCTCCGGCTCGCTCATCGCATCCTCCCGATCCGCTCGATGCCTTGCTCGATGTCCCCCGTCGACGTGGCCAGCGACAGGCGGACCCATCCCTCGCCACCGTGTCCGAACGCCGTCCCCGGGGCGACGGCCACCAGGTGCTCCTCGAGAAGTCTCACCGCCCAGGCCTCGACGTCGCCACCGCTGAGCTCGCTGACGTCGACCCACACGTAGAAGGCCCCTCTGGGTGGCACGAAGGGGAGACCCTGGGCCTCGAGCATGTCGGTCGCCAGGCGACGGCGCTCGTCGTAGGAGTCCCGCATCATGCGCACGCGGTCCTGAGGACCGGTGAGGGCAGCGACCGCGGCCCGCTGGGCCGGCGCGTTGACGCAGGCGATCATCGGTTCCTGCAGCTTCGCCGCGACCGCTGCCGCGCTCGGTGGGCAGACGAGATAGCCGACCCGGACTCCCGTCATCGCATAGGTCTTGGAGAAGGAGAACGCCGAGAGGACGACTCCCGAGTGGTCGAACGTCGCGGGGGAGACGTGCGGGACTCCGTAGGTCAGCGCGTCATAGCACTCGTCGGACACCAGCCAGAGCCCGTGCCGCTCGGCGAGGCGGACGAGCCCTTCGAGGACGTCGGCCGACAGGACGGTGCCCAACGGGTTCGAGGGACTGTTGACCACGATGACCTTGGTCTGGGGCGTCACGAGCCCCTCCAGCTCCTCCAGCCGCGGCACGAAGTCGTCCTCGGCCCGCAGGGGGTACCCCACGGGCTCGCCCTGGAGCAGGCCGACGGCCATCCGGTAGTTCGGCCAGCCCGGGTCCGGGATGAGCACCTCGTCCCCGGCCGCCACGGTGAGGGACAGCGCCAGGTGGAGGGCCTGCGCCCCTCCGGCCGTCACGATGATCTCGGAGGGCGCGGCGGTGACGCCGTTCTGCTCGAGCAGCTTCGCGGCGAGCGCCTGCCTCAGCTCGGGCACGCCGCCGTTCGGGACGTAGTGGGTGTCGCCGTCCCGGTAGGCGCGTTCCGCTTCCGCGACGACGTGGTCGGGCGGCGAGAAGTCCGGTTCGCCCACGTGCATGCCGATGAACGGCTTCCCGGACGCCCAGGCAGCGTCCATGACGCGACGGATCCCGGATCGGGGCATCCGGTCCGCGTTGGGGGTGACGGCAGGCATCAGTCTTCGTGTCCCTCTCGGTCGGTGGTGGGGATGCCCAGGAGGCGGCAGGCGGTGCCCCCGAGGATCTGGTCACGATCCTCGTCGGACAGCTCCGGCAGCGCGGTCCCGAGCACGGCCAGGGTCTGCCGGTACCCCGGGACCTCGTCGATCCAGGGCCAGTCCGATCCCCAGAGCGTGCGCTCGGCGCCGAACTCGGCCACCAGACGCCTGCCGGCGGGGCGGAGGTCGGCGTACGGGTGCTCGGTCGCCGAGAGCGCGTAGTGACCCGAGAACATGAGGTGGACGTGGGGATGCCGTGCCAGCCGGAGCACACGTTCGACCTCCGGCTCGGGGAATCCCTGAGCGAAGCGGGGCCGGCGGTGGTCGTCGACGCGCATGTCGTACGGGGCGAGCCCGAGGTGGTTGAGCACCACCGGCAGCTCCGGGACGAGGTCCCCCACCTGGTCGAGCAGCGAGACCTGGTCCGGCGGGAGATAGCTCCACAGGACCAGACCCTCGGCCGCCAGCCACGTCAGGACCGGGAGCATCGGCGACTCCGAGAGGGGACGCCCCGGGTCCCCCAGCCACATCGTCCGCAGGGCTCGGAAGGGGAACCCGTCCCGGCGCGCCCGCAGCCCCGCCACGGGGTCGCCGCCCGCGCGTCCCTGGTCGGCCGGCGAGGCGACCGCGACGGCGGCGAAGGACGTCGGCAGCGAGGCCAGGGCCGTGCGCACCGTGTCGTCCTCGGTCCCCAGCGGTACGAGCACGGCGCCGTCGAGCCCCGCCGAGGCCAGCCGCTCGCGCAGGCTGTCCATGGTGGCCTCGCGGTCCGCGGGCGCGAGGTCGTCGACGGCGCGCGGGGAGTGCTCCGTGCGGTCGAACAGGTGGACGTGGGCGTCGATCCGCATCACCGTCACTCCTTCCGCTTGACGACGAACACGGCGACCGCGGCGATGATGATGAGGCCCCGGATGAGGTCGGTCAGGGTCGAAGGGAACTGGAGCAACGTGATCGAGTTCGTGATGAGCGACAGGAGCGCCACCCCGCCCATCGTCCCGAGCAGGGACCCACGCCCACCCAGGAGCGAGGTGCCCCCGATGACGACGGCGGTGATGGCGGAGAGCTCCAGGCCGGTGCCCGCCGTCGGAGAGCCGATGGCGGTGCGGGCGGCGAGGAGGACACCCGCGAGACCGGCCAGTGTCCCCGACACGACGTAGGCGCGCATGAGCACGCTGGTGGTCCCGATGCCCACCGCGCGGGCGGCGTGCTGGTCACCGCCCACGGCGAACACGTGCCGGCCCCAGGCGGTCCGGGTGAGCAGGGCCCAGATGACGACGACGGACGCCAGCAGCACGAGGAAGGGGGCGGGGACGGGCCCGAAGGTCGACGTCGCGAAGCCGGTGAGGGCCGAGGTGACCCGGCCGTCCGGGGTCGGACTGACGGTGAGGGCGACACCACTGACGAGGTACAGCATCCCCAGCGTCACGATGAACGGCGGCAGGCCGGCGATGCTGACCAGGGAACCGTTGATCCCGCCCATGAGTGCCCCGATGAGGACGATCGCCACGACCACGGGGACGGTGCGGATCGGGTAGCCGTTGATGAGGACGGCCGTGAGCAGTGAGGTCAGGGTGACCATCGACCCCACGGACAGGTCGATCCCGCCGGTGAGGACGACGATGTGCTGACCCAGAGCGACCAGTCCGAGCACGACCGCGCCGGACAGGAGGGCGGCGAGGTTCCCGGTGCTCCAGAAGCCGCCCCCGCGCACCGCGCTCAGCCACACCACCATGACGGCGACGACGACCCAGACGGCACCCCCGCCGCGCACGAGGGAGGAGAGGCTCGGGCCCGGGCGGGCCACGGTGGCCGCGCTCACGAGGCCGTTCCCAGCGCGAGGTGCATGATCTTCTCCGAACTCTCGGTGTTCCGGCCGACCTCTCCGACGACCGCTCCGTCCCGGAAGACCAGGACGCGGTGGGCGAGGCCGACCACCTCGGCCAGCTCGCTCGAGGCGATGACGATGGCCATCCCTTCCGCGGCGAGCTCCCGGATGATCCGGTAGATCTCGTTCTTGGCCCCGATGTCCACCCCTCTCGTCGGCTCGTCGAGGAGCAGCACCCGCGGCGAGACCTGCAGCCACTTGGCGATGACGATCTTCTGCTGGTTGCCCCCGCTGAGCTGCCGGGTCAACTGCCGGGGCCCGGCCGTCTTGATGTCGAGGCGCTCGCGCTCCTCGGCGAAGGCGTTCTCCTCCCGCTGTGTCCGCAGCAGGCCCCAGGTGCTGACCGCGCCGAGGGAGGTCAGGGTCGTGTTGTCGCTGACAGTGAGGTCGAGCACGAGACCATCGCGCTTGCGTTCCTCGGGGACGAGGACGACGCCCGCGTCGATCGTCGCGTTGATCGAGGCCTTGACCGTGTCCCCGTCCAGCTCCACGGTGCCGGTGGCACGTTTGCGGGCGCCCGCGAGGGTGCGCAGGAACCGGGATCTCCCGGACCCGACGAGCCCGGCGAGGCCGACGATCTCCCCGGCCCGCACGTCCAGGTCGACAGGGGCGGCGTCGGAGCCGCGGGGCACAAGTGACGAGACCCGCAGCATGACGGCCGCGCCGTGGTCGGGGGGGTCGGGGAAGACCTGCTCGACCTGGCGTCCGACCATCTCGCGGACGATCCGGTCGGTGTCGTACTTCGCCACCGGGCCGGTCGAGACCACGGCTCCGTCACGCAGGATCGTGACGTCGTCGGCCAGCTCGTGGACCTCCTCGAGGAGGTGGGTGATGTAGACGACGGCGGTGCCGGAGGCCGCGATCGTGCGGACGACGTCGTGCAACGCCTCCAGCTTGTCCCCGGACAGGACGGCCGACGGCTCGTCGAGGATGAGCACCGGGCTCCGGCGCACCACGGCCCGGGCGATCTCGACGAGCTGCTGGTTGGCCAGTGACAGGTCCCCGGCGAGGGTCGTCGGGGACACCTCGCCGAGGGACACCCTCTCCAGGGCCTCACGGACCACGTCCAGCTGCCGGCGGGAGTCCAGCCATCGCCGGCGCCGGACCTCCTGCCCCAGCATGACGTTGTCCAGGACGGTCATCTCCGGTAGCACGGTGAGCTCCTGGTACACCGGCACGACACCGTGGGCCAGTGCCTCGCGGGGTGAGCCGAGAGCGACCTCCACATCGTCGACGACGACCGTTCCGGTGTCGGGGCTCTGGTCCCCGGTCAGGATGCGGACGAGCGTGGACTTCCCGGCGCCGTTCTCCCCCAGCAGGGCATGGACCCGCCCCGGCCGGCAGGCGAAGGAGACGTTGTCGAGGGCCCGGACGCCCGGGAAGGACTTGGTCACTTCCCGGGCGCCGAGCGCGGTCCGCTGCGACACGGTCATGCGTTCCTCACGTCGACGTTCGTTCAGGCCTTGCACATCTTGAGCTCGGTGAGCAGCGGCTCCGGAGCGCTCGACGGCACGAGGAGCCCGCCGTCACAGTCCTTCCGGGCGTACGTGGCGCCGTCGGCGTCCGTGAAGCTCGGCGAGTCGATGTAGACCTTGTCGAGAACGGGCTCACCCTTGACCAGGCCGAGCGCGGTGTCGAGGCAGGTGCTCGACATCTCCGGGGGGAAGGTGGAGAGCGCGTACTGCACGTCCTTGCCGTCCGTGGCGAGGATGAAGTCGTTGATCGCGTCACCGGTGATCGGCGGCACGGGCTTGCCCGCCTCCTCGTACGCCTGGGCGACTCCGAGCGCGCCGTAGCCCGAGTCCGACCAGATGGCGTCGAGATCCGGGTAGCTGGCGATGAGGTTCTGGGCCACCGTCTTCGCGACGGTCGGGGACCACTCGGTGTACTGCGTCGTGACGACCTCGATGTCCGGGTACTTCTCGAAAGTCGTCTCCGCGGCGGCCTTCTGGTACTCGGCCGTCGGCACGCCGGCCAGGCCGGAGAGGATGGCGACCTTGCCCTTGCCGTCGAGCTTCTTCGCGATCCACTCGGCGTAGGCGGACCCGAGGAGGTCGTACTGGCGGGTCACGGTGGAGACCGCACCACTCGAGGACGGCAGGACGCCCGAACACAGGACGACGGGGATGCCCTGGTCCACGGCGGCCTTGACCTGGCCGGAGATCCCGTCACCCATCGGGACGACGACCATCGCGTCCGGGTTCTGGCTCGCGAGCTGCTGGATGTTGTCGACCTGGGTCGTCGCGTCGCCGTTCGCCGCGGCGTAGAGGACGTCGACACCGAGCTCGTCGGCGTGGTACCTCAGTGCCTCGTCGCTCAGTACCCCCCACGAGTTCGTGGGGCCCTGGGCGGCGAAGGCCACCCGGTAGGAGTCACCCTGCTTGGGCTCTGCCTTCCACGTGGCCGTGTCCACCTGGCACACCTGCTCGTCGGTTGGCTGGAAGTCCTCGAGCTCGAACGCCTCGGCGACCGAGGACCAGGACGACTGGTAGGCCGCCTGCGCCTCGTCGGCGTTGAGGCAGTCCTCGGCGGACGCCTGGGGGGCCGAACCCTCCTGCTCGGTGCTGCACCCGGCGACGGCGACGAGTGCCGCGACGCCGAGACAGGTGGCGATGGTGCGGCTGTGCCCTCGCCTGGAGAACGCGATGTTCGTCATTGCTGACCCTTCTTTCCTGCGGTGGTTCCGGGGATCCGGAGACGTCGGCCCTGCATGAAGACCGCGAGCACGATGACCGCGCCCGAGACGATGAGCTGGGCGCCGCCCCCGGCGCCGAGCTGGATGAGCCACGTGAGGAGCACCGCGAGCAACACGACACCGATGAGGGTGTTCCCGATGCGTCCACGTCCCCCGGTGAGCGCGATACCCCCGATGACCGCCGCGGCGATGGAGTCCAGGTTCAGACTGCGCACGAGGGCGGCGTCGACGTACCCGGTGAAGCTCGCGTTGACCAGTCCAGCGACGACGCCCAGGAGGCTCGAGGCGACGTAGCAGGAGCCGATGACGAGCCCCGTCCGGACGCCCGACAACCGGGCGGCGTCACGGTTGAGGCCGGTGGCGTACAGGCGTCGGCCTGCGGTGCTGCGTTCGAGCACCACCCCGACGACGACGGCGAGAACGCCGAAGACCAGGACGGGCACCGGGATGACGTCGAACAGCCGGCCCGACCCCAGCCAGGACAGGCCGTCAGGGATGCGTCCCGAGGGGGCGCCACCGGTCCAGGCGATGATGACGCCCTGGATGAGGACGAAGGAGGCGAACGTCGCCACGAACGGCGGCACCCCCCGCAGGACGACCAACGCGCCGTTGACGAGCCCGACGGTGAGTCCGGCGACGACCGACAACACGAGCGCGGTCACCAGTCGGTCGTCCGACCCGTTCGTCGTCACCGCCAGGACCACCGAGGTGAGCGCGATGGCGCCGCTGATCGAGAGGTCGATGCCGCCGGTGAGCAGGACGAGCGTCTGCCCGAGGGCGGCGATCCCGATGATCCCGATCTGGAAGAGCACCAGCCGCATGACCTCCGGCGTGTACAGCTGGGGGGTCGTGACGGCTGCGAGGAGCAGAACGGTCGCCAGGCCGGCCATCGGTGCGAGCACGCTCGACAGCCGTGACAGGCGACTGGTCGTGGTCGTGGTCGTGGTCGTGGGCGCGTCAGTCATGGGTCCCCCCGACCGGGTCGGCAGCGAGGAAGGTCCTGGCCAGGTGTTCGTAGAGGTCGACGGTGCTGCGGACGGCGGCCACCGAAACCCACTCATCGGGACCGTGGGCGCGAGCGAGAAGACCGGGGCCCAGTGCCGGAAGGCACGGGATCCCGAGGCCGGCCAACCAGCTCGCGTCCGTGGTGCCCGGGAAGACCGTCAGTGGAGGGGAGCTGTCGAACACGGTCGAACACGCCGATTCCGCCGAACGGACCAGTGGCCCGCCGGCCGGGGCGACCGCGGTGGCGTCGATCCAGTGGGCACCCGAAGCATCGGGGGTGATCCGGAGGTCGGCTCCCTCGACAGCGCCGACGAGGAGCGAGTCCAGCTGCCGCTGCACGCTCTCGCTCGTCATGCCGGGGAGCGAACGGACCTCGACGAGGCTGGTCATGTGGTCCGGGAGTACTCCGTAGCCCCACCCGCCGCGGTAGGCCAGCCCGGCATTGACCGTGACGGCCCACTCGTCGACGCCGTCGGGCCGGGGCGGCGGCTCCAGGACGGCCCCGTGGAGGCGGCTGACGGCGCCAGCCACGTCGGCCCCGGCATTGCGCGCACCCAGCAGGGCGGACAGGCTCGAGTGGCCTTGCCGGGCCCGGGCGGTCACGTCGAACCGGCCCAGACCCCGACTCGCGACGTGGAGGCGGTCGAAGTCGGCGTGGATGCCCCCGGGTTCGCCGATGACCATCGCGTCGGCGTCGAGGGAGAGCTCGTCAGCGAGGAACTGCGAGCCGTAGACCGCACCGTTCTCCTCGTCGGCGGTGAACAGCAGGCTGACCCTGCCGGCGGCCGGGGGGTCGGCCAGCAGGCGCTCGACAGCCACCACCATGGCCGCCAGGGCGGCCTTCATGTCTCCCGACCCGAGTCCGTAGAGGCGGTCCCGGACCACCTCGGCCGAGAACGGGTCGACCGACCAGACGGCATCCCCGACGGGCTTGGTGTCCAGGTGTCCACAGAGGATCAGGTGGGCTCCGCCCGACCCGAAGTCCACGGAGGTCAGCAGGTTGGGGCGCCTCGGGTCCTTCGCCAGGCGACGCGCGGCAGGGATCCCCGACTCGGTGAACACCTGCGACAGGTACGAGGCCACATCGACCTCGTCCCCGTCGACGACGGGGCTGGGAATCCGGATGAGCTCACAGGCGAGCTCGACGACATCGCGCACGTCAGGCCTACTTGTACTTCTCGGCCCAGTCCACGCCCTGCCACGTCTGCATCGAGACGGGCTCCAGGCGGAAGAGCCAGCGCTGCTTGTCCAGGGTGGGCGCGAGGTACTTCGGGCCGTTCTCGCCGAGGTACCTGACGGACATCCGTTCCGCGATCGGCACCCAGTCACCGCCGACGTTCGGCTCCTCGACGAGGACGGCCGAGCACTGGGCAGCGACCTTGCGCTGGCCGGCGTCCTCGTCGATGGTGATCGCACATCGAGCGTCGGCGGCGAGGAATCCCGCCCACGCCGACTTCTTGCGGGCCACGACCCAGAACGCCTCCCCGTCCCACTCGTGCCAACAGGGCACGACGTAGGGCCACCCGTTGCCGTCGAGACAGGCCAGACGCGCGATGACCCCTTCGGCGAGGAAGGCATCGAGGTCACTGCTGCGCAGCGATCCCACGGTGCCGCGCCAGCTCTCGTCGGTGTTCTCGCTCATCGGACCTCCAGGTCGGTGTCGGGTGTCGGCGTGTGGCTGGGGCTGCCTCGGAACCCGGCCCGGGCAGAGAGCTCGTGGGCGATCGCCACGGCGCGGGGTCCGTAGCGCTCGACGTCGGCGCGGCTGAAGCGGTACGCCGGGGCGGAGACCGACAACGCTGCGGTGACCTCACCGAGGTGGTCGAACACCGGGGCCGCGACGCAGCGCACGCCCTCCTCGTTCTCGATGTCGTCGATGACGTATCCGCGTTCGAGGGAGTGCTCCAGCTCTCGGGTGAGCTCGTCCCGGTCCGTGATCGTCTTGGCGGTCCGTGCCTCCAGGGGGTCGCTGAGGAGCTCGTCCCGGCGGGCCTCGCTGGACCACGCCAACAGGCACTTCCCGATCCCGGTGGAGTGCAGCGGGTTCCGGGACCCGACGGTGGCCGCGGGACGGACCGGCTGAGGGCTGCTCACGGCAGCCACGTAGAGGACGCTGCCGCGGTCCAGTACCCCGAGGAAGCACGTCTCGTTCGTCTCCGCGACGAGGGCCTCCATGAGGTCGAACGCGAGCCGCGCGATGTCGAGCTCGGCGAGGAACGCCTGACCCCATGCGGCGACCCGCGGGCCCAAGCCGTAGACGCCTCGGTCGTCGACGCGGACGACGTCGAGCCGTACGAGGACGTCGACGAGACGGACGACGGTCGCGTGGGGGAGGCCGAGGATCTCGCCCAAGGAGCTGAGGCGGAGCGGTCGGGGGCTCGAGGCGAGGAGGTCGACCACCGCGATTCCCTTGGCGAGACCCTTCGCCGAGCCAGAAATGGACGACAAGTCCATTCTCGTTTCGGACATGCGGTCCATAATGGGCGGAGCCGGTCTTCATGTCCAGAGGTACGCAAGGTCGTCATCCAGCGTTTACATCCGTGAGCCGACCGGACTGGTCGCGGCCGCAGCTCGTCGTGCCCCTTGATCAGGGCCGCTCCGAGGGCACGACGTGCGGCGGATGACGCTCGCGCGACCGGCCCTTCGAGCCCATGAGGCAGGCGTCGCGTGGGCAGCGACTGAAGACCCAGGGATGTACTGACCGGGATGCCGAGAAGCACGGGGTGGTGGGCCTCCTGGCCGACGACACCACGTCGCTGTTGATGAGGGGTGGACGGGCCGGCTGTTCCCGAGCGGGGGAATGCAGAAGGGCCCCGACCAGTGATCTTGCTGGTCAGGGCCCTCAGCACTGCGGTCGGGGTGACAGGATTTGAATTCCTCACGTGGGACTTCACGCCTGTGCCCCTGACCTGCGGTTGCGCCCCTGACCTGCGAAGTTATCCACAGACGGCTGCGACCCAAGTGGACACCTGAGGGCCCACATACCCTCCAGTTATGCCCCAGTTATGCCCAAGCGCGACGGCCAGGTGACGACGGATGGCTCGGCCCAAGCGCGACTTCGGCACCATCCGCCGAAGGTCCAATCGGCGCTATCAGGCGTACTACATGGGACCGGATCAAGGTATCCACCGCGCGCCGTCCACGTTCGAGACCAAGGCGGACGCCGAGGCGTGGCTGGTTGACGAACGTCGTCTGATGCAACGTGACGAATGGTCTCCTGTGCAGGCGAGGAGGGCCCGTGTCCAGCGTGCCTCGGAGACCTTCGGTCCCTACGCCGAAGCATGGTTACGTCACCGGGACGTGAGGCCACGCACTCGACTGCTCTATCGCCGGCAGTTGGACCGCTTCATCTTGCCCGCGTTCGGCAATGTCGCCATGCGGGACATCACCCCCACGGCGGTCCGCATCTGGCACTCCGGCCTGGACCCTGCCAAGCCCACGCAGCGAGCGCACGCGTATGGGCTGCTGCGAGCGATCCTCTCTACGGCCATGACTGACGAGGTTATCGCCGCCAACCCCTGCAGGATCCGGGGTGCAGGAACGTCTGCCTCGACTCGACGAGTCGAGCCGGCGTCGTTGAGCGAGCTCCGCATCGTCGTTGAGAGCATGCCAGACCGGTACCAGGCCCTTGTCCTGTTGGGGGCGTGGTGCGGCCTTCGGTTCGGAGAGCTGTCCGAGCTCCGTCGCGGTGACATTGACATGAGAACGAGTGTCTTACGCGTGCGGCGGGGCGTGGTCCGCGTGGATGGTCAGGTCTCGGTGGGTCTTCCCAAGAGCCACGCTGGGATCCGCGACGTCGCAGTCCCGCCCCACCTGCTCCCGGTCCTCCAGCAGCACCTCGATCGGTTCGTGCTCCCGGAGAAGGACTCCTTGGTCTTCCCCTCGGTGGGCGACGCGGGGGTTCAGGTGCACCCGAACACCATCTACCGCCACTGGTACCGCGCGCGAGAAGCCGCAGGCCGGCCAGACCTGCGGATCCACGACCTGCGTCACACAGGTGCCGTGCTGGCAGCGCAGACAGGCGCCACCCTGGCCGAGCTCATGGCTCGCATCGGCCACTCCACCCCCCAAGCAGCGCTGCGCTACCAACACGCGGCTCGAGGACGGGACGCCGAAATCGCGGCCGCCCTCTCCCGGATGGCTGAAGCGCAGTAGCCGGTTGCTTCATCTTCTGACGAAGCGCCTTCGGAATGTCCACCCACGGCTCCGAGCGGCCATTAGGAGCAAGGAGGTACATCGCCATGAACCCCAACCCGCACCGATCGTTCGAGTCACTGAGGCAGGCGTCCGTCCGTACCGGTATGAGCACCAAGACTCTGCGCCGGCGTATAGCCGCGGGTGAGTTGCCGGCGTACCGGAGTGGACGACTCATCAGGGTCGACCCGACTGACGTAGACGCTCTCCTGGTCCTCGTCCCCACCGTGGGGTCTGTGACTACGGATGGGTTTACGAGGCGCCCCGCTACAGAACTGTCATGGGTAGGGGATTTCGTCGCGGGCGGGTGACGAGGTTGTCAACGGCAACCGAACGAGGTGCCTCACGCGGCTGGGGTGTTGGTGTGCAGCGGAGCCGCCTCAACTCAGTCACCCCCTATTCCTCCCCACCCACGTCTTGGCGCTTAGGAAGCGCCACCCCGCGAGCTGCTGCACACCGCCCACTTGGGGCTACTCGAAACAGATCTCCCTCACGAGCCGCCTTCCGGGTGGCGAGCCTTCTGCAGCAGGCTTCCGGTCCGGAAGGCGGCTCGTGGCGCCGGCTGATCGATTCGGAACGCGCGACGTCACGCTCGACACTGTCCTGGAGCCTCGTTCCCCTATCCGCCGCCTGTTGGGCGACGGTCGGGCGTCGAGGTCAGGCGACCTTGGAGGAGTACCGCTGCCGGGCGGCTTCGCCCGAGGTACCTACGAGACTTCCGATCGCACTCCACGACAGGCCGGCCTCGCGGGCGCGCCGGACCGCCTCGACCATGTGACGCTCGGCCTCGGAGCGCTCCGCCACCGCAGTCCGCAGCAACGCGACCGCGGCGGAGTCCAACTCGTCTCCCTCGCGAGGTTCGTAGTCCTCGAACCGGGCCGCCAGCTCGTCAGCGTGCTGGAGGATCTCGTCAACTGTCCGCGGCATCATCGTCACCTCAAGAACTTCTCCCGTGCCCGCATCGCGTGCACGATCACATGGGCCCGGTCGCCCTCGACGTGCCGGACCTCGATGAAGATGGTCGTCCGCTCGAGCCGACCATCATCGTGAACCCGTCGCCCAGGTCCCAGATCCGCACCGGGTTCCGGTACGCGTGCAGGATGTCCGCCTCGTCGACGCCGTGCTTGAACGCCGACGGCGCGATGATCGGCTCACCCAACACCTGCCCAAGTTAACTTGCCAACGTGTCTTGAGCAAGCGCGACCGACAAGTCTGTGGGACCGCCCCATATCGCCGCCAGACGACCGTATCGACGACACGGGTCTGGATGCTTACTCGGCCGCGGTTCGACCAGTCATGGCGCCCGGCGTGCGTCTGTGGGCGAACAGGTTCACCGCGAGCAGGAGGTAGCCCAGCGGTGGCACCAGGAAGAGCAGGAGGAACCACCACACGGGCTTGAGGCTGATCCATGGCCGCATGAAGCCGCCGGACACCTGCGCGCCGTATAGCGCGACGGCCAATGCCGGGACGAAGAAGAACGGCACGCTGAGCCAGTTGATGTAGAAGCTGACCCCAACGTCCTTCATGGGCGAAGGCTAAAGGTCCCAGGTCTGGACGGAAGCGGAACGTCGGGAGCCGCGCGCAGCGATGTGCGCCACACCGCCGCCATAGGGCTACGTCAACGGGACCCTGCGACGGCTGGATTATCCACAGGCCCGGGTGGACAAGACAGAGCGGAAGATCAGTGCGATTCTGATTGGCACCACCTCAGGGATGGGGCGGTAGCACGTCGGAGGGGCCGATGGCGAAGGGCTCACAGAACTCGTCGCGGTGGATCGCGCTGGCAGCCTGTCTGCTCGCTGCTGTGGTTCTCTCGGCGTGTCAGCAGCCAGACGAGACCCCCTCACTGTCGACGCCGGTTACTGGGCCATCGACGGCGTCGGGTTCTTCATCCCCGAGCTCCCCCACACCATCGGACTCGCCATCCGAGAGTCCTGAGCAGCGTGACCTGCGGCGTGCCGGTGACGCGGTCGTGGACTACTGGGCGCTCGTCGACCAGCTCGCCGCCAACCCAGAGAGTCCGGTCGACGACCTGAAGGCCGTGTCGTCGGACCAAGCGTTCTCTCAGCAGAGGGTCGCCCTCAACGCATACCGAGCGAAGGGCTGGACCCAAACGGGGACGGCCACGCTGACCGATGTCCGGGCAACACGTGCCAAGGCGGCAACGTTCTCGGTGTCGGCCTGCGTGGATGTTAGCGACATCGACTTCGTCGACGGCTCCGGCACGTCGCAGGTGAACCCCAACCGGCCTGATGCGCAGCAGTTCTCGTACACCGTCGATAAGCGCGCGGACCGCTTTCTGGTCGTACGGGACACCCTCGAGGGGGAGCCATGCTGAGGATGCTCGCCGTGCTGGTGGCGGCGTTGACCGCGGGTGGCTTGGGTGTGGCAGCCGCGGCGGCCGACCCGATCGAGTGCCCTCCTGGCTCGACGCCTGACCCGCGAAGCGGCCAGTGCCTCATCGTCGTGGGCGACCCTGGCGGCGGTGGTGGGGGGTCTGGGGGCGGCTCGGGTGGCGCAGGTAGGTCGACGACACCCGCCCGCACCTGCACCTACACCCTGGGCGGGAAGAAGCAGACGGTTCCGTGTTCGGGGAAGGCGGGATGGTGGTCGCAGTCGGAGCAGGCCTACTGCAAGGCCGCCTCGCCCCAGCCTCCGGCCGGTGACCCGGCCTGGGGTGGGCACACCGACGGGCAGATCTACGAGTGCACCCGCTCGGTCGACCCGCGCCTCGTCGGGGTGGTCTACCTCGTCTGGCTGGCGCAGCCACCCAACGGTGCGCCCCCGGACCCGCGGGTCCTGGCTCAGCAGGCGGTCGCGACGATGAACCTGCGAGCGGTCACCATCGGTATCGTCCCCGAGGCCAGTCCCGGCGCGGTCGGCGTCGTAGGGATGCCGGTGTGGATGTGGAACGCCGACGACGGCGCCTCGACCCGCGGGCCAATGACGAAGACCGCCGCCGCCGGCGGCTATGCGGTGAGCGCGACCGCCCGCGTCACCAAGGTGGTGTGGGCCATGGGCGATGGTGAGGTCGTCGTGTGCCGCGCCCCGGGCACCCCGTACGCCGACCGGTTCGGCTCCCAGGCCAGCCCGGACTGCGGGTACCGGTACGACCGGCAGGGCCGGTACACGGTCCGGGCGACCTCCTACTGGAGCGTGGACTGGGCAGGCGTGGGTCAGAGCGGGTCGATCCCGCTGCAGTTCTCCGACACGGCGGTGATCACCGTCGGTGAGGTCCAGGTGCTCACCCAGTAGGGCACCGCGTCAACGAGCATGCGCAAGGGGGTCGCAATGACCACGATGGCCGACCCGCCCCGGGCCGACACCCTCCACCCTGCCCCCGACGCTGCCCCGGCACCCGCGGCGCCGGTCCCGGTGACGCCGGCACCGAAGCTGCGCCGGCGCCCGACCCTGGTCGCCGCGTCCGTCGCCCTGGTCTGCCTCGGGGCGCTGCTCGCGGCGTGGGCCTGGACCGCGACGAGCTCCACCACCACCGTCCTGGCCGCCCGCGTCAGCGTCGAACGCGGAGCCCTCATCACCGCCGGGGACCTCATGACGGTCCAGGTCAGCGCCGACCCCGCCCTCCACCCGGTCCCCGCGGCCGAGATGCCCGCGGTCGTCGGCCGCCGGGCCGCAGCCGACATCACCGCGGGAACCCTCCTCAGCCGTGACCAGGTCACCGACACGCTGCTGCCCGGCGCTGGCGAGAGCCTGGTCGGGATCGGGCTCCCCGCGGCGGGGATGCCGGGCGAGCCTCTCGCCGCCGGCGACGCCGTCCGCGTGGTGTCGACCCCGGGCGCGCAGGGTGAGCTCGGCGACGCGCCGCCGGTGGAGGTGGCCGCGACGGTCGTCGCGGTCGCGGTCGATGACATCACCGGGCTGCGGATCGTCACCGTCGCCGTCCCGGAGGCCGACGCCGCCGCCCTCGCTGCGCGGGCAGCGACCGGGAACGTCGCCCTCGTCCTGGACTCCCGGCAACGGTGAACGAAGGGGAGTGGTCCGAGATGAGTCTGATCGTGTTGTGCTCGGCCTCCGGGTCGCCCGGGGTGACCACGGCCGCGCTCGGGCTGGCCCTGACCTGGCCCCGGCCGGTCCTGCTCGTCGAGGCCGACCCCACCGGCGGCTCCGCGGTCCTGGCGGGGTATTTCCGCGGCCAGGTCACCCCACCCGGCACCATGCTCGACCTCGCCTTCGCCCACCGCACGGGCACCCTCACCGACGCGATCCCACGCCTGGCCATGCGGATCCCCGACACGGACGTGACGTTCTTGCCGGGGCTGCTGTCCCATGGGCAGGCCCGGTCGGTGGAGGCGCTGTGGGAGCCGCTGGCGGCGGCCCTGACCTCCATGAACAGCCTCGGTCAGGACGTCCTGGTCGACGCCGGGCGTCTTGGCCTCACCGGGTCCCCAGAACCCCTGCTTAACGCGGCGGACCTGTGCCTGCTGGTGAGCCGCACCGACCTGGTCTCTCTCGCCGGGGCTCGGTCCTGGGCCCAGACCCTCCGCACCGGCTTCGAGGAGCGGGGCGCCGGCGGCGCCCTGGCGCTGCTCCCGGTCGGGCCCGGACGTCCCTACACCCCGCGCGAGGTGGCCAAGGTGCTGAGAGTGCCGGTGCTGGCCTCGCTGGCCTGGGATGAGCCCGGCGCCGCCGTCTTCTCCCGCGGGGCCCCCCGCCCCCGCCGCTGGGAGCGCTCACCGCTCCCGACGTCGCTGCGCGCGGCCGGTGACGCCGCCCGCACCAGGATCGGCCGAGCCATCGCCGACCTCCAGCCCGGCTCTGCCGGTTCGGGCCCGGACGCGGGACACATCCCGGCGGGGGAGCGGGCATGAGCGCCGAACCTCAGTCACCCACAAGCCCGGACCCGATGGCCCCGGACCCGACGGACCTGCCGCTCTTCGCCCCGGCCGTGCCTCAGTCGGCGCCGCCCGCGGGGCGGGTCCGCGGGTCCTTCTCCATGACCCCGACGACGCCGATGCGCAGGCCTGCACCGGCACCGCTCGTCGTGCACCCGGCCACGAAGCCGGCGCCCCGCCTACCGGGCTCGCCGGCGCCAGACCGGTTCACGGGTGTCCTGGACTGGACGCTGGTGGCGACGGTCCGGCAACAGGCATCGGACCGGCTGTCCGCCGCGATCGGCACGGGCCGCGGCCACCTCGACCCGGCCGGGCAGCGGGAGCGTGGCCGGGAGATCATTGCCGACCTTCTCGAGGCCGAGACCGCCGAACGGATCACCGCCGGCGCTCCGACCTGGTCACCGGCCGAGCAGGCCGCGATGGCGGTCGCGGTCGAGGACGCCCTGTTCGGGCTGGGCCGGCTGCAGCCGCTGGTCGACGACGACGCGGTGGAGAACATCGTCATCACCGGGCACGACCGGGTCACTCTGGAGCTGACCGACGGCCGGCTGGTCCCAGGCCCGCCGGTTGCGGACTCCGACGCCGAGCTCGTGGACTTCCTGGTGTTCCTGGCCTCCCGCAGCGAGGTCAACGCCCGTCCGTTTTCCGAGGCTCAGCCCCGGCTGCACTTGCGCCTGGATGGCGGCGCCCGCCTGGCCGCGGCGGCGTGGGTGACCCCGCGCCCGTCGGTGGTGATCCGTCGCCACCGCCTGCGCCGGGTCACCCTGGCCGACCTGGTCGCGCTCGGCACGATGACCGAGGTCGCCGCGTCCTTCCTCGCCGCCGCGGTCAAGGCCCGGCGGTCGATCGTCGTCGCCGGCGCCCAGGGCGCCGGCAAGACGACCCTGGTGCGTGCCCTGGCCGCGGAGATCCCGCCGCACGAGGCGATCGGGACGTTCGAGACCGAGTACGAGCTGCACCTGCACGAGCTGCCCGAGACCCACCCGATCGTCGTGGCGTGGGAGGCGCGCCCCGGGTCGGGGGAGCGAACGGCGGACGGGCGTGCGGCGGGCGAGTTCACCCTGACCGAGGCCCTGTTCGACTCCTTCCGGTTCAACCTGTCCCGCCAGATCGTCGGGGAGGTCCGTGGCCACGAGATCCTTGCCATGCTCAAGGCGATGGAGTCCGGATCCGGGTCCATCTCCACCACCCATGCCCGCTCCGCCGAGGGCGCTATCGCCAAGCTCGTCACCTGCGCCATGGAGGCCGGCTCGCACGTCACCCATGACTACGCCGTCCGCGCAATCGCCGCCGCCATCGACATCGTCGTGTACGTCCACCTCGACACCGCCCCCGCCGCCGACGGCACCTGGCAGCGCCGCCGCTGGGTGGCCGAGGTCATCACCCTCACCCCTGGAGAGAAGGACACTGGCTACGCCATCCAGCACGCATTCGCCACCCCACCCGGCGGATGCGAGGCCCTCCCGCACGTCCTCGACGACACCTACCGGGACCTGGCCCGGTACGGGTTCGACCTCGCCGGCTACTACCGCACCGGGCAGGCACCGTCATGACCCCGGTCGTGCCCGCCCTCGCCGGAGCCCTCGTCGTCGCCGGGATCCTCGGGGTCATCGCCGGGCTGCGGCCCACCCCGCCGCCCGCCGCTCCCGCCCCTCGGCACCGACGCAACGCGACGCTGCCCAGGCTCACCCGGCGCCGCGCCGTCCTCGGAGCGGCCGGCCTGGTCGCCGGCGCCGTCGCGGCCGTGCTCACCGGGTGGTGGGTGGCGCTCATGGTCGTCCCGGCCGCGGTTGTTGGGTTGCCGGTGCTGCTGTCCCCGCCGCCCGCCCGGACCTCAGTTGCCCGGTTGGAGGCGATGGAGGAGTGGACCCGCGCCCTGGCCGGGGTCCTGACCGCCGGCGCCGGCCTGGAGCAGGCCCTGATCGCGACAATGCGGTCGGCGCCGGAGCCGATCCGGCCCGAGGTCACCCGCCTCGCCTCCCGGCTGCGGGCCCGCTGGTCCACCCCGGACGCCATCCGCGCCCTGGCCGACGACCTCGACGACGCCACCGGCGACGTCATCGCCGCCAACCTGCTCCTCGGGGCCCGCCGCCGCGGCGCCGGCCTCGCCAGCGTCCTGGACGGGCTCGCCGAGTCGGTCGCCGCCGACGTCCGCGCCCGCCGCGAGGTCGAGGCCGACCGGGCCAAGCCCCGGGCCACCGCCCGCTGGGTCACCCTCATAACCATCGGCGTCCTGGCCGTCCTCGCCCTGACCGGCGACTATGTCGCCCCCTACGGCAGCGGCCTCGGGCAAGTCCTGCTCGTGCTGCTGCTCGGGCTGTACGTCGCGACGTTGGTGTGGATGCGGCGGATGGCCACCGGCACCGCCCCACCCCGCTTCATCGGCGCCCAGCCACAGAGGGCGCGGTCGTGATGGCGCCCGGGATGCTGCAGATCGCCGTCCTCGCCGCAGGCGCCCTGGCCGGGCTCGGGACCGCGCTCGGGATCTGGTGGCTCGTCCCGGCCCAGCCGGACCTGCGCGACGCCCTCGAGCGTCTCTCACCCGAGCACGCCCGCCACCCGGCGAACACCGCCACGCCGGGGCCCGGGAGTGAGGACCTGACCGGGCAGGTCGGCCGGTGGGCCATGACCCGCCTCCCGGCGGGAGTCGGGGGGCCGGTCCCGGCCCGCGACCTCGCACTGCTACGCAAACCGGTCTCGCGGTTCTACGGGGAGAAGGTTCTCTTCGCCCTCCTCGGCCTGGCCATCCCGCCGGTCCTCACGACCCTGTTCAACACCGCCGGCGCCGGGCTCCCGTTCTACCTCCCGGCAGGTGCGTCCCTGGCTTTGGCGGCGGTGATGTTCTGGCTGCCGAACTACAACGCCCACGACGACGCCCGCGCCGCCCGCACCGAGTTCACCCGCGCGCTCGGGGCCTACATCGACCTCGTCGCCCTCGAACGGCTCTCCGGCGCCGGCCCCCGGCAGGCCATGGAAGCCGCCGCCGCCGTCGGGGACTCCTGGGTCTTCACCCGCCTCGCAGAGGAGCTGGCCCGCACCCGCTGGTCCGGCCTCACCCCCTGGGAGGCCCTGCGCGCCCTCGGCGCCGAGCTCGCCCTCCCCGAGCTCGACGACCTCGCAGACATCATGCGCCTGTCCGGGGAGGAAGGCGCCCAGGTCTACACCACGCTCCGCGCCCGGTCCGCCGGCATCCGCACCGCCCTCCTCAGCGCGGAGAAGGCCCGCGCCAGCGAGGTCGCCGAACGGATGACCATCCCGATGAGCCTGCTCGGCGTCATCTTCCTCGCCATCCTCGTCGCCCCCGCCCTCCTGCGCGTGATCGGAGGCCCCACCTGACCCCCCGACCGACCCAACCCACGCCACCACCAGTCCAGGAAAGGAACTACCCCGTCATGAGCTACCTCGCCGCCACGCTGCACACGCTTGGAGTCACCGTCGCCGACACCATCCGCCGCCGCCTCATCGGAGGTGAACGCGGCTCGGTGACCATCGAGCAGGTCCTGTGGGCCGTCGCCCTCATCGCCATCGTCGGCATCGTCGTCGTCGCCATCAAGAGCTACGTCACCTCCGAAGCCGCGAAGATCACCTGAGCCGCCGCCATGCGCAGCTTCCGGGGTCTCGCACGCCGCGGCACGTCTGCCGCGGCGCGGCTCGAGCGTGGCTCGGTATCGGTGCAGATGGTCATCCTCATGCCCGCGATGTTCGCCGTCATGTTTCTCGGGCTGCAGGCCGCGCTGGTCTACCACGCCCGCACCCTGGCGATCGCCTCCGCCCAGGAAGGCGCGCGTGCCGCCGGCGCCGAGACCGGCACCACCATGACCGGGATCCGTGCCGCCCAGGGCTACCTGACCGCGACCGCCGGCGACACCCTCATCAAGACCTCGGTCAGCGGGCACCGGTCCGCGACGAGCGCCACCGTCACCGTCACCGGGCGGGCGCTGTCCGTGCTGCCCGGCTGGCACCCCGCGGTCTCCCAGTCCGCGACCGTCCCGGTCGAACGGATCACCCGATGACCCCCACCCGGACGCGCAGAACATCCGTCGCGGGGGAGCGGGGGTCGGCCGCGCTCGAGGCCGCGGTCGGGGTCCCCGCGTTCCTGCTGTTGGTCGGGCTCGTCATCGCCGGAGGCCGCCTCGCCATTGCCGGCCAGGCCCTCCAGTCCGCCGCCACCGACGCCGCCCGCGCCGCGTCCATCGCCCGCACCCAGACCACCGCCCTTACCAGCGCCGCGACCGCCGCCACCACGTCCCTGGACAACCAGCACCTGGCCTGCGTCTCGAGGGCGGTGACGGTGGACGTCTCCGGGTTCACCGCCCCCGTCGGCACCCCGGCCGCGGCCACCGCCACCGTCACCTGCACCGTCCGCCTGTCCGACCTCGCCGTCCCCGGCCTGCCCGGCGCCCGCACCCTGACGGCCACCGCGACCTCCCCGATCGACACCTACCGGGAACGCCAGTGACCACCCGCCAGCACCCGCGACGCACGAGTCTCCACACTTGTGAGCGGGGGTCGGTGAGCATCTGGCTCGCGACGATGGCGTTCGCCATGGTCCTGCTCGTCGGTCTGGCCGTCGACCTCGGCGGACAGGTCCACGCCCAACAGCGCGCCCGCGCCCTGGCCGCCGAAGCCGCTCGCACCGGCGGCCAGCAGCTCGACGCCGCCGCCGCCGTCCGCGGCGACGCCGTCCGCGCCGACACCCTCCAGGCCGGCCGCGCCGCCAGCACCTACCTGACCGCCGCCGGCGTCCACGGCACCGTCACCGTCACCGGCGGAACCCTCGTCACCGTCGACGTCACCGACACCTACCGCACGACGTTCCTCGGCGTCATCGGCATCACCACCCTGCCCGTCACCGGGCACGGCACCGCCCGCCTCACCCGATCCGTCGGAGGACTCGAGCAATGACCCCCCACCCACAGCCCACCAGCCGCGACCGGCTCACCGGCCTCGCCGCCACCCTCGCCATCATCACCGTCGTCGCCGGGATCCCCCTCACGCTCACCCTCATCGGCGCCACCCCGAACCAGTGGCGCCTACCGTCGCGCGACGGGCTGCTGGAGGTGCTGACCGGTCCGGACACCGGCGCCCTCGCCCTGGCCGCCGTCACCCTCGTCGCCTGGGCGGCCTGGGCCGCCCTCACCCTCAGCCTCGTCCTCGAGGGTGTCGCCCGAGCCCGAGGCGCCAGACCGCCCCACCTCCCCGGTCTCGCCCTCCCGCAAGCCGCCGCCCACGGCCTCGTCGGTGCCGCCCTCCTCCTCTTCGTCGCCGGACCCACCGCGGTCGCACCCCCAGCGGCAGCGGCCGCACCCGTCGCAGCACACGTCGACACGGTGGCAGTCGCGACCTCGCTGGTGGAGACCGCCGCCCCGGCCGCCCCGCACCACGGCCCCGCCACAACCTCCGAGACGCCCGAGGCACGCCGCCACACCGTGGCCCGAGGAGAGTCCCTGTGGTCGATCGCCGCCGACGAGCTCGGCGACCCCACCCGCTGGCCCGAGATCGCCGCCCTCAACCCGACCGCCAGCCACGGCCCCGACCACACCCTCTGGACCGGCACACTCCTACGACTCCCGCCCCTCGACGCCCACCCCGCTGCCGACAGCCACGCCGCCCACTACACCGTCCGCACCGGTGACACCCTCTCCGGCATCGCCCACGACCGGCTCGGCGACCCCGACCGCTGGCCCGACATCTATACCGGATCCACCCACACCGTGCAGCCCGACGGGCGGCACCTGAGCGACCCCGACCTCATCCTCCCCGGCTGGCACCTCACCCTCCCCGCCACGCCAGACGCCAGCCCGCCAACCGCCCGTCAGCGTCCCCCGCTGCACGCCGTCCCGGACCCCTCCGCCCACGAGGCACCGGTGGCGCCCGCCTCGCCGACGACCGGGATGAAGCGCGCCGAGCCCAACTCTAGTCTCGGCGGCGCACCCCAAGGACCGCCCGCTCCGTCACAGTCGCCCACCGCAGACCCCCGGACGCTCGACCCGACCGACGCCGGCCACGGCACCAGCAAGGACACCGCCGAGCCCGACCCGGCCGCCGCACCCTGGATCCTCACCGGCCTCGCCGGCGGCACCGTCCTCACCGGGAGCATGTGGACCCTCCTGCGCCGGCGCCGCGCCGCCCAGGCCCGCCACCGCCGCCCCGGACGCACCCTGCCCACCCCACCGGCCGTCCTGGCCCCCGTCGAGAAGACCCTCGCCACCCTCGGCCCCACCACCGCCCCCGACGTCGCGCACCTCGACGCGGTCCTGCGCCACCTCGCCTCCACTCACGCCCGCACCGGCACCCCCATGCCCGCCGTCGCCGCCGTCGAGCTCGGCCCCGCCGGGGTCACCCTCCACCTCGACCAGCCCGCACAGCTCCCGGCGCCCTGGCAGGACCATGGCGACGCCACCACGTGGCGGCTGCCGGCCGGCACCCAGCCCGCCGACCTCGGCGACCTCGTCCCGGACCAGCCCGCCCCCTACCCCCTCCTGGTCACCATCGGCACCAGCGACACCGGAGAGGTCTGGCTGTACAACTGCGAGGACCTCGCCCTCGCCCTCACCGGAGACCCCGACTACGCCGGCGACTACGCCCGCTACCTCGCCGCCGAGATCGCCTGCAACCCCTGGTCCGAGCACGTCCACCTTGACTGCGTCGGCGTCGCCGCCGAGGTCGCCCCCCTCAACCCCGACCGGCTCCACCCCCACCCCGCAGGCGACGACCACCCGGTCGGCGAGGTCCTCGCGGCCGCCGTCGCCACCATCGACCGCGCCAGCGACCTCCCCCTCGACGTCACCACCGCCCGCGCCCACGCCGCCGGACCCGACGCCTGGCCCGCCCGGATCCTCCTTCTCGACGCCGCCACCATCGCGACCGACGGCGACCTGCCGACACTGCTCGACCTGCTGGCCGCGCACACCGGCGGCACCGGCACCAGCGTCGTCCTCACCGGCACCAGCAGCACCGGCGTCCCGGCCTCGGCAGTCACAGTCGACCTCACCCCCACGGGGCGGGCTCGCATCGACCGGGCCGGCCTGGATCTCGTCGCGGTGGGCCTCACCCCCGACGAAGCCCGTGGCTGCGCCGCCCTCCTGGCCGCCGGCACCGACCACACCGACACCCCCATCCCCGTCGACGACAGCACCACCGACAGCTGGCACGCCTTCACCGACGCCGCCGGTGCCCTCCGCGCCCAGCACACCCTCCCGCGCGACACCCCGACCACGGACCTCCCCGAGGGCGCCGACAGCATCCTGGACGCCCCCTACGAGGACTACCTCACCGCGGCCGCCACCACCCGCCACGACCTCGCCGCCCTCGCCCCCCACGTCACCCCCGACGTCCGCACCGCCCTTGAGGACGCCGACCCCGACCTCGACGCCGACCTGCACGCCTGGTTCAGCGACGACTGCCCCCTGCCACGGCTCACCCTCCTCGGCCCGGTCCGGGCCCGCACCCGCGGAACCGCCCTCCGGGAACGCAAGGCATACATGACCGCCGTCCTCGCATACCTGGCGACCCGGCCGCACGGCGCCACCCCCGAGGAGCTCGCCGACGCCTTCGGTGTCTCCCCGACCAAGGCCCGCGCCTACGCCGGGACCGTCCGCGACTGGCTCGGCACCAACCCCCGCACCGGCCAACCCCACCTCCCCGACGCCCGTCTCGCCCCCGCCACCCGCACCCGAGGCGTGCCCGTCTACCAAGTGCAGGACGTTCTGGTCGACGCCGACCTCTTCCGGCGCCTCCGCGCCCGCGGCCAAGCCCGCGGCAACGCCGGTATCGACGACCTCGTCCGCGCCCTCGACCTCGTCACCGGTCAGCCGTTCAGCCAGCTCCGACCCGGTGCCTGGGCCTGGCTCTACGACGGCGACCGCCTCGACCAGCACCTGGTCTGCGCCGTCGTCGACGTCGCCCACATCGTCACCATCCACGCCCTCCACACTGGCGACACCGACACCGCCCGTCACGCCGCCGAGACCGCCCACCAGGCTGCCCCCGAAGAGGACACGCCCTACCTCGATCTCGCGGCCGTTGCCGAGGCCATGGGCGACCTCGGAAGACGTGACGAGATCGTCAAGTCCCAGCTCCTACTATCGTGTGCTGACGGACTGCCACCAGCCGATCTGTCCCAGCGCACCGAGAGACTCATGAGGGCGCGCCGTTGGTCTGGGAGTGAGTCGGCGACCGGGTAGCTCCGATCGGTAGGGGTTGCGGCTTGAGCAGCCCTCACGCTCGGGCCTCTGGATGCCATGGTTGTGGGAGCTACTTGGATCGCCTCGCCGTCATTGGCGGCCCTTGGTTGGATGGGCGGCGCGATCTGCTCCCTGCTGAGCGTTACAGGTGTGGCAGGATCTGCGTCCCGGACGTCTCTTGGGGGAAACATGCCAGATGACTGGCTGGCACCAGTCGACCTACGAGGAAGCGTCGACCCGCCAGTGTTCGAGGCGGTCAAGTGGCTGTTCGAGGTCAAGGGCTGGAAGATCCGCAAGCAGGGCCATGGGTTCCGCGTCTACTGCCCCTGCACCCGTGCCGAAGGGGGCTCCAGCGCCGCCGTCCCTGCTTCTTCAGGCAGGCCGGACAACGCGGCACGTCGACTTCGCCGCAACGCTGAGCACTGTCCCGGCAGTCACGATCTCATGAGGTGAAGCGGCCGAACGGACTACTGTTTCCGTTTGACAACACCACGCGCCGGAGTGTCTACTCAACGTGTACCTACAGCTGCCGGAAGGTATGAGGGGACGGGCTCATGTCCGAGTTTGAGTTCATGTTCGTCATCGATCCGATAGGTGACGATGTCGAGCGGTCTCTGACCGAAGAGCTGGAAGCGTTCGTTGGTGGTCACGGCCGCACGACGATTCTGACGCTCAGCGCCACTGGACCAGATCCGGTAGCGACTGCACAGTCCTCGATCGCGGATCTGCGACAGAGGGGCGTTCGAGTTCGGCGCGTGTACGAAGACCTCGTGTCGCGAGCCCAGATCGCAGAGCGAGCTCAGGTCACACGCCAAGCAGTGGGGCTGTGGGTTCGAGCCGAACGCCAAACTGAGCGGTCGTTTCCGGAGCCGTACGTGCTGGCGGGAGGGGGACTTTGGCGCTGGGACGAGGTCAACTCATGGCTGCGCGACGCGAACTTGCCGCACGATGACGTTAAGTACCTCAACGCCTCTGAGACAGCACTCATCAACGTTTGGCTAACAGCAAGGACGAGCAACGTCGACGTGGTGTACGGCGGGACCCGAGGTCGAGCTTCAGTCGTGTTGGCCCACTCGACGGCGACGACTCATCGGGGTCTCGAAACCTCGGACTGGCTCTCTGCTGCGGCGGATTCGAAGAGGACGGACTTCGCTCTTGGCGCCTGAGGAGCCAAGGCTCATCGATGACGTAGTAGACCTAGCAGCCTTGGTGGAACTTCGTGACATCATCTTCTTCCAGGTTCACGCGGAACGCCTCTCCTCCGGTCCGGGTTCCGAGAACGAGCTGCATGAGGTCAACCGCGAGGACGAGGGGCAGCAGATCGGGATACAGATCCAGGAACGGCACTCGGAGACTCGAATCGAGGTGCGCTGCGTGCTCCACGGCGAAACACGCGACGCTCGGTATGTCATTGATGCCGCAGCGCAGTACGAGGTCGAGGCGCCGGTCGTGATCAGCCCTGAGGTCGTCGAGGCATTCGTCGAGAGGGTGGGCATCATGGCGGTCTACCCCTACTTGCGAGAGGCGTTGCAGTCCGCCGCCGCAAAACTACGTCTCGATGCTCCGGTCTTGGGCCTGCTCAGGCCCGGGGGGGTCAAGCTGACGACCGAAGACCCCCGCGAGTCAGCGGAGTAGCCCGCCGCAAGATGTCAGCGACGCTTGAGCGCGTCCGTTGCATCCTTCGGCAGGCGCCCGCGGTCCTTGATGTCGGGGAAGCCGTTAGCGCGCAGCCACGCGCGGTCATCCGGGGTGACGGCCTGACGGCGGGCTGGCGCAGAGCGACGGGGCGAGGGTGCGGTCTTCCGGGCCGCCTCCAGGTACGGGCTGAGCGCCTTCTCGAAGGCGGCACGGTTCTTCTTCGACAGGTCGATCTCGTAGGTCGCCCCGTCGAACCCGAACTGCACGGTCTCGATGTCCGCGCTCTCTTTCCCATCCAGGTCATCGGACAGGATGGTGACGGTGCGCTGAGCCATGGGGTGGTCTCCTTGAAGAAGGCAGCAGGAATGCAGTCGTCGGAACCCTAGCGATCCCTAACGGGATGACAACAAGACTCCTCGGGACAGCCACCCTCGGTGACGGTACCGCCCAGATTCTCGGCTGTAGGCCGGTCCTCTGATGCGGCCCATGGCACCCAGACGCGCAGTCTGCGGAAGTTTCCTAGGTACGTTGCATCGCTGCTGGTCAGAGACTTTGTACCCAGCACCGGGATAGTCATAGAGAGGGAAGGTGCGAGCGTTCCGGGTACGAGTCCGGGTACGTGAGCCGCGCACCTTTCTCGTCGTGAAGACCACGGCGAGAGGAGCGCAATCGTGAGTGTCGCAGCACAGCTGGGCCTGGAGGGTCCAGAGACGGAGCTGCTGCAGACCGCGCAGCAGCAATGGCCTCGGTGGGAGGCGCTGTATCCGGCGTTGGCCCCCGCGCCGGCTCTCGCCGGCCTCCGCGCGTGGATGCAGTCCCTGGACGTGGAGCCACGCAACGACGTCGTGTGCGCACTGGGGCGGCTCGGCAGCCGCGACGGTCTCGACGAGGTACCGGCGGCCGCCACCCTGGCCTGGGCCCTGGTGCCCGGCGCGATCACCATCGCCCGCGCGCTGCAGCACGCCACCCCTGTCGTCGACGAGCTGGTCGCAGCCCAGCTGTGGCTCGAGGTCCGCACGCTGCCGTCATCGGCCAGGCACAAGGTTGCCGCCAACCTCCTGGCCCGGGTCCGGGTCGCGGTCCGGCGCGACCTCGGGCTCACGGCGCCGAGAGATCCCACGTGGGCCCGGTCCATGCTCGTGGACCCGCTCGACCCGGACTGGCATCGCTTCCCCGCACCGGCCCAGACCGCCCCACCACCCGGCCAAGCCGCGGCGATCCTTCAGGTCGCCGTGGCGGAGCGGGTCATCAGCGACACCGACCGGGACCTGCTGGTCCGCCTGGCCGAGGAGAGCCGCGAGAATGACGCCACCCGATCCCGGGCCGGGCTCGTGACCCGTCGCGCGGGCCTGGCCGTCGCCGCCGAGACGTGCCTGTCGGACCGGCAGGTCCGCCGTCGCGCCGCCCGCGCCCTGGACGCCCTGGCCGGCGCGTACGCCCAGCAGGTCCCGGCATGACCGCTATCGCGACCCGGCCGGTCAGCGTGGCCGAGTTGCAGCGGGCTTACCGGGCGACTGTCGCCGGCGCCTACCGGACGCATCCGACGCCACCGGCCGCGCAGAGATGGGACCACTCCGGCCCGGTCATTCCCGTCGTGGGGGCCTGCGCCAGTTCGGGCGCCACCACCGTCGCCCTCGCGATGGCCACCGCCGCAGGAACCGGCACGGTGCTGGAGTGCGCCGGCCCCGCGACGTCCGGGCTGGCCGCTGCGGCGACGGCCGAGCTCGGCCCCGACGCGGCTGGTTGGGCCCGCGGCACCCGCGGCCCGGTCGCCCTGGTCCGACCCGCCGGACCGGTCCGCGTCCCGGGCGAGGTCCCGGTCCCTGCGCAGGGGCAGGCGCCGGTCATCGTCGACGTGGCCTGGGACCCCGGGACGGTCCTGGCCGGGACGGGCTGGCTGGCCGAGCTGCTCCGGCGCCCTGGCCCGCTCGTCGTCGTGGTACCCGCCACAGTCCCAGGGCTGCGGCGGCTCGAGCTGTCACTGCACCAGCTCAGGCACGCGCTTCCGACCGTCGCCCTCGTCGGAGCGCGACACCGCGACCGAGCGGTCAACGCCGCTCTCGACGCCGTCACCACCGGCCTGCACCTGACAGCGGACCGGGTCGTTCCCGTCCTGTGGGACGCCCGACTGGCCACCCGCGGCCTCGACTCCACCCCGATCCCGCCACGACTGCTCCACGCCGCCGACCGGCTGCTGCAAGCCGCCCTGCCTGGAAGGACCACCCCATGACTGTTCTCCACGTCCCCGCCTCGGTCCTGGCGGTGCCGGCAAGGATCTGCCCGCAGGCGCCACCCGGGGCGCAGCAGTACGCCGACCAGCTGATGGGCTACGTCGTGTGGGGCGTCGGAATGCTCTTCGTCCTCGGCGTCATCGTCGGGATCGGCGGTGCCGTCGCCGGCCGCGTCTTCGGGATGCCGCACGCCTCCAAGGCCAGCGTCGTCGGGATCGTCGTCGTCTTCGTCGCCATCGTCGGCTACCTCGTCCTGCCCGGGATCGTGCGCGCCATGACCGGGTCCGGGTGCGTCTGATGAACACCACGGCACCCCAAGCGTGGACGCGCCGCCGCCTCACCGTCACCCTCGCCGCCACGGCAACGACCGCCATCGTGCTTCTGGCTGGGCTGGGCTACACGGCCTGGGACGCCGCCACCCACCGGCACCCGGAGGCCCCCGCGGTGCGGACGGCACCGACGGCCACGCCCGGACCGACGACGCGGGACGAGGTCGCGGCCGCCCCGATGGCGTCCGTCGACTCCGCGGCCGCACGGCCGGCGGCCCCCGCCACGACACCTGTTCCGTTGATCACGGTCCCCGCGGCAACGGGTCTGGGGCCCGCCGGTGTCCCGACCGGGTTCCCGCGCACGCCGGCCGGGGCGCTCGGCCAGCTGGCCGCGATCGACGCCACCGTCCTGACCGCCATGGACCCGGAGACCACCCAGGACGTGCACGCGGCGTGGAGCGCCCCGGGGGCCCCGGCGGTGGGGGAGTGGGTGATGACGGCCAACGTCCACGCCTTCACCACCGCCACGGTCAGTGCCGGCGCGCCGGCCGAGGCGACACCGGTGGTGACGGCCACCCCGGTCGCCGCCCAGGTCAAGGGCGTCGACGGACCGGACTGGGTGCTGGCCTGCGTGCTGCTGCGGGTCGACGCCACCCTCGCCTCCGCCCACTCCATGGCGTACGGGCACTGCGAGCGGACGGTTTGGCGCGCCGGCCGCTGGCAGATCGGTCCCGGCGCGCAGCCCGCGGCGGCACCGTCGACCTGGCCAGGCACCCAGGCCGCGGCCGACGCCGGCTGGCGGCCCTGGACCCATGCCGGGCAGGACTGAGCACCATGGTCGTCACAGAAGGCTGGGATGACGTGGTCAACCCGTTCACCGCCCTCGGCAACGCCGCCGGCAAGGTCGTCGCCGACGCGTGGACGGTCGCGATGCTCGGGATCTGGAACGCCGGACTGTGGCTGCTGCGGCTGGTCCTCGGCCTGCTCGACGAGTTCCTCACCCCGGACCTGTCGGACACGGGGCCGCTGGCCTCGACCTACCGGCTCACCGCATGGGTCGCGCTCACCCTCGTCGTCGTGCTCATCGCGGTCCAGGCCGGGACCGCGGCGCTGCGCCGGGACGGCCGGTCGGTGGCGCGGATGCTGCTGGGGTCGGGCCAGTTCGTCATGGTCTGGGCGTGCTGGACCGCCTACGTCATCGCCCTGCTCGCCGCCTGCTCCGGCCTGACGAAGGCGGTCATGCGCGCCACCCTCGGCGTCGACTTATGGACCGCCTGGCAACCCTGGGGCGAGGTCACGGTCGAGGACGTCACCGACGGCACCCTCGCCACCGTGCTCGGGGTGTTGGGGGTGCTGGTGATGCTGGCCGCGGTCGGGCACCTCGTGGTCCTCCTGGCCCGCGGCGCCGCCCTCGTCGTGCTGACCGTGACCGCCCCGGTCGCCGCCGCCGGGCTGGTCGCCGACGTCGGGCAGTCCTGGTTCTGGAAGAGCGTCCGCTGGACCCACGCCGCCGCCCTCACCCCACCCCTGATGGCCCTGGTCCTGGGGGCCGGGGCGCAGCTGTCCACCAGCGTCGTCACGGGCGAGTCCCGAAGCCTGGCCGCGGCCGTCGGGTCCGCCGTCCCCGGGGTGATGCTCCTGCTCGTCTCGACCTTCGCGCCGCTGGCCCTGTTCAAGCTGCTCGCGTTCGTCGACCCCGGCACCTCCTCCGGGGCCGCGATGCGCGCCGGGATGGCCAGCGCCGGCGGCCTTGGCGGGCTCCTCCCCGGTACCGCCGGCGCAGCGTTCGGTGGGGCAGGGCTCATGGCGTCCAGCAGCGACGACGTCGGCCGCGCCGCCGGCGAGGCCGGCGGGGAGGCCGCGACCACGACCCGCTTCACCCAGTCCGCCAGCGGGTTCCTCGGCACCGTCGGCGGCGCGCTGGGGTCCGCGGCCGGCAGCGCCCTCGGGGCGGCGGCCGGGCTCGGCGGCAGCCTCGCCGCGGTCGGCGCGGACGCCACCAACCAGATGGGCGTCGGCCACAACACCTACATCCCCGACACCCCACCCGCCGCCCGTGCCGGGTCCGGGACGCGTAGCGCCCAGGCGTTCCCGGACGCCCGCGGCGAGCTGCCCGACCCCGCCGCCTCACCGGCCCCCTCGGCGGGCGGACCGCTCGGTGCCCCCGCCGGCTCCGGGGCTGGCGCGGCCGCTACGGGCGGCGTCGCCGCGGGTGAGGCCGGTGCCGCCGCGGCGGCCGTCCCGATTGTGCCGGTCTGACCATGGCCACCGACCGCAGCGCCACGGCGCCGACCGTTTACCGGGACTACTCCACCGCCCGGCCCGGGTTCTTCTTCGGGCTGACCGGGTGGCAGCTGGCCGCGGTCACCACCGGGATTCTGCCCGCCCTGTGGCAGGTGTCGGCTGGTGCCTGGGCTTCGGCGGGGACCTGGCTGGCAGTCTGGGCCGTCCTCGCGGTGCTTGTCGTGACCCCGGTGCGGGGCCGTTCCGCGACGGGTTGGCTGGTCGCGTCCCTCGCACATGCCGCCGGTCGGAGGTTCGGCTGGTCCCGGTTCACCGCCCACGCTTCCACCGGGCAGGTCTCTGACCTAGGTGTGCCGGATCTGCCGGGGGTGTTGGCCGCTATCACCGTCCACGACGCCCCACCCGGCGGGCCTGCGGGGCGGCGGGTGGCGCTCGTGCAGCATCATGCCGCGCGCACCTGGGCGGTCGTCGCGGCGGTGGTCCACCCCGGGATCGGGATGAGCGAACCGGCCGAGCGAGACCGGTATGGCGCCGGGCTGACCGGGCTGCTCGACGCTGCCGGTGCCGCCGACCTCGTGCAGGAGATCCAGGTCATGGTCCGCACCGTCCCCGAGGACGGCGCCGAACGCGACGCCTGGACCGCCCGGCACCGCACCCCGGCTGCCCCCGCGACGCCGCGCGCGGTCAACGACGAGCTGCAGGCGATGCTGACCTCTGCCGCGGTCCGCACTGAGACGTTCGTGACCGCCCTTGTCCCTGAGGCGCGGCTGGGCCGCCCGGCGCGGGAGGCCGGCGGCGGCCTCGAGGGACGGGCCCGGGTCCTGGCCGGGGTGATGGCCGAGGTCGAGGCCCACCTGCGCGGCGGGCTCGGGGCGAGCGACGTGGCCTGGCTGACCTCCCCGGAGCTCGCGGCGGCGTGCCGGACCGGGTTCGCCCCGGGCGACCGCGCCGGGATCGTCGACGCCCTCACCGCCCACCGCTCCGGCAGTCCGGGCGTGGCGGAGGTGCCGTGGACGCTGGCCGGGCCTTCCGGTGCCGACCCGGCCGTGCGGCACTACTCGCACGACGCGTGGAACTCGGTGTCGGCCACCCTCGCCCTGCCGGTCCAGGGCGCCGTCATGGGTGCCCTCGCCCCGGTCCTCGTGCCGGGGGCAGGGGAGCGGCGCTCCCTGCTCGTCGCCTACCCGATCGTCCCGACCAGGGTCGCGGGACGGCAGACCGCCTCCAGCGAATGGTCCGCGGACATGGCCGAGGGGTTGCGCGCCAGGGCCGGCATGCGACAGTCCGCCCGCTCCGCGCACGAGACCGCCCGCGTGCGTGGTCTGGACGCCGGTCGGGCCCGGGGGCACGCCCTGACCCGCCCGTACGCGGTCGTCACCGTCACCTCCGCCAAGACCGCTCGCATCGCCGAGCACGGCCGCCGCCTCGATGCCTCCATCCGCGCCGCCGGTTTCGCGCCGCTGCGCCTGGACCTCTCCCAGGACACCGCGTTCGCCGCCGCCACCATCCCCCTCGGGGTCTCGCTTACTTGGGGCCGGTCATGACCCCCCGCCCGCCGCTGCCCGGTCGCGGCGTCGCCCAGCTGCTCCGGGACACCGGCCACGACCTCCCCGCCACCCCCACGCAGGCCGCGCCCGATGCTGCTCCGCGGTTGTTCCGGCCCGCACCGCCCCGCGGCCCCCGCCGCCCCGGACGCGGCTGGGCCGCCTCCCCGACCCCACCGGTCTCCACCTGGCGGATGACCACCGACCAGGCCCCAGTGCTGTGGCCACTGGTCGCCACCCCCGGCCTGCCGCCCACCGGGGCCCAGATCGGCATCGACGTCCTGGCCGGTGGCGCGTTCTACGCCGACCCGCTCGGCTGGACCGTCCGCGACGACGTCTCAGTCACCAACCCCAACGTCATCTGCTTCGGAAAGCCCGGCCGCGGCAAGTCCGCCACCACGAAGGCGTTCATCCTGCGCATGCTCGACTTCGGCTACAAGGCACTCATCCTCGGCGACCCCAAGGACGAGTACGAACCCCTCGCCCGCCTCCTCGGCGTCGAACCCATCACGGTCGGGCCCGGCCTGCCCGCCCGGATCAACCCCCTCGACCTCGGACCCCTGCGCGACGGGTGGGAACGGCTGGACCGCACCCAGGCGACCGCGCGGGCCGGGATCGTCTTCACCCGCTGGCTCACCCTCCTGCGCGGGCTCGTCGGCTCCCAACGCGTCGGCGCCTCCCCGGTGCCGTTCGGGCCCGTCGAAGAACAGGTCCTCAAGGCCGCGCTGCGCGACCTCACCGGGTACACCACCGGCGCCAGCCAATTGCGCGAGACCACGATCCCCGCGGTGTGGCACCTGCTGGCCCACCCCACCGACCAGCTCGCCCACGACTGCCGGTACGCCACCGGGCGGCAGCTGCTGGACGAGACCCGTCTGCTGCGTGACGCCCTCGGACAGCTCGTCGACGGCGCCCTCGCTGGTCTGTTCGACGCCCCCACCACCATCACCCTCGATTGGGACGCGCCCCTGGCGACCCTGTCGCTGTCCCGGCTGCTGCCGCTCGGGGACGACGCCGTCGGGATCGCCCTGACCTGTCTGTCCTCCTGGGGCCGCGGCCTGCGCGAGCTCAGCGCGCCGGGGGACCTGCGGATCACCGTCCGCGACGAGGTCTGGAAGCAGATGCGCCTCGGCCCCGACGCCGTGAAGTCCTTCGACGCCGACCTACGCCTGTCCCGCTCCAGCGGCGACATCCAGTGGGCCAACGCCCACAAGCCCGCCGACCTGCTCTCCGTCGGCGACGCCGGCTCCCAAGCCGTCACCATCGCCAAGGACCTGCTCCACCTCGCCGACACCACCATCCTGCACGGCCAGGACCCCGGCGTCGCCGACGACCTCGAGACCCTCCTTGGCCTGCCACCGATCGCCCGCGACGTCGTCACCCGCTGGGCCATGCACGGCACC
>NZ_SAYU02000024.1 GCF_004025965.2 Phycicoccus flavus | reverse complement strand
CCTTCCGGCTCGGCGACAAGCTCGACGACCCGATGGCGATGTACCTCAACGACATCGCGACCATCCCGGCCAACCTCGCCGGCATCCCGGGCCTGTCGGTCCCGAGCGGTCTGGCCGACGAGGACGGACTGCCCACCGGGTTCCAGGTGCTCGCGCCGGCGATGGCCGACGACCGGATGTACGCCGTCGGCGCCGCGCTCGAGGCGCGGCTCACGGCGGCCTGGGGCGGCCCCCTCCTGGACCGCGCCCCCGACCTCGCGGAGGTGACGGCATGAGCAGCACGACCGGGACCGAGCCGGTCCTGTCCTTCGACGACGCCCTGGCCGCGTTCGACCCCGCCCTCGGCCTCGAGGTGCACGTCGAGCTCGGCACGAACACGAAGATGTTCTGCGGCTGCCCGACGACCTTCGGCGCCGAGCCGAACACGCAGGTCTGTCCGGTGTGCCTCGGGCTGCCGGGGGCGCTGCCGGTCGTCAACGAGGTGGGTGTGGAGTCGGCGATCCGGATCGGGCTGGCCCTCAACTGCGAGATCGCGACGTGGTGCCGGTTCGCGCGGAAGAACTACTTCTACCCGGACATGCCGAAGAACTTCCAGACCTCCCAGTACGACGAGCCCATCGCCTTCGACGGGTATCTCGACGTCGAGCTCGAGGACGGCTCGACCTTCCGGGTCGAGATCGAGCGCGCGCACATGGAGGAGGACACCGGCAAGTCGCTGCACGTCGGCGGCTCGACCGGCCGCATCCACGGCGCGACGCACAGCCTCGTCGACTACAACCGGGCCGGCATCCCGCTCATCGAGATCGTCACCAAGCCGATCACCGGCACCCGGCAGAAGGCCCCCGAGGTGGCGCGCGCGTACGTCTCGGCGCTGCGCGACCTGCTCAAGGCGCTCGAGGTGTCCGACGTCAAGATGGAGCAGGGCTCGATGCGCTGCGACGTCAACCTGTCGCTGGCGCCGGCCGGGTCCGGCACGCTCGGCACCCGGACCGAGACCAAGAACGTCAACTCGCTGCGCTCGGTGGAGCGGGCGGTGCGCTACGAGGTCGGCCGGCACGCCGCCGTGCTCTCGCGCGGAGACCTGGTGACGCAGGAGACGCGGCACTGGCACGAGGACACCGGCATCACGACCGCCGGGCGGATCAAGTCCGACGCCGAGGACTACCGCTACTTCCCCGAGCCCGACCTCGTGCCGGTCGCGCCCTCGCGCGAGACCGTCGAGGCGCTGCGGGCCACGCTGCCCGAGCCGCCGGCCGAGCGGCGTCGCCGCCTCCAGGCCGACTGGGGCTTCAGCGACCTCGAGATGCGCGACGTGCTCAACGCCGGGCTCGTCGACCTCGTCGGCGAGACCGTCGCCGCCGGGGCCTCGCCCGCCGCCGCCCGCAAGTGGTGGTCCGGCGAGGTCGCCCGCCGCGCGAACACCGAGGGCGAGGACGTGCCGACGTACGCCGCGCGCCTCGGGGTCACCCCGGCCCACGTCGTCGAGCTCGAGGGTCTCGTGACGAGCGGCCGGCTCAACGACCCGATGGCCCGGCAGACGTGGGAGGGCGTCCTCGACGGCGAGGGCAGCCCCACCGAGGTCGCCGACAACCGCAGGCTGGAGCTCGTCCAGGACACCGGGGCGCTCGAGGCCGCGGTCGACAAGGTCATCGCCGCCAACCCGGACGTCGCCGAGAAGATCCGCGGCGGCAAGGTCCAGGCCGTCGGCGCGCTCATCGGCCAGGTGATGCGGGAGATGCGCGGTCAGGCCGACGCCGGCGCCGCCCGCGGCATCATCCTCGACAGGCTCGGCCAGTCCTGACCCCGCCCCCCGCGAACCTCCGCCGGCAGAGGTTCGGGGGAGACCGCGGAGGGGCTGACGTCCTCGCGCCGAAGGGGCATCATCGGAGGATGACCCGCGCCGCCCGCGACCGCACCCTCGTCCTCCTGCGCCACGCGAAGACCGAGGAGTCCAACCCGGGCGGCGACCACGAGCGCGAGCTCACCGCGCGCGGGCGCCGGGACGCCACCGAGGCCGGCCGGTGGCTCTGCGGCCACGGCTACGGCGTCGACGAGGTCCTGTGCTCGACCTCCGAGCGCACCCGGCAGACCTGCGAGGCGGTGTGGGACGCGGGCTGCGCCGAGGGCGAGGTCCACCACGACCGCCGCATCTACAACGCCTCCCCGGAGTCGATCCTCGACGTCGTCCACGAGGCCGACGACGACGCCGACGTGCTCATGGTCGTCGGGCACGCCCCCGGCATCCCGGCCCTGGCCGGTCTGCTCGCCGAGGGCCAGGGCAGCGAGGAGGGGCACCGCGCCCTGGCCGAGGGCTTCCCGACCTGCGGCATCGCCGTCCTGCGCTACGCCGGCCGCTGGTCCGACATGGCACCCGGCGACGCCCGCCTCGAGCGCTTCCACGTCGCCCGCGGCTGACCCGCCGGCTCCACCACCCGACCCCGCACCCCGCCGCCGAACCCGCCCACCCGTGCGCGCCGACGCCGTCGAGATCACCGACCTGCTGTGGGACGTCGCCGCCGACGGCGTCCGCCGGCCGGTGCGGCGCTCGGCCGTCGTCGACCGGCTGCGGGCCACGGGCCAGCACGGCGCCGCGCGGATCGTCGCCCGGATGCCGGCCACCGACGACGTGCTCGACCCCGACGCGGTCGACGCCCTCGGCGTGCGGGTGCACTGCGAGCTCACCCGGCTCGTCGAGGAGCTGCAGTTCCCGCGCCGGGTCGCGGCGACACTCGCCCCGGTGCTCGACCGGCTGCGGGCGGCCGGTCCCGGCCCGGTGCGCGTCGTCGACCTCGGCTGCGGGCTCGGCTACGTCGTCCGCTCGCTCGCCCGCTCGGGGCTGCTCGGCCCGGACGTCGAGCTCGTCGGGGTCGACCTCAACCCCGTGCTCGTCGCCGAGGCCGAGCGGCTGCGCCGGGACGAGGACCTCGCCTGCCGGTTCGTCCACGGCGACGCCCTCGCCCCCGGGGTCGCGGTGGAGCGGCCCGGACGGACCGTCGTCGTCTCCAGCGGTGTCCTGCACCACCTCTCGACCGAGGAGCTGACCGCCCTGGTCCGCGCCCAGGCGGGGCTCGGTGTCGCCGGGTGGGCGCACTGGGACATCGCGCCGTGCCTCTGGTCGACGCTCGGCGCGTGGGTCTTCCACCGGGCGCGGATGCGTGAGCCGGTGTCGCGGCACGACGGGGTGCTCTCGGCCCGCCGGGCGCACCCGGCGCCGGTGCTGCTCGCCGCCGCCCGGGACGGCGCACCCGGCTACCGGCACGCCGTGCTCGAGGGGCCGCGCTGGCACCCCCGCGCCATCGACGTCGTCCGCCCGCTCGTGGGCACCCGGCCGTGACGGTGCTCGTCGTGGCCGGCGCCCTGCTGGCCCTCGGACTGCTCGACGGCGCGCTCGCCGGGTTCCGCTCCTCGCTCGGGCGCACCGGCGCCGTCGACCACCGCGCCCGTGACCGGGTGGCCGCCCGCCGGGGCCTCGGGCTCATGGCGGCGCTCCTGCTCCCGGTGGCCGTGCTCGCCGCCGGCCACGCCCTCGCCCCGGGCGACTGGCCCGCGGCCGCCTACGTCCGGGCGGGCACCGGTCTGCTCGCCGTGTACCTGCCGTACGCGGCGGTCGTCCTGGCCGCGCTCGCCGCGTACGTCGTGCTCGGGTGGCGCTGGGGCTACCTCGCGTCCGCGTTGATCCTCGGGCCGTTCACGCTCGTGCGCCCGCTCGTCGCGACCGCCGGCGTCCTGCTCGGTGCCGTCCGGGCCGGCGACGCCGTCGTCGTCGCCGGGTGCCTGCTGGCCCTGGCCGCCGTCCTCGCCGTCGAGCCGCTCTCGGGACGTCTCTGGTGGGACACCCGCCGTCAGGGCGTGAGGCCGACCGCGTCCGCCGCCCAGCGCCAGTAGCGCGCCCGGTCCGCCTCGGTCGGGTCGGTGCCCGGCACGACGGCCGTGGGTCGCGGCCGGCGGTCGTGCCAGAACCGGCCGGACCCCGGCGGGGGATCGGCGGCGAGGAGCCAGACGGTGGTGTCCGCGCCCTCGGCGTCCGTCCGCAGCACCGGTCGCAGCGCCCGCGAGAAGCCGGGCAGCGAGTCGTCGAGCCCGGGGGTGCGGGCCCAGCCGGGGTGCGTCGCGTGGACGGAGACGCCGTGCCCGCCCCACCGGCGGGCCAGCCGGGGCAGGAGCTCGACCTGGCCGCGCTTGCTGCGGGCGTAGGCCACCGACCCGCTGTAGGGCCCCTGCGAGTACTCGGGGTCCTCGACCGGCAGGCGCTGGGTGTACATGCCGCCGGAGCTGACGAGGACGACGCGGCCGGCGCCGGTGGACAGCGACGGCAGCAGCGACTCGGTCATGAGCACCGGCCCGAGGACGTGCAGCGCGGCGGTGAGCTCGTGGCCCTGCGGTGAGGCGGTGCGCCGGGGCGGCAACGCGCCGGCGTTGTGGACGAGGCCGCGCAGCGGCCCGCCGTCGTCGAGGAACGCCTCCGCGAAGGCGCGGACCGAGTCCAGGTCGGCGACGTCGCAGCGCCACACCCGGGCGGCGTCCTCGCGCCCGGCGGCCGCGCGGACCTCCTCGGCCACCCGGTCGCCCTTCGCGACGTCCCGCACGACGAGGTGGACGCGCGCCCCGAGCGCCGCGAGGTCCAGGACCGTGCGCCGGCCCAGCCCGGAGGACGCCCCGGTGACCGCGACGGCGTGGCCGTCCAGTGCGCCGGGGGAGGGGTCCGCCGGCCAGCCGGGCAGCCGCCGCCGGACGCCGAGACCGACCCGGGTGAAGCCGGGGAGGACCGCCCGGTCCAGCACCGCGTCGAGCGCCTGCGGCGCCGCGCCCACGGCCCGCCCGAGGAGCGGGCCGAGCCCAGGGAGGTCACCCATGACGATGACGGTAGACCCCACCGCGGGCTCGGCTCTGGTGGGAGCGGCGGTGGTGTGGTGTCCTGGCCGCGTGGACGTCGGCGGTTTGTCCCGTGACGCAGCAATGCCTCGACGTTGCTGCGACACTTCGCGGCGCGGCGATGGCGACGGCTCCGCCCGAGTGGAGCGGGCGCCGAGCCCCGACAAGGAGTCGATGTGACAACTCTGCCCCGCGCGGGCTGGTACCCCGACCCGCAGATGTCCTCCACCCTCCGTTACTGGGACGGCACGCGTTGGACGGATCACCGCGCCCCGGCCCCTACCGGCACGCCGCCGGGTGGTGCGGCCGTGGTGCCGCCACCGTTGACGTACTCCGAGGCTGCCGCGCCACCGCGGGTTCCCGCACCGGCCGTCGTGCGGCCCGGGACGACGTCTGCCGGGCGCCCCTGGTGGCAGACGTGGTGGGCGGTCATCCCTCCCTCGTCCTCTGCTTCCCCGTCGGCCTCGTCGGACTCTGGCTGCGCCGCGGCACCTCCCTCGGGCTCAAGGGTGTCGTCACAGCCGCGGTCGTGCTCATGCTCGTCCTCGGTTCGGTTCTCGACGACGGTTCGGTGCGCCCCGTGGAGACCGTGGCTGCCGCGTCCCCGAGTGCCTCCTCCACGACGGCCCCTCTCCCGGAGTCGATCGCGGAGCCCGCCGCGAAGGCGACCGTCGTCCCGAGCGCGACGCCCGGACCGACGGCGGTGGCCGTCGTCGTCCCGGCGGTCGAAGGACGGACACGGCGTGAGGCGCTCGAGGCGTTGGAGTCCGCGGGTCTGACCGTCCTGGTCACCTCCAGGCCGTCGGCGGAGGCGGCCGGAACGGTGTTGCGACAGAGCGTGTCGGACGGAACCCCGCTGCGACCGGGCGAACGGGTGCGGCTCGTTGTCGCCTCGCCCTATCCGAAGGTGCCGAAGGTCGTGGGTAAGACGAAGGTGAAGGGTGTCCTGGCCCTGCGGGCCGCGGGCTTCCGGACGAGGGTCACGACGCGGATGGTGCCGATGCAGAAGGTGGGGAGGGTCCTTCGGACCTCCGCCGCTGCGGACACCCGGAGGAGGCCCGGGACGCGACTGACCCTGGTGGTCGGTGTTCCCTTCCCCGAGATCCCGGCGGTTCTCACGGTGTCGAGAAGTGCTGCCGCGCAGCGCCTCTCCGCTGCCGGGTTCCGGGTTCGCACCAGGACGAGAGTGGTGGAGTCGGGGACGACCGGACGCGTCCTGTCCCAGTCACCTGCCGCAGGTGAACGCCGTCGTCCCGGCAGCGCTGTGACACTCACGGTCGCGAAGGTCGTCATCCCGGAGCCGCCCCCGCCACCACCCTCGAACTGCACGGACGGGTACTCGCCCTGCCTGGCGCCCGCGTCGGACTACGACTGCGCCGGGGGCAGCGGGAACGGCCCCGAGTATGCGACCGGGCCGATCCGGGTGACGGGCAGCGACCCCTACGACCTCGACGCGGACGGCGACGGCATCGCCTGCGAGAACGGGTAGGGATCCGGGAGGTCCCCCACGCACCGACGTGGCCGTGTCGCGGATGGCCGGGCGAGCGCCCGGACCCGAACCTAGGATGTGGCGCATGAGCTCGACCCCCGACATCAAGCCCCGCAGCCGTGACGTCACCGACGGTCTCGAGAAGGCCGCCGCCCGCGGCATGCTCCGGGCGGTGGGGCTTGGGGACGAGGACTTCGCCAAGCCGCAGGTCGGGGTCGCGAGCTCGTGGAACGAGATCACCCCGTGCAACCTGTCGCTGGACCGGCTGGCGCAGGCCGTCAAGGACGGCGTGCACGCCGGCGGCGGCTACCCGCTGGAGTTCGGGACCATCTCGGTCTCCGACGGCATCTCGATGGGCCACGACGGGATGCACTTCTCGCTCGTCAGCCGCGAGGTCATCGCCGACTCCGTCGAGACCGTGATGAACGCCGAGCGGCTCGACGGCTCGGTCCTGCTCGCCGGCTGCGACAAGTCCCTGCCGGGCATGCTCATGGCCGCCGCCCGCCTCGACCTGTCGTCGGTCTTCCTCTACGCCGGCTCGATCCTGCCGGGCATCGCCAAGCTCTCGGACGGCACCGAGAAGCAGGTGACGATCATCGACGCCTTCGAGGCCATCGGCGCCTGCGCCCGCGGGCTCATCCCGCGCGAGGACGTCGACGCCATCGAGCGCGCCATCTGCCCCGGCGAGGGCGCCTGCGGCGGCATGTACACCGCGAACACGATGGCGTCGGTCGCCGAGGCCATCGGCATGTCGCTGCCCGGGTCCGCCGCCCCGCCCGCCACCGACCGGCGTCGCGACGGGTTCGCGCGGCGCAGCGGCGAGGCCGTCGTCGAGCTGCTCCGCCGCGGCATCACCGCCCGGGACATCATGACCAAGGAGGCGTTCGAGAACGCCATCGCCGTCGTCATGGCCTTCGGCGGCTCGACGAACGCCGTCCTGCACCTGCTCGCCATCGCCCACGAGGCCGAGGTCGACCTCACCCTCGAGGACTTCCGCAGGGTCGGCGCGAAGGTGCCGCACCTGGCCGACGTCAAGCCGTTCGGGCAGTACGTGATGACCGACGTCGACCGCGTCGGCGGCGTGCCCGTCGTCATGCGCGCCCTGCTCGACGCCGGCCTGCTGCACGGCGACTGCCTCACCGTCACCGGCCGCACCATGGCCGAGAACCTCGCCGACATCGCCCCGCCGGACGTCGACGGCAAGGTCGTGCGGGCCATGCAGGAGCCGATCCACCGGACCGGCGGCATCACCATCCTCACCGGCTCGCTCGCCCCGGAGGGTGCGGTCGTCAAGTCCGCCGGCTTCGACGAGGACGTCTTCGAGGGCACGGCGCGCGTCTTCGACGGCGAGCGCCCGGCCATGGACGCCGTCGAGGACGGCACGCTGCAGGCGGGCGACGTCGTCGTCATCCGCTACGAGGGCCCCAAGGGGGGCCCGGGGATGCGCGAGATGCTCGCGGTCACCGGCGCCATCAAGGGCGCCGGGCTCGGCAAGGACGTCCTGCTGCTCACCGACGGCCGCTTCTCCGGCGGCACCACCGGCCTGTGCGTCGGGCACGTCGCGCCGGAGGCCGTCGACGAGGGGCCCATCGCCTTCGTCCGCGACGGCGACCGGGTCCGGCTCGACGTCGCCGGCGGCACCCTGGACCTGCTCGTCGACGACGAGGAGCTCGCGCGCCGCCGCGAGGAGGGCGTCACCCACCCGGAGCCGAAGTACACCCGCGGCGTCCTCGCGAAGTACCGCAAGCTCGTCCGCAGTGCCAGCACCGGCGCCGTGTGTGACTGAGAGCGCCCCGCCGGCGATCGAGCTCTCCGGCCTCGTCAAGGAGTTCCGCGGCCGCCGGGTCGTCCACGAGCTCTCGCTGGCGGTCCCGCGCGGCTCGCTCTTCGGGCTCGTCGGGCCGAACGGCGCCGGCAAGACGACGACCCTCTCGATGGCGACGGGTCTGCTGCGGCCCACGGCGGGCACGGCGCGGGTGCTCGGCATCGACGTCTGGGCCGACCCCGCGGCGGCCAAGGCGGTCATGGGCGTCTCGCCGGACGGCATGCGCCTCTTCGAGCAGCTGTCCGGCCGTGAGCTGCTGCGCTACGTCGGCGCCCTGCGCCGGATGCCGGCGGAGGACGTCGCCGCCCGGTCCGAGGAGCTGCTGGCCGTCCTGGACCTGGCCGGTGACGCCAACACCGTCGTCGCCGACTACAGCGCCGGCATGGTCAAGAAGATCAGCCTCGCCGCGGCGCTCATCCACGCCCCCCGCCTGCTCGTGCTCGACGAGCCGTTCGAGGCCGTCGACCCCGTGTCCGGCCAGGCCATCCGCACCATCCTGCGCCGCTACGTCGCGACCGGCGGGACCGTCGTCATGTCCAGCCACGTCATGGAGCTCGTCGAGGGCCTGTGCGACCGGGTGGCCGTCGTCGCCGGCGGCCGGGTGCTCGCCGTCGACACCGTCACCGCGCTCACCGCGGGCGGCTCGCTGCACGAACGCTTCCTCGAGCTCGTCGGCGCCGGGCAGCTCGTCGCCGACGACGGCCTCGGCTGGCTCGGCGCCGCGGAGCAGCCGAGGTGACCGCACTCGTCGTCCGGCTCCGGTTCCGGATGTGGTGGACGGCGATGACCCGCAGCTCGCTGCACCTCGTGTCCTCGGTCGTCGGCATCATCGCCGCGCTCGCCGTCGTCGGGCTCCTCGGTCCCGCGCTCGGCCTGCTCGGGCTCCGCCCGCCCCGGGTCGCCGCCCTCACCGTCCCGATCTTCACGACGGCGACCCTCATGTGGGTCGTCCTCGGGCTCGCCGCCGCGGGCGTCGACAACGTCCTGGACCCCGCCCGGTTCGCCGTGCTGCCGCTGCGCGCCCGGACGCTGGCCCGCGGGCTGCTCGCGGCCGCGCTCACCGGCGTGCCGGCCCTCCTGCTCACGCTGCTCGCGGTGGCGCAGTGCTTCTCCTGGGCGGGCACCCCGCGCGCGGTCCCGGCGGCGGTGCTCGGCGGGGTCATCGGCGTCCTCACCGCCGTCCTCGCCTCCCGGGCCGTGACGACCCTGCTCGCCGGGGTGATGACGAGTCACGCCGGACGCCTCGTCGGCGCGAGCATCGTCTCCCTCGCCACGCTGCTGCCGCTGGCGCTCAACCTCGTCGCCGCCCGCGGGCGCCGGGTCGACGCCCTCTTCGACCTCGACGCCCGGCCGGTGGCCCGGGCCGCCTCGTGGTTCCCGTCCGGCTGGGGCTGGGCCCTGCCGCTGGACGTCGCCGAGGGCCGATGGAGCACGGCGGTCGTCCACCTCGTGCTCGGCGTCGGGCTGCTCGTCGTGCTGTGGACGGTCTGGGTGCGCCAGCTCGAGCGGATGCTCACCTCGCCCCTGACCTCCAGCGGGGGCCAGCGCATCGGCCGGGGCCGGATCCTGCCCGTGCTGCTCGGGTCCACCCCGACCGGCATCGTCGCCGCCCGCCGGGTCCGCGCCTGGTACCGCGACAGCCGTCTCGTCGCCATCGCGCTGCGCACCGCCGTCCTCCCGGTGTTCTTCGTCCTCCAGGCGGTCATCACCGGCTCGCCCGGCCTCGCCGGGACCGGGGTGGTCACCCTCGCCGTCTTCGCCGGCCTGACCCTCATGAACGACCTCGCCTTCGACGGCGAGGCCTGGTGGCTGCACGTGACCACCGGCCTGCGCGGCTGGGAGGACCGGCTCGGCCGCGCCATCGCCTCGACCCTCGTCTTCGCGCCGTCGGTCGCGCTGACCTTCGCCGTGTCGGTGTGGATCGGGGTCATCGGGGAGCCGCTGCCCTGGCTCGCCGTCGTGCTCGCGTCCTTCCTCGGCGCCCTCGCCCTCGCGGTCGGCGTCGGCGCGTACCTGCCGGGCACGGCGCCGCGCACCGGCGGCAACCCGTTCGCGGCGACGTCCGGCGGGGCGGCCCAGGGGTGCCTCACGGCGCTCATCTCGTTCATCGGGCCGGTGCTGCTCATCGCGCCGGTCGTCGTCGCGGCGGTGCTCACCCGCGGGCACACCGCGTGGGGCTGGGCCGTCGTCGTGTTCGGCGGGCTCTACGGGCTCGGGCTGCTCGTCGCCGGGGTCGTCGTCGGGGGCAGGCGCCTCGACGCCCGCGCCCCCGAGCTGCTCGTCCAGCTCGGCCGGGCCCAGTTCTGACCGGCCGGGAACCGTCCGGATCGCCCACCCCGGGGGGTCTTGCATGATGGGACCGGGCGTCTCGCCGGTTGACACGGACGGGGCGCCGGGGGACAGTGATCGCGTGGCAGTCGTCCTCGTACTTCGTCCGCGCGCCTGAATCGCAGCACCAGGCGCGCGCCCTCCGTCGTCCCCGTCCGGGGCTGGAGGGTTTTTTTGTGCGCGGACCCGGCCACACCCCCAGCAACGAGAGAGCGGTGACCCCATCGTGAGCGAGACCAGGACGGCGACCCCGACCGGCCTGCACCCGGCCCCCAGCCCGGCGCAGATGGCCCAGCAGGCCCGAGCCAAGGCGCCGGTCGAGGTCACCGGCGCGCAGAGCCTCGTCCTGGCCCTCGAGGCCCTCGAGGTCGACACCGTCTTCGGCATCCCGGGCGGGACCATCCTCCCGGCCTACGACCCGCTGCTGGACTCGGTCTCGGTGCGGCACATCCTCGTCCGGCACGAGCAGGGCGCCGGCCACGCCGCCGAGGGCTACGCCGCCGCCACCGGCAGGGTCGGCGTGTGCATGGCGACCTCCGGCCCCGGCGCGACGAACCTCGTCACCCCGCTGGCCGACGCCTACATGGACTCGGTCCCGATCGTCGCCATCACCGGCCAGGTCGTCTCCTCCGCCATCGGCACGGACGCCTTCCAGGAGGCGGACATCCGCGGCATCACCATGCCGATCACCAAGCACAGCTACCTCGTCACCGACGCCGCCGACATCCCGCGGGTCGTCGCCGAGGCCTTCCACATCGCCGCCACCGGCCGGCCCGGCCCGGTGCTCGTCGACATCCCCAAGGACGTCCTCACCTCGCGGACGACGTTCTCCTGGCCGCCGAAGATCGCGCTGCCCGGCTACCACCCGGTGACCCGCCCGCACGGCAAGCAGATCCGCGAGGCCGCCCGGCTCATCGCCGCCGCCGAGCGCCCGGTGCTCTACGTCGGCGGCGGGGTCATCCGCGCCCGGGCCGCCGAGGAGCTGCGCCGGTTCGTCGACCTCACCCACATCCCCGTCGTCACGACCCTCATGGCCCGCGGCGCCCTGCCGGACAGCCACCCCCTGCACCTCGGCATGCCGGGGATGCACGGCTCGGTCGCCGCGGTCACCGGCCTCCAGAAGGCCGACCTCATCGTCGCCCTCGGCGCCCGCTTCGACGACCGCGTGACCGGCCAGTTGTCGACCTTCGCGCCCGAGGCCCGCGTCGTCCACGCCGACATCGACCCCGCCGAGATCAGCAAGAACCGCCGCGCCGACGTCCCGATCGTCGGCGACTGCAAGGCCGTGCTCACCGACCTGCTCGACGCGGTCGACGCCGACCTCGAGGCCGGCCAGGGCGGTGACTACACCGAGTGGCGCGAGCGGGTCGCCGGCTGGAAGGAGACCTTCCCCGTCGGGTACACCGCGCCGGACGACGGCACGCTCTCGCCGCAGCTGGTCATCGAGCGGCTCGGCGCCATCGCCGGCCCCGACGCCGTGTACTGCGCGGGCGTCGGCCAGCACCAGATGTGGGCGGCCCAGTTCGTCTCCTACGAGCGGCCGAACTCCTGGCTCAACTCCGGCGGCCTCGGGACCATGGGGTACTCGGTGCCCGCGGCGATGGGCGCCCAGGTCGGCGAGCCCGAGCGCACGGTGTGGGCCATCGACGGCGACGGCTGCTTCCAGATGACCAACCAGGAGCTCGCGACCTGCGTCATCAACAACATCCCGATCAAGGTCGCGATCATCAACAACTCCTCCCTCGGGATGGTCCGCCAGTGGCAGACCCTCTTCTACAACGAGCGGTACTCCAACACCGACCTGCACACCTCGGTCGGCTCGCGGGTGCCCGACTTCGTCAAGCTCGCCGACGCCTACGGCTGCGTCGGCCTGCGCTGCGAGCGGCCCGAGGACGTCGACGACACGATCCGTCAGGCGATGGCCGTCACCGACCGACCGGTCGTCGTCGACTTCGTCGTCCACCGCGACGCGATGGTGTGGCCGATGGTGCCCGCCGGCGTGAGCAACGACCTCATCCAGGTGGCGCGCGACACCGCGCCGCAGTGGGACCGCGAGGAGTCCGAGGCGGTCGAGCAGCCGCCGGTGGACACCGACGACGGCTACGACGACTCCGAAGGGGCCTGACGATGTCCAAGCACACCCTGTCCGTCCTCGTCGAGAACAAGCCCGGCGTCCTGGCCCGCATCGCGGCGCTGTTCTCGCGCCGCGGCTTCAACATCGACAGCCTCGCCGTCGGCGAGACCGAGCACGCCGAGGTCTCGCGGATGACGGTCGTCGTCGACGTCGAGGACCTGCCGCTGGAGCAGGTGACCAAGCAGCTGAACAAGCTCGTCGAGGTGCTCAAGGTCGTCGAGCTGGAGTCCGGCTCGGCCGTGCAGCGCCAGGTCATGCTCATCAAGGTCCGCGCCGACGCCGCCACCCGCAGCCAGGTGCTGGAGTTCGTCTCCATGTTCCGGGCCAAGGTCGTCGACGTCGCGTCCGACTCGCTGACCATCGAGGCCACCGGCACCGGCGAGAAGCTCCGCGCGCTGCTCGAGGTGCTCGAGCCGTTCGGCGTCCGCGAGCTCGTCCAGTCCGGGCTCGTCGCCATCGGCCGCGGCCCGCGCTCGATCACCGACCGCGCGCTGCGCAGCGCCTGAGCGGCGCCCTCCCAGACCCCCGCACGACCGACCACTTCGAAGGAGAGGCCTCTTCCCATGGCCGAGATGTACTACGACGACGACGCCGACCTGTCCGTGATCCAGGGCCGCAAGGTCGCGGTCATCGGCTACGGCAGCCAGGGCCACGCGCACGCCCTCAACCTGCGCGACTCGGGCGTCGACGTGCGCGTCGGGCTCGCCGAGGGGTCCCGCTCGCGGGCCAAGGCCGAGGCGGAGGGGCTCACGGTCACCACCGTCGCCGAGGCGGTCGCGCAGGCGGACCTCGTCGTCGTCCTCGTGCCCGACCAGGTGCAGCGCGGCCTCTACGCCGCCGAGATCGAGCCGAACCTCAAGGAGGGCGCGGCGCTGCTGTTCGGCCACGGCTTCAACATCCGCTTCGGCTACATCGAGCCGCCGGCCGGCTCCGACGTCCTCATGGTCGCCCCGAAGGGCCCGGGCCACATCGTCCGCCGCGAGTTCGTCGACGGGCGCGGCGTGCCGGTCCTCCTCGCCGTCGAGCAGGACCCCTCCGGGTCCGCCTGGGACCTCGCGAAGTCCTACGCCCGGGCCATCGGCGGGCTGCGCGCGGGCGGGATCCGCACGACCTTCACCGAGGAGACCGAGACCGACCTGTTTGGCGAGCAGGCCGTGCTCTGCGGCGGCGCCTCGCAGCTCGTCATGTACGGGTTCGAGACGCTCGTCGAGGCCGGCTACCAGCCCGAGGTCGCCTACTTCGAGTGCCTCCACGAGCTCAAGCTCATCGTCGACCTCATGATCGAGGGGGGCATCGCCAAGCAGCGCTGGTCGGTGTCCGACACCGCCGAGTACGGCGACTACGTCTCCGGGCCGCGGGTCATCGACCCGCACGTCAAGGAGAACATGGCCGCGGTGCTCGCCGACATCAAGAACGGCGCCTTCGCCAAGCGCTTCATCGAGGACCAGGACGCCGGCGCGCCGGAGTTCACGGCGATGCGCGAGAAGGGCGCCCAGCACCCGATCGAGCAGACCGGCAAGCAGCTGCGCGGCCTCATGGCCTGGATCGACACCGAGCAGGACAGCGACTACGTCGAGGGCTCCGCCGCCCGCTGACCCCCGCGTCACCCGGGATGCCCGGTCCCCCCGAGGGGCCGGGCATCCTGCTGCCGCCACCGCCGGCGGGCCCGCGGGCCCCGCACGCCGCCCTACCCTGGGCGGGTGCGCGACCTCCTCGACGAGTGGCCGGTGTGGGCCGTCTTCGGGACGTTGTGGGTCGCCGCGACCGGCCGGGGCCTGCTGCTGTACTCCCTCGGGCGGGGCGTGCGGGCCGGGGGAGCGCGCTCCCGCCTCGCCCACCACCTCGACCGGCCGCTCGTCGCCCGGGCCGAGCGGCTCGTCCGCCGGGTCGGCCCGCCGGCGGTGACCCTGGGCTACCTCACCGTCGGCCTCCAGAGCGCCATCAACGCCTCGGCCGGTCTGTTGCGCATGCCGCCGCGCCGCTTCCTCCCCGCCGTCGTCCTCGGGGGCGCGCTCTGGGCGGTGGTCTACACGACGGTCGGGTTCGCGGTGGTCGACGCCGTGCTCGGGCGCGTGCCCTGGTGGACCGTGGCCGCGGCGGTCGCGCTGCTCGCGGTCGTCGCCGTGCTCACCACGCGGCTGCGCGCGGGCGTCGCCGCCGACGTCGCCACCACCACCGAGGCCGACCCCGGCTGAGCGTCCTCTGAGGGCCGGTTACCACATCGTGGGCCGGACCGGGCCCCCGCGGGCCAGACCCTACGATGGAAACCCCGCCACATCGGCGTGCCGGGAGGACGCGCCCCAGGCCGTCCGGGACCCCACCCCCACCGTAGGAAGGCAGTCTGTCGTGACCAAGCCCGTCGTGCTCATCGCCGAGGAGCTGTCCCCAGCGACCATCGACGCCCTCGGACCCGACTTCGAGGTCCGCCACACCGACGGGTCCGACCGCGACCAGCTGCTGTCCGCGATCGCGGACGTCGACGCGATCCTCGTGCGCTCCGCGACGAAGGTCGACGCCGAGGCCCTCGCCGCCGCCCGGGAGCTCAAGGTCGTCGCCCGCGCCGGCGTCGGGCTCGACAACGTCGACATCGACGCCGCCACCAAGGCCGGCGTCATGGTCGTCAACGCGCCCACGTCCAACATCACCTCCGCCGCCGAGCTCGCCATCGGCCTGCTCCTCGCCTGCGCCCGCAACATCGCCCCGGCCAACGAGGCCCTCAAGGGCGGGGCCTGGAAGCGCAGCAAGTACGGGGGCGTCGAGCTGCTCGAGAAGAAGGTCGGCATCGTCGGCTTCGGCCGCATCGGCCAGCTCGTCGCCGAGCGCCTCAAGGGCTTCGGCGTCGAGATCCTCGCCTACGACCCCTACGTCTCGGTGCAGCGCGCCGGCCAGCTCGGGGCGCGGCTCGTCACCCTCGACGAGCTCCTCGCCGAGTCCGACTTCATCACCATCCACCTGCCGAAGACCTCCGAGACCCTCGGGCTCATCGGCAAGGAGGCGCTGGCCAAGGTCAAGCCGACCGTGCGGATCGTCAACGCCGCCCGCGGCGGCGTGCTCGACGAGGACGCGCTCGCCGAGGCCATCGCCGACGGCCGCGTCGCCGGCGCCGGGCTCGACGTCTACGCCAGCGAGCCGTGCACCGACAGCCCGCTGTTCGCGTTCGAGTCCGTCGTCGTCACCCCGCACCTCGGCGCGTCCACCGACGAGGCGCAGGAGAAGGCCGGCGTCGCCGTCGCCCGCTCGGTGCGGCTCGCGCTCGGCGGGGACCTCGTGCCCGACGCGGTCAACGTCTCCGGCGGCGCCGTCGACGAGGACGTCCGTCCGGGCATCGACCTCGTCGAGAAGCTCGGCCGGGTCTTCACCGCGCTCGCCGGGACGGTGCCGGTCCAGCTCGACGTCGAGGTCCGCGGCGAGATCACCGCGCACGACGTCTCCATCTGGGAGCTGTCGGCCCTCAAGGGCATCTTCACCGACCTCACCGAGGACTCGGTCACCTACGTCAACGCCCCGCTCCTGGCCAAGGAGCGCGGCATCGAGTCGCGGCTCGTCACCGACCCGCACAGCGAGGCCTACCGCAACGTCACGACGCTGCGCGGCACCCTCGGTGACGGGACGGTCCTGTCCGTGGCCGGCACGCTCACCGGGCCGAAGATGGTCCAGAAGGTCATCGGCGTCAACGGCTACGACCTCGAGGTGCCGCTGAGCCGGCACATGGCCTTCTTCTCCTACACCGACCGCCCCGGCGTCATCGGCACCATCGGCCGCCTCCTCGGCGACGCCGACGTCAACATCGCCGCGATGCAGGTCTCGCCGCACGACGAGAACGGCACGGCGATCGTCGCCCTCACCCTCGACAGCGCCATCCCGGACGACGTCGTCACCGCCATCGGCCGCGAGATCGGCGCCGACACGGTCAGGACGGTCGACCTGGGCTGAGCCCGGGCACGCGACCGGCGGCGGGTCACCCCTCGGGGCGGCCCGCCGCGGCCGTTCGGCGGCGGGGCGCGTGCGCCCCTGCTCGACGGCGGGGGATGCGTCGCGGCGGCCACGGATCCCGTCGTCGCGCCGGGTCCCGACGACGGATCGCGGCATCGTCCGCGGTCCGCGGACGCGGATGGCACCACCTCGCCGGTCCACATCGTGGAAACCGGGTGCTCGGTACGAGGACGTCCATCTACCGTCGAAGCCATGACGCGGCTCGTGGTACTCCTCATTCCCGGCCGCGGCGAGGCCCGGTAGTCAGCACCCTCGCCGCGGAGACCCCGCGACGTCGCTGACCGCTCGCCGGTGCACCCACCGGCTCGAGCACCCGGACCACCCCACCCGACGCGGCACGGCCGCGGAATGCGAGACGAGACGATGAACACCGAGCCCACCTACGACGAGGCGGCCATGGCCCGCCAGGCCCTGCAGGAGTCGATGGACCTGCGCGACCAGGGCCACAGCGAGGACTGAGCCGGACGTGCCGACGGCCGTCCCGCCCGCTCAGCGGCTGGGACGGCCGTCCGCATCCCGGACTCGGCTCCTACGCTGAGCACCATGAGCGACGCCCCGTCCCCGACGGCCCCGACCGCCCTCGACCTCGCCGTCATCGCCGGCGACGGCATCGGGCCCGAGGTCGTCGCCGAGGGTCTCAAGGTCCTCGAGGCCGCGGTCGGCACCGACGGGCCGAAGGTCACGACCACCGAGTACGACCTCGGCGCCCGCCGCTGGCACGCGACGGGGGAGACCCTGCCCGACTCGGTCCTCGCCGAGGTCCGCGAGCACGACGCCATCCTCCTCGGCGCCATCGGGGACCCCGGCGTCCCGAGCGGTGTGCTCGAGCGGGGCGTGCTGCTGCCGCTGCGCTTCGCCCTCGAGCACTACGTCAACCTCCGCCCGGCCAAGCTCTACCCGGGCGTGGAGTCGCCGCTCGCCGTCGAGCGGGTCGCCCCGGACGGCATCGACTTCGTCGTCGTCCGCGAGGGCACCGAGGGTCCGTACGTCGGCAACGGCGGGTCGCTGCGCACCGGCACCCCCGCCGAGATCGCCACCGAGGTCAGCGTGAACACCCGCTTCGGCGTCGAGCGCGTCGTCCGCGACGCGTTCGCCCGCGCCCAGGCGCGCCCGCGCCGGCACCTGACCCTCGTCCACAAGCACAACGTGCTCACCCACGCCGGGCACCTCTGGCGGCGCACCGTCGAGGAGGTCGGCGCCGAGTTCCCCGAGGTCACCACGGCCTACCAGCACGTCGACGCCGCGACGATCTTCCTCGCCACCGACCCCGGCCGCTTCGACGTCGTCGTCACCGACAACCTCTTCGGTGACATCATCACCGACATCGCCGCCGCCATCGCGGGCGGCATCGGGCTCGCGGCCAGCGGCAACATCAACCCCGAGGGCCGCTTCCCGAGCATGTTCGAGCCGGTCCACGGCTCCGCGCCGGACATCGCCGGGCAGGGGGCCGCCGACCCCACCGCCACCGTGCTCTCGGTGGCGATGCTCCTCGCGCACGTCGGGCTGCCCGACGCCGCCGGGCGAGTAGAGCGGGCGGTGGCCGCCGACCTCGCCGAGCGGGGCACCACCCCGCGCTCGACGAGCGCCGTCGGCGACGCCATCGCCGCCCGGCTCTGACCCCACGCGCCACCACGGGACCGCCGCGTCCCGTCACCGCGGCCCCTCCGCCTCCCGCCACCACGGGACCGCTGCGAACCGTCACCACCGGACCGTGGCGTCCCGTCACCGCGGCCCCGCGTACCCCGGCCGCCCTCCATCCCCCGCCGAACTTTCTCGCCTGATCCTCCGACCTTCGGGTTCGCGCACCCTCCGAAGGGGCGCGAACCCGAGGGTTGCGGGATCAGGCGAGAAAGTTCGACGAGTAGCCTCTCGGGCACGACCACCGTCGCTCCGAGGAAAGGACTGACCCGTCCCCATGAGCCTGACCTTCGACACCACCCGGCGCCCCGACCCCGCGAGCGACGAGCGTCGCGCCGAGATCCTCTCCGACCCCGGCTTCGGCCAGCACTTCACCGACCACATGGCCAGCGCCACGTGGACCCGCGAGGCCGGCTGGCACGACGCCCGCATCCACCCCTACGGCCCGATCACCCTCATGCCGAGCGCCGCGGTGCTGCACTACGCGCAGGAGGTCTTCGAGGGCCTCAAGGCCTACCGGCACGAGGACGGCTCGGTGTGGGGCTTCCGGCCGGAGGCCAACGCCGAGCGGATGCAGCGCAGCGCCCGCCGCCTGGCCCTGCCGGAGCTGCCGACCGACGACTTCCTCGCCTCCCTCCGCGCGCTCGTCGAGACCGACCGCGAGTGGGTGCCGCAGGCCGGCACGGGGGAGACGAGCCTCTACCTGCGGCCGTTCATGTACGCCTCCGAGCCCTTCCTCGGCGTCCGTCCCGCCGCCGAGGTGACGTACTCCGTCATCGCCTCGCCCGCCGGGGCCTACTTCCCCGGCGGCCTCAAGCCGGTGACGCTGTGGATCTCCGAGCACTACGCGCGGGCGGGAGCGGGCGGCACCGGCGCGGCCAAGACCGGAGGCAACTACGCGTCCTCGCTCGCCGGGCAGCTCGAGGGCATCGAGCGCGGCTGCGACCAGGCCGTCTTCCTCGACTCCGCCTCGCACACCTACATCGAGGAGCTCGGCGGGATGAACCTGTTCCTCGTCACCGACGACGGCCGGCTGCTCACCCCCGAGCTCACCGGCACGATCCTCGAGGGGGTCACCCGCAGCTCGATCATCGAGCTGGCGAAGGACCTCGGCCTCGAGCCCGAGGAGCGGCGCATCGGCATCGAGGAGTGGAAGGACGGGGTGCGCGACGGCACCGTCCGGGAGGTCTTCGCCTGCGGGACCGCGGCCGTCGTCACGCCGGTCGGCGAGCTGCGGTGGGACGGCGGCAGCGCCCCCTCGACCGCCGGCGACGAGGGCGGCGAGGTCACCCGCTCCATCCGACGGGCCCTGCTCGACATCCAGTACGGCCGGGCCGACGACACCCGCGGCTGGCTCACCCGGCTGGCCTGACGGGCCGCCGCCCGTCCGGCCCCGGACGGGCGGCGCACATTTTCGCTGGTCACGCGGGAGCCCACCGGCCCACGGCGTTCGCTACGTTCGAGGCCGATCCCGGATTTGAGGAGCACATCGTGACCACCGGAACCATCGTCCTGATCATCGTCGTCATCGTCGTCGTGATCGCCATCGCGGCGCTCGTGATGCGTCAGAGCGGCGCGCGCAAGGCCGAGCACGAGCGGGCCAAGGCGGAGGAGATCCGCGAGGAGGCCAAGCAGCACGACCGCGAGCTGCGCGAGCGCGAGGTCGAGGCCACCGAGGCCAGGGCCCAGTCCGACCTCGCCCGCGCCCAGGCGGAGCGCGAGTCGCTCGAGGCCGAGCGGCTCGAGCGCGAGGCCCACGAGCGGGCCAGCTCCGCCGGTGAGGTGCGCGAGGAGCGCGAGGCCCGGATGCGCGAGGCGGACCTGCACGACCCCGACGTGCGCACCGACAAGGAGGGCTACCGCCTCGACGACGACGGCAACCGGATGTCGACGCCGGGCGCGGGTGCCGCGGCGGGGACCGCGGCCGGCGTCGCCGCGTCGCAGCACGGGCACGGCGACCGCACCGACCACGACACCGTGGGCGACCACGACCGCCGGGACGACGAGCGCGTCGACGCCTCCGGGCTCGACGACTCCTCGTCGCGCCACGACCGCACCGACGACGGTGGCTACCGCACCGACGAGGGCGGCTACCGCACCGAGGGCGAGCACCGCACCGACGAGGGTGGCTACCGCACCGAGGGCGAGCACCGCACCGACGAGGGCGGTTACCGCACCGAGGGCGAGCACCGCACCGACGAGGGCGGCTACCGCACCGACGAGGGCGGGTACCGCACCGACGACGGCGACACCCGCACCGACGACCGCCGCGACGACCGGACGGTCTGACACCCCACCGGGAGACCGCCGTCGCCCCGGGCCCGCCGCCCGGGCGGACGGCGGTTCCCGGCATACTCGCCCCCATGGGTCCGGTGCTGCCGTCGGGACGTCCGCGCGTCGTCGCGAGCGACCTCGACGGCACGCTGCTGCGCGGTGACACCACGGTCTCCGACCGCACCCGCGCCGCACTGCGCCGCACCGAGGAGGCCGGTGTCGACGTCGTCTTCGTCACCGCCCGCCCGCCGCGCTGGATCCGTCCGGTCGCGGACGCGGTGGCGGGCCACGGGGTCGTCGTCGCCGGCAACGGGGCCTTCGTCGTCGACGCCCGGACCCTCGAGGTGGTCGAGACCCGCGGCTACACCCACGCGGCCGTCCTGGACCTCGTGGCACCGCTGCGAGCCGCCTTCCCGGACGCGCACCTGGCGCTGGAGCGCAGCACCGGCATGGTCGTGGAGTCCGGGTACACCAGTCCCTACCGGGGCCGGGACGACTGGCTCGTGCTGGACCGGCTCGAGGACGCCGACGACGTGCCCACGGGCAAGCTCCTCGTCCGGGCGCGGGAGGAGCACAGGGACGGGTTCCTCGAGGCCGTCGCCGAGGTCGTCGGGGAGCGCGGTCACGTCGCGCACTCCGGGGTCGACCACCTCGCCGAGATCTCCCCGCCCGGTGTCACGAAGGCGGCCGGGCTGGCGCGCTGGTGCCAGACTCGGGGCGTGGACGCCGAGCACGTGTGGGCCTTCGGGGACATGCCGAACGACCTGCCGATGCTCGCCTGGGCCGGGGCGTCGTTCGCCGTCGCCAACGCCCACGACGACGTCCGGGCCGCCGCCACCCACACCTGCCCGTCCAACGAGGACGACGGTGTCGCGGTCGTCCTCGAGGCCATGCTCGAGCGCGCGGACCCGTCCGGCCCGACCGCGTCCCATCCCACCGCCTGACCGGAGGATCCCCATGCCCCCTGCCGTCCACCCCGGAGGCCCGCCGCGCCTCACCGTCGAGCAGCTGCGCGCCGACATCGCCGACGGCACCGTCGACACCGTCGTCGTCGCCTTCACCGACATGCAGGGCCGGCTGCAGGGCAAGCGGCTGCACGGCGCCTACTTCCTCGACCACGTCCTCGAGGACGGCACCGAGGGCTGCAACTACCTGCTCGCCGTCGACGTCGACATGAACACCGTCGGCGGCTACGCCATCTCCTCGTGGGAGCGCGGCTACGGCGACATGTTCTTCGCGATGGACCCCGAGACCCTGCGCCGCACGCCCGGCCACCCGAGCACGGTGACGATCCAGTGCGACCTCACCTGGCTCGACGGCAGCGGTGAGGTCGTGCAGTCGCCGCGCAGCATCCTCAAGACCCAGGTCGACGCCGCCGCCGAGCAGGGCTGGGGCGCGCACGCCGGCACCGAGCTGGAGTTCATCCTCTTCGAGGAGTCCTACGAGCAGGCCTGGGACAGCCGCTACCACGGCCTCACCGGCGCCAACCGCTACAACGTCGACTACTCCATCCTCGGCGGCAGCAAGGTCGAGCCGGTGCTGCGCGAGATCCGCAACGAGATGTACCGGGCCGGGATGGTCGTGGAGTCCGCCAAGGGCGAGTGCAACCTCGGCCAGCACGAGATCGGGTTCCTCTTCGACGAGGTGCTGCGCACCTGCGACAACCACGTCGTCTACAAGACCGGCGCCAAGGAGATCGCCGCCCGGCACGGGCAGAGCCTCACCTTCATGGCGAAGTTCGACGAGCGCGAGGGCAACTCGTGCCACATCCACCTCTCGCTGCGCGGCACCGACGGCGAGGTCGTCTTCGCCGACGACGCGCAGGACCACGGCCGCTCGCCGCTCTTCGACCACTTCCTCGCCGGCCTGCTGGCGACGATGCGCGAGCTCACGTGCTTCTACGCGCCGAACATCAACTCCTACAAGCGCTTCGCCGCCGGCTCGTTCGCGCCGACGGCCGTCGCCTGGGGCACCGACAACCGGACCTGCGCGCTGCGGGTCGTCGGGCACGGAAAGGGGCTGCGGGTCGAGAACCGGGTCCCCGGCGGCGACGTCAACCCCTACCTCGCCGTGGCCGCGATGCTCGCCGGCGGCCTGCACGGCATCCGGGAGGGCCTCGAGCTGCCGCCCATCTGCGAGGGCAACGCCTACGAGGGCGACTACGAGCACGTGCCGGCGACCCTGGCCGAGGCCCGCGAGCTGCTCGTCGGCAGCGCCGTCGCCCGCGCGGCCTTCGGGGACGAGGTCGTCGACCACTACGTGAACGCCGCCGACGTCGAGATCACCGCGTTCAACGCCGCCGTCACGGACTGGGAGCGGGTCCGCGGCTTCGAGAGGATGTGAGCACCTCCCCATGAGCACGACCACCCACGACGTCGTCGACCCCGCCACCGAGCAGGTGCTCACCACCGTCGACCTCGCGGGCGTCGACGAGACCGACGCCGCGGTCGCCCGCGCGGTCGACGTCGGCCCCGCCTGGCGCGCGGTGTCCCCGGCCGACCGCGGGATGCTGCTGCGCCGGTTCGCCGACGTCGTCGAGGACCACCGCGAGGAGCTGGCCCGCCTCGAGGTGGCCAACGCCGGCCACACCATCGGCAACGCGCGCTGGGAGGCGGGCAACGTCGTCGACGTCCTGCGCTACTACGCCGCGGCCCCCGAGCGCCTCTTCGGGCGGCAGATCCCCGTCGCGGGCGGGGTCGACATCACCTTCAAGGAGCCCATCGGCGTCGTCGGCGTCATCGTCCCCTGGAACTTCCCCATGCCGATCATGGGCTGGGGCATGGCGCCCGCGCTCGCGGCCGGGAACACCGTCGTCCTCAAGCCCGCGGAGCTCACGCCGCTCACGGCGATGCGCATCGGCGAGCTCGCGCTGGAGGCCGGCATCCCCGAGGGCGTCCTCACCGTCCTGCCCGGCGCCGGCCCGGTCGTCGGGGAGCGGTTCGTCACCCACCCGGACGTCGGCAAGGTCTGCTTCACCGGCTCCTCCGCCGTCGGGCAGGGCATCATGCGCGGCGCGGCCGAGCACCTCAAGCGGGTGACCCTCGAGCTCGGCGGCAAGTCGGCGAACATCGTCTTCGCCGACGCCGACCTCGACGCGGCGGCCGCCTCGGCGCCGATGTCCTTCCTCGACAACGCCGGCCAGGACTGCTGCGCCCGTACCCGCATCCTCGTCGAGCGCTCGGTCCACGACGCCTTCCTCGAGCGGTTCGAGTCCGCGGTGCGGCGCGTCGTCGTCGGCGACCCCGGCGACGAGGCCACCCAGATGGGGCCGCTGGTCAGCAGCCGGCAGCGCGAGGTCGTCCGCGGGTACGTCGACGGCGGCGACGGCCACGACGCCGCCGACGTCGCCTTCCGCGGCAGCGCGCCCGACGGCGCCGGCTGGTGGTACCCGCCGACCGTCGTGCTGCCCGGGTCGACCGCGGACCGGATCTGGCGCGAGGAGGTGTTCGGGCCGGTCGTCGCCGTCCTGCCCTTCGAGGACGAGGCGCAGGCCGTCGCGATGGCCAACGACACCGCCTACGGGCTGGCCGGCTCGATCTGGACCCGGGACGTCGGGCGTGCCCTGCGGGTGGCCCGCGGGGTCCAGGCCGGCAACCTGTCGGTCAACAGCCACAGCGCCGTCCGCTACGCGACCCCGTTCGGCGGCTTCAAGCGCAGCGGCCTCGGTCGCGAGCTCGGCCCGGACGCCCTCGATGCGTTCACCGAGGAGAAGAACGTCTTCCTCGCCACTGAGGACTGACCCCACCCACCCGACACCCACCCCGAAGGAGATCCCGTTGGCAGGCAGGCTCGAGAGCAAGGTCGCGGTCGTCACCGGAGGCTGCTCCGGCATCGGCCTCGCGACCGTGCGCCGCTTCGCGCAGGAGGGCGCCACCGTCGTCGTCGCCGACCTCGCGGACGACGCGGGGGAGGCCCTCGCCGACGAGGTCGGCGGGCTCTTCGTCCACACCGACGTCGCCGACAAGACCGACGTCGACCGGCTCTTCGCGAGCGCCCGGGACACCTACGGCCGCGTCGACGTCGCCTTCAACAACGCCGGGATCAGCCCGCCGGAGGACGACTCGATCCTCGACACCGACCTCGAGGCCTGGAAGCGGGTGCAGGACGTCAACCTCACCTCGGTGTACCTGTGCTGCAAGGCGGTCATCCCGATCATGCTCGAGCAGGGCGGCGGCTCGATCGTCAACACCGCGAGCTTCGTCGCCGTCATGGGCGCCGCGACCTCGCAGATCAGCTACTCGGCGTCCAAGGGCGGCGTGCTGTCGATGACCCGCGAGCTCGGCGTGCAGTTCGCCCGGCAGGGCGTGCGGGTCAACGCCCTCTGCCCCGGCCCGGTGAACACCCCGCTGCTCCAGGAGCTCTTCGCCTCCGACCCCGACCGCGCCGCCCGCCGCCTCGTCCACGTGCCGATGGGCCGGTTCGGCGAGCCGGAGGAGATGGCCAACGCGGTGCTCTTCCTCGCCTCGGACGAGTCCAGCTTCATGACCGCCTCGACCTTCCTCGTCGACGGCGGCATCTCCGGCGCCTACGTCACGCCGCTGTGAGCCGTCCCGTGGTCGGCATCTCCTCCTATGTCGAGGAGGTCGACCGGGCCCCGTGGGTCGGGCAGCGCAGTGCCGTGCTGCCCTACCGGTACGTCCAGCAGGTGGAGGCCGCCGGCGGCATCGCACTGCTCCTGCCGCCGCGGGTCGACGTCGACGAGGAGATGGCGCGCGAGGTGGTCGGGCGCCTCGACGCGCTCGTCGTCTCGGGCGGCGCCGACGTCCAGGCCGGGCTCTACGGCGCGCCGGCCCACCCTTCCTCGCAGGCCGCCCGGCCGGACCGGGACGCCTGGGAGGCCGCCCTCGTGCGGGCGGCCGAGGAGGTGGACCTGCCGGTGCTCGGGATCTGCCGGGGCATGCAGCTCCTGGCCGTCGTGGCCGGCGGCCGGCTGGAACAGCACCTGCCGGACCGGGTGGGCCACGAGGCGCACAGCCCGCGGCTCGGCGTCTACGCCTCGCACCACGTGACGCCCGTCGCCGGGACCCGTGTCGCGGCGGCGGTCGGCGAGGAGCCGGTGGACGTGCCGACCTACCACCACCAGGCCGTCGTGCCGGAGTCGGTGGAGGGCAGCGGCTGGGTGCCCGCGGCGTGGCACGAGGACGGGACCCTGGAGGCGATGGAGTGCCCGGCCGCCGCGTTCCGGCTCGCCGTGCAGTGGCACGCCGAGGAGTCCGAGGGCGCCGCCCTCTTCGAGGCCCTGCTCAGCGCCGCCCGCGCGCGACGCGGCGGTGACGAGGGCGGGGCTGCCTGACGACGTCCGGCCACCGCAGCTCGCCCGCCGGGTACGCGACGAGCCCCGAGCCCCAGGCCATGCCCCGCTCGCCCAGGGCCGCCTTGACCTCCGCGCGGTGCTCGGCCGACCCGGCGAACCCGGCGGCCACGTCCGCGGGCTCGCCCGTGGTGTGCGGCAGGCCCTGGTCGTGCAGCGCGCCGAGCACCTCGTCCTGCGGGAGGAAGCGCCGGCCGGTGTGCGGCAGGCCGAGCACGCCGTCGCGTGCGGCGTACACGTGGAAGCGGGTGGGCCGGATCTGACCGGTGAGGACGAGCGGGTAGCGGCTGGCCCGCAGCTCGACCCGCTCGTAGCCGCCGCCCTCGGTGGCGTCGATGGCGGCCAGCTGCTCGTCGTCGACGAGCTGGAGGACGACGGGGGTGCGGGCCCGCGAGCGGTGCACCGGGGCGGCCGGCACGTACCCGCCGCGGGAGACGTACGCGGTGTGTCCGATGGCGAGGTTGCGCACGACGCCGGTGAGGAGCGGGACGACGGGGCTCACCCCGGCCCGGGTCAGCTTGTGACGCACCACCGAGGCCGCCGCGTTCGACCCCACCGCCAGCAGCGGGGTGCGCCCGGACAGCGGGGTGGCGCCCAGGTGGCGCAGCGAGCGGTCGAGGGAGTCGGCGCCGCCGCCGACGGGGAGGTCGCAGCGCACGCACCCGCCGGAGCGCACGGACCCGGCGCCGCGGCTGCGGCGCGGGCGGATGGTGTGCGCGCAGTCGCCGACGACGAGCCGCGGGCCGGGCACCGCCTCGCCCGGGTAGGTGAGGGGGGCGCGGTGCAGGTCGCCGGCGTGGTCGTGCACGGTCCTCTCCGTCGGTCGCATCCGCTCCACCCTACGACCCGCCCCCCTCGCCGGCCCGGGGATCAACGGACGACCCCAGCTCCTCGAGCACGGCGCGGAACGTCGCGTACCGGGACCCGCCGGCCTCCGCGGCCAGCCGTCCCTCCACGCGCGCCACGGCCCGCTGGACCTCGGCGAGCACCCGCTCGCCGGACGGGGTGAGCTCGACGAGCCGGACGCGCCGGTCGCCGCCGTCGGGCACGGTGCGCACGTGGCCGGTGTCCGCGAGCTGGCCGACGAACTGGCCGCAGCCCTGCTTGGTCATCCCCACCCGGTCCGCGAGCACCGTGACGCTGGCGCCGCCGGACGGCACGGCGGCGAGGACCCGGACGTGCGAGAAGCGCAGCCCGTCCATCGGGGTGTCCGCGAGCTCGCCCCGAATGCGGGTGAAGAGCCTCGCCATCAGCTCGGGGAGCGCATCCTTGACGTCAGTCATAAAGTAACTTTACCATCCTGCTCGTCAGGCGACTTCCACGAACGGAGCGGCGTCATGGGTGGACTCGAGATGCTGGGCACGGCCGCCGTCGGTGAGGACGAGCTCGCGGAGATGCTCGCCGCCCACCACGACTGGTCCGGTCCGGTGACCGTCGAGCAGGTCGAGGTGGCCGAGGTGCCGTACGGCCTCGACGCCCTCACGACGGCGCAGCGCCACGTGGTCCGGGGCCGGGCGAGGACCCCGGACGGACCGCGGCCGTTCCGGCTGTTCGTCAAGGTCGTCCAAGCCTTCACACGCTCGCCGCTGTACCGCACCGTGCCGGTGGACCTCCGCGAGATGGCCGCCGACTCGGTCCCGTGGCGCAGCGAGCCGCTGGCCTACGCCTCCGACCTCGCCGACCGGTTGCCCCCGGGACTCACGATGCCGCGGGCGGTCGCGGTCCGTGAGCTGGACGAGGAGTCCAGCGCGATCTGGCTCGAGGAGCTCGAGATCCGCGAGGTCCGGTGGGACCGTGCGTGCGACGAGGCGGCGGCGCTGGCCCTCGGCCGTCTCGCCGGCAGCCCACGGGTCGCGGAGCGGTCGCGCTTCGACGGGGAGGGCTGGAGCCTGCGCACCTACCTCGAGGGCCGGATGACCCACCAGATCCTCCCGATCCTGCGCGACGAGGCGCTCTGGTCGCACCCGCTCGTCGCGGGGTCCTTCGACGACCCGCTGCGGACGCGGCTGCTCGCCGTCGCCGACCGCGTCGCCGCCCTCACCGAGGAGGCGCTGGCCCTGCCGCACACCCCGGCTCACGGGGACGCCTGCCCGAACAACCTGCTGACCGTCGACGGGGTCGACGGCTTCGTCCTCATCGACTACGGCTTCTGGATGCCGATGCCGGTCGGTGCCGACCTGGGGCAGCTGCTCGTGGGAGAGGTGCAGATCGGCCGGGCGTCCGCGGAGGACCTGGCGGAACGCGACGAGGTACTCCTGTCCGCGTACGCGCGGGGGCTGCGGGCCGAGGGCCACGAGGTCGACGACGCGGTGCTGCGCCGGTCGCACGCCGTGCACATGGTGCTCATGACGGGGCTGTCGTCGGTGCCGTGGGAGCACCTGGCGGCACCGCCGTCGACCGCCCTGGAGCGCATCGCCCGGGACCGGGCGGCCGTCGCCCGCTTCTGTCTCGACCGGCTGGACGCGACGGGTGCGCACCCGGCCGCCGGGGTGACAATGGGGGCGTGAGCAGGATCAACAGACTGGCCGTCGCCGCGGGGGCCGCGAGCGCCCTCGGTGTCCTCGCCGCCGCCGGCCGCGGGGTCGGCGCGGCGATGGGCGCCCGCCCGGACGGGGTGCGCCTGGAACGGATGCGGCGCTCGCCGCAGTACCGGGCCGGGGCCTTCCACAACCGGCGCCGCAGCACCTCGAGCGTGCCGTCCAGCCAGCGCGACGTCCTCGAGCGCTACCGGGCCTCGGCCGAGACGCGCAAGCCCGCCGGGCCCATCCCCGTGGTCAGCGCCCATCGCGAGCCCGCCACCGAGGGCCTGCACGTCACGTGGTTCGGCCACTCCAGCTGCCTCGTCGAGATCGACGGCGCCCGGCTGCTGCTCGACCCCGTCTGGAGCGAGCGCTGCTCGCCGAGCCTCCACGTCGGGCCCCGGCGCCTGCACGCCACACCGGTGCCGCTGGACCGGCTCGGGCGCGTCGACGCCGTCGTCATCTCGCACGACCACTACGACCACCTCGACATGGCGACGGTCCAGGCCCTGGCCGACACGACCGACGCGGTCTTCCTCGTGCCGCTCGGCGTCGGGGCCCACCTCGACGTCTGGGGGGTGCCGGGCCGTCGGATCGTCGAGTGCGACTGGGGCGAGTCCCACGAGGTCGCCGGGGTGCGGGTCACGGCCGTCGAGTCGCAGCACTTCTCCGGGCGCGGGCTGCGCCGCGACGGCACGCTCTGGTCGTCGTGGGTCCTCGCGAGCCCCGCGCACCGGGTGTTCTTCAGCGGCGACACCGGCTACTTCGACGGCTATGCCGGCCTCGGGGCCGAGCACGGCCCGTTCGACGCCTCGCTCATGGCCGTCGGCGCGTACGACCCGACGTGGCGCGACATCCACCTCGACCCCGAGGAGGCCGTCCGCGCCACGGCCGAGCTGCGGGGTGGGCTGCTGCTGCCGATCCACTGGTGCACCTTCGTCCTCGCCCCGCACCCGTGGGCCGAGCCGGTGGAGCGGCTGCTCGTCGCCGCCGCCACCGAGGGCGTCCAGGTCGCCGTCCCGCGCGTCGGTGACCGGGTCGACGTCGCGGACCCGCCGGGGCTCGACCCCTGGTGGGAGGCGGCGGTCGCGGCCGTCCCGCACGCCTGAGGCCCCTCGTCACCGGTGGCCACGATGTGGACGGAGGCTCGGCGCGGGCCCGTCCCGTGTGTCACAGTGCTCCCGTGACGTTCCGTGACGCGGCCACCGCCGCGGTCATTATCGGCTAGCGCGACGAGACCTCCTCGTCGCGCAGACCTCCCGCACCCGGGGGGTCTTTTTGCTGGACGGGGCGTCCCACCCATCGGAGCGGCCCGCACCGGCGAGAGCGGGTCGCCCGCCCACCACGTGGGCGGCCCGGGCAGCGCGACACCGATACTGGACACGACCACGCCACGCGTCGACGCCCCGGCCCGCACCGGGCCGGGGCCCGGACGCCGGCTGACGCCCGGCCCGACCAGGTGAGTGACGATGACCGACCTGCACGTGTACGACACGACGCTGCGCGACGGGGCCCAGCAGGAGGGTCTCAACCTCTCCGTGGCCGACAAGATGGCCATCGCCTCCCACCTCGACGACCTCGGCGTCGGGTACATCGAGGGCGGGTGGCCCGGCGCCAACCCCAAGGACACCGAGTTCTTCGCCCGGGCCGCCCGTGACCTGCGGCTGCGCACCGCGACCCTCACCGCCTTCGGGGCGACCCGGCGGGCCGGGGTCAGGGCCGGCGACGACCCGCTCGTGCGCGCGCTGCTGGACAGCCAGGCGTCGGTCGTCACCCTCGTCGCGAAGTCGCACACCGGGCACGTCGAGCGGGCGCTGCGCACGACCCTGGCCGAGAACCTCGCGATGATCCGCGACACCGTCGCCCTCCTGCGCGGCGAGGGCCGCCGGGTGTTCCTCGACGCCGAGCACTTCTTCGACGGCTACCGGCTCGACCGCGACTACGCCCTGGAGGCCGTGCGCGCCGCCGTCGAGTCCGGCGCCGAGGTCGTCGCCCTGTGCGACACCAACGGCGGGCTCCTGCCGAACCAGGTGGCCGAGGTCGTCGACGACGTCGTGCGCACGACCGGGGCGCGGGTCGGCATCCACTGCCACAACGACACCGGCTGCGCGGTCGCGAACTCGATGGCGGCGGTCGACGCCGGGGCCACGCACGTGCAGGGCACCGTCAACGGCTACGGCGAGCGGACCGGCAACGCCGACCTCCTCACGGTCGTCGCCAACCTCCAGCTCAAGGCCGGCCGTGCGCTCATCGAGCCCCACCGCCTGCAGGACGCGACCCGCATCGCCCACGCCATCGCCGAGGTCACGAACGTGCCGGCGTACTCGCGCCAGCCCTACGTCGGCTCCAGCGCTTTCGCGCACAAGGCCGGGCTGCACGCCAGCGCCATCAAGGTCGACCCCGACCTCTACCAGCACCTGGACCCCAAGCACGTCGGCAACGACATGCGGATGCTCGTGTCGGACATGGCCGGCCGGGCCTCCATCGAGCTGAAGTCGCGCGAGCTGGGCTTCGACCTCGACGCCGCGGACGAGACCGACGCCGCGACCCTGCGCCGGGTGCTCGCCACCGTCAAGCAGAAGGAGCTGCGCGGGTACACCTTCGACGCCGCCGACGCGAGCTTCGAGCTGCTGCTGCGCCGCGAGGTCCAGGGCGGGCTTCCGGACTTCTTCTCCGTCGAGTCCTGGCGGGTCATCACCGACGCCCGCGGCGACGCCGACGCGCTGTCCGAGGCGACGGTCAAGGTCCGGGCGGCGGGGGAGCGGCACGTCGAGACCGGCGAGGGCAACGGCCCGGTCAACGCCCTCGACCACGCCCTGCGCGCGGCCCTGTCCAGCGCGTACCCGGAGATCCGCCACCTGGAGCTCATCGACTACCGGGTGCGCATCCTCGACGCCGCGCACGGCACCGACGCCGTGACCCGGGTGCTCATCGAGACCTCCGACGGCACGACGTCGTGGACGACGATCGGCGTCGCGGCGAACATCCTCGAGGCCAGCTGGGACGCGCTCGTGGAGTCGGTGACGTACGGCCTCGTCCGTGCCGGGGTCCCGCCCCGCTGAGCCCGGACCGGTCACCGGCGGCCCCCGGCTCCGCTAGCCTCCGGCGATGGGGATCCTCGGGTGGCTGCGACGGGACGAGCACGGACGGGGGGCGCCCCGCCCGCCGGCGCGGGACTCCGGTGGCGCACCCGGGCCCCGTCCCCCGGGCACCCCGCGGGCGGAGCGCCCCGGGGACCTGTCGGTGCTCCCGGACGGGCTGCCGCCCGGACGGCTGCTCCTCGGGTCCGACCCCACGCGCGAGGACGACGACGGCGTGCCGGTGCTGTGGTGCAGCGACGACGCCGGTGACCTGCGGCAGACCTTCGGCCGGCTCGTCGTGCAGTTCCCCGCGACCGGGCTGTGGCCCCTGCTCCTGCCGGAGGAGGGCCACGAGGTCCCGGGCGACGACGTGCTCGGCCGGCCGCAGGACGTCGCCGACCCCGCCGACGTCTTTGAGCGGCTGGGGGTGGAGCCGGGACGGCCCACCGGGCCGGCGCCCACGGGCGTCCTGACCCTGCCCGAGGGCCCGTGCCGGCTCCTGCTGGTCCCGGTGACCCGGCCGGCGGACGGGCCGGCCGCCGTCGGGTGGATGGGACCGGCGAACCACGACCTCGAGGGCGCCGAGGTCTCGGCCGTCCTGCGGTCCTGGGAGGACCGCTTCGGGGCCGTGCTCGTCGGGCTGGGGTGGGACACCCTCCTCGTCGCCCTGCCCCGGGCCCTCGACGAGCAGGACGTTCCCGGCGTCGCCGCCGAGCACCACGCCGTCTGCCCCGACGTCGTCGAGCAGGGGGTCGGCACGCTCGAGGCGTACCTGCCGGAGGTCCGCCGGCCGCTGTGGGCCTTCTGGTGGGACTGACGCCGTCCCACCCCTGAGCCGGGTCAGCGGACGCCGAAGCGGCGACGGGCCAGGACGACGGTGACGAGCGAGAGCAACGCGATGACGACGAAGTAGATGCTCGGCGAGGTCTTGCTGCCGGTGGCCTGGATGAGCGCGGTGAAGATCGCCCCGGTGAAGCCGCCGAAGACGAGCACCCCGAGGTTGTAGCCGACCGCCATCCCCGTCGAGCGCACGTTGGTCGGGAAGAGGTCGGCGTACAGCCCGGGCAGCGGGCCGAAGTAGGCGGCCATGACGAGGCCGAAGGCGACCTGGACGACGGTGAGCACCGCGACCGTCGGCACGGCGACGAGGAGCTGGAAGAGCGGCCACGCGAGGATCGCGGCGGCCGCGGCGGCGACCGTCATGACCCGCGCGGGTCCGACGCGGTCCGCCAGCCGCCCGACGAAGGGGGTACCGGCGAGGGTCACGAGCCCGGCGATCATGCCGCCGAGGAAGCCCGCGTACCCGGGCAGGCCGAGGCTCTTCACGGCGAAGGTCGGCATGTAGAGGATGAGGTAGACCGACAGCGACGCCAGGGCCACGGCCCCGGCCGCGGTGAGCAGCCGGGTGACGTGGGTGGTGAGGGCGGCGCCGAGGGGGTTGTGCTCCTTGTCGGCGGCGACGAACTCGGCGGTCTCGTCCATCCGGCGGCGGATGTAGAACCCGACCGGGCCGATGAGCATGCCGACGATGAAGGGCACCCGCCAGCCCCACGTGTAGAGCTGGTCCCGGCTGAGGAAGGTCGTGAGGCCGAAGCCGAACGCGGAGGCCAACAGCAGGGCGGCGCCCTGGGTCGCGACCTGCCAGCTGCCGTAGAACGCCTTGCGGTCCGGGGCGGTCTCGACGAGGAAGGTCGTGGCCGAACCGAACTCGCCACCGGCCGAGAAGCCCTGCACGAGCCGTGAGACGAGCAGCCACAGTCCCGCGGCGACCGGCCCGATGACGGCGGCCGTCGGGGCCACGGCCATGAGGCCGGTGCCGACCATCATGAGGAGGATCGTGAAGGACAGCGCCGAGCGGCGGCCCCGGCGGTCGGCCCAGCTGCCGATGACGGCGGCGCCCACCGGACGGATGAGGTAGCTGACCGCGAAGGTGAGGAAGGTGAACATCAGCGCCGCGAAGCCCGACACCTCGGGGAAGAACAGCTCGCTGATGACGACCGCGAAGCTGGAGTAGACGATGATGTCGAACCACTCCAGCGCGTTGCCGACCGAGGAGGCGATGACCGCCTTGCGGGCGCGGACGACCGCGTCGTGCGACGGGGCGGCGGGGGAGTCGAGGGTGGTGGGGTCGCTCGTCATTTCTCCGACGATCGCACCACCGGGCCCCGATGTGGGGACAACGGTCGCGGCGATCGGAGGGTGGTCAGCGCCGGGGACCGGTGGAGGACACGTCGGACGTCGCCGTCTCGAGCAGCGCGAGCAGCCGCCGCCTCAGGACGTTCGAGCGTCGGGCGAAGTCGCGCTGGCGGGACAGGTACTCGGCCTTACCCTCCGGGGACTCCACGCGCACCGGCTCGTACCCGAGGGCGCGCAGGTCGTAGGGCGAGGCCTGCATGTCCAGGACCCGGATCTCGCGGGCCAGGTCGAAGGCGTCGAGGGTGAGGTCTCCGGGGACCAGCGGCTCGAGGGTGAAGCACCACTTGTAGACGTCCATGCCCGCGTGGAGGCACCCCGGCTGCTCCAGGGCCTGCTGGTCGGCGCGGGTGGGCCGCAGCACGTTGAGCGGCACGGCGGTGTCGGTGAAGAAGCGGAAGGCGTCGTGGTGGGAGCAGCGGACGGTGTGCCGCTCCAGCACCGCGTCGGTGCCCTCGGGACCGAGGCGCAGCGGCCAGCCGGGATGGCGCACGTCGTCCTCGGAGAGGCGGTGCACCATGGCCCACTCGTGCAGCCCGAAGCAGCCGAGGTGCGGCGGGCGCTCCAGGGTCGCGGTGAGCAGGCCGGTGACGAAGCGGACGGCCTCGCCGCGGGCGGCGAGGACGGAGCCGACGTCGACGACGACCGCGTCGCCGTCGACCCGGTGGTGCCGCCACCCGGCGCGCTCGGTGCCCGCGGCGTCCCGCAGCACGACCCCGGCGCCGGGGTGCCAGCGCCGCAGCCGGCCCGGGGAGAGGCGGTAGTACCGGAAGAGGAAGTCCTCGACCGGGTGCTCCCGACCCTCCGCCCGGCGCTCGCGGTGGCCGGCCGTCGCGACGTCGACCCGGGCGGCGTGGTCCGCGGCGCGCGCGGTCCACTCCTCCCGGGTCAGGACGGTCGGCTCGTTCGGCACCGCGGCACGGTACCGAGCGGGCTCAGACGCGGGCGACCTCGTGCTTGGGGTTCGGGCCGTACTGGTTGTCACCGTGGCTGTCCTGCACGTAGAACACGATGAGGATGACGGCGCCGATGAGGGGGATGAACCCGAGGAGGATCCACCAGCCGGAACGGCTCGTGTCGTGCAGTCGCCGGATCGACACCGCCAGGTTGGGCAGCAGCAGGGCCAGACCCAGGATGCTCTGGACGATGCCGACCCCGCTGTCGGTCCGGGTGCCGATGCTGACGTCGATGATGAGGGCCACGATGCCGACGATGCTGGTGAAGAGGACCCACCACCAGTACTCACTGCGCCGGGCGCGGCCGGAGAAGCCGACGTACTTCGCGAAACAGGTCTTGACGGCGTCGACGAACGACATGGGTTCTCTCCCCTCGGACGCGGACCCGCCCTGACTGCGGACCTCGCGATCGGAACTCTAGGGGTCACGGGCCTCACGCGCACGGAAACGCACCGGTGCTCTCGCGCGTTGCTCCCAGAGCGACACCCGCCGTCCACCCCGGAGGTCCCCGCCCGTGCCCCGCCCGTCCGCCCTGCTCGCGGTCGCCGCCGTCCTCGCCCTCGCCGCCTGCAGCGGCGGGTCGGGCGAGGCCGCGTCCTCCGCCCCGGCACCGCCCCCCTCCAGCGCCGCGTCTCCGTCGTCGTCCGCGGCGAGCCCGTCCGACGCGCCGACGACCTCCTCCTCGACCTCGCCGACGGACCCCGCGGCCGCCGCGGGCGGGACCTACCTGGCGCTCGGGGACTCCCTCGCCGCGGGGTACCAGCCCGGCGGGACCGAGCTGCGGGACAGCGCCTACCCGGCGCTTGCGGCCGGACGGCTCGCGCGCGACGGCGCCGACCTCACCGTGGAGAACCTCGCGTGCAGCGGGGAGACCACGACGACGTTCCTCGAGGGCGGCAAGTGCCCCGGGCGCAGCCAGATGGCCAAGGCCGAGCGGCTGCTCGAGCAGAACCGGGGCGAGGTGCGGCTCGTCACCATCGACATCGGCGGCAACGACCTGCTGCGCTGCGTCGACGCCGCCTCCCGCAGCGTGGACCGGTCGTGCGTCGACCGCAGCCTGCGGACGGTGCGCACCAACCTGCCGACGATCGTCGACCGGCTCCGCGCCGCCGCCGGCGAGGACGTCCCCGTGCTCGTCCTCGGTTACTACAACCCCTGGCTGGCCGCGTCCTACCTCGGGGAGGGGCAGCAGGAGCTGACCGTGGCGACGAAGGCGTACACCGACCTCGACACGGCGCTGCGCCAGGGCGCGAAGAAGGCCGGGGCGACGCCGGTGGCCCTCACCAGGGCCTTCCGGCTGGACGACGAGTCGCCGACGCAGTTCCAGGGCCGGCAGGTCCCGACGAACGTCGCGCAGGTCTGCACCCTCACCTACATCTGCACCGCGGGTGACATCCACCTCACCGGCGAGGGTGCGGCGGTCGTCGGCCGCGTCGTCGCCCAGGCCGCGACGAAGGCCGGCGTCGGCTGACCCCCACCGCATCCGCATCCCGCGTCACACGGCGTCGCACGTCGCACGTCGCGTCCGTTGTCCGCGCGCGAGCCGGGTGACCCCACCGGGCCGTGTGCCGGCGGGGGGACCGGTTCCCCGCCCCGCCTGGCGGACCGGGCGGGGACGCGGCCCGGACGGTCGACGCAGTCCGGGCCCGCCGTAGGCTCGGCCCATGCGCATCGCGAGGTTCACCACGGGTGAGGACCCCGTCTACGGGCTGGTCGACGGGGCCGGCGAGAAGATCGCCGAGGTCACCGGCGACCCGCTCTACCAGCGGATCGAGCTCACGGGGGCGACGCACCTCGTCGAGGACGTCCGGCTGCTGGCGCCGGTCATCCCGCGCAGCAAGGTCGTCGGCATCGGCAAGAACTACGCCGACCACGCCGCCGAGATGGGCAGCGACGTCCCGGAGGAGCCGCTGATGTTCCTCGTGCCCAATACTGCGGTGTCCGGCCCGGGCGACCCCATCGTCTACCCCCGGCAGACGCAGGAGGTCCACTACGAGGGCGAGCTCGCCGTCGTCATCGGCCGGATGTGCAAGGACGTCGAGCCCGAGGACGCGCTGCGCGCGGTGTTCGGCTACACCTGCGCCAACGACGTGACGGCCCGCGACCTGCAGCGCTCGGACGGCCAGTGGGCCCGGGCCAAGGGCTTCGACACCTTCTGCCCGCTCGGACCGTGGATCGAGACCGACCTCGACGTCGCCTCTCTCGCGGTGACGACGCGCCTGGACGACGAGGTCGTCCAGGACGGCTCGACCGCCGACATGGTGCACGGGGTCGCGGCACTGGTGGCGCACGTCTCCGCCGCGTTCACGCTGCTCCCGGGCGACGTCATCCTCACCGGCACCCCGGCCGGCGTCGGGCCGATGACGCCCGGACAGCGGGTGGAGGTCGAGATCGAGGGCATCGGCGTCCTCGCCAACCCGGTCGTCCGCCGCTGACGTGTGCCGCGCGCCACGACCCCGGACCGGCGCGCGGCAGCGAGGTGCACCGGGCGGAGGTCCGCGTGTCCCTGACGGCTCCTGCGGCCGGACCCGTCCGTAGCGTGGGGTCGAAGTTCCCGACGCGAGGAGACACGATGAGCACCGAGACCCCCGGACCCGACGACGCGAGCCGCGCCGAGGTCGACGAGGCCGCGACCGACGCCGCGCAGAACGTCGTCGACGAGGTCACCAGCTGGGAGTACAGCGGCGAGCGCGAGACGATCGAGAGCGAGCTCGACGAGGGCCTCGAGGCCGCCGACGTGCGGATGGACGACGCGGAGCGCGAGCGCGTCGTCGACGAGATCGACGACGTCAAGCAGCACGAGGACGAGGGCTCGCCCCGGGTCCACCCAGACCGGGTGTCGCCCGCCGACGACTGACCCGGCCGTCCCGGGTGCGTCGGGCTGCCGACCGGAGTCGGCCCGGTGGGCCCAGCAGGCGCGCAGGGGCGGCCCCGTCACGCGGCGGGAGTGGTCCAGTCCTCCTCGGTGAGGTCGTTCCACCAGTCGTCGTGTCGCGGGTCGGGGGGCTCGGGTCCGCGCGGCCCGAGGAGTGCCTCGAGCATCGCCGCGAGTCGTCGGTCGGGCCTCGGGCCAGGTCGAGGCACCACGTCGTCGCAGCCGTCCGCGGGTGCGTCCGCGGTCCGGGGGCGGTCGGCGGCGGATCGCTCGCCTGGTCCGCAGACCCGACCTCGTGCACGTACGGCGCTGGCGACCCGGTCCGGATGCGGGTCCGGGGCGGTGACGCGACGGCGGTCGTAGGAACCGGGGGAGAGGTCCCACTCCACGGACCGGCCGTGGCGGTCGGGTCTGGCTCGCACGGTCGCCCACAGCCGCCGCCGGTGGACGAGCGTGTGGTGGCGCTGGCAGAGGAGCGCGGCGTTGGTGATGTCGGTGGGGCCGCCGTCGGCCCAGTGCCGGACGTGGTGCGCGCGGGTCCAGTCGGCGGGCGCGGTGCATCCGGGGTAGGTGCAGCCGCGGTCCCGGGTGCGCAGGAGGCGTCGCTGGGCTCGGGTGAAGAGGCGAGCGACGTGCCCGACGTCGAGGACCTCGCCGGCGGTCCCGAGCACGTAGGGGACCAGGGCGGCGTCGCAGGCCAGACGGCGCAGGGTCTCGGGCGGAAGGAGGGTGGAGTCGGCGACGGACCCGAGCACCTCACCCGCCCCGCTGCGGGACTCGAGATCCGCGAGGTCGACCGTGACGTGCAGCACCGCCGGCGAGCCCGAGGGGTCACCCGCGGCATCAGCGGCCACGGCGGACGAGGCGCGGCACACCTCGGTGAGGGCCTCGACGCGGCGACGGCCGGCAGGTCGCAGGTCGGGCTCCCCGGTCTCGTCGTTCGGTGCGGGCGCGGACAGCGGGCCGACGGCGGCCTCGAGGACGGCGGCCTGCTCGGGGGTCATCCACAGCTGGTACTCGGTGAGGTCCCCGGACTCGATGCGGGGCATCGAGAGGCGGGCGGCAGCCGCGAGGCGGTCGTGCAGGTCGTCGAGGGCGCCGTGATGGCCGTGCTCGGCCAGCAGACGGGGGCGCAGGGACCGCATCGTCGACGGACCCCAGTCGGCCGCGAGGTCGACGAGCGCCGCTGCCACCGTGGGGACGGCGTCCGGCCGGAGCAGCGGGTCGAGGCGGGCGGCCTCGCGCAGGACAGCGCACCCGGTGCCGGGGTCGAGCCGCCCGGAGACCACCGCCTCGGCCACGATGGCGAGCGGGGAGCCGGGCGCGAGTCCGGTGCCGTGCCGTCCGGTGGCCCCCGCGACGTCGACCGCGATGCGGGCGACCGACGCGGCGCCGCCCTGTCGGAGGGAGGGGGCGTGCTGGCGGACCCACGCGAGGACATCGGACCCCGTCACCTCGCCCCGACGCGTGGCCTCCACCACGACGCCGAGGCGGGCGGCCGACGCGGCCGCAGCCAGGGCGTCGACCTCGCTCGTGATCTCGGCCAGCTCGTCACCGGAGGCGCAGGCCAGCGCATTGCCGAGCCCCTCCAGGGCACGGCGCGCAGCCTCGACCTTCGAGCGACGCTCCGCGAGATCCATGGTTCCCCCTGCCATGTGTCGACTCTGCCAGGGACCACCGACAGGCCCTCCCACCTCCGGTGAGGATGCAGGACGACCACGACGACCTCCAGGTCAGACCCGCACGGGGTGAGGGGGGCGGCATGCACGGGGCGAGGGAGCGGCGCGCCCGGTCGCGACCGGACCACGCGGAGCCCCACCGCCCGCCGGGCCGCCGCCGCCCCGCCGCCCGCGTCCGCTCTACGCTGGGCGCATCATGAGCGACCACACCTCCGAGCCCGCGGCCGCCCCGGACACGAGCGGCCTCCCCGGCCCGGTCCGCCTGCGCGTCGCGCCCTCGCCCACCGGCGACCCGCACGTCGGCACCGCGTACATGTCCCTGTTCAACCTCGCGTTCGCGCGCCAGCAGGGCGGCCGGTTCCTCCTGCGCATCGAGGACACCGACCGCGCCCGGTTCCGTGAGGACTCCGAGCAGCAGGTCTTCGACACGCTGCGCTGGCTGGGGCTCGGCTGGGACGAGGGCCCGGACGTCGGCGGCCCGTGCGCGCCGTACCGGCAGAGCGAGCGCCTCACGACCTACCGCCCCTACGTCGAGCGCCTGCTCGCCGACGGCCACGCCTACCGCTGCTGGTGCTCCACCGAGCGGCTGGCCGAGATGCGGGCCGACCAGCAGGCGTGCAAGCAGCCGACCGGCTACGACCGGCTCTGTCTCGGCAAGAGCGAGGAGGAGCGGCGCGCGCTGCCCGGGTTCTCCGAGACCCCGGTGGTGCGGATGCGCGTCCCCGACGACGTCGACCTCGCCTTCGAGGACCTCATCCGCGGCCGGCTCACCGCGCCCCGGCCCGACGACCAGGTGATCCTCAAGGCCGACGGCTTCCCGACCTACCACCTCGCCGTCGTCGTCGACGACCACGAGATGGGCATCACCCATGTCGTGCGCGGCGAGGAGTGGATCTCCTCGACCCCCAAGCACGTCCTCCTCTACCGCTGGCTCGGGCTCACGCCACCGGCCTTCGCGCACATGCCGCTGCTGCGCAACGAGAACAAGAGCAAGATCAGCAAGCGCAAGAACCCCGAGGCCCGCCTCACGTGGTTCGAGGAGCAGGGCTACCTGCCGGAGGCGCTCGTCAACTTCCTCGGCCTGCTCGCCTACCCGCCGGCCCAGGACGCCGACGGCAACGACGTCGAGGTGTTCGGGTTCGAGGACTTCGTCGCCCGCTTCGACTGGCGCGAGGTGAACCCGGTCGGCCCCATCTTCGACCTCAAGAAGCTCGACTGGCTGAACGGCGTGCACCTGCGCGCCCTCGAGCCGCAGGACTTCACCTCGCGGCTGCTGCCGTTCCTCCAGCGCGACGGGGTCCTGGGCGCAGCCCCGAGCCTCGGGGAGCTGGGGCGGCTCGAGCAGGTCGCCGCGCTCATCCAGACCCGGATCGCGCACCTCACCGAGGCGACCGAGCTCGTGGCTCCGTTCTACGTCGCCGACGACGCGGTGGAGGTCGCGGCCGACGCCCGGGCGCAGCTGAAGGACGACGCCCCCGCCGTGCTCGACGCGGCCGCCGACGCCCTGGCGGCCCTCCCCGACGAGCACGAGGGCCTGCTCGGCAGCGAGCCGACGTTCCGCGCGGAGGCCATCGAGGCGGCGCTGCGCGGCGCGGTCGTCGACGGGCTCGGCATCAAGCCGAAGTTTGCCTTCGGCCCGCTGCGCACCGCGGTGTCGGGGCGCCGGGTCAGCCCGCCGCTGTTCGAGTCCATGGAGATCCTCGGCAAGACCTCCACCCTCGCCCGCCTCGCCGCGCTCCGCGCGACCCTGTGACGGTCGCCGACCCGGTGCGGACGATCCAGGCCGTCCTCGTCGACGCCGACGACACCCTGTACGACACCCGCTCGGCGATGCACGCCGCGGGCGCCGTCGCCGCGGCCGCCCTGTGGCCCGACGCCGACCCCGACCGGACGGCGAGCGCCGGGGTGCGCTTCCGCGACGACCCCGAGGGCCACTTCTCGGCGTACACCCGCGGGGAGATCGAGTTCGACGAGATGCGCCGCGCGCGGCTGGCCGAGCTCGCCGGCTGGCTCGGTCAGGACGCCGGGTCGGACCTGTGGGCACGCTTCGAGGCCGTCTACGAGCCGGCCTTCCTCGGCGGGATGCGGGCCTTCCCCGACGTCCGGCCCGCGGTGGACGCCCTGCACGCGGCGGGCGTCGTCGTCGGCATCCTCACCAACTCCTCGGCGCGGTACACCGAGCGCAAGATGGCGGCGGCCGGGCTCACCGGGCTCGTCGACGTCGTGTGCACCCGGGACACCCTCGGGTTCGGCAAGCCGGACGCGCGCGCCTTCCACGAGGCCTGCGGCCGGCTCGAGGCCGACCCGGCCGCGACGCTCTACGTCGGCGACGAGCTGGGCCCGGACCCGGTGGGCGCGACCGACGCCGGTCTGCGCGCGGCCTGGCTCGTCCGGGACGGAGCGCCGGATCCGCGCGGTCTGCGTCTCCTCGCGGGGCGCGACGCAGTCGTCGTCCGCTCCCTCGCGGAGGTCCCCGCGCTCGTCACGCCGACCTCGGCGCGATTTGGGACGGGGGAGGGCGCCCGGTAGTATCGCCACTCGGTTCGCCGCTCGTCGCGCCCTCCGGGAACGTCGGTCGGCATACCCCATGGGGTATGGTGTAATTGGCAACACAGGTGATTCTGGTTCATCCGTTCTAGGTTCGAGTCCTGGTACCCCAGCTCTCGCCCCCGGCCTGCCGGAGGCGATTCGGAGAAAGCCCCGCCGTTCGGTAGAGTTCTCTCCCGTTGCGCGGCCCGCCCCGGCGGTCCGCCAGCACCCTGGCCCCGTTGTGTAGCGGCCTAGCACGCCGCCCTCTCAAGGCGGTAGCGCGGGTTCGAATCCCGTCGGGGCTACCAGGTGGCAAGGCCCGGTCCACAGCGGACCGGGCCTTCGTCGTGTGCGCGGGCCGCTCACCCGCGGTCCGCGCTCTCGGCCTCCTGCGCGAGCCGGCGCAGGACCAGCAGCAGCGGGTCGACGAGGGTCGTCCCGACGACCACGGTGCGCACGGCCTCCGCGGGCGAGGTCGCCCCGTCGACGAGGTCGAGGTCGACCCGGGCGACCTCGCGCATGGCCGCGGCGTACCGGCGCAGTCGCGGCTCGTCGACCGGGACCCCGGCCGAGCGGCGGGCCTCGACGGCCCGGCCGAGCGCCGCGACCTGCGGCCCGTCCGCGTGGACCCGCCAGCCGAGCCGGTCGACCAGGTCGCGACCGGACCCCCCGCCGTCCGCGGCGGCCGTGGGGGGCGCGAGCGTGGCGGCGGCGCCCAGCAGCTCGTGTCGCGTGGGCGGAGGCGCGTCGAGGGTGTCGACGACGCGGCGGACGGCGTCCAGGGAGAGCCCGGCGTGCTCGACGAGCGCCCGCACGAGCCGCACGCGGGCCACGTGCCCGTCGTCGTAGTCGGCCAGGGCCGACCCCGGCGCCGTGACGATCTGGCACGAGACCTACGCCGTCGAGCCGGGTGGCGTCGAGAGCGTGTACGCGGGTCCGGCGACGCTCGGGCTCGGGCGGGTGGCGGGGACGGTCCCGGTGCGCCGTCGCGGCGAGACCGCGCGGCAGCGGCTGCGCAGCGTCGTCACCCGGGCCTGACGCCGCCGTGCCGCCCGGCCGCCGTCAGGCGGTGCGGGAGCGCAGGGTCGCGGCCAGGGAGCAGATGCGGGCGTCGACCGCCGCGTCGCCGGTGGCGGCGTGCACGAGCCACGCGTCGTGCAGGTCCTCGAGGGTCGGCCAGCGGTCCTCCCACGTGACGAGGTGCTCGGCGAGGAGGTCGAAGACGTCGTCGCACAGCCGGGGGGCGAAGACGGCCACGGGCGTGCGGGCCTGGGTCAGGGCGGCTGCCCGGCGGGCCGCGACGGGGCCGCCGCCGACGACGACGGCGCGGCGTCCCTCGCGCGGGAAGGCGAGCAGCCGGGTGCGGTCGCGGGCGATGCGCCGGCCTGCGGTGGTCGGTGGCACGAGAGGCCTCCTTCGGCGTCCTCGGGTGTGGGCCGACGATGCCGCACCCATGTTGCCGGAACGCGCGCCGCATGTGTCCTGCCCGTTTCGGGGGGACCGGCCATCGGTCCAACCCCCGGACGGACCCGACGGTCGACGCCGCGGGGAGGCGCCCGGGACGACGGCCGTCTCGCCCGCCGACGGCCTCGCCCGCCGACGGCCTGGCACGCCGACGGCCACCCGGCGCGCGGGGCGCCGGGTGGCCGTCGGAGGGACGTCGGGGGTCAGCCCGCGTTGTAGCGCCTGGCCTTCCAGGGGCCGGTGATCGCGAAGACGACGCCCGGGTCCTGGGAGTTGGCGAAGAGGACCTGCCCGTTGGCGGAGAAGTTCGCCCCCGCCATCTCGCTGTCCTGCCGGTTGCGGGCGAGGAAGGCCCAGCCGCCCATGAGGTCGTCGAGGACGAGGTGGTTGACGCCGTCACCGTCCTCGCAGAGCACGAGGCCGCCGTGCGGGTTCACCGTGAGGTTGTCCGGGCCGTCGGGGTCGGTGTCCTGGTCGTCCGGGGTGTAGGCGAAGTACGTCGTGAGCGTCAGCGTGCCGGCGGCGGGGTCATGGAACCACACCTGGCCGTCGTGCTGGCCCGCCGAGCCGTCCGAGGTCCGCGCGAAGGAGGAGTCGAAGAAGAACCCGCCGTCGCCCCACCACATGCCCTCGAGCTTGCGGGCACGGGTGATCGCGCCGCCGGCGGTGCCGGAGGTGCTCGCCGTGTCGAACTGCTTGCGGGTCGAGGTCGTGCGGGCGTCGCGGTCCGGCACGGCCTTCCACGCGACGTCCAGCGTCGTCCCGAGCTCGGCGTACACCGACAGGTCCGGGACGAAGGCGCCGTCCTGCGTCACGTACATCGCCTCGAGGACGCCGGCGTCGTCGGCGAGGTCGCCGTAGCCGGTCGGCGCCGCGCCGTCGGGGGTCCAGCGGTAGAGCAGGCCGTTGGGGTTGCTCGCGTCCTCCGTGGAGTACACGTGGCCGCTGTCCGGGTCGACGGCGACGGCCTCGTGCGGGAAGCGCCCGAAGGCCTTGACCGGGCGGGCGTTGAGCGGGTTCTTCGGGTCGAACGGCCGCACCTCGAAGACGTAGCCGTGGTCCTTCATGATCCCCGCGGCCGGGTTGGCCCGGGTCTCGTTCTCCTCGCAGGACAGCCAGGTGCCCCAGGGGCTGAGGCCGCCGGCGCAGTTGGACCAGGTGCCGGCGAGCGAGACGACCTCGGAGACGCGGCGGCCCTGCTTGTCGACCGTGATCGAGGTGGTCCCGCCGCGCAGGCCCTCGTCGTAGGTGATGCCCGCGCGGTGCGGGACCGGCTGTGAGGCCGAGGTGCCGCACTCGTGGTTCGAGACGAGCACCCAGCCGCCACCGGGGCGGGCGAAGGAGCCGGTGCCGTCGTAGCGCGACGGGCTGGGCTCACCGCCGTCGGTGAGCGTCGTCGCCGGCACCGGGTTGCCGCTGTTGCCGGAGACCGCGAGGACGGAGTAGGAGAAGCCGGCCGGAAGGTCGAGCAGGCCGGCCGGGTCCGGGACGAGCGGGCCGTAGCCGACGGCTCCGCGCGCGCGGGCCGCGTCCGGGGTGGCCGCGCGCGGGGCGGCCGACGCGGCGGTCGCGGGGGCGACGCCGAGGGCCGCGGCGCCGGCACCGGTGGCCGCGATGCCGAGGACGGTGCGGCGGTTCATGCCTGTGCTCTGAGTCACGTGGGGTGTCCCTCCATGGGAGAAAGTCCGACGGCGCCGCACGGACCGGCGGTCGCCGTGGACCACCCTGGGCCGCCCGGGTGACACCTCGGGCGGACGCGACGTGACCGCAACGTGAACTTCAGCGGACGGGAGGGCGACCTCGCCGCCGGGTCCCCGCCGGCGGGCCGGAGGACCCCGTCGGAAGCGGCCGGGCCGGCTCAGCCGTGGTTCTGGACGTCCTGCTGGGCGGCGTGCCGCGCGAGCACCTCGGTGAGCTTGTTCGCCCCCGCCATGACGGTGGCGGCGTGCAGCCGGCCGGGCTGGCGGGAGAGCCGCTCGATGGGCCCGGAGATGGAGACGGCGGCGATGATCCGGCCGCTGGGAGAGCGGACCGGGGCCGAGACGGACGCGACGCCTGGCTCGCGCTCGCCGACGCTCTGGGCCCAGCCGCGACGGCGGACGCCGGAGAGCGAGGTGGCGGAGAAGGCCGCGCCCTGCAGGCCGCGGTGCAGGCGGTCCGGCTCCTCCCAGGCGAGGAGGACCTGGGCCGCCGAGCCGGCGCGCATCGACAGCGTCGCCCCGATGGGGATGGAGTCGCGCAGGCCGACGGGACGCTCGGCGGCCGAGACGCACACCCGGTACTCACCCTGACGGCGGAACAGCTGCGCGGACTCGTTCGTGTGGTCGCGCAGGGCGCCAAGCACGGGTCCGGCCGCGGCGAGCAGCCGGTCCTCGCCGGCGGCGGCCGCGAGCTCGGCCAGCCTCGGGCCGAGCACGAAGCGACCCTGGAGGTCGCGGGTCACGAGCCGGTGGTGCTCGAGGGCGACCGCCAGACGGTGCGCCGTCGGGCGCGCCAGGCCGGTCGCGGTGACGAGCTGGGCCAGGGTCGAGGGCCCCGCTTCGAGGGCGGAGAGCACGACCGCCGCCTTGTCGAGCACCCCGACCCCACTCGTGTTGTCCATGACTTGATATTGACGTCTCAGTGCCTGAGACGCAAGTCCAGGGGTGCCGACCGCGTGCGAATCTCGGAGGAGCGCGAGGGGGCCACCGTTGCCGCGCGCGCCCGCCCGACCCGGCCGCCACCGTGCGGCCCGTCCCCGCAAGGAGTGCAGCGCATGGCCGGAACCCTGGCCGAGAAGGTGTGGGAGTCGCACGTCGTCCACCGCGGCGAGGGCGAGCCGGACCTGCTCTACATCGACCTCCACCTCCTCCACGAGGTGACGAGCCCGCAGGCCTTCGACGGGCTGCGCGAGGCCGGCCGGCCCGTGCGCCGCCCCGAGCTGACCCTCGCCACCGAGGACCACAACGTGCCGACGACGCCGGGGCCGATCACCGACCCCGTGTCGCGCACGCAGGTCGAGACGCTGCGCCGCAATTGCGAGGAGTTCGGCGTGACGATCTACCCGATGGGCGACGCCGAGCAGGGCATCGTCCACGTCGTCGGCCCGCAGATCGGCCTCACCCAGCCGGGCATGACCATCGTCTGCGGCGACAGCCACACCTCCACCCACGGCGCGTTCGGTGCGCTCGCCTTCGGCATCGGCACCTCCGAGGTCGAGCACGTGCTCGCCACCCAGACCCTCCCGCTCAAGCCCTTCCGGACGATGTCCGTGACGGTCGACGGCGAGCTGGCCGACGGCGTGACAGCCAAGGACGTCGTCCTCGCCGTCATCGCGAAGATCGGCACCGGCGGGGGCCAGGGGTACGTCATCGAGTACCGCGGCAGCGCCATCCGCGCCCTGTCCATGGAGGCGCGGATGACGGTGTGCAACATGTCGATCGAGGCCGGCGCCCGGGCGGGGATGATCGCGCCGGACGAGACGACCTTCGCCTACGTGCAGGGCCGTCCGCACGCCCCGACCGGCGCCGACTGGGACGCCGCCGTCGCCGCCTGGAGCGAGCTGCGCAGCGACGACGACGCCGAGTTCGACACCGAGGTCGTCCTCGACGCCGCCGAGCTCACCCCGTTCGTCACGTGGGGCACCAACCCGGGCCAGGGCAGCCCGCTCGGCGAGGCCGTCCCCGACCCCGAGCTCATGGGCGACGACAACGACAAGGTCGCGGCCCGCCGGGCGCTGGAGTACATGGGCCTGGAGGCCGGCACGCCGCTGCGTGAGATCCACGTCGACACCGTCTTCGTCGGCTCCTGCACCAACGGCCGGATCGAGGACCTGCGCGCCGCCGCCGCCGTCATCGAGGGCCGGCGCGTGGCCGAGGGCGTGCGGATGCTCGTCGTCCCCGGCTCCGCGCGGGTCCGGCTCCAGGCCGAGCAGGAGGGGCTGGACGCCGTGTTCACCGCCGCGGGAGCCGAGTGGCGCCTGCCCGGCTGCTCGATGTGCCTCGGCATGAACCCCGACCAGCTGGCGCCGGGGGAGCGCAGCGCCTCGACCTCCAACCGCAACTTCGAGGGCCGGCAGGGCAAGGGAGGGCGCACCCACCTCGTGTCGCCGCTCGTCGCCGCCGCCACCGCGGTGCGCGGCACGCTGTCCAGTCCCGCCGACCTCGAGCCGAAGGAGGCGCTGGTCTGATGGAGAGCTTCACGACCCACACCGGCGTCGGGGTCCCGCTGCGCCGCAGCAACGTCGACACCGACCAGATCATCCCCGCCGTCTACCTCAAGCGGGTGACACGCTCCGGCTTCGAGGACGGCCTCTTCGCCGCCTGGCGCACCGACGAGACCTTCGTCCTCAACGACCCGAGCTACAGCGCCGGCTCCGTGCTCGTCGCCGGCCCCGACTTCGGCACCGGCTCCTCGCGCGAGCACGCCGTCTGGGCGCTGATGAACTACGGCTTCCGCGTCGTCATCTCGTCGCGGTTCGCCGACATCTTCCGCGGCAACAGCGGCAAGCAGGGCCTGCTCACCGCCCAGTGCACGCAGGACGACGTCGAGCTGCTCTGGAAGCTCCTCGAGAACGAGCCCGGCACGTCGGTCACCGTCGACCTGGAGTCGCGCACCGTCACGGCCGGGGACCTCGTCGCGTCGTTCGAGGTCGACGACTACACCCGGTGGCGGCTGCTCGAGGGCCTCGACGACATCAGCCTCTCGCTGCGGCACGAGGCCGACATCGACGCCTTCGAGGGCTCGCGCCCGGCCTGGAAGCCCCGCGTCACGGCCTGACCCGCCCTCGTCCGCGGGGGCCCGCGGAGCGCCCCCGCACCTCCTCCCGGGGCGGGCGCCGTCGTCAACAGGCTGCCCTGAGGGGTGGACTCGCCTCTCCTGCACCCAATAGCGTCGGGGTGAACGGGCCGGTCGTCCGGTCCGGGCAGCCATCGCCGTCGGCTCCGACCGGCGCCCGATCGACGGAGGACGCACGTGAACAAGGCAGACCTCATCCGGGAGCTCGAGAAGACCCTCGGCAGTCGCAAGGCCGCCACCGAGGCGCTCGACACCGTCTTCGACACGATCGTCCGGGAGGTGGTGCGCGGCGGCAAGGTGGCGATCACCGGGTTCGGCACCTTCGACCGGGTCGACCGCGCCGCCCGCACCGGCCGCAACCCGCACACCGGCACCTCGGTGCGGATCCCGGAGAGCAAGTCCCCGCGCTTCCGTCCCGGCACGGCGTTCAAGGACTACGTCCACGCCCCGAGCAGCCTGCCCACGTCCGCCCCCGCCACCGGACGCGCCGCGGCGGGCACCGCGGCGACGTCCGGCACGTCCGCCACCCGCAAGGCGGCCGCGAAGAAGGCCGCGTCCGCGAGCACGGGCGGCAGCGCGAAGAAGACGACGGCGAAGAAGACCGCGAAGAAGAGCGCGACGAAGAAGACGGCGACCACGGCCTCCACGAAGAAGGCGTCCGCGAAGAAGGCGACGAAGAAGTCCTGACGCCCGCGGCCGGCGCGGCCGCCGTCAGCGGATGGTCTCGCCCGGCCCGATCCCGACGACCCACACCCGCGTCGCCGTCCGGCCGGTGGCGTCGAGTTCGATGCTCACGCGCTGACCGGGGCGCAGGTGCAGCAGTCCGCTGTCGACGACCGAGTCCAGGGGCACCCGCACCTCGAGGCCGTCGTCGAGCAGGGCGCTGCCGGTGCCGTCGTCCGACGTGGCCGGGGGGTGGTGGATCGTCGCCTGCACGCCCGGCAGGGTAGCGCGGGCCAGGGCGCCCCGGCTGTGCCGGCCGAGGCCCAGCTCGACGGCGTCGGCGAGGGACGCGGCGTCGTCGACGTCGGTGCGCAGGCCCGGGGCGTCGGGGGACTGCTCCCGGTAGCCGAGCGCGCGGTGGGCGGCGGCGCTGCCCGCGCCGAAGCGGGTGGGGACCTCCTGGCCGGTCTGCAGGGGGGCGACGAGCAGGGCCGTGCCGGTGCCGTCGGCGTCCGGGACGACGGCGGGCGCCGCGGCCAGCAGCCCGGGGAGGACGGCGGCGAGTCCGGGTCCGGTGAGGGCGGGGTGGTCGCCCAGGAGGACGGCCACGTGCGTCGCCCCGCCCTGCGACCCCGCGACCTCGACGCCGGCGGCGACGGCGGCGTCGAGCCCGCCGCCGGGGTCCATGACGGCCCGGCAGCCGGCCTCCTGCGCCCACAGGGCGACGAGCGGGTCGGCCGTGACGACGAGGACCGGCGCGTATGGCAGCCCCTCCCGGACGGCGGCGACGGTGTCCCGGGCGAAGGCGTCGGCCAGCGCCGTCCGGTGCTCGTGCGGCAGCGCGAGCCGGGACTTGGCCAGCGGGCCGCCCTTGACCGGGACGACGACCGCGACCCTCGGTGGTAACGCCACGTGCACGATCCTGCCAAGCCGCCGTGGCACGCTCGACATCGACCCCGGGCCCGGCGACAATGCCGGGACCCCCCGCACGGAAGGCAGCAGGTGAGCACCGCCCAGGACAACTCGCGGCCCTTCGGCTACCGGTTCGCCATCCGCGTGCTCCGGCCGCTCCTCGTGGCCCTCACCCGCCGCGAGTGGTCCGGCGCCGAGCACCTGCCCACCGAGGGCGGTTGGGTGGTCTGCACGAACCACACCTCGCACGTCGACCCGCTGGTCTTCGCCCACTTCATGGTCGACCACGGCTACGCGCCCCGGTTCCTCGGCAAGAACAGCGTCTTCGAGGTGCCCGTGGTCGGCGCGGTGCTGCGCTCGGCCGACCAGATCCCGGTCTACCGCGAGACCGGACGGGCCGTCGGGGCCTACCGCGCCGCGGTCGAGGCGGTGCACGCCGGCAAGTGCGTCGCCATCTACCCCGACGGCACGCTGACCCGCGACCCCGACCTGTGGCCGATGCGTGGCAAGACCGGGGCGGCCCGCGTCGCCCTGGCCACCCGCTGCCCGGTCGTCCCGGTCGCCACCTGGGGCCCGCACGAGATCCTCGCGCCCTACGCGAGGCGTCCGCGGCTGTTCGGCCGGCCGACGATGCACGTGCGGGCGGGGGCGCCCGTCGACCTCGCCGACCTCTACGACCGCCCGGTGACGACGGAGGTGCTCACGGAGGCGACGGCGCGCGTCGTCGCCGCCGTCACCGCCCTCCTCGAGGAGGTCCGCGGCGAGCAGGCCCCCGCCCGGCGCTTCGACCCGCGCCACGCCGGCGTCACGAGCACCGGCCGGCCCCGGTCCCTGCCGCCCGACGCCGGTCGGGAGCGCGCGTCGTGAGCCGGGCCGCCGTCTACGGCACCGGCAGCTGGGGCACGGCCTTCGCCGCCGTGCTCGCCGACGCCGGAACCCCGGTGACGATGTGGGGCCGCCGGGCCGAGGTCGTCGAGCAGGTCAACGCCGGCGTCAACGAGGAGTACCTGCCCGAGCTCCGGCTGCCGGGCACCGTCCGCGCCACCACCGACCCGGCCGAGGCCGCCGACGGCGCCGACGTCGTGGTCCTCGCGGTGCCCAGCCAGACGCTGCGCGACAACCTCGCGGCCTGGGGCGGGGTGCTGCCGCGCGAGGCCGCCGTCGTGTCGCTGATGAAGGGCGTCGAGCTCGGGACGACCAAGCGGATGTCCGAGGTCGTCGCGGAGGCCGGCGGGGTCGACCCCGAGCGCGTCGTCGTCGTGTCCGGCCCGAACCTCGCCCGCGAGATCGCCGCCAAGCAGCCCGCCGCCTCGGTCGTCGCCTCCCGCGACGAGCGCATGGCCGAGCGGGTGGCCGCGGCCTGCGCGGCGCCGTACTTCCGGCCGTACACGACCGACGACGTCGTCGGCATCGAGATCGCCGGCGCCGTGAAGAACGTCATCGCCCTCGCCGTCGGCGTCGCCGAGGGCCTGGGCATGGGCGACAACTCCAAGGCCTCGATCATCACCCGCGGCCTGGCCGAGACCACCCGGCTGGGCACGGCGGTCGGCGGCCGGGCGGTGACCTTCGCCGGACTCGCCGGGGTCGGTGACCTCATCGCGACGTGCATGTCGCCGCTGTCGCGCAACCACTCCTTCGGGGTCCGGCTGGGGCAGGGCATGTCCGTCGACGAGGTCGTGGCCCTCACCCGGCAGACCGCCGAGGGCGTGAAGTCGTGCACGTCGGTCGTCGCGCTGGCGCAGGCGCACGGCGTCGACGTGCCGATCATCGAGCAGGTCGACGCGATGATCCGGCACGGGCGCACCCCGCAGGACGTCGTCACCGCCCTGCTGTCCCGGCCGCGCAAGGCCGAGACCGGCTGACCCGGCCGGGTGGCGCCGGCCGGGGTCAGTGCCCCGGGGCCGTGTCCAGGGCGCCGGACAGGTCGCGCCACAAGTCTTCGACGTCCTCGACGCCCACCGACAGCCGCAGCAGGCTCTCCGGGACGGCCTCGGGCTCACCGGGCTGGCGGCGGCGGCGCTCGAGGAGGGACTCGACCCCGCCGAGGCTCGTCGCGTGCGTCCACACCCGCACCGCGGCGGCCACCCGCTCGGCGCCCTCGGCCCCGCCCTCGACCTCGATGCTCACGATCGCGCCCCAGCCGGGGTAGCGGACCCGGGTGACGGCCCCGTGGCCGGCCAACCGGCCGGCGAGGTCGGCGGCGCTGGCGCAGGAGCGCTCGACCCGCAGGTGCAGCGTGCGCAGGCCCCGGAGGGCGAGCCAGGTCTCCACCGGGCCCGGGACGCCGCCACCGAGCTGGCGGTGCCGGCGCAGCCGGGCGTGCAGCACGCGTCCGGCGTCGGTGGGGGCGGTGACGACCGCCCCGAGGAGGACGTCGCTGTGGCCGGAGAGGTACTTCGTCGCGGAGTGGACGACGACGTCGACGCCGTCGGCCAGCGGGGTCTGCAGCAGCGGCGTCGCGAAGGTGTTGTCCAGGACGCTGAGCACGCCGTGCTCGCGGGCAGCCGCGGCGAGGGCGGGGACGTCGGCGACCTCGAGCAGCGGGTTGGTCGGGGACTCCAGCCACAGCAGGTCCGCGCCGGGCAGGGCGGCCGTGACCGCGGCGGTGTCGGTGGGGTCGACCCGGCGGACGACGACGGCGCCCGCGTCCTCCCGGTCGGCGAGCGTCGCGAGCACGCCGTTGTACGCGGCGTCCGGCACGACGACCGTCCCGCCGTGGGGGAGCAGGGACAAGGCCGCGGTGACGGCGGCCATGCCCGAGGCGAGGACGAGCGCGTCGCCGCCCTCCAGCGCGCCGAGCGCCTCCTCGAACGCGCGCCAGGTGGGGTTGTCCACCCGGCCGTAGTTGACCGGACCGTCGGCGTGGTAGGTCGAGGTGAGGACGAGCGGGGAGCCGACCTGGGCCCCCGGGACGGCGGGCTCACGGCCGAGGGCGACGAGCCGGGTGGCCGGCGCGAGGTCGTCGGCGGGCGGGAGGGCGGCGCTCGGCTCGTCGGTCACGGGTCCCCAGCGTACGGACGACTAGGCTCACCTGCGATGTCCGAGCCCACCAGCGACAAGATCCGCATCGCCCTCGTCTTCGGGGGTCGCTCCAGCGAGCACGCCGTCTCGTGCTCGACGGCTGCCAGCGTCCTCGAGGCGCTCGACCGCGACCGCTACGAGGTGGTGCCGGTCGGCATCGCCAAGGACGGACACTGGGTGCTCGCCGACGACGACCCGGAGCGGCTGCGGCTGGCCCGCGGCCACGAGCCCGAGGTCGACGGCAGCGGCGCCAGTGTCGTCGTGCCGACGAGCACGGCGGACCGCAGCCTCGTCGTCCACGAGGCCGGGCAGCCGCCACGCACCCTCGGCGAGGTCGACGTCGTCTTCCCGCTGCTGCACGGGCCGTTCGGGGAGGACGGCACGATCCAGGGCCTGCTCGACCTCGCCGACGTCCGGTACGTCGGGTCCGGGGTCACGGCGTCCGCGGTGATGATGGACAAGGCGGTGATGAAGACCGTCCTCCTCGCGGCCGGGCTGCCGGTGGGGCCCTACGTCGTCATCACCGACCGCGAGTGGCGGCGGGACCGGGCGGCGGCGATGGAGGCCGTCGGCGCGCTGGACCTGCCGGTGTTCGTCAAGCCGGCGCGGGCCGGGTCGAGCATGGGGATCTCCAAGGTCACGACGCTGGAGGACCTCGAGGCCGCCGTCGAGGCCGCGCGCGAGCACGACCCCAAGGTCGTCGTCGAGCAGGGCGTCAGCGGCCGCGAGATCGAGTGCGGCGTCCTCGAGGGGCACGGCACCGAGCCTCCGCGCACGAGCGAGCTGGGGGAGTGCGTCGTCCTCTCCGGCCACGACTTCTACGACTTCGAGGCCAAGTACATCTCCGGCGACGACGAGGTGCGCCTGACGACGCCTGCCGACGTGCCCGACGAGGTCGCGGCGGAGATCCGCGAGATGGCCGCCCGCGCCTTCGAGGTCGCGGGGTGCGAGGGGCTGGCGCGGGTCGACTTCTTCCTGCGCGAGGACGGCCGCGTCGTCCTCAACGAGGTGAACACGATGCCCGGCTTCACACCGAGCTCGATGTTCCCGCGGATGTGGGCGGCGTCCGGCGTCGACTACCCCTCGCTCATCGACGAGCTCGTCTCGCTCGCCCTGGAGCGGCGCGTCGGGCTGCGCTGACGAGCGCGCTGACGAGCGCGCTCACGCGGGTCAGCGGCAGCGCAGGTCGTTGCGCGGCAGGGCCTTCGCCGCCGCGGTGAAGGCGGGCAGCAGGAGGGGAGCGGGGTCGTAGGCCGACGGGACGAGCACCTCCAGCGCGGGCTGGGTGCCGAAGGAGGTGAACCGGGTGCCGTCGGACAGGGGCTCGGGGATCCAGCCGGCGCCGTCGACCTCGAGGCACTCGGTGGACGTCGGGCCGGGAGCGGCGACGCCGCAGCGGGCGACGACGGCCGGGTCGCCCCAGGCGGCGACGGCCGGGTCGGTGGGGTCGGTGGCGCGGCGGTCCAGGCCGCTCACGGTGCTCGGCCAGGGGACCTCGCCGCACGCGGCGCCCGCGCCGGGGACGGCGACCTCGACCGCCGAGGAGCACCCGGACAGCAGCACGGCGGCGGCCGTGGCCGCCGCTCGCAGGGCCGGGCCGGTCAGGCGCGGACCGGGCATGCCGGGGTCCTGGCCGTGGCCGGGAGCAGGAGCACGCTCAGACGTGGACGACCGTGCAGGTGAGGGTGCGGGTGATGCCGTCGGTGTCCTGGATCTTGGAGATGACGAGCTTGCCGAGGTCGTCGACCGTGCCGGCCTCGACGCGGGCGATGACGTCGTACGGGCCGGTGACGTCCTCGGCGAGGACGACGCCGTCGATCCGGGCGATCGCTTCCGCCACGGACGCGGCCTTGCCGACGTCGGTCTGCACGAGGATGTACGCCTGAACCACTGAGTCCACCTTTGTCGTCGACGGCCGGGTCCTGGGCGACACCGGCGGCTGGGCCCCGCCGCGACGGGGACGCGGCAGACGCTACCGTGCCGGTGGTCCGCACGTCACCGCAGGGAGGAGGGCCCGTGCAGCGCCTCCGCGACCTCACCGAGGCCGAGCTCCTGGCCCGCGTCCTGCCCGTCTACGGGGGCTTGCCGGCCGACCCGCGGGCCGTCCCCGTGGGCCCCGGGGACGACGCCGCCGTCCTCGCCGCGCCGTCCGGCTCGGTGGTGGCGACGACCGACGGCATGGTCGCCGTCCGCGACTGGCGTGACGAGTGGTCCACCGGGTACGACGTGGGCGTCAAGCTCGCCGCGCAGAACCTCGCGGACGTCGCCGCCATGGGCGCCCGGCCCACCGGGCTGCTCGTCTCGCTCGTCGCCGACCCCGCGACACCGGT
>NZ_SAYU02000023.1 GCF_004025965.2 Phycicoccus flavus | reverse complement strand
ATGCACGTCGGAGGGCTGCTGTCGCGGCAGCGGGCCGGGGTGCGCACCCTGCACCTGGCCGAGGTGCTCGCGGCCACCGCCGACGACCCGGCGGGGGTGGCCTGAGGCGATGCCGCGCACGTTCGTCGGGATGCCCCCGTTCCCCGTCGCGGCCCGCGAGGCCCTCGCCGACCCCCAGCTGCGGCGCAACCTGGCGCACGCGACGAGCACGATCCGGGAGAAGCGGGCCCGCGTCGTCGCCGAGGTCGAGGACTGGGAGGACCTGCGCGTGCAGGCGGCCGCGGTCAAGGACGACACCCTGGCCCACCTCGACACCCACCTGCTCGCCCTGGAGGCCGCCCTCACCGCCCGGGGCGCGACGGTCCACTGGGCCCGGGACGCGTCGGAGGCATGCCGGGTCGTGGGCGACGTCGCCGCGGGCCACGGGATCGACGAGGTCGTCAAGGTCAAGTCGATGGCCACCGCCGAGATCGGGCTCAACGAGGCCCTGGCCGAGCGCGGCATCGCGGCCGTCGAGACCGACCTGGCCGAGCTCATCGTCCAGCTCGGGGAGGACCTGCCGAGCCACATCCTCGTCCCCGCCATCCACCGGAACCGGGCCGAGATCCGCGACATCTTCCGGCGCCGGATGTCCGCGGCCGGCCGGGCCGCCCCGGACGACCTCACCGACCAGCCCGCCGAGCTCGCGAACGCCGCCCGGCTGCACCTGCGCGAGAAGTTCCTCTCCGCCCGGATGGCCGTCTCGGGAGCGAACTTCGCCGTCGCCGAGACCGGGACGCTCGTCGTCGTCGAGTCCGAGGGCAACGGCCGGATGTGCCTGACCCTGCCCGAGGTGCTCGTGTCCGTCGTCGGCATCGAGAAGGTCGTGCCCACCTTCGCCGACCTCGACCTGTTCCTGCGGCTGCTGCCGCGCTCGTCGACGGGCGAGCGGATGAACCCGTACACCTCGACGTGGACCGGCGTGACGCCCGGCGACGGACCGCAGGAGGTGCACGTCGTGCTCCTCGATGGCGGCCGCACCCGGGCCCTGGCCGACAGCTACGCCCGGCAGGCGCTGCGCTGCATCCGCTGCTCGGCCTGCCTGAACGTCTGCCCGGTGTACGAGCGGGTCGGCGGCCACGCCTACGCCTCGGTCTACCCGGGGCCGATCGGGGCGATCCTCAACCCGCTGCTGCACGGGGTCGGCTCCGACCCCACGACGGACTCGCTGCCCTACGCCTCCACCCTCTGTGGCGCCTGCGGTGACGTCTGCCCCGTCGCCATCGACATCCCCGGGATCCTCGTCCACGAGCGGACGAAGGTCGTCGACGCCCACCGCGCCGACGCCCGCCCCAAGGCCGAGGCGCTCGCGATGCGGGCCGCCGCCTGGGGCCTCGCGGACGCGCGCCGGACGGGCCTGGCCGAGCGGGCCGCGGCGCTGGCCGGCCGGCTGCCGCTGGGGCGCGGGATGCCCGGGGGACGGCGAGGCCTCACGTGGCTGCCCTTCCCGGGCTCGCGCTGGACCGGCGCCCGCGACCTGCCCACCCCGCCCGCGGAGTCCTTCCGCGCGTGGTGGGCCCGGACCGGCCGCGACGAGGGACCCGGCGTCGCGGGCGGCCGGGAGGACCGGCGATGAGCGCCCGCGATGACGTGCTCGCCGCCGTGCGGGCGGCCCTGCGCGACGGTGATCGACCGGCCGTCCTGGTCGACCGCGCCTACCGCGACCGCGACCCGCTGCCCGCGGGCGCGGACGTCGTCGACCTCTTCGCCGAGCGGGTCGCCGACTACCGCGCCACCGTCACCCGCTGCGCCGCCGGTGACCTCGCCGCCACCGTCGCCGCCGTCCTCGACGGTGCCGCACGGGTGCTCGTGCCGGACGGACTGGACCTCGACGTGCCGGGCGCCGTGCCCGACGAGCACCTGTCCGCCGCCGACCTCGACGCGCTCGACGCCGTCGTCACCCGCGCGGCCCTCGGCGTCGCCGAGACCGGCACCGTCGTCCTCACCCACGGCCCCGGGCAGGGCCGCCGGGCGGTGACCCTCGTCCCCGACCTCCACGTGTGCGTCGTCGAGGCCGGGCAGGTGGTCCGCGGGGTCGTCGACGCCGTCGCCGCCCTCGACCCCGCGCGCCCCCAGACCTGGGTCAGCGGCCCCAGCGCCACGAGCGACATCGAGCTGGACCGGGTCGAGGGCGTGCACGGTCCGCGGCGGCTGCACGTCGTTATCGTCGACCCGGCCGGGTGAGCGCGGCGCCGGGCCCAACGGTGCTCGCCGCCTTCGGCCTCACCGGCACGCCGGCGCACCTGCCCGGCGGTCAGGGGCGGGCCTGGCGGGCCGGCGGGGCGGTGCTCGGGCCGGCCGACCCGGTGGTGCAGCGCTGGCTCGCCACCGAGGTCGCCGCCGTGCCGCAGCGGGGTTTCCGGCTGCCCGAGGTGCTGCGGGCCGCCGACGGCCGCTGGGTGGTCGAGGGCTGGGGCGCCCAGGCGTGGGTGCCCGGCCACCCGGCGAGCGGGGCGGGCGCCGACTGGGCCGCTGTGCTGGCCGCCGGGCGCTCCTTCCACGTCGCCGTGGCACCCCTGCCCCGCCCGCAGTTCCTGGACGGGCCCACCGATCCCTGGTCGCGCGCCGACCGCGCGGCCTGGGGCGAGGACGACGTGCCGGTCCCGGACCCGGTCCGCGACCTCGTCGACCGGCTCCGGGTCGTCCCCGGCCCGGGAGGACCGACGCGGCTCGTGCACCGGGACCTCACCGGCAACGTGCTGCTGGCCGACGGACACCCACCGGCGGTCATCGACGTCACGCCCGCCTGGCGCCCGGTGGGCTTCGCCGAGGGCGTCCTCGTCGCCGACGCGCTGGTCTGGCACGACGCTCCCGCCGACCTGCCGCGGCGGCTCGGGGTGCCGATGGGCGCGGTCGCCCGCGGGCTGCTCTTCCGGGTGCTCACCGCGTTGCTCGTACCGGAGCACCCGACGTCCGCGCCGGCGTTGCGTCGCTCGGCCCGGGTCGCGGACGCGCTCGGCGTCTGAGCACGGTCGGGCACCGGGCGGTGCGCGGGCCTAGTCGCCGCGGCGCTCCAGCGCGACGACGGGGATGACCCGCGTCGTCTTCTCCTCGTAGGAGCGGAAGCCGTCGGACATATCCTTGAAGCGCTCCCAGGCGGCGTCCCGCTCGGCGCCCTCGAGGACGACGGCGGTGACCTCGACGGTGCCGTCGTCGGGGGTCTCGATGCGGGTGTCGGGGTGGGCGCGCAGGTTGTGGAACCAGTCCGGGTTGGTCGGCGCACCGGCCTTGGACGCGGCGATGAACCAGCGGTCCTCGCCGTCCCGGATCGCGGCCAGCGGGGCGACGCGCTCGGTGCCGCTGCGTGCCCCGGTGTGGTGCAGCAGGACGAGGCGGCGGCCGAAGCCCATCGTCTCGACCGTGCCGCCGTTGCTGCGGAACTCCTCGATGACCTTCTCGTTCCAGTCCGACATCCGTGCTCGCCTCTTCCGTGTCCCGACGTGTCGTCCGGCGGGGACAACCGCGTCGCCGGGACCCCTGTTCCGGTGCGCCGTCCGCCGGGGCGGTCTGCGCCCCGGAACCTTCGGGTTCGCGCAGCTTCGGAGGGTGGGCGAACCCGAAGGTTGCGGGATCAGGCGAGAAAGTGCGGACGGGTGGGGCGAGCGAGGGGAGGGGGAGGTGAAGAGGGTTGCGGAGAGGGGGGAGGGGATGGGGGCCGGTCGGGTGGGGTCGGTCGGCCGTTCGGCCACGGTCGCGCGCCGATGGGACGGAGCGCCTCCGGGGGAAGCGTTTCCGCAGGCGCCCACGCAGCGCGCTGCCTACGCTGACGACCACCCTGCTGCACCTTCCGAGGACGCCGATGAACCCCCTGCCTCCCGTCCTGGACCGCACGATCGACACCCCGGCCGAGGCCGTCCCGGGTGCGGAGCGGTTCGCCCACGTCGTCCGGCTCGCCCGGCACCTCTTCGACGTGCCCATGGTGGCCGTCAACCTCGTCGACGCCGAGGTCCAGTCGAGCCTGGCCTGCTCCGGCTTCCCCGGGGACGACGTGCCCCGCCGGGACAGCTTCTGCGCCCACGCCGTCGACACCGACGCCGCCCTGGTCGTCCCCGACCTCGCCGCCGACCGCCGGTTCGCCGCCAACCCCTTCGTCGGCGCCGACCCCGGCATCCGGTTCTACGCCGGGGAGCCGCTGCACGCCCAGGACGGCAGCGCCGTCGGGACGCTGTGCCTCCTGGACTCGCGCCCGCGCGACCTGGACCCGCAGCAGGCCCGGATGCTGCGCGACCTCGCGAACTGGGTCGAGCGCGAGCTCGTCCACGACGCGGAGGCCGAGCAGGCCCGCCGCATCCAGGCCCGGCTGCTGCCCGCCCGTCCGCTCCTCGTCGACGGCTACGACCTGGCCGGCGGCTGCCGCCCGGCCCGTGAGGTCGGCGGCGACTACTTCGACTGGCTCGCGCTGCCCGACGGCACGGTGCAGGTCTGCCTGGCCGACGTCATGGGCAAGGGCGTCGAGGGCGCGGTCGTCGCCTCCGGCGTGCGGGCCATCCTGCGCGGCGCCTCGCGGTTCATCCCGCTGGAGCGCATCCTCGGCCGGATCGAGAGCTTCCTCGCCGACGACGACACCGGCGCGGTCACCTTCGTCACGATGTTCGGCGCCCGCCTGACCCCCGCCACCGGAGAGATCGAGTACATCGACGCCGGCCACGGCCTGGCGCTGGTCGTCGCCCCCGACGGCTCCTCCCGCCGCCTCGCGGCGGTCCACCCGCCGGTCGGCGTCGTCCCCGGCACCGAGTGGCGGGTCGCCCACGACCGGCTCGCGCCCGGCGAGACGCTGCTCGTCGTCAGCGACGGCGTGCTCGACGTCTTCCCCGACACCCCGAGCGCCTTCAGGGCCGGCGTCGAGCTCGTCGCCGGGGCCCGCCGGGTGCAGGACGTCGTCGACGCCGTCACCGCGTCGGGGGGCGAGCACCCCCTCGACGACGTCACGGCCCTGGCCCTGCGGAGGGCGTCGTGAAGCGCGCCCTCGTGCGCGTGCTCGGCACGCTGACCGTCCTCTTCGGGGTCGTCTACGTCGGCTGGCGCTGGAGCATGTCGGTCTACTGGGAGCACTGGTGGATCGCCGTCCCGCTGGCGCTGGCCGAGACCTACGCGCTCGTCGACGCCTTCCTCTTCACCGTCACCGTCTGGCGCTCCCGCGAGCGCGGACCGGCCCCCGAGCCGGAGCCCGGCACGACGGTCGACGTCCTCATCACGACGTACAACGAGCCGGTCGAGATGGTGGTCGAGACCGCCCGCGCCGCCCGCGACATCACCTACCCGCACACGACGTGGGTGCTCGACGACGGCGCCCGGCCCGAGATGGCCGCCGCGGCCGCCGAGCTCGGGGTCGGCTACCTCACCCGCAGCCCGGACTGGGCCGACAAGCCGCGCCACGCCAAGGCCGGCAACCTCAACAACGCGCTCTTCGCCACGGAGGGGGAGCTGCTGCTCATCCTCGACGCCGACCAGATCCCCGACCCGGCGATCCTCACGCGCACCGTCGGCTGGTTCCGCGACCCCGAGGTCGCGCTGGTCCAGACGCCGCAGTGGTTCACCAACGTCACCGACTCCGACCCGCTCGGCAGCCAGGCGCCGCTGTTCTACGGCCCCATCCAGCAGGGCAAGGACGGCTGGAACGCGGCCTTCTTCTGCGGCTCGAACGCCCTGCTGCGGCGCGAGGCGCTCATGCAGCTCGGCATCGTCGGGTACGTCCGCGAGGTCGAGGTGGCCGTCGCCGACGCGCTGCGGGCGGCCGACCGGATCCTCTCGCGGGCCGCGAAGGACCTGGGCGGGGCCACCCCCCGCGCCGCCGAGGCGATGCGCACCCTGCGCCGCGAGGCCAAGGAGGCCCGGGCGCTGCTGGCGGCGGGCACGCCGGTCGCCGACGTCACCTACCGCTTCCGCGAGGCCGTCGCGACGGCGAGCCGCGAGGTCGTCGAGGACGACGTCGCGACGATGCGCGCCGACCTCGCCGCCGTCGCCGCGCTGCCGGTGCGGGTCGACGGCGAGGGCGGGCAGCTCGTCCTCGACGACGTCGCGGTCGACGCGCTCGCCGACCGCGAGTGGTCGCCGCTCGGGGCCGTCGCCTCGGTGCGCGACATCCTCCGCGCGGTCGACGTCGACCGGCCGGACGAGGCCCAGCCGGTGATGCCGATGGCGACGATCTCGGTGACCGAGGACATGGCCACCTGCATGCGGCTGCACGCCCAGGGCTGGCGCTCGGTCTACCACCACGAGGTGCTCGCCCACGGCCTGGCGCCCGAGGACCTCGGGACCATGCTCGGCCAGCGGTTGCGCTGGGCCCAGGGCACCCTCCAGGTCCTGCTGCGCGAGAACCCGCTGACCAAGCGCGGTCTGGCGCCGGGGCAGCGGCTCATGTACTTCGCGACGATGTGGAGCTACCTGTCCGGCTTCGCGGCGCTGGCCTTCCTCGCCGCGCCGGTGGCCTACCTCACCTACGGCGTCCTGCCGGTGCACGCCTACGGGCTCACCTTCCTCATGCTCTTCGCGCCGTACGTCGTGATGAACCAGCTGATGTTCGTCGTCGTCGGGTACGGCGTGCGCACCTGGCGCGGCCACCAGTACAGCCTCGCGCTGTTCCCGTTGTGGATCCGCGCCTGCACGACGGCGGCGGCCAACGTGTTCCTCAAGCGGCCACTGGGCTTCGTCGTCACCCCGAAGACCCGCACCGCGGGCGGCGGCTTCCCGGTGCGGCTCGTCTGGCCGCAGCTGCTCGCCACCGTCGTCCTCGTCCTGGCCGCCATCGCCGGCGTCGTCCGGCTGTGGACCGGCGCCGCGGACAGCGTCATCGGCACCGGCGTCAACCTGGCCTGGGTCGTCTACGACCTCGTCGTCATGAGCGTCATCTTCCAGGCCGCCCTCTACCGGGCCCCGGAGCCCGAGCCCGCCCCCGTCCTCGCCCCGCTGCCCGAGAAGGAGCACACCCCCTGATGGAGATCCACACCCGCGCCGGCTCCGGCTACACCGTCCTGGCCTGCGAGGGCCGGTTGACGATGACGACCGCCGGTCGGCTGCGCGAGGCGGTCGACACCGCCGTGCGCGACGGCGACCCCCGCGTGGTCGTCGACCTCGGGGCGACGACCTTCGTCGACTCCTCGGGCCTCGGCGCGCTCGTCGGCGGCCTGCGCGCGGCCCGGACCGCCGGCGGCGACCTGCGCATCGCCGCACCGAACGACCAGGTGGGCAGCGTGCTCGCGCTCACCAACCTCGACCGCGTCCTCACGCCGCACCCGGACGTCGAGGCCGCGGCCCGTGGCTGGTGACCACCGGCTGACCGGGTTCGCCGTCCCCGAGGAGATCGAGGCGCTGCACGACCTGCTGGAGCGGGTCGGTCGCGACCACCCGGACCTCGCCTCGCTCGACCTCGGCCTGTTCGAGACGGCCGTCATCGAGATCGCGAACAACGTCGTCGAGCACGGCCGCCCGCCCGGCGCGGTGCGCTGGACCTTCGGGGTGGACGTCCACCCGGACCGGGTCGTCGGGGTGCTCACAGACGACGGGGAGGCGCTGCCGGCGACCGTGGACGTCGGATCCGCGGTGATGCCGGGGGTCGAGGACGAGAGCGGGCGCGGCCTGCCGCTCGCCACGGCGGTGCTGGACGAGCTGACCTACGGCCGCGCCGACGGCGTCAACGTGTGGACGATGGTGCGCCGGCGCTCGTGAGCCGGGACGTCCGCGGCGGTCAGGTCGCGGGCGAGGGCGATGCCTCGCCGCGCTCGTCGGCGCTGCGCAGGATGCAGAACTCGTTGCCCTCGGGGTCGGCGAGCACGACCCAGCCGGTGCCGGGTCCGTACTGCCCGCGGTGGTCGGCGACCTCGGTGGCGCCGTGCGCGAGGAGGCGCGCGAGCTCGTCCTCGCGGCCGCCCTCCACCGGTTCGAGGTCGAGGTGGATCCGGTTCTTCACGGTCTTGCCCTCGGGCACCTCGATGAAGAGGAGCCGGTGGGCGCCGTCGCGCGAGAGGATCATGCACTCGTCGTGCCCCGGCAGGTTCGGGTCCCCGGCGACGTCGACGTAGTCCAGGACGCCCTTCCACCACTGTGAGAGCTCGTAGGCGTTGCGGCAGTCGACGGAGGTGTGGGACACGCGGGCGGTCATGCCGCCCACCCTGCCAGCGCCGCTCCCCGGGCGCGAGCAGGTTTCAGACGTGGATCGCGGCCGGGATCCCGTCGGAGAAGACCTCCGGCGGGTCGGGCAGGCGGCGGCTGCGGCCGGCGACGTGGCGGGCGGCGGTCCACGCGACGGCGCAGGCGTCGAGGACGTCGTCGGCGGCGTAGCCGCGCCCGCTCAGCACCGACGGCCGGGGGACGCCCGCGGCGGCCAGCGCGGCCAGCCGCACCTCGCGCCCCTCGTCGGTCTTCTTGTTGGGCCGCAGCGGGGCGCCGGCCATCTCGGCGAACGAGACCTCGGGGTGGACCTCGAGCACGGTGACGGTGGGCCGGGTGCGCAGCCAGGCGTCGACCTCGAGCACCTTGCGGCTCAGGGCGAACGCCTGCGCGCCGACGCCCTGCCCGGTGAGCGGCCGGTTCACCGCGTCGGCGCTCGCGCGGTCGGGCTGCGCGTACGCCGAGCGGGTGAGGGTGGTGAACACCGACGACGCCTTCCCGCGCAGGGCCCGCCGGGCGAGCGCGTCGGCCTGCCGCAGCGAGGCGTCGGGGAGGCCGATGGGGATGTCGATGCCGACGACCGCGAGCCCCACCGCCTCGCGGGCCAGCTCGACGAGCTCGCCGATGCCCGGTGCGAGGAGGACCCGCGGACGGGGCGCGCCGGGCTCCAGCAGCGCTCCCACCCAGCCGCCCGGGCAGCCGTCGACGCCGAGCACCGGTGCCGTGACCTCCAGCGGCTCCGGCCGGCCGACCGGTCCGGCGGTGGAGGGTTCGAGCCGGGCCTCCAGCAGTGCGGCCACGTCGGCGACGACGTCCTCCGGGACCCCGCCCTCCCGCAGGACCTCGAGCGCCGACGAGGCGGCACGGCGGGGGTCGGACGTCGTCACGCCCCCAGCCTGCCGCCCCGGGTCGGGCCGGCGCGACCCCGGGGCTGCAGCCGTCCGGGGTCGCGCCGGGGTCTTCAGCGGGTGCCGGACGTCGCGCCGCCGGACGAGGCCGACGCCACGGCGGGGGCGGCCGGGGCCCGGTCCAGGTCGGGCCCGGACTCCAGGACGCTGCCCTGCTCGCGCTCGTCGACCATCGTCGACTCGTCGAACGGGCGGCGTCCGGCGAGGACCTCGTCCAGCTGCTCGCGGTCGATCGCCCCGACCCAGGTGCCGATGAGCACCGTCGCGATCGAGTTGCCCGCGAAGTTGGTCAGGGCGCGCGCCTCGCTCATCATCCGGTCGATGCCGACGATGAAGCCGACGCCGTCGACGAGGTCCGGGCGGTGGCTCTGCAGGCCGCCGGCCAGCGTGGCGAGCCCGGCGCCGGTGACGCCGGCCGCGCCCTTGGACGCGATGATCATGAAGACGAGCAGGCCGATCTGCTGGCCGATGCTGAACGGCTTGTCCATGGCCTCGGCGATGAACAGGGAGGCCATCGTCAGGTAGATCGCGGTGCCGTCGAGGTTGAACGAGTACCCGGTGGGGACGGTGATGCCGACGACCGGGCGCGAGACGCCGGCGTGCTCCATCTTCGCGATGAGCCGCGGCAGGGCCGACTCCGAGCTCGACGTCGAGAGGATGAGGAGGAACTCGCGGGCCAGGTAGCGGAAGAGGGCGAAGACGCTGACCCCGGCGACGAGGCGCAGGATCGTCCCGAGGATGCCGAAGACGAAGATCAGGCAGGTGGCGTAGAAGGCGACCATGATGAGGCCGAGGCTCTTCAGCGCGTCCAGGCCGGTGGCGCCGACGACCGCGGCCATCGCCCCGAAGGCGCCGACCGGGGCGACCCACATGATCATCGCCATGAGGCGGAAGACGAGGCGCTGGAAGTGGGTGATGCCGCGCAGGATCGGCTCGCCCGCCGTCCCCATCTTCTGCAGCGCGAACCCGACGAGCAGCGCGACGAGCAGGGTCTGCAGGACCGAGCCGGAGGTGAGCGACGACACGAGCGTGTCGGGCACGAGGCCGAGGAGGAAGTCGGTCGTCGACTCGGCGCCGCCGGTGGCGGCCTGCGACTGGCCGCTCTTCGCGAGCTCGTCGGTGAGGTTGAGGCCGGCGCCGGGCTTGACGATGTTGCCGACGACGAGGCCGATGGCCAGGGCCACCGTGGACATGGCGAGGAAGTAGCCGAGGGCCAGCCCGCCGACCTTGCCGACCTGGGCGGCGCGGCGGACCGAGCCGATGCCGAGGACGATGGTCGCGAAGATGATCGGGCTGATCATCATCTTGATGAGGTTGACGAAGAAGGTGCCGAGCGGCTTCAGCTGCACCCCGAACTCGGGGAACAGGAAGCCGACGAGGATGCCGAGCACCATCGCCGCGATGACGGCGATGTAGAGGAAGTGCGTGCGGTCGCGACGTCCCCCGGTCTCGGGCCGCTCGGGCGTGGTCGTCGTGGATGCGGTCATGGGCGTGAACTCCTTCGTCCGACGCGGGGGTGCGCTGCCAGACAGGGTGGTGCCGCCCGCGGCTATCGTCACGCTTGTGTACGCAGTGTTCACGCGCGACGCCGGCGTCGGCCGGTGAGCGGCGTGACCCCGACCCCCGAGGAGCAGCGCCGCGGGTTCAGCGTCGCGGGGCAGACCGCCGTGCTCGTCGTCGCGCTCGTGTTCGGGGTCATCGCCGCGGGGCTGGCGGCCGCGTACGTGCAGGCCGAGCGGGCGGTGACCGACGAGTCGACGGCCCAGGTGCTCGCCGTCGCGCGGGCGGTCGCGGCCGAGCCCGACGTCGTCACGGCGGTGACCGACGGCGACCCCGGCGGGGTGCTGCAGCCCCTGGCCGAAGGGGTCCGCGCGAGCACGGGCACCGACTTCGTCGTCGTCATGAGCCCGGACGGCATCCGCTACAGCCACCCCAACCCGGCGCAGGTCGGCCGCCGGTTCGTCGGCCACATCGACGCCGCGCGGGCCGGCGGCACCGTCGTCGAGGACTACACCGGCACGCTCGGGCCGAGCCGGCGGGCGGTCGTCCCGGTCACCGGCGCCGGCGGGTCCGTCGTCGGGCTGGTGGCCGTCGGGATCGGGGAGCCCGCCGTCGACGCCCGGATGGCGGGCGAGCTGCCGCCCCTGCTCGTCGCCGGGGGCGTGGCCGGCGTCCTCGCCGGGATCGGGGCGACCCTCATCGCCCGGCGGGTCCGGCGCCAGACCCGCGGGCTGCGCGCCGCCGAGCTCCAGGCCATGCACGACCACCACGACGCCGTGCTGCACTCGGTCACCGAGGGCCTGGTCCTGCTCGACCCCGAGGGCCGGGTGCGGCTGGCCAACGACGAGGCGCGGCGGCTGCTCGGGCTCGCCGACGACCCCGCCGGACGCCCGGTGGCGGACCTCGGGCTGGGGCCGGCGCTGGTGCGCGCGATGAGCGACCCCGACGTCCGCGAGGACGACCTCCACGTCACCGGGTCGCGGGTGCTCGTCCTCAACAAGGCCCGGGCCCGGCGCGACGGCGAGGACCTCGGGGCGGTGGTGACGATCCGCGACCGCACCGACCTCGAGGAGCTGACCGGCGAGCTCGGGGCCGCCCGCAGCCTGGCCGACGCGCTCCGCTCGCAGGCGCACGAGGCGGGCAACCGGCTGCACACGATCGTCTCGCTCATCGAGCTCGGCGACACCTCGCGGGCCCTGTCCTTCGCCACCGACGAGCTGAGCCGGGCCCAGCACCTCACCGACCGCGTCGTCGCCGGCGTCGAGGACCCGGTCGTGTCGGCACTGCTGCTCGGCAAGGCCGCCGAGGCCCACGAGCGCGGCATCGACCTCGTCCTCGACGCCGGGCTGCGGTGGCCGGCCGGGGTGGCCTCACCGCGCGACCTCGTGACGGTCGTCGGCAACCTCGTCGACAACGCCTTCGACGCCGTCACCGGGCAGCCCGGCGAGCGCCGGGTCGAGCTCACCGCCCACGACCGCGGCGACCGGGTCGAGCTCGTCGTCGCCGACACCGGCCCCGGCATCCCGCCGGCGCTGCGCGAGCGGGTCCTCGAGCGCGGGTTCTCGACCAAGCCGGCCTCCGGGGACGCCGGGCGCGGGGTCGGGCTGGCGCTCGTGCACGGCACGGTGGGGCGGCTCGGCGGGACGCTGGGCTTCGCCGGCCCACCCGGCGCCGTCGTCACGGTGACGCTGCCGGTCCTGCGCGGCGGCGCCGGCGCACCGGTGGACACCGCCGACCGGGTCGGCCTCGGCCGGTGAGCCCCGACGAGCCCATCGCCGTCCTCGTCGTCGAGGACGAGCCCGTCGCCGCGGAGGCGCACGCGACGTACGTCGGCCGGGTCGAGGGCTTCGTCGTGTCGGGTCGGGTGCACACCGCGCGGGAGGCGCTGCGCCACCTCGGGGAGCACCGGGTCGACCTCGTGCTCCTGGACATGGGGCTGCCGGACCTGCGCGGGCTCGACGTCGTCCGGGCGATGCGCGCGCACGGCCACCGGGCCGACGTCGTCGCCGTCACCTCGGCGCGCGACCTCGAGACCGTGCGGTCGGCGGTCTCGCTCGGGGTCGTCCAGTACGTCCTCAAGCCGTTCGTCTTCGCGACGCTGCGCGAGCGCCTCCTGGCCTACCGCGACTACCGCCACGACGCCGGCGAGGCCGACACCCAGGCGCAGGTCGACAGCCTGCTCACCCGGCTGCGGCCGGCGGCCCCGGTGAGCGTGCCGAAGGGGATGACCGAGGACCTGCTGGGCCGGGTCGTCGTCGTGCTGCGCGAGGCGGGCACCGGACGGTCGGCGGCCGAGCTGGGCGAGGCCCTCGGGGTGAGCCGGGTGACGGCCCGGCGCTACGCCGAGCACCTCGTCGACTCCGGCCGGGCCGCCCGCGGCAACCGCTACGCCGGCACCGGTCGTCCCGAGGTCACCTACACCTGGCGCTCCTGACGCCGGGGCTCCGTCCCGGCGCCCCTCCGGTGGCGGCGGGAGTCGAGACGTCGTGACGGATGTCCTGGTCACCGGCCGTCCGTCGCACAGGTGCGGGTGCGAGGCTGGAGCCATGGTGGACTCCTCCCGCGTGACCCGGATGCTCGAGCCCTGGCGCGGTGCGCCCGACGACGACGTCGTCGCGACGGACGTCGACGTCCACCGCCGACGCCACGCCGCCGCCGGCGTCGAGGCCGTCGCCGTCTCGGTGAACCGTGCCGCCGGCCAGATGGGTCCGGCCCGGACGCTGAACACGCTGCGCCGCCTCAACCAGGCCGACGGCTTCGACTGCATGGGCTGCGCGTGGCCCGACCCCGACCCCGAGCACCGCAGCTTCGCCGAGTTCTGCGAGAACGGTGCCAAGGCCGTGGCCGAGGAGGCCACCAAGCGCAAGGCCGACCCCGCGTTCTTCGCCGAGCACTCGGTCGCCGAGCTCGCGACGTGGAGCGACTTCCGCCTCGGCCAGCAGGGCCGCATCACCGAGCCGATGCTCCTGCGCGAGGGCGGCACCCACTACGAGCCGGTGACCTGGGAGGAGGCCGTCCGGCTCGTCGCGGACACCCTCAACGGTCTGGACAGCCCCGACGAGGCGGTCTTCTACACGAGCGGTCGCGCCTCCAACGAGGCGGCGTTCACCTTCCAGCTCTTCGCCCGGGCCTTCGGCACGAACAACCTGCCGGACTGCTCGAACATGTGCCACGAGTCGACGTCCGTCGCGCTCGCCGAGTCCATCGGCATCGGCAAGGGCTCGGTGAGCCTCCAGGACATCCACGACGCCGAGCTCGTCATCATCGCCGGGCAGAACCCGGGGACCAACCACCCCCGGATGCTCAGCGCGCTGGAGAAGTGCGTGCAGGGCGGCGGCCGGATCGTCGCGGTCAACCCGCTGCCCGAGACCGGCCTGATGAAGTTCGACAACCCGCAGACCGTCAAGGGCCTCACCGGTGTCGGCACGGACCTGGCCAGCGAGTTCCTCCCCATCCGGCTCGGCGGCGACCTCGCGCTCTTCCAGGCGCTCGGCGCGCTGCTCGTCGAGAACGGCGCCGTCGACACCGACTTCGTCGACCGGCACACCACCGGCTTCGAGTCGTACAAGGAGCACGTCAAGGACCTCGACTGGGACGACGTGCTGCGCGCCACCGGTCTGGAGCGCGCCCAGATCGAGCGGGTCGCCGACCTGCTCGCCGCCTCCTCCCGCACGGTGTTCTGCTGGGCGATGGGCGTGACCCAGCACCGGCACGCCGTCGCGACGATCAAGGAGATCACCAACGTCGCCCTGCTCCAGGGCAACATCGGCAAGCCGGGCGCGGGTCTGTGCCCGGTCCGCGGTCACTCCAACGTCCAGGGCGACCGGACGATGGGCGTCTGGGAGAAGCTGCCCGCCCACTTCGGGGACCGGATCAGGGCCGAGTTCGGCTTCGAGCCGCCGCGCGAGCGCGGCCACGACGTCGTCAACACCGTCCGCGCGCTCGTCGAGGGCAAGGTCAAGGTCCTCATGGGCCTCGGCGGCAACTTCGCCGCCGCCACCCCGGACTCCGACGTCACCCACGAGGCGATGCGCTCGGTCGACCTCGGCATCCAGGTGTCGACCAAGCCGAACCGCACCCACATGCTGCCCGGCCGGCAGATGCTCATCCTCCCGTGCCTCGGGCGCACCGAGAAGGACCTGACGACCGCCGGCTGGCAGGGCGTCACCGTCGAGGACTCGATGTCCGAGGTGCACCTGTCGGTCGGCCGCAACGAGCCGGCGAGCGCGCACCTGCACGGCGAGCCGTGGATCGTGTGCCGGATCGCCGAGGCCACCCTCGGCGACCGCCCGAGCGGGTCGCGCATCGACTGGGCGGCCATGGCCGAGGACTACACGCGCATCCGCCACCACATCGGCAACGTCGTCCCCGGCTGCGACGCCTACCAGGACAAGGTGATGCGGCCCGGTGGCTTCACCCTCCCGCACCCGCCGCGCGACACCCGCACCTTCGAGACCCCGTCCGGGAAGGCCCAGATCGCGGTCAACCCCATCGCGGTGCTCACCGCCCCCGAGGGCCACCTGCTGCTGCAGACGCTGCGCAGCCACGACCAGTTCAACACGACGATCTACGGCCACGACGACCGCTACCGCGGCCTCGCCGGCGGTCGCCAGGTCGTCATGGTCCACCCCGAGGACATGAGCGCGCTCGGCCTGCAGGAGGGCGAGCTGTACGACGTCGTGTCCGGCTGGACCGACGGCTCCGAGCGGGTCGCCCACGGCTACAAGGTCGTGCCCTACCCGACCGCCCGCGGGTGCGCCGCCGCGTACTACCCCGAGTGCAACGTCCTCGTGCCACTGGACCACGTGGCCGAGGGCAGCAACTGCCCGGCGAGCAAGTCGGTCGTCGTCCGCTTCGCCCCGCACGGGTCCTGCGAGCGGCACGACGCCGAGGCGGGCTCACGGGTCAAGGCCGGCGAGGACCAGGGCAACCGCAGCGACGTCGAGCCGGTGCACCTCAGCTGACGGGGGCGCCCTCCCCGGCGGGCTCGCGGACGGCCGGCTCGTCCGCCGGGGTGCTCGACCGGTTCGGCAGGAACGCCGCGAGGACCACGAGCCCGACAGCCAGCACGGCGGCGACCCCGAACGCGGCCCGGACGCCGCCGACGTAGGCGGCGGCGTCGCTCGCCCCTGCGTCGGTCAGCTGCGCCGAGCGCCAGGACAGCACGGTGACGGTGACCGCGGTGCCGACGGCGGCGGCCACCTGCTGGGCGGTGCCGAGCAGCGACGAGCCGTGCGAGTACAGGTGACGGGGCAGCGCGCCCAGGCCCAGCGTGAAGGCGGGGGTGAAGAGCGCGGCCAGGCCGACCATGAGCAGCGCCTGCACCCCGAGGATCGCGGCGTAGGGCGTGCTCTCGCCGATCCGGCTGAGCCCGGCCAGGGCCAGGGGGACGCCGAGCGCACCCGGGACCACGAGGACGCGACCGCCGCGTCGGTCGAAGACCCGGCCGACGACGGGGCCGAGCAGCCCCATGGCCAGGCCGCCCGGGGCCAGCAGCAGCCCGGTGCGCAGCGGCGACAGCCCGCGCAGGTCCTGCAGGTACAGCGGCAACAGGATCATCGTCCCGAGCATCGTGAGGAAGCCCAGCGCCTGCACCGACAGCGCCAGCGCGTAGGTGCGGTGGGTGAGGGTGCGCAGGTCGAGCAGCGGCTCCGAGCGGCGGGTCAGGGCGCGCTGGCGCAGGACGAACGCGGCGAGGACCGCGAGCCCGCCGGCGATCCACACCCCGGCGGGGACGGCGCCGGGGTTCTCCTCGCCGATCCGGCTGAGGCCGTACACGAGCCCGCCGAAGCCGAGCGCCGACATGACGACGCTCAGCCAGTCGACCGCCGAGTCCCGGGGCTCGCCGACGTCGGTGAGGCGCCGCAGACCGACGACGGAGACGAGCGCGACGACCGGCAGGACGACGCCGAACAGCCAGCGCCACCCGGCCACGCCGAGGACGAGCCCGGAGAGAGCCGGCCCCAGTGCCGGTGCCACGGAGATGGCGAGCGTGACGTTGCCCATGACCCGGCCGCGGTCGCGCTCGGCGACGACGGTCATGAGCGTCGTCATGAGCAGCGGGAACATGACGGCGGTGCCGGCGGCCTGGACGACCCGGCCGGCGACGAGCACCGGGAAGACGGGCGCCAGCAGGCAGATCACGGTGCCCGTGGCGAAGGTGCTCATCGCGACGGTGAACGCCGTGCGGGTGGTCACGCGCTGGAGGAACCAGCCGGTGACGGGGATGACGACGGCCATGGTGAGCATGAACGCGGTCGACAGCCACTGCGCCGACCGGGCGCTCACGGCGAACTCCGCCATGAGGCGCGGGATGGCGTTGACCATGATCGTCTCGTTGAGGATGACGGTGAAGGTCGCGGCGACGAGCCAGCGCAGCACCGGGTAGGACGCTGCGGCCTCCGTCGTCGGCGGCTCGGGCAGCGTGCGGGGCGGTGCGGTGTCGGTCATGGGGCCCGTCGGGGTCGAGGCGGTCGTGGGTCGGAACTGGTCCACGGTAGGAGCGAACACCGCGACACCGCGCGCGCATTTCCGTCGCCGCGGCCCGGGCGCGGCCCGGGCGGACGGACCTACGCTGGGGCGATGGACGCCGCGCGCCATCCCCTGGCCGACACCCCCTACGTCTCGCTGACGACCTTCCGCCGCACCGGCGCGCCCGTGCGCACCGCCGTGTGGATCGCCCCGGCCGCCGACGGCAGCGAGCACCTCGTCGTCGTCACCGTGGACGACACCGGCAAGGTCAAGCGCCTGAACCACACCCGCCGGGTCGAGCTGCGCCCCTGCGACCGCCGCGGCCGGGTCAAGGACGACGCGCCGACCTACCGGGGCGAGGGCGTCGTCGTCCGCGGCCCGGACGAGGTGCGGGCGGTGCGCGCCGCCGTCGTCGCCAAGTACGGCTGGCCGGCCCGGCTGTCCGACCTCGTCGACGCTGTCACCTCGCGGGTCGGCCTGCGCCGCAACCCGCGCGCCGGCATCGTCCTCACGGTGGATCCGGCGCCAGCCGCCTGACCCCGGCCACCTGCGAGGACCGCCCGACACGGGCGACCGCCGCCCGGCGGAGCCGGACGGCGGTCGTCGTGCGCGCCGGAACGGCGCGGAGGGGTGGCAGGTCAGCCGATGACGGTGATGTTCGCCGCCTGCAGGCCCTTCTGGCCCTGCTGGGTCTCGTACTCGACCTTGGCGTTCTCCTCGAGGGAGCGGTAGCCGTTGCCGTTGATCGCGGAGAAGTGGGCGAAGACGTCGGCCGAGCCGTCGTCGGGGGCGATGAAGCCGTAGCCCTTCTCGGAGTTGAACCACTTGACGGTGCCAGTAGCCATGGAGATCTCTCTTCCTGAGTGGGTGCACCGCGGGTCGGCACGCCCGGCGTTGTGATGCTTGGTACGTACCTCTGCTCAGAAAGTGCTGCCGGGCCCCGACGGGGCCCGTCCTGCTACTACGTCAACATCGGAAAGCTCAACAACACGGGAACCCTATCGTGCTCGGCCGTCCGGCACGACCCGAGGGGCCCTACGTCGACACGAGTCGTCCGAGCGACCACCGCGCGACGGGGGCGTAGCCCGCGACGACGGGCCAGAGGGCGTGCGTGACAACCCATCCGGTGCAGCCCTCCGCGGCCGGGTCCACCCCGTGCTCGAAGCGCAGCCGCAGCGGCCCGGAGCGCACCCGCCAGGACCAGGTGCGGGCGTCGTGGTCGACGGTGTCGACGGTGAAGACGGCGACGACGCCGCCCACGCCGGTGACCCGCCCGCTCGACCCCGGCTCGATCACCGCGTGGGGGTAGTCGACCTCGCGGATGTGCGGCGCCCACGTCGACCAGCGGCGCGGCTCGGTGTAGCGGGCCCAGGCGTGCTCGGGCGGCAGTGGGCCGGTCGCGGCGAGGCGCATCGAGCCGGTGACGAGGGACACGCGGACCATCCTCCCGCATCGGTCCCGCCGCGGGGCTGTCGAGGCTCGGCCCGGGTCCGCTGGTCCGGGCCGTGGGCGCGGCGATAGCGTGACGGGGTGAGCCTCCTGCGCGTCGACCGCTCCGTCCGGGACCAGGTGCGGTCCTCGGTCCTGGACCAGGTGCGGCGCCGCTCGCCGGTCCGGCACCTGCCCCAGGCCACTCCCGACCGGCTGCGCGGCACCTGGCGCGACGCCCGCCCGGGCCGCATCGAGGCCGCCCTGGCCGACGCGCTCGCCCGCCCCACGCACGGCTGGGTCGTCGTCGGCGCCTCGGGCGAGGTGCCGTCCGACACCTCAGTTGTCCGCACCGTCGGCGGCCGCGAGGTCGTGCTGTGGCGGGACGTCGACGGGTCGCTGCTGGCCGGGCCGGGTGCATGCCCGCACCTCGGGGCACGGCTGGACGCCTGCCCGGTGGTCGCCGGCGACGTGCGCTGCCGCTGGCACGGCATGCCGCTCGGGCGCGACACCGACCCGCCGTGGGCGACGGTCGCCGCGTACGACGACGGCGTCCTGCTGTGGGCACGCCTCGGCGTGATCGAGGACGGTGTGGAGCCGACCGACCGCCCGGTGCTCGCCACCCGTCCGGCGCCGTCCGGGGCGGTGGCGTCCGTCGTCGCCCTGCCCGTCACCTGCGAGCCGCGCGACATCGTCGCCAACCGGCTCGACCCGTGGCACGGCGCCTGGTTCCACCCCTACGCCTTCAGCGACCTCACCGTCGACGACGACGCCTCGACCCCGGACCGCCTCGTCCTCGACGTCGCCTACCGGCTGGACCGCCGCTTCGCCGTCCCGGTGCGCGCCGAGTTCACCTGCCCCGACGCCCAGACCGTCGTCATGACGATCACCGAGGGCGAGGGGCTGGGCAGCGTCGTCGAGACGCACGCCACCCTCGTCACGGCGCCCGGGGTGCACCCGGCACGCACGGTGATGACCGAGGCCGTCGTCGCGACCTCGGACCGGGTGGGCTTCCGGGTCGCCCGGGGGCTCGCGCCGCTGGTGCGGATGGGGATGCGCGCCTCGCAGCGCCAGCTGTGGACCGACGACCTCGAGTACGCCGCCCGCCGCTACGCCCTGCGCCGCGGCCTCGTCGGCTGACCCGCGGCCGGCCGGAACGGACGCCGGCCCGGGTGGCGCCGGTCTCGACAGCGGGCCCGCCCCGCTCCACCATGTGCGGATGGGATGGCTGGGGTGGGGGCTCGCGGTCGCCGTCGTCGCGGCCGTCGTCGCCCGGGTGCTCATGCGCGTCGTCGCGCTCGTCGAGCTGGGCCGGCCGGCCTTCTCCGTCTCCGGCACCGCGGGCATCGTCCTGCTCTTCGCGCTGGCGGGGGTCGGCGGCGCCGCGGTGGGACGACTCGGCTGGCGCGGCGGGCGCCGCTGGGCCGCGCTCGCCGTGTCGTCGGGGCTGCTGCTCTACTCCGGGGTCGCCATCGGGGTGAGCAGCCTGCAGGACGCCGCCGCCCGTGACGTCCCGGCCTGGCGGCTCGCCGTCGCCGGCGTGCTCTTCGTCCTCGTCATGGGCATCGCCGTCGCGACGCCGTGGCTGGCGCTGCGCCTCGGCCGGCGATCGCGCGTCGTCCCGTAGCCCGGCGTCGCCTACGCGCCGGAAGGTTCGGGTCCGCCGGGGAACGAAGGGTACGCGGACCCGAAGGTTCCGGGATCAGGCGAGAAAGTTGCGACGGGGACGGGGGCGAGGGTGGGTGGCGCGCAGGCCGCGGCGGGCGAGGGCGGGCAGGCGGCCGAGGCGGGGGCCGGTGGGGACCGACCACACGCCGTGGCCGGGCAGGCCCCAGCCGGTGAGGAGCCGGTCGGCGGCGGTCCAGCCGGTGGTCGCGGCGCGCTCCATGAGGGCGACGGGCAGGTCGGAGCGGATGGTGTCGCCGGCCAGGACCAGCCGCGGGTCGGGGGTGACGACACCGGGCCGGGAGTCGTGCGGCTCCAGCCCGACGAGCACGCAGTCGGCCCGCAGCAGCCACTCCTCGTGCACCGTGCGGAGCCCGACGGTCTCCGGGTAGACCTCGTGCAGGGCCTCGAGCAGCCGCGCCCGCAGCGCCTCCTCGTCCGGGTCCTGGTCGACGGCGTAGGCGTGCAGCTCGACGACCGACCCGCCGTGGGCGCGCGACCACGCGGCGGCGTGGTCCTCGAACCGCTCCAGGACCGAGACGTTGTCCAGCGGGCCGTACCCGCTCGTGCCGAGGAACGGCGGCCGGTCGGCGTCGACGGGCCCGTCCAGCCAGAGCCGCCACACCGCGAACGGCGGAGCCGACCGCACCCCGGCGACGGCCGTGCGCCAGGCGCGCCCGGCGTCGCCGGGGCCGCCGAGGCCGGGGGAGGAGGCGGCGACCTCGCACAGCCCGACGGGGTCGAGGGCGAGGACGACGGCGTCGGCGTCGAGCACCTCGCCGTGGGGGTCGCCGCCGGTGTGCCGGTGGTGGACGGCGAGCCCGCGGTCGCGGCCGTCGAGCACGGTCGTCACCGACCGGCCCACCCGCACGTCGACCCCGAGCCCGTGCAGGTGCCGCCCGAGCGGCTCCCACAGGGTGCGGTCGTAGTCGTCGCGCGGCACGTCGAACAGCAGCCCCTCGGCGGAGCCGACGAAGTAGGTGTGGAACATCGCGACGAGCTCGCCGCCGGAGAACTCGCGCGGGTCGGCGAAGAACGAGCGCGCGAAGACCTCGAGGGCGAGGTGGCGGGCGGTCTCCGGGAAGCGCAGCCGGTCCAGTACCTCGGCGGCGCTCACCCCGTCCAGTGCCCGCACGGTGTCGGGAAAGCGGACGTCGAGCAGGCCGAGCGCGGCCTCGACGTCGACCCCGGCCAGGCCGCGCCGGTCGAAGCTGGGGCTGCGGGCGACGAAGGCCGCGAGGTTCCACGGCGGCGTGCGGGGGATGCCGGCGAACGAGTCCGCGCCGCCGCCGGCGCGCACCAGGGGGTAGTCGGCCAGCGGGCGCAGCCGCTCCAGCGTCGGGTCGGTGCGGCGGAGCACGGCGCGCAGGTTGTAGTACTGCCGGAAGAAGGCGTGGAAGCCGCGGCTCATGTGGCTCGGGCTGCCGTCCGGCAGGGTGACCGGCCAGGACGCGACCCGGCCGCCGAGCCGCCCGGACGCCTCGAGCACGGTGACCCGCACCCCCCGCTCGGCGAGCGCCAGCGCGGCGGTCAGCCCGGCGATCCCGGCCCCGGCCACGACGACGTGCCGGTCGCCCGGTGGGGCGGGACGGTCCGGCCGTGCCGGCGCGGGCGGCGGGTGGAACTCGGCCCGGGGGTCCCGGCCCGGGCGGAACGTCGAGCGGCGCCCCACGGGCAGCAGCGGCGTCACGCGGGGGCGCTCCCGACGACGGTGTGCACGACGCCGTCCTGCCAGCCGGGGTAGCTGCGGTGCCGGACGCCGACGAGCCCGGCCTCCTGCAGGCGGTGGCAGACCAGGGCGACGGAGTCGAAGTCGCGCACGCTCGTGTAGAGGTAGCGGTGCAGCGGGACGTCGGAGCGCTTCACCGCGGCCAGCGGGATGATGATGCCGTGGCACACCGCCGCCCAGATCGCCCGGGCCCGGGCGCTGCCCGCGACGGAGTAGTCGTGGACGACGAACGCCCCGCCCGGCCGCAGCACGCGGGCGACCTCGCGGACCAGCGCCTCCCGGTCGGGCACGTTGCGCAGCAGGTAGGCCCCGAGCACGCCGTCGACCGAGTCGTCCGGCAGCCCGCGCAGGTGGGTGACCGCGTCGGCGACCTCGAACGAGACGCCCGGGCCCCAGCGCTTCGGGCGGGCCTCGGCGACCATGCCCTCGGAGGCGTCGACGCCCGTGACGTCCAGCCGGGCGGGGTCGTGGCCCGCGGCCGACCAGGCCTGGAGCACGGCGTGCGTCGAGGCCCCCGAGCCGCAGCCGAGGTCGAGGACGACGACCGGCCGCCCCGCCTCGGCCGAGCCGGCCGCGGGGGCCATCGCGGCGACGAGCGCGTCGGCGGCCGTCCGCAGCTGGTCGTGGTAGCCGGGGGAGAGCGCGACCATCGCGTCGTAGGTCGGCGCCGCGCGGTCGAAGGCCTCCGCCAGCGTCCAGTCCTGGGTGGGGGTCATCTCGCCTCGTCCTTCCGCGGCTGCCGCCGGGGCTCCTGCCGGCGGCCGAGTGCCGCCCAGCCGATGATCGTCAGGGTCACCATGCTCCAGCCGAAGAGGAAGTCCTCGACCGGGATGTCCCAGGGGGCGCGCACGCCCAGGGTCTGCGCCTCGTCGTAGAGGACGATCGGCGCCGACAGCTTGGTCAGCCACCCGTCGACGAGGACCTGGAAGGCCCCGACGATGGCCATGGCCAGCCAGAACTGCGCCGTCCGCAGCACGCCGGTGCGCAGCCACAGCCGCTCGACGGCCAGGACGAGCAGCACCGACAGCACGGCGAGCACGGTGTACTCAGGCATCGGCGCGCTCCTGCGCCCGCTCGCCGCCGCGCGACCGGGACCGCACCCAGCCCAGGACGGTGCCGACCGACTCGTAGGTCAGCAGCCCGCAGACGGGCACGACGACGAAGAAGACGAGCTCCTCCAGGGGGACGTCCAGCGGCAGGAGGATGCCGGTGGTGTACCGCTCGCTGTAGGTCCAGTGGCCGCGGACGATGCCGAGCACGTCCCAGGCGACGAAGACGACGAGCACCGGTGCCAGCGCGAGCAGCAGGCGTCGCGGCCGCCGGTAGACCCGGGCCCGGAAGGCCCACTCCAGGGGCAGCGTCACCGCCAGGCACCCGGCCATGAGCAGCAGGTACTGGTACCGGTCCGGCATCCCTCAGACCACCTCGGCGTCGTCGGCCCGGACGCCCGCGGCGGGCGCGTCGACCCGCGCGGCCGGGGGCAGCGCGTCCGGCGAGCCCTCCGGCCAGCCCGACGGGTCGGGGCCGAGCCCGGCGAGCAACGGCACCTGCGCCGCGCACCAGGGCGACACGGCGCGGCGGCCCGCCAGCACGTCGGCGGCGAACCCCGACCACGGCTCCCAGTGCGCGTCGTCCACCTCGGCCGGGTCGGGGACGAGGGCGGTGTCGGTCGCCCGCGCCACGAGGACGGGGCACAGCTCGTGCTCGACGAGCCCGCCCTGGACCGCCCGGTAGCGGAAGTCGGGCAGGACGAGACGGACCGGGCCGACCTCGACCCCGAGCTCGTCGCGCACACGGCGCCGGACGGCGTCCTCGAGCGGCTCGCCGGGGCGGGGGTGCCCGCACACGCTGTTCGTGACGACGCCGGGGAAGCTCGGCTTGTCCGCCGCGCGGGTGGTGACGAGCAGCCGCCCGTCGTCGTCGACGACGTAGCAGGAGAAGCCGAGGTGCAGCGGTGTCGCGTCGTGGTGCACGGTCGACTTCGGGGCGGTGCCGACGGCGCGGCCGGCGTCGTCGAGGAGGACGACGTCGTGGTCGGCGACCCAGGCCTCGTCCGGGCGGGCGGCGGCCCGGTCGCGCCGGACGAGCCGCACCGGGTCGCGGGAGAGGACCATCCGGGCGCTGAGCGCGACCTTGGCCGGGGTGGAGACGCGCACGCGGGTGGCGAAGACGTCGTACCCGGCGTCCTCGATGCGCTCGAGGATGCGGGCGTAGAGGACGCGGGCCGTGGCGACGCAGCGGCGGGAGGCCGGGGGCAGCGCGGACAGCCCGGCGTCGGCCTCGCGGTACAGCCGCCGGTTGCGGGCGATCTCGAAGGCCATGAGCCGCTGCCACTCCGGCGTCGCCGTCCGTGCGGCGGGGTCGGCCCCGAACCGGCGCAGGTCCTCCTGGGGGACGTAGACGCGCCCGCGGTCCAGGTCCTCGCCGACGTCGCGGAGGAAGTTCGTCAGCTGGAACGCCAGGCCGAGGGCCCGGGCCGGCTGCCGGACCTCGGCGCCGGGCTCGAGGACGGGCAGCATCATCTCGCCGATGACGGCGGCGCTGCCGTCCATGTAGCCGAGCAGGTCCTCCCACGTCTCGTACGTCGTCCGGGTGAGGTCGGTGCGCATGGCGCCGAAGAAGCGGGCGAAGCACTCGTCGGGGATGCCGCACTCGCGCACGCTCGTGACGACCGCGGCGAGGACGGGGTCGGTGGAGTGCCCGCTGTGCAGCGCCGACCAGAAGGACGCCTCGAAGCGGTCCAGCCGCGCGGACGTCGTCGCCACCGGCTCGTCACCGGCGAGGTCGACGATGTCGTCGGCCAGCCGGGCCAGGGCGTAGACGGCGTGGACGTGCCGCCGGCGCTCGGCGGGCAGCAGCCGGGCGCCCCAGAAGTACGTCGTGCCGTGCTCGCGGGTCAGCTCGGCGCAGCGGGTGTAGCCGGCGGCGAGCAGGGCGGCCTCGGGGGCCGTCACCGCGCCACCCCGGCGGGTCGGGTCCGGGGGCGGGCGGCCCCGGCGTACTCCTGCACCCGCTCGGCGGCGAGCCTGCCGCTGACGAGGACCATCGGGACGCCGACGCCCGGCGTCGTCCCCGACCCGGCGAACACGAGCCCCGGCACCCGCCGGTCGACGTTGCTCGGCCGGAACGGCCCGGACTGCCCGAAGGTGTGCGCCATCGCGAACGGCGTGCCGAGGTGCATGCCCGCGGCCGCCCAGTCCGGCGGGGTCACGAGCCGCTCCTCGACGACGTCGGTGGGGTAGCCCCCGGCCTCGAGGAAGGCGTGCAGCCGCTCGCGCATCGGCCCGGCCTCGCGCTGCCAGTCCAGCCGCGAGCCCAGGTGCGGCACCGGCTCCAGGACGTAGAGGGCGCTCGAGCCGTCCGGCGCCGCCGTCGGGTCGCTGACCGTCGGCACGGTGACGAGCCGGGAGGGGTCGGGCATGAGCTCGCGGCGGTCGACGAGCGCCTCGAAGGCGCCGTCCCAGGCGTCGCCGAAGTGGATGTTGTGGTGGCGCAGGTGCGGTCCCGGCCGGCCGGTGGCGCCGACGTGCCAGACGACCGCCGACGGCGAGAACTCGCCGCGGCGGGTCGACCGCGGGCCGGGGACGCCGGGCAGCAGCCGGTCGTAGGCGACCGGCAGGTCGAGGGTGCAGACGACGGCGTCGGCGGCCAGCCGGTCGCCGTCCGCGGTGGCGACGCCGGCCACCGCCCCGTCGCCGCGGCGCAGGACCTCGGTCACCTCGACCCCGAGGTGGACGGTGCCCCCGGCGTCGGTGAGCGCGTGCGCCATCCCCACCGGCACCCGGTGCATCCCGCCGGTCGGGTAGAAGACGCCGCGCACGGTGTCCATGTACGTGATGACGGCGAAGACGGCCCGCGCCTTGGCCGGCGCGACCCCGGCGTAGAGGGACTGGAAGGAGAAGATGCGGTGCAGGCGGTCGTCCTCGAAGAACGAGGCGACCTTCGGCCCGAGGGCCCCGAGCCCGCCGAGCCGCAGCAGCCGGGCGGCGGTCCCGGGCGAGCGGACGAGGTCGAGCACCGAGCCGTAGTTGGCGTCGATGAAGGTGTCGAACTCGACGTCGTACATCTCCTGCAGCCAGTCGAGGAAGCGGTCGAAGCCGGCGGCGTCGGCGGGACCGCAGAGCCGCGCGATCTCCTCGCGCAGGTCGCCCATGTCGGCGCGGACGGACAGCTCGCTGCCGTCGGGGTAGACCGCCCGGTAGGCGGGGTCGAGCCGCTCCATGGGGACGAGCGCCTCGGGGTCGCCGCCGACCGCGCGGATCGGGGCGGCGAGCAGCTCGGGCATGGTCATGACGACGGGGCCGGGGTCGAAGCGGAAGTCGCCGAGCCGCAGCGTGCCCGCCCGGCCGCCGACGACGTCCTCGCGCTCCAGGACGGTGACGTCGTGCCCGGCGGCGGTGAGGTGGCAGGCGGCCGCGAGCCCGGACAGGCCGGCTCCGACGACGACGACCTTCACGAGGACCTCCAGGCGACGGAGCGGACGACCTCGCGCAGTGCCTGCGCGGCGTCGGGATCGGTGGTCAGCCGGGGGACGATGCGGTCGGCGCGGGTGGTGAGCCGGCGGATCTCGTCCTCGGCACGCTGCCGCACCCCGGCCCGCTCCATGGCGTGCTGCAGGGCGAGCGTCCCCGCCGGGTCGAGCCCGCCGGCGTCGCAGGCGTCGAGCAGGTGGCGGTCGGCGTCGGGGAGTGCCTCGGCGGCCCAGACGAGCAGCACCGTCGGCTTGCCGGAGCGCAGGTCGTCCCCGGCGGGCTTGCCGGTGACCTCGGGGTCGCCCCAGACGCCGAGCACGTCGTCGCGCAGGGCGAAGGCGTCGCCGACGAGGTCGCCCCAGGTGCCGAGCCGGTCGACGAGCGCCGCGTCCGCCCCGGCGACGAGCGCGCCGAGCTGCAGCGGCCGGGTGATCGTGTACCGCCCGCTCTTGAAGCGGGCGATCCGGCGCGAGGTGGCGAGGTCGCGGCGGCGGTCGGCGGTGTGCGTGACGTCGAGCAGCTGCCCCTCGACGAGCTCGGCGGTCATGACCCGCCAGACGTGCCGCACCTCGGGCGGGCAGCCGGCGACGAGCGCCGCGGCCTCGGCCAGGGCGAGGTCGCCGAGCAGCACGGCGACGCTGTCGCCGAAGAGCACCGGGTCGCCGAGCCCGTCGTGCGCGGTGTGCCGGCGCGAGGCCTCGACGTGCACCGTCGGGGTGCCGCGCCGGGTGTCCGAGCGGTCCATGACGTCGTCCTGCACGAGGCCGAAGAGGTGCAGCAGCTCGAGGGCGGCGGCGACCCGGAGCAGGCCGGGCCGGGTGGCGTCCTCGCCGCCCGCGAGCAGCCAGCCGCGATGGGCCAGCCGCGGACGCACCCGCTTGCCGGGCCCGGCTAGTCGCCGACCGAGCTCGGCGACGAGGTCGACGTGCAGGGCACCCGGGCGCAGCGGGCCGTCCTGGCCGGCCGCCGACCGCAGGGCGGCGCGGAGACCGTCGAGCGTGCGGGAGAGCTCGGCGTGGACCTCGCTCAGCACGTCGTCGACCACCGCGGCGTCGTCGGCTGCCGCGACGTCGGTGACGTCGGGAACGGCCTCGGCACTCATGGACCACCCGTTCATTTCCGTCGGGGCCGGGGACTCGATTCAACCAAAGGGTCCCACTCCGGCACCCGGACCCTCGACAGCGGCCCCCGACCCTCGACAGCGTTGGGCGGCCCCGGGAGGCCCCCGCGACCGTAGGGTCGGGGCATGGATGCGGACGTCGTCGTCGTCGGGGCCGGGCTCGCGGGACTGCGGTGCGCGGACCGTCTGGCCGAGGCCGGACGCCACGTCGTGCACGTCGAGAGCGAGGGCGTCGTCGGTGGTCGGCAGCGCACCGACGAGGTCGACGGCTACCTGCTGGACCGCGGCTTCCAGGTGCTCAACCCGGCCTACCCCGCGGTGCGGCGCTTCGTCGACGTCGCCGACCTGGCGCTGCGGTCCTTCGGCGCCGGGCTGCTCGTGCGCCGCGAGACCGGGCTGGCGACGCTGGCGCACCCGCTGCGCCGGCCGGGCGGCATCGCGGCCACCCTGCGCAGCGGTCTGCTCTCCCCGTCGGGGCTCGCGGCGCTGGGCCGCTGGGCGGCGCCGGCGCTCACCGCCCCCCGCTCGGTCGTCCGCGGCCCCGACCGCCCTCTGCGCGAGGGTCTCGACGCCGCCGGGGTGTCCGGCCCGCTGCGCACCGAGGTCGTCGAGCCCTTCCTCGCCGGGGTCGTCGCCGAGGACCGTGGGGAGACCTCCGAGGCCTACGTCCGGCTGCTCGTGCGGATGTTCGCCCTCGGGGTGCCCGGGCTGCCGGCCCGCGGGATCCAGGCGCTGCCGGAGTGGATCGCCGACCGCTCGCGGCGCCGCGCCCTGCCGCCGGACCTGCGGCTGGCGAACCCGGTCATCGGCGTGCAGGCGGGCGCGGAGCCGGTCGTGGTCTGCGCCGACGGGACCTCGCTCACCGCCCGCGCGGTCGTCGTCGCCGTCGGGCCCGAGACCGTCGGGCACCTGCTCCCGGACGTGCCCGCGCCGACCACCCGGGGCCTACGGACCTGGTGGTTCGCCGCCGACGAGGCGCCGACGGACTCCGACCTCGTCGTCGTCGACGGCCGCCGCCGCGGGCCGATGGTCAACGCCGCCGTCGTCAGCAACGCCGTGCCGTCCTACGCCCCGCCGGGCCGTCACCTCCTCGAGGTCACCACCCTGCTCGGCCCGGACGACGACCCGTCCGAGGACGACGTGCGCCGCCAGGCCGGCGAGGTGTTCGGCACCTCGACGGCGGGCTGGCACACGATCCGGCGCGACGACGTGTGGGACGCGCTGCCCGCCCAGCCGGCGCCGCTGCGGGTCACCTCGCCGGCGCGGGTCGCCGAGGGCGTCTACGTCGCGGGCGACCACCGCGACACCGCGTCGATCCAGGGGGCGCTGGTCTCGGGGCAGCGGGTGGCGGGCGCGGTCCTGGAGGCCCTGCGGGCGTCCTGACCCCGGCGGCCGTCCTGGACGCCGACCTTCGACACCGGCGGGCGGGCCGCCACCGCTCGCCGCCCCGGCGGCTACGGTCGAGGACGTGCCCCGATCCACCCGCCGGCTGCGCCTCGTCTTCCCGCACCAGCTGTTCGAGTCGCTGCTCGAGGAGCCCCAGGGCACCCGGTTCGTCCTCGTCGAGGACGACCTGCTCTTCCGGCACCAGCCGTTCCACGCCCAGAAGCTCGTGCTGCACCGGGCGTCGATGCGGCTCTTCGCGGACCGGCTGCGCGAGAAGGGCTTCGACGTCGACGTCATCGAGACCGACACCCGCCGCAAGACCCGCACCCGGCTCACCGAGTACCTCGCCGATGCCGACCCGGACGAGGTCCGCCTGCACGACGTCGTCGACGACTGGCTGCTGCGCGACGTCCGCCGCGCCTTCCACGACGCGAAGGTCGACCTCGCGCCCGAGGACGTCGAGGAGACACCGTGCTTCCTCACGACGCGGCCGCAGCTCACCGAGTGGTTCGACTCGCACCGGGCCAGGATGGCCTCGTTCTACGAGTGGCAGCGGCAGCGGCTGGACGTCCTCGTCGAGGGCAAGGGCCACGACCGGCCGGTGGGCGGGCAGTGGTCCTTCGACGAGGACAACCGCAAGAAGCTGCCGAAGGGCCACGACGTGCCGCGGCGGGAGCCGGTGGAGCGGCTGCCCGAGGTCGACGAGGCCATCGCCTGGGTCGGGGAGGCGTTCCCGGACGCCCCCGGCCGGGCCGACACCTTCGACTGGCCGGTGACCCACGAGCAGGCACGGGCCTGCCTGCGCGAGTTCGTCGAGGAGCGGCTGGAGCAGTTCGGGCCGTACGAGGACGCCGTCGCCACCGAGCACCCGTTCGTCTTCCACGCCGTCATCACCCCGCCGCTCAACTGCGGGCTGCTCACGCCGCAGGAGGTGCTGGACGCGGTGCTCGACGCCGCCGACGAGCGGGACGTGCCGCTGGCCTCGCTCGAGGGCTTCGTAAGGCAGGTCATCGGCTGGCGCGAGTACATGCGGGCCACCTACCACCTGTACGGCCGGCGCATGCGGACCTCGAACCACCTGCGGCACACCCGGTCCCTGGCCGACGGCTGGTGGGACGCGTCGACCGGCCTGGACCCGGTCGACCACGTCGTCGCCGGCGTCATCGAGCGCGGGTACGCCCACCACATCGAGCGGCTCATGGTGCTGGGCAACGCGATGTGCCTGCTGCGCACCGACCCCGACGAGGTCTACGAGTGGTTCATGGCGTTCTTCGTCGACGCCTACGACTGGGTCATGGTGCCGAACGTCTACGCGATGTCGCAGTTCGCGGCGGGGACCGGCATCACGACCAAGCCGTACGTCTCGGGGAGCAACTACCTGAAGAAGATGACCGACTTCGGCCCCGGCGACTGGCGCGAGGACTGGGACGCCCTCTACTGGGGCTTCGTCGACCACCACCGCGAGGTGTTCGAGGGCAACGCCCGCAGCCGGATGGTGACCCGCACCTGGGACGGCTTCGACGAGGCCAAGCGCGAGGACCTGCTCACGCGCTCCCGCCGGGTCGTGCGCCGCCTCTGACCCCGCTCACCCGGTCCGCGCGTGGTCCTCGAGCGAGGCGACGACGTCGGTGAGCGGGCGCTCGTCGGGGGCCTGCGACCACTCGCGCAGCGCGACCCGCCACACGGCGAGCGCGCCCTCGGCGGCGAGGCGGGCCTCGCGCTCGGCCACCCCGTGCTCGACGAGCGCCCCGGTGACGGCGTCGACGATCTGCCCCTGGCGGTAGAGGTCGCGCCCGGCGAGGACGGGCGAGGTGGGGACGACCCGGGCGCTCAGGCCGATGCGCTCGGGCTCCTCCATGACGAGGGCGGCGAGGGCCCGGACCGCGGCCAGCGCCGCGTCGGCGGGCGCCGCGCCGTCGGCCCGGGCGTCCCGGGTGGTCTGCGCGAGCATCGCGAGCAGGTCGCCGTTGTCGGGGAAGAGGACGTCGGCCTTGTCGCGGAAGTGGCGGTAGAAGGTGCGTTCGGTGACGCCCGCCATGGCCGCGATCTCCCCGACCGTCGTCGCGTCCCAGCCCTGCTCGGCGCCGAGGACGAGGGCGGCGCGCACGAGCCGACCGCGCGCGTCCGGTGCCCAGCGTCCCATGGGGTCCGAGCCTAGCCGACGGCAGGATCTGACATCAGGTGATGACAGAGACTGACATCAGGCGTACCGTGGGTGATGTCACGATCTGTCACCACGAAGGAGAACCCCCATGAACGTCTTCGTTACCGGCGCCTCCGGCTGGGTCGCCTCGGCCGTCGTCCCCGAGCTGCTCGCCGCCGGGCACACCGTCCGCGGCCTCGCGCGCTCCGACGCCTCGGCCGCCACCGTCGAGGCCCGCTGCGCCACCCCCGTCCGCGGCTCGCTGCGCGAGCACGACCTGCTCCGGGCCGAGGCCGAGCGCGCCGACGCCGTCGTCCACCTCGCCTTCCCGCACGAGGACCTCGCCGACCTCGCCGGCGCCGCCCGGGCCGAGGGCGAGGCCGTCGCCGCGCTCGTCTCCGGGCTGGACGGCACCGGCACGCCCGTGGTCGCCGCCTCCGGCATCCCCATGGTCCAGGGCCGTCCCGCCACCGAGGAGGACACCATCACCGAGGGCCCGGTGGCGGCCCGCGGGGAGAACGAGGCCCGGCTGCTGGCCGGCGCCGACCGGGGCTTCCGGCCCTCGGTCGTGCGGCTGCCCCGCTCGGTCCACGGCGAGGGCGACGCCCACGGGTTCCTCCCGCAGCTGGTCGCGATGTTCCGCGAGGCCGGGACCGCGATGTACGTCGGCGACGGCGCGCACCGGTGGAACGCCGTGCACGTCCGCGACGCCGGACGCCTGTTCCGGGCGGCCCTCGAGGACGCCCCGGCGGGCAGCGCGCTGCACGCCGTCGGCGACGAGGGCGTGCCGGTCAAGGACATCGCCGAGGCGCTGGGCGCCCGCCTCGGGCTGCCGGTGACCTCGGTGGAGCCGGAGCGGCTCGGCTTCTTCGGCGTCATGCAGACGATGGACCACGCGAGCACCGCCGAGCGCACCCGCGCCCTCACCGGCTGGACGCCGACGCAGCCGGGCCTGCTCGAGGACATCGCCGCCGGCCACTACGACGGATGACGGGAGCCGGGGCCGAGCAGCGTGACCAGCCGTCGCAGCTGCTCGGCCACGAAGGCCTCGTGCTCGGGGCTGCCCGGGTGCAGCCCCACGAGGCGCACGGTCTCGACGGGAAAGACCGTCCCCGACATGACCACGCCCTGCAGGAGCATGAGCACGAAGGCCGGGTCGAGGAGGTCGGTGACCTCCCCGGCGTCCTGGCGGGCCCGCACGTGCGCCACCTCGGGGGCGTCCGGGTCGTGCTCGACGCGCGCCGGGTCGCCGTCGAGGGCCTCGCGCACGGAGAAGCGGACGCGCTCGGGGTCGGCGCAGGCGGCGCGAAGGTAGGCGACGGCGACCTCCGAGAGGGGGACCGAGGGGTCGGTGATCGCGTCGTCCTGCTCCTGCCAGCGGGTGAGCAGGGCGTCGTACAAGCCCTGCTTGCCGCCGAAGTGGTAGCTGATGAGCTGCTTGTTGACCCCGGCGCGCTCGGCGATGACGTCGACCCGGGCGCCGGCCAGCCCCTTCTCGGCGAACTCGGCGAGCGCCGCGGCCAACAGGGCCTGCCTCGTCCGTTCCGGGTCGCGCCGGCGGGTTCGCACGGGCTCGTGTGACTCCGCACGGCCTGCGGTGCGGTCGGGCGCGGGTTCGCTCTCGGTCATGGGTCGACTGTAGTGTCGTCTCAGTCATCCGGTTGGATGACAACGACGACGGACGGAGTGTTCGATGACCGACGGGACCGACCAGCAGCTACCCACCAACTGGGGGCGGTGGGGCGAGGACGACGAGCTCGGCACCCTCAACCTCGTGACGGCCGAGGTCCGGGCCCGAGGGGTGGCCGAGGCCCGTGAGGGGGAGGTGGTCCCCCTGGGACGTGCAGTCACCCCGGCCCCCACGGCGCGGGGCCCGTTCGGGCCGGACGGGCCGCGGTCCAGCGCGGTCCAGCAGGCGCTCCTGTACACGGGGACGCCGCCGATGGGCATGGCCGAGACCCTCGTCCTCACCCCGCACGACCCCTCGCTCACCCACCTGGACGCCGTGGCCCACATCCCGGTCGACGGCATGGTCTACCCCGGTCGCCCCCTCGCCGAGTGCGTCGACCCCGGTGGGGTCCGCCACGGGTCCACCGCTGCCTTCGGCGACGGGGTCGTGACGAAGGGCGTCCTGCTCGACCTGGCTCCCGGTGACCGGCTGCCGCCCGCCCACGGCATCACCGGGACCGACCTCGACGCAGCCGCGGAGCGGGGCGGCGTCACCGTCCTGCCGGGGGACGCGGTCGTCCTGCGCGGCGGCTGGACCTTCGCCTGGGACGCCGAGGAGCCCACACCGGGGCTGACACTCGACGCCGTCGCCTGGCTGCACCGGCACGACGTGGCGTTGCTCGCCGGTGACGTGGGCGACGCCTTCCCTCCTCTGGAGGGCGAGATGCCGATGCCGCTGCACCTCGTGGGCCTGGCGCGGCTCGGGCTCCCGCTCGTCGACGGGGCGAGCGTCGAGGACCTGGCGGCGGTCTGCGGCCGGCTCTCGCGGTCCTCCTTCATGCTCGTGGTGGCGCCCCCGCGCATCCACGGGGCCACCGGGCTGCCGGTGAACCCGCTCGCCGTCTTCTGATCGTGTCGGCGCCACCGGCCGCCCGAGCCGCGGGAAGAGAGGGCGGCGCGGGCCTGTTGGCCCGGAGGAGAAGGACGTTCCGCGACCGCAGAGGAGACACGACGTGCCGGACACCGCAGCCACCGCGACCCCGACGGGCACCGCGCAGATCGGGGTGACCGGGATGGCGGTCATGGGCCGCAACCTCGCCCGCAACTTCGCACGCCACGGCTTCCGGGTGGCGGTGCACAACCGGACGACGAGCAAGGCCGAGTCGCTCGTCCGCGACTTCGGCGACGAGGGCGACTTCACCCTCGCCCGGAGCCTCGAGGACCTCGTCGGCGCGCTGGAGCGGCCCCGCCGCATCGTCGTCATGGTCAAGGCGGGCGAGGGCACCGACGCCGTCATCGACGAGCTCGTGCCGCTCCTCGACGAGGGCGACATCGTCGCCGACGCCGGGAACGCGCACTTCGCCGACACCCGCCGCCGCCACGACGCCCTCGCCGAGAAGGGCATCCGCTACGCCGGGGTCGGGGTCTCCGGCGGCGAGGTCGGTGCCCTCGAGGGCCCGTCGATCATGCCGGGGTGCGACGGCGACACCTACGCCGAGCTCGGTCCGTTCCTCGAGGTCGCGTCCGCGCACGTCGACGACGAGCCCTGCTGCACCCTCATCGGGCCGGACGGGGCCGGGCACTTCGTGAAGATGGTGCACAACGGCATCGAGTACTCCGACATGCAGCTCATCGCCGAGACCTACGACCTGCTGCGCGGGCCGGGCGGGCAGGAGCCCGCCGACATCGCCGACGTCTTCCGGGAGTGGAACGGCACCGAGCTCGAGTCCTACCTCGTCGAGATCGCCGCCGAGGTCCTCTCGCACACCGACGGCGACACCGGCAGGCCCTTCGTCGACGTCGTCCGCGACGCCGCCGAGCAGAAGGGCACCGGCCGCTGGACGGTCCAGACCGCCCTCGACCTCGGGGTGCCGGTCACCGGCATCGCCGAGGCGACGATGGCCCGCTCGACCTCGGGCGACACCGAGCGCCGGTCCGCGGTCCGCGAGGCCCTCGAGGTCGCGCAGGAGCCGGCCGGCGCCGAGGTGTCCGTCGACGACCTGCGCCAGGCGCTCTACGCCGCGAAGGTCGTGTCGTACGCGCAGGGGCTGGACATGGTGCGGGACGGCTCGGCCGAGCACGACTGGGACATCGACCCCGCCGACCTGTCCCGGATCTGGCGGGACGGCTGCATCATCCGCGCGCGCCTCCTCGGCGACATCACCGACGCGGTCGAGGAGCACCGCGACGCGCCGAGCCTGCTCGCCACCCCGACCTTCGCCGCCGCGGTCGCCGACCGGCTGCCCGCGCTGCGCCGCGTCGTCACCGCCGCCGTCGCCTCCGGGACGCCGGCCCCCGTGTACTCCGCGGTCCTCGCCTACGTCGACGCCCTGCGCGCCGAGCGGCTGCCGGCCGCGCTGGTCCAGGGGCTGCGCGACTACTTCGGCGCGCACACCTACGAGCGGGTAGACCGCGAGGGCACGTTCCACACCCTGTGGGCCGAGGACCGCTCCGAGGTCGACGCCGGCTGACCCGCCGGCGGCCCGACCTCGGGCTCGACAGGCCGCGTCGGCGGACGCCCGCGCGGGTACGGGACGACGAGATCACCGAGAAGGAGCAGCACATGACCCACGACACCGAGGGTGCCAAGCACGTCCACGACCTCGTGAGCGACCAGCGCACGGCGATGCTCACGACCGTCCACCGCGAGACGGGGATGCTCACCTCCCGCCCGATGACCCTCCAGCAGGCCGACGAGGACGGCACGCTGTGGTTCCTCGGGATGCGCGACAGCGCCGCCGCCGGGGAGATCGAGGCCCACCCGCAGGTCAACGTCGCCTTCACGAAGGAGGGCGCGTGGGTCTCGGTCGCCGGCCGGGCCGAGGTGCGTCAGGACGCCGAGAAGGCCCGTGACCTGTGGAACGAGTTCGCGAAGACCTGGTTCCAGACCGAGCCCGAGGACCCGCAGGTCGCCGTCATCCGCGTCGACGGCGAGAGCGCCCAGTACTGGGACAGCCCGGGCAAGGCGGCGACCCTCGTCGAGATGGTCAAGGCCCGCGCCACGGGCAGCCGGCCCGACCCGGGCGAGAGCGACACCGTCGACCTCTAGCCCGCGGCCACCGGCGCGCTGCTCAGGCGGTAGCGCACGAACGAGGGCACGGCGAGCGCGGCGACCACCGTCCCGACGACGACGAGGATCCCGCCGCCCGCCGTCGTCACCGCGGTGCCGACGAGTGCCGCGACAGCCCCGTGGGTGACGTCGGCGACCCGGGGACCGCCCGCGACGACGACGATGAAGATGCCCTGGAGGCGCCCGCGCATCTCGTCGCTCGCGGCGGTCATGAGCATCGCGCTGCGGAAGGCCGCCGAGGCCATGTCGGCCGCGCCCCCGACGGCCAGCATGAGCACGGCCGCGAGGAGCATCGGGGTGCGCCAGCCGTCGCCGAGGGCCGCGAGCCCGACGGCCACCCCGAACCCGGTGATGGCGACCCCCCACACGAGGATGCACACGATGACGGCCCGGCCCTGGGCGTCGACGCGCGACACCCAGCCCGAGAGGACGCCGCCGACCACCGCGCCCGCGGGGATGGCGGCGAAGAGCAGCGCGAACGCCAGCCCGCCGGTCTCCGGGCCGAGGAAGGACTCGTGGGCGATCTCGGGGAAGAGGGCCCGGGGCATCCCGAAGACCATCGCGACGATGTCGACGACGAAGCTCATCATGAGCACCGGGTGGTGGCGTAGGACGAGCACGCCCTCGACCACCGAGCGTAGGCCGGGGGTGCGCGCCCGCTCCTGCCCGGGGCCGCGCTCGACGCGCAGCCGCGGCAGGCGCAGGACCGCCGACAGGGTCGCGAACAGCGTGATGGTGTCGACGAGGTAGAGCCACGAGAACCCGGTGAACGGGATGAGGACGCCGGCCACGAGCGGCCCGGCGATCGCCCCGGCCTGGAAGACGGTCATGTTCAGCGAGTTCGCGGCCGGCAGCAGCTCCGGGGCCAGCAGGCGCGGCAGGACCGCGCTGCGGGTCGGCTGGTTGACCGCGAAGAACGCCTGCTGCACGGCGAACAGCGAGAGCAGGAGCCAGACGTTCGTGCTGCCGAGCGCCGCCTGCAGCCAGAACAGGGCGCTCGTGCCGATGAGGCCGCACGTCGAGACGACGAGGAGGGTCCGCCGGTCGAAGACGTCGGCGAGGGCCCCGCCCCACAGGCCGAAGACGACGAGGGGCACGAGGCCGAAGACCCCGGTGAGGCCGACGTACGCCGAGGAGCCGGTGTCGGCGTAGATCTGGGCCGGGACGGCGACGATGGTCAGCTGCGCGCCGACGACGGTGACGATGTTGGCGACCCACAGCCGGCGGAAGTGGTCGTTCGCCAGCGGGCGGGTGTCTGCCACCAGGCCACGGAGCTGCACGTGACGCAACTGTACGTCGGAGCCGTCAGTCCCGGGCGACCGCGGCCTCCAGCTCCTCGAGGGCCTCGCCGGTGTGGACGGCCAGCCGCTGCAGGTGCGGCAGGGCGTCGCGGTCGCCGACGAAGCCGATGTTCAGGGTGCCCGCGTACGACTGGGCGGTGATGTTCAGCGCCATCGAGTGCCCGGGGATCGACACCGGGTAGGTGGCCTCGAGCCGGGCGCCGCGCCAGTACAGCGGCTTCGTCGGGCCGGGGACGTTGGAGATGCAGACGTTGAGGGTCAGCGGCACCGGAAGGGGAAAGCCGCTCATCGCCCGGGTCACCTGCAGGGCCGCCGGGGCCAGCAGCAGCGCGCTGTAGGCGATGACGGCGTCCCCGGACATCCCCCGCATCCGGGCCTTGGCCGCCCGCGACGACGCCGTGACGGCCGCCAGCCGCGCGGCCGGGTCGGCGATGTCGGTGGCCAGCGACACCAGCGTCGCCCCGACGTAGTTGCCACCGCCGTCGCTGTCGGAGGCGCGGACGTTGACGGGGACGAACGCGACGAGCGGCCGGTCGGGCAGGGCGTCGAGGTCACCGAGGAAGCGGCGCAGCCCGCCCGCGCAGGTGGCCATGAGGACGTCGTTGAGGGTCACCCCGCGGGCGCGGGCCACGGCGCGCAGCCGGTCCAGCGCGTACTGCTGGGTGGCGAAGCGCCGCGCCCGGCCGGTCCGGCCGTTGAGGACCGAGTCCGGCGCCTGGTACGACGTCACCGCGGGGGTCGAGGTGTCGCCCCGCCGCAGCTGGGTGCCGGCCAGGGTCCGCGCGACCGAGGGCAGCGCGCCGGTGGCCGAGGACACGCTGCGCAGGATCGACGCGACGTCGCCGACCGGCTCGGGGCGGGCGGCGTCGCTGGGCTCGCGCCGGCCGAGGCTGAAGAAGTGCGGGTGGGTGCGGTCGCGGGCCTTCTCGCTGAGGCCGCGCTGCAGGTAGCGCATGCCGGTGAAGCCGTCGACGAGGCTGTGGTGGATCTTCACGTACACGGCGAACCGCCCCGGTCCGACGCCCTCGATGAGGTGCAGCTCCCACGGCGGGCGCCGGAAGTCGATCTGGTTGCTGTGCAGCCGCGAGACGAGGATGCCGAGCTCGCGCTCGCCGCCCGGCGCCGGCAGCGCCGAGTGCCGCACGTGGTAGCCCATGTCCATCCGCCGGTCCTCGACGAAGCGGTGCACCGGCTGGCGCATCACCCGGCGCGTCTGCAGCCGCAGCGACCACGGCGGCTCGACCGGCGCGGACCGCAGCTCGGCGACGAGGTCTCGGAGGAAGTGCTCCTCCCGGCCCCGGGGGTAGGTGAAGTGCAGCAGCGACCCGACGTGCATGAGGGTCTCGGGGGTCTCCGCGACGAGGAAGACCGAGTCCAGCGGTGAGGCCCAGCGGGAGGCGGGCACCGCGTCAGCCGGCCTCGGCGGTCGGTGGCTCCGTGGCTGCGGCCGGGTCCGCGCCGGCCGGAGGGACGTACGGCGTCCAGGCGCCCTCGGGCTGGGCCAGCCGGTCGCAGACCACCTTGAGGGTCTCCAGGTGGTGGCCGTAGCCGAGGTGGGTGGCCCCGACCTCGACGTTCTCGGTGAGGGGCGCCTCGTCGGCGACGCAGCACTGCCAGGCGACGATGCCGTCGGTCCGTGACCAGATGCTCGTCGTCGGGACCTCCAGCGGCGCGGCCCGGGCGGCGATGGCCTCGGCGGTGAACAGGTCGGCGGTGTGCGCGCCGCGGTTGAGGAGCCGGTACATCGCCCAGGCGCGGGTGGCCTCGGGGTGCCCGGCGAAGGGGCTGCCGAGGGTGACGACGGCGCGGGTGTAGTGCGCGAGGCTGCGCGCGAGCTCGCGGGCGTAGATGCCGCCGGCGCTCCAGCCGACGATGCTGACCCGCCGGCCGTACCGGTCGTAGATCTCGAGCAGCAGGTCCTCGAGCTCGGCGGCGAGCGTCGGGGTGACGCCGAGGTTGCGGCCGTGCCGCCAGTCGTAGGTGCGGTAGCCGAGGCGGCGCAGGTGCTGGCGGAGGAAGGCGGTCGACTCCGGGCCGGCGAGGAAGCCGGGGATGACGAGGACCGGGTGGCCGTCGCCGGCCGGCCAGTCGTGCAGGTCGCGGGTGCGGACGGCCGAGGCGGCCCAGTCCAGGGCGGTGCGCCACTCGCGCCCGGTGTCGCGCAGAGGCGGGGCGGCGAGCAGGGCCGCGGCCGAGCCGGGGGCGTCGTCGGCGGGCTGCGCTGTCGACGTCATCGTCGCTCCTTCCCGGGGTCCGGGCGCCGCGACGGGGCTGGTCGTCGCGGCGCTGCGAGGTCCGGCCGTCAGTGTGGCAGAGCGGGGCTCGTCACGGGACCCCCTGGTGGGCGGTGTTGCCGGGTCGTGACCCGGGGCGGGTCCGGGGCGCGACGCCTACGGTGGAGGCATGGACGACGAGCAGCAGGACGGCCGGGCGGTGCGGGTCGAGCGCGACACGATGGGCGAGGTGGAGGTGCCGGCGGACCGGTACTGGGGCGCGCAGACCCAGCGCAGCCTCGAGCACTTCGACATCGGCCGGGACACCTTCGTCTGGGGCCGGCCGGTGGTGCGCGGTCTGGGGCTGCTCAAGAAGGCGGCCGCGCAGGCCAACCACGACCTCGACCTCCTGCCCGACGAGATCGCCGACGCCGTCGTGCAGGCGGCCGACGAGGTGGCGCGCGGCGAGCTCGACGACCACTTCCCGCTCGTCGTCTTCCAGACCGGCTCGGGCACCCAGAGCAACATGAACACCAACGAGGTCGTCGCCAACCGGGCCGTCGAGATCCTCGGCGGCGAGCTGGGCTCCAAGGACCCGGTGCACCCGAACGACCACGTCAACCGCAGCCAGTCCAGCAACGACACCTTCCCCACCGCCGTCCACGTCGCCGTCGCCCTCGAGCTCGCCGAGCGGCTGCAGCCCGCCGTCGACGGCCTCGTCCTGGCCCTGGAGGCCAAGGCCGAGGAGTTCGCCGACGTCGTCAAGGTCGGGCGGACCCACCTCCAGGACGCGACGCCCGTGACCCTCGGGCAGGAGGTCGGCGCCTGGTCCGGGCAGCTGCGCGAGGCCTGGGGCGACGTGCGGCACGCCGGGGACCGGGTGCTCCAGCTCGCGATCGGCGGCACCGCCGTCGGCACCGGTCTCAACGCGCCCGCGGACTTCGGCCCCACGGTCGCGCGGCACCTGGCGGACGAGACCGGCCTGGCCTTCCGGCAGGCCGACAACCTCTTCGTCCAGCTCGCGGCGCACGACGGGCTGGTCGCCGTGTCGTCCTCGCTGCGCACGCTGGCGGGCGGGCTCATGAAGCTCGCGAACGACGTCCGCTGGCTCGCCTCCGGGCCGCGCACCGGCATCGGCGAGCTGCGGATCCCCGAGAACGAGCCGGGCTCCTCCATCATGCCGGGCAAGGTCAACCCCACCCAGTCCGAGGCGATGACCATGGTCGTCACCCGGGTCTTCGGCAACGACGCCACCGTCGGGTTCGCCGGCACCCAGGGCAACTTCCAGCTCAACGTCTTCACCCCGGTCATGGCGCACGGGGTGCTGGAGTCGATCCGGCTGCTCGCCGACGCCTGCCGCTCCTTCACCGAGCACTGCGTCGTCGGGCTCGAGGCGGACACCGTCCGGATCGCCGAGCACCTGGAGGACGACCTCATGCTCGTCACCGCGCTGGCCCCGCACATCGGCTACGACAAGGCCGCCGCCATCGCCAAGCAGGCGCACCGGGACGGCTCGACGCTGCGCGAGGCGGCGCTGGCCTCCGGGGACGTCACCGACGAGGACTACGACCGCTGGGTCGACCCGGCGGCGATGACCCGCCCGGGCTGACGCCGACCCGCCGGGTCCCGCGAACGCCGGACGGGGGCGCCGCGCGCCGGATAGCCTCGCCACCGGGCGGGCGAGGTCCGGCCGCCCGGGAGGACCGTCTGAGCAGCAGCACCGCCCCCGCCGGCTGGTACCCGACCCCCGAGGGTCTGCGGTACTGGGACGGCACCGCCTGGACCGCGCACGTCGTCCCCGCCGTCGCTCAGGGGCCGGGCGCTGCGGGCCGGCCGGGCGGACGAGCGGCCGCCGACCCCGTGGGCTCCGGGCCGGCCGCGTGGTTCGGCTGGGGCGGGCTGGTCCTCGCCGTGCTCCTGGGCGCCGCGGGCGGGCCGGGCGACGCGCTGGTCATGGGCGCGTTCTACGCCCTCGTCGTCGCCGTCGTGGCGCTGGTCCGGGGTCGGGTGCGCTGGGCGCGCCTCAACGGGCGGGCCGCGGCCGGGGCCGCGCTCACCGGGGCCCTCGTGCTCGCCGGCGTCGGGGGTGCCGTGGCCGGTCCCCCCGACGACGACGCGACCTCGGCCGCCCCGGAGACGCAGCGTCCGACGCGGTCGACGAGCCCGAGCGCGACCCCGACACCCGTCCCCACGCCCACCCCGTCCACGACGCCGTCCCCGACGCCGACGCCCACCCCGTCTCCGACGCCCACCCCGTCCCCGACGCCCACGCCGACCGAGATCCCGCCCGCCCTCGGGACGGCGCTCGCCCTCCTGGCGACCCTGCCGGTCAAGGGCCGGGCCCCGAGGACCGGGTACGACCGGGACCGGTTCGGGCAGCGCTGGGCCGACACCGACCGCAACGGCTGCGACACCCGTAACGACGTCCTGCGCCGGGACCTCACCCGTCTCACCCTGGGGGCCGGGACCCGCGGCTGCCTCGTCCTCTCCGGCACCCTGCGCGGGCCGTACACCGGGCGCACCATCCCGTTCGTCCGGGGCGAGGCGACCTCGGCCGAGGTCCAGGTCGACCACGTCGTCGCGCTGTCGGACGCCTGGCAGAAGGGGGCCCAGCAGCTGTCGCCGGCCGGGCGGACCGCCTTCGCGAACGACCCGCTGAACCTGCTCGCGGTGGACGGACCGACCAACGCGGCCAAGGGCGACGGCGACGCCGCCACCTGGCTGCCGCCGCGCCGGTCCTTCCGCTGTGCCTACGTCGCCCGGCAGGTGGCCGTCAAGGCGCGCTACGACCTCTGGGTCACCGCGGCCGAGCGGGACGCCGTCCGGCGGGTGCTGGGGACCTGCCCGAACCGTGGGGTGCCGCGGTCGGCGCCGGTCCCCCTGGGCGGCGGCCGCGTCGTCACGCCGGCGCCGGAGCCCCCGCCCGCCCCGAGGCCGCCCGAGCCCGAGCCGCCGGCGCCGAGGACGGACCCGCGCTTCCCGTACTGCAAGGACCTGCCGCCCGGCTACGGCCCCTACGTCCGCGGCCAGGACCCGGAGTACGACTGGTACCGCGACGCCGACGACGACGGCGTGGTCTGCGAGTAGCGGGCGACCCGGTCAGCGCACGAGCGCGGCGCGGACCCGCTCCGGGCCCGCGGTGACCTCGGCCCCGCCGTGGGCGTCGACGGCGTCGTCCCATCCGGACGGTGCGACGTCGGTGCCGTCACCCAGGTGCCGGGGGAGGAGGAAGCCCTCGTCCTCGGGGCCGTCGACGACGACGAGCGTGGCCCGGTTGAGCAGCCGCCAGGAGGCGGTGGAGTCGAGGCGCACGCCGATGAGCGTGACGACCGGTGTCCCGTCGACGACGGCGAGGTCGAAGCGGTCCGGCCGCAGGTGCTCGGCCACGGGTCGCCGGCTCAGGCCACGCGGACGACGGGCTGGGCGTCGAGGTCCGACGCCAGGGCCGACACGGCCGACTCGGCGACGACGAGCACCCGGCCCCCGCCCGGCTCGGCGACCGTGGCCATCCAGCCCAGGTCGCGGACGACGTCGAACCCGAGCACCGTGCGGAAGGCCTCGACGGCCGCGGAGACGTCGCGCACCGTCAGCACCGGCACCCCGTCGCGCGCATCCACGGGAGGGAGTCGACCACACCGGCCCGGAACGTGGCAACCCGTGGACGTCCTCGCGCGTGTCGCGGCGGGCCGCGACGTCGCGGTCGAGGGGTCGCGACACGCTGCAGCGGACCCCGGCGGTGTCGCGCGTCGTGGCTCCTCGACGTCGACGACGAGGAAGCCGGCGAGCGTCCCGGCGAGCTGCCGGCTCAGGTGGCGAGGAGGTCGCGCAGGTCGTCGGCGGTCATCGCCTGTCCGAGCGCCGCGCCGTCGTCGACGACCTTGGTGAACAGGTCGCGCTTGCGCTCCTGGAGGGCGACGACCTTCTCCTCGACGGTGTCCCGGGCGACGAGCCGGTAGACGTTGACCGGCTTGGTCTGCCCGATGCGGTGCGCCCGGTCGATGGCCTGGGCCTCGGCGGCGGGGTTCCACCAGGGGTCGAGGACGAAGACGTAGTCGGCCTCGGTGAGGGTGAGCCCGAAGCCGCCGGCCTTGAGCGAGATGAGGAACACCGGCGCGTCGCCCTCGCGGAAGGCGGCGATCCGGTCGGCGCGGTCGCGGGTGCGCCCGTCGAGGTACTCGTAGCGGATGCCCTCCTCCTCCAGCCGCCGCCGGACGATGGCGAGGAAGCCGGTGAACTGCGAGAACACCAGCGCCCGGTGTCCCTCCTGGGCGAGCTCGGAGACGTGCTCGACGAGGGTGTCGACCTTGGCCGACGTCGCGAGGCCGGCGTACTCGTCATCGACGAGGGAGGGGTCGAGCGCCATCTGCCGCAGCGCCGTGAGCGCCCGCAGCACCGCCATCCGGTTGCCGTCGAGGTCGTCGATGAGCCCGAGCAGCCGCTGCCGCTCGCGCTGGAGGTGCCGGTCGTAGACCGCCCGGTGCCGGGGGTGGAGGTCGACGGTGAGCACCTGCTCCTGCTTGGGCGGCAGCTCGGTGGCCACCGACTCCTTGGTGCGGCGCAGCATGAGCGGGCGGACCCGGCCGCGCAGCGTCGCCAGCCGGTCACGGTCGCCGTCGCGCTCGATGGGGGTGGCCCACTGCTCCTTGAACGCGCCCGGCCGCGGGTGCAGCCCCGGCGCGACGATCGAGAGCAGCGACCACAGGTCCATGAGGGAGTTCTCCAGCGGCGTGCCGGTGATCGCGAACTTCGCCCGCGCCTCCAGTCGGCGCACCGCCTGGTAGGTCTTGGCCTGGTGGTTCTTCACGAACTGCGCCTCGTCGAGCACGACGGCCGCCCACGGCCGCGAGCGCCAGGCGGCCTCGTCGATGCGGGCCACGGTGTAGGAGGTGATGACGACCTGGGCGTCGCCGATCGCGGCGGCGAGCGGGCGGCGGTCCTTGCCGCGGGTGCGCTCGACGACGGCGGTGCGCAGCCCGGGCGCGAACCGGGCGGCCTCGCCGGCCCACGTCGACAGCACCGAGGTGGGGGCGATGACGAGGACGGGGTGGGTGAGCTCGCCGCGCTCGTGCGCCCGCTGGACGAGCGCGAGCATCTGCACCGTCTTGCCCAGGCCCATGTCGTCGGCCAGCACCCCGCCGAGGCCGCTGTCCCACAGCAGCGACAGCCAGCGGAAGCCGTCGACCTGGTAGGGACGCAGCGTCGCGTCGAGCCCGGCGGGCACCTCGGCGGGCTCGACGCCCACGCCGTCGACGAGCCGTCCGACCGTGGCCTGCCAGCGCTCGCTCTGCTCCTCGACGACGCCGAGCGCCGCGAGCTCCTCCCACAGTCCGACGTGCACCGCCGAGATGCGCAGCGGGTCGCTCGGCTTGTCCTGCAGGGAGCGGGCCTCGTCGACGAGGCGCCGCAGCGTCTCGAGCTCGGGGCGGTCGAGGGCGAACCACGTGCCGGAGTCGAGGATGAGGTGCTCGTGGTGGCGGGCCAGGGCCTCGATGAGCGGCGCCAGCGGGACGTCCTCGCCGGCCACGGTGACCGAGATGCCGAGGTCGAACCAGTCGGTGGACGCGCTGCCGCCGCCGCGGGAGTCGGTGGCGGAGACCTGGATGAGCGGCGCCTCGTCGGCCTCGCTGTAGTCGGCGACCTCCCCGTGGACGGTGACGTCGAGGTCGGGCAGGTCCCCCAGGACGGGCAGCACGGCGCTGAAGCCGATGGTGGAGAAGCCGTGCAGCCGCACCTCGGGGACGAGGTGGGGCTGCTGGGCGACGACCTGCCACAGCGGCGCGAACTCCGCCGCCTCGGGGACCGCGCGCAGCGCCTCGACGAGCCGGCGCTCGGCGGCGCGGTCGCGCATCGGGTCCGGCTCGTCCGAGCCCAGCCCGACGGACACGCCGGTGGGGCCGCCGTAGCGGAAGCCCCAGCGCAGGTGCGTGCGGTGGCCGGGCTCGGCGGTGACGTCGAGGGTGAGGCGCGGCGGCACCGTCTCCGGCAGGTCGAGGTCGCCGGTGAGGCTGCGCACGTGGGCCTTGCGGCGCAGCCCGGGCAGGTGGGTGACGGTGAAGCGCGCCCAGTCGGCCTCCGGGACCTCGACGGTGCCGAGGTCGAGGAGGCGCTGGCGGGTGGCGTCCAGCGGCTCGGCGAGCGAGCCGAGGACGAGGGTGTCCTCGTCGCGCAGCCAGAACCCCGTGGCCGGGGAGCCGACGAGGTGGGTCGACGTGCCCGGCGTGACCGGCAGGTCCAGGTGCGGGCGCAGCGTCGCGCCGTCGTCACTGCGGTCGATGTCGACGACGAGCTCGGCGGGCTCGGGGGCGAAGGCCACGGCGCCCTCGCCGCGCAGGTCCGCGAGCAGCCGGACGCCGGCCCGGTCCGCCGCGCGCAGCAGCCCGACCCACCCGGCGCCGAGGTGGTCCAGGAGGATCGCGTCCGGCATCCGGCCGTACCCGAAGGCCCGCACCGAGCGCCGGTGGGCGTCGGCGACGGCGGTGAGGGCGTCGCGCTGGTCGTCGTCGAAGGTCTTGGCGCCGAAGCCGTAGTAGCCGCCGGCGAAGGTCTCCCAGGAGACGCCGGTGCGGATCCAGCTGCCGCGCACGCCGGGGACCACGGGCCGCAGCCGGAGCTGGCCGCGGCCGGTGTCGTCGGCGAGGCGGGCGCGGCCCGTCGCGGGGGTCGCCTCCTCGAGCAGGAGGCCGACGGCGGTGACGTCGTCGGGGGTGTCGTCCTCGAGCAGCCCGCCGAGCGCCTGCTCCCACGTGGGGGCGGGCGGGTCACCGGCGTCGACCGGCTCGGGGGCGAGGTCGCGGACGGTGGCGGCGACGGCGACCGCGTGCTTGCAGTCGCCGGTCATCGGGCAGGAGCACTGGCTGTGCCAGCGGCGCAGCGGGAGGCGGACGGAGCTCTCCTCGGTGGGCCGCAGCGCGACCTGGGTCGTGTACGTCTGGCCGGTGCTGCCGCCGACCCAGCCGGTGGCGTGCGCGCCGTCGGCGGAGACCTCGACGTCGACGACCCGACCCTGCCGCGCGTACGCGAGCCCGCGGGCGACGGTGACGGTGCCGCAGAGGTCGCCGAGCTCGCGGTTGGTGAGCGCGGCGAGGCGTCGTGCGGCGACGACCCGGGCCATCGGCGACCTCCCTCGCGGCGTGCTGCGCACCGGCCCTGCACCGGCGACCCCGAACACCCCACCGTACGACGAGCGGCCGACATCGCACGAGCCGATCCTTGAGGGTGCCGGCGACCCTCGCGTGCCGCGGCCCGATGTGGTGTCATCGGGGAGGAGTCGCCAGCAAGGAGTCCCCATGTCCCGCGTCCGCACCGCCCTCGTCGCCCTCGCCGCCGGGGCGGCCGTCGTCACCGGCGGCGTCGTCGCCGTCTCGGCCACCGCCGCGCCTCCCGCCGCGGCCCCGTCGGCCCCGTCGGCCCGGCCGTCCGCCGACGCGCCGGACGCCGCGCCCGGGGAGCGTCGGCACCCCGGACGGCACCACGGTCGGGGTCCCGGCCGGCACTGGTGGAAGGGCCTCGGCGACGAGCAGCGGCAGTGCCTGCGGGACGCCGACATCACCCGGCCGGTCGGGCCGCTGAGCAGGGAGGAGCGCCGGGCGCTGCGTGAGGAGGTGGCCCAGGCCGCCGACGCCTGCGGCGTGGAGCTGCCGGGCGGGAGGGCGCACGGCTTCTGGCGCGGCCTCACCGACGAGCAGCGGCAGTGCCTGCGGGACGCCGACGTCACCCGGCCCTGGGGTCCGATGACCAAGGACCAGCGCCGACAGGTGCGCGACGACCTGCGCGCGGCCGCCCGCTCCTGCGGCGTCCAGCCCCCCGCCCGCCACCGCCCCGACCTCCCCTCCCCCTCCTGACCCCCACCCCCCGGTGACATTTCGGGGTCACCCCGAATTGTCACCGAGCCCCCGCTTACGAACCGGGGGTTTGGGTGACAAACCGGGGTGATGGCCGACCGGGGCCGCCCGAACGACGCGGTCGGACGGCCCGGCACCCCGTCGCCCCGTGCCGTCGAGCACCACCGGCACCAGCGAGGTCACCGAGCCGGAGCCCGGGGCCCGTCGCGCCGTGCACGCCCCAGCGCCGCCGCCCCGCCGCCGCCTCCGCTCGCGCCGGCGGCCCGCGCGTAGCGCTCACCGAGGTCGCGGACGGCGTCGAGCAGCTCCGGCGGCTCGAGGACTTCGAACTCGTGACCCAGCGTCCCCAGCCAGAACGCGGTCCCCGTGACGCTCGGCCCGGCGAGCCGGACGACGCACGAGTCCGGCCGCGAGGTCTCGACCGTCCCCTCGACCCAGTGCCCCAGCCGTCCCTGCACCTCCGCCGCCGGCGCCGCGACCCGAACCGTCGCCGTGCTGCGATGCAGCACCTGCCGCGTCTTCTGCGCCACCCAGGCCGCGACGTCCTCGGACGGCAGGTCGCGGGCCCGGAACCGGTGCCCGACGGACCGCGCCTCGCGGACCCGGTCGACGCGGAAGGTGCGCCAGTCGTCCCGGTGCACGTCGAACGCGACGAGGTACCAGCGCTGGCCGAGCGTGACGAGGCGGTAGGGCTCGACGCGGCGCTCGCTGCCGGCGCCGGCGTGGTCGGCGTACCCGAAGCGGACGACCTCCCGGGCTCCCGCGGCGCCGGCGAGCAGCGCAAGCAGCGACCCGTCCACGGGGGCCTGCCGGCGACGCCAGGGCTCGGCGCGTGACGTCGCCGCCCCGAGCGCCTCGACCTGGCCGCGCAGCCGGGCCGGCAGCACCTGCTGCAGCTTGGTCAGGGCCCGGACCGACGACTCGTCGAGCCCCGCGACCTCGCCGCCGCTCGCCGTCCGCAGACTCACCGCGACGGCGACCGCCTCGTCGTCGTCGAGCAGCAGCGGCGGCATCGCCGTGCCGGACGCGAGCCGATAGCCGCCGACCGAGCCCCGGGTGGCGTTGACGGGGTAGCCGAGGTCGCGCAGCCGCTGGACGTCGTTGCGCACGGTCCGCTCGCTGACGTGCAGCCGGGCCGCGAGCTCCGGCCCCGGCCACTCCCTCGGCGCCTGGAGCAGGGACAGGAGCCTGAAGAGCCGGGCGGAGGTGTCGGACACGGTCCTCAGACTAGGTCGGAATCAGGAAGGGAACGTGCCTGATGGACTCCTAGCGTCGGCGACGACAGCAGGCGGACGAGGTCCGCCCCCACAGCCCCGAGAGCAAGGAGTCGTCATGACGACCGCCGCAGACACCCCACCCGCCGCCACGCCGGGCGCCGCACCGGCCGCCGACGCCACCCCCGCCGGACCCACCCGCCGCACCTGGGCGGGGTTCGCCGTCGTCCTCGGCGCCGTGGTCCTCAACATCCTCGACAGCACGATCGTCAACGTCGCGGCCCCCTCCATCCGGGCCGAGCTCGCGATGAGCACCTCGAGCCTGGAGTGGGTCGCCGCGGCGTACACGCTGGCGCTGGCCGTCGGGCTCGTCGCGTCGGCCCGGCTCGGGGACGTCGTCGGCCGGCGGCGGATGCTGCTGCTCGGCCTCGGCGGCTTCGTCCTCACCTCGGTGGCGTGCGCGGCCGCCCCCACCGGTGACGCGCTCGTCGTCGCCCGGGCGCTCCAGGGCCTGGCCGCGGCGACGATGGTGCCCCAGTGCTTCGGCCTGGTCCGCGAGCTCTTCACCCCGGCGCGGGTCGGCACCGCGATGGGGGCGATGGGCCCGGCCATCGGGCTCTCCACCGTCCTGGGTCCGGTGGTCGCCGGGTCGCTCATGCAGCTGGACGCGTTCGGGACGGGCTGGCGCTCGCTCTTCCTCGTCAACGTCCCGGTCGGTCTGGCGGCGATCGCCGTCGGCCGGCGGGTCCTCCCCGCGAACCGGCGCGCGCCCGGGGCCCGCGTCGACGTCGTCGGCACGGCGATGCTCGGCGCGGTCAGCCTGCTGCTGACCTACCCGCTGGTCGAGGGGCGCGCGCTCGGCTGGCCGCTGTGGGTCTTCGGGCTGCTGCTCGCCGTCGTCCCGCTGCTCGTCGTCTTCGTCCGTCACCAGCGCGGCCGGGTCGCCGCGGGGGCGAGCACCGTCATCGAGCCCAGCGTCCTGCGCAAGTCGTCGTACGTCGCGGGGATCGTCTTCATGGCTGTGTTCTTCGGCGCGGTCGTCGGCGTGCAGTTCGTCGTCGGCGTGTTCCTGCAGGTCGGGCTGGATAAGTCGGCGTTCGACGCCGGGCTCTACCTGTCCTCGCTCGCGGTCGGCTCGCTCGTCGGGGCCGGGGTCGGGTCGTGGGCGGCGCAGCGGGTCGGCCGTCCGGTCCTGCACGTCGGCACGACGACCATGGCCGCCGGCTGCCTCGTCCTGTGGTTCTCGCTGCGGGGGTCCGCCGAGGTCGGGGTCGCCGCGCTGTCGCCCGGTCTGGCGCTGTTCGGGCTGGGGATGGGCATGATCTTCGTGCCGCTCTTCGCCATCGTGCTCGGCGGCATCGAGGACCACGAGGTCGGGTCGGCCACCGGGCTGCTGACGGCCACCGAACAGCTGGGCGCCTCGCTCGGCATCGCCGGGCTCGCGACGCTGTTCTTCCACGTCTACGACCTCGAGTCCGGCGGCCCGCTGGCCGCCGCGGCGGCGGGACGGCACCTCCTGGCCGCCGAGCACACCCTGCTCGCGAGCATCGGCCTCGCCGCGCTCGCCTGGGGCCTGGCCTGGTTCCTCCCCCGCCGCGCCCGGACCGACGCCGGCGCCCACTGACGCCCCTCCCCGCCCCGCCCCCCGGCGGACATTTCGGGGTGACCCCGAAATGTCATCGAGACCCCGGTTCCGAACCGGGGTCTCGGTGACGTTCCGGGGTGTCGACCGGCCGGGCCGGCCTCCCCGCGTCGCCGACGGGCTCGGGCGTGCGCAGGAGGACGTCGAGGCGCTGCATCGCCACCGCGCCGGCCAGCGGCCCGAGGGCGAGCAGCGCCACGGCGACCCGCCAGCCCGCGAGGTCGACGACCACCGGCACGGCGTTGATGGTGAGCACGGTGAGGAGGAAGCCGACCGCGGTCTGGGTGGTCAGGGCAGTGCCGACGTAGCGCGGGTCGACGACGTCGGCGACGCAGCTGGAGAACAGCCCGGAGTCGGCGATGACGGTGATGCCCCAGAGCAGCAGCACGGGCACGACGAGCCACAGCGGCGCGGCGAAAACCAGGGCCGCCAGGACGCAGCACGTCGCCGACCCCCGCATCGCCCAGCCGGCGACCCGTGCCCGCCCCAGCCGGTCGCCGAGCCGTCCCGCGGCCAGGCACCCGGCCGCCCCCGCGACCCCGATGACGACGAACGCCGTGACACCGACCGTCGTCCGCCCGAGCTCGACGCCCGAGCGCGCGGCGACGGAGGCGATGAGGAAGGCCGGCACCCACGTCCACATCGCGTACAGCTCCCACATGTGCCCGAAGTAGCCGAGGTTGGCGAGCAGGGGCCCGCGGTCCCGGAACAGGGTGAGGACGAAGCGCGGCTCGAGCGGTGGCGCGGGCCGGGCGTGCGGCCCGAGCCGGACGAGCGCCAGCAGCAAGCCGCCCCCGACCGCGGCCAGCGTCGCCGACACCGCGAGCACCCCGCGCCAGGGCAGGGTCGGCAGCCCGGACACGAGCTGCGGCAGGGCGCTGCCCAGGGTGAGTGCACCGATGAGCACGCCGAGGGCGAAGCCGCGTCCGCGGTCGAACCACGAGGTCATGAGCTTCATGGCGACGGGATAGACCCCGGCCAGCGCGACGCCGGTGGCGAAGCGCAGGACGACGGCCGGGCCGAGGGAGTCGACGAGCCCGGCGACGGCGGCCGTGGTCAGCGCCGCCAGCAGCGCGGAGAGGCCGGCGACCCGGTGGGCCGGGAACCGGTCGGCGAGGTTGACCGCTGCCGACGTCACCGCCCCGGCGACGAACCCCAGCTGGACGGCGACGGTGAGCAGCGTCGCCTGCAGCGAGGTGATGCCCCACTCCGCCCGCAGCGTCGGCGCCACGGCGGAGGCGGCGAACCAGCAGGAGAGGACGAGGACGACGGCGGCGGCGATGAGCCCGAGCTGCCGGCGGGCGTCGGCGGCCGGCGCGGCGTCGTCGTCGACGGGGTCCACGCGCCGAATCTAGCCGTGCCCCGGCGTCGCCGGGTGGGGTGGGAAACCGGGGGTTCGCGGGGGAAGTGTTCCCTTGTGAACCCCGGCTTTTACGGGTGGGGCGGGAAACCCGGGGTTCGCGCGGGGAGTCTTCCCTTGCGGACCCCAGCTTTTACGGATGGGGCGGGAAACCCGGGGTTCGCGGGGGAAGTGTTCCCTTGCGAACCCCGGCTTTTACGGATGGGGCGGGAAACCCGGGGTTCGCGCGGGAAGCTTTGCCTTGCGAACCCCAGCGGCTCCGGATGGGGCGGGAAACCGGGGGTTCGCGCCGGAAGTCTTCCCTTGCGAACCCCGGCATTTACGGATGGGGCGGGAAAGTCGGGACGGGTGGGGAGGGGGAGGAGGGGTGGGGTGGGGGATCAGGCGGTGACGTGGGCGTCGGCGACGTCGAGGGCGGCGTCGAGGATGTCCAGGCCCTTGTGCAGCTCGTCGGCGCTCGTCGTGCACGGCGGGACGACGTGGATGCGGTTGTAGTGCGTCATCGGCCACATCCCGCGCGAGGTGCACGCGGCGACGAGCTCGGACATCGGCTTCGCGGCCTCGCCGGAGGCGTTGAACGGCACGAGCGCCTCGTGGGTCCGGGTGTCGCGGACCAGGTCCAGCGCCCAGAACATCCCGAGCCCCCGCGCCTCGCCCACCGACGGGTGCTTCTCCTGGATCTCCGCCAACCGCGGCCCGACGACGGTGTCGGCCATCTTCCGGACGTGCTCGAGGATGCCCTCGTCCTCGAAGATCCGCATCGACGCCACCGCGGACGCGCAGGCCAGCGGATGCCCGGAGTACGTCAGCCCGCCGGGGTAGGGACGCTCGTCGAAGGTGGCCGCGACCTGCGCGGACACGACGACCCCGCCGAGCGGGACGTACCCCGAGTTCACGCCCTTGGCGAAGCAGACGAGGTCCGGCGCCTGCCCCCAGCGGTCGACGGCGAACCACTCGCCGCAGCGGCCGAAGCCGCACATGACCTCGTCGGCGATCCAGAGGATGCCGTGCTCGTCGCAGATCTCGCGCACCCCGGCGAGGTAGCCGTCCGGCGGAATGAGCACGCCGTTGGTCCCGACGACCGTCTCGAGGACGATGGCCGCGATGGACGCCGGGTTCTCGACCATGACGACGTCGCGCAGGTGCTGGAGCGCGCGCTCGCACTCCTCCTCGACCGAGGTCGAGTGGAACGGCGAGCGGAACGGGTAGGGCCCCCAGAAGTGGACGAACCCGGCGCCGCCCGGCTCGCTGCCCCAGCGTCGCGGCTCGCCGGTGGCCTGGATCGAGCCGGCCGTCGCGCCGTGGTAGCTGCGGTAGGTCGAGAGGACCTTGTGCCGGCCGGTGTGCAGCCGGGCCATCCGCATCGCGTTCTCGGTGGCCTCGGCGCCGCCGTTGGTGAAGAACACCTTGGCCATGCCCTCGGGCGCGCGCTCGACGATCATCCGCGCGGCCTCGGAGCGCGACTCGTCGGCGAAGCTCGGGGCGATGGTGCACTGCCGGGCGGCGGCCTCCTGGATGGCCGCGACGTACCGCGGGTGCTGGTGGCCGATGTTGACGTTGACCAGCTGCGAGGAGAAGTCGAGGTAGCGGGTGCCCTCGTAGTCCCAGAACCACGACCCGGAGGCGCCGGCGATCGGCAGCGGGCTGATCTTCGCCTGCGCCGACCAGGAGTGCAGGACGTGGGCCCGGTCGTCGGCGGCGACGCGGGCGCCGCGCTCGGGGTCGGGCCGGACGTCGGGGACGGTGAACTCGCTCAACGGGGGTCCTCTCGGGGGTCGGGTCCTGCGCCCGGCAGGTCGAAGATCGTGCGGTGCCACGCCTTGCGCGCGACGCCGGTGATGTCGTGCATGACGTGCTTGACGTTCGTGTACTCCTCGAAGGAGTACATCGACATGTCCTTGCCGAACCCCGAGTGTCTGTACCCGCCGTGCGGCATCTCGCTGATGATCGGGATGTGGTCGTTGACCCACACGCAGCCGGCCCGGATCTCCCGGCTCGCGCGGCCGGCGCGGTAGGTGTCCCGGGTCCAGGCGCTCGCGGCCAGGCCGAACGCGGTGTCGTTGGCCAGCCGGATCGCCTCGTCGTCGTCGTCGAAGGGCACGACGACGAGCACCGGCCCGAACACCTCGTCGCGCCAGAGCTCGGAGCCGACGGGGACGTCGGCGACGACGGTCGGCTCGTAGTAGCAGCCGCGCGCGAGGTCGCCGGTGGGCGCCGCACCCCCGCGGACGACGCGCGCGCTCGCCCGCCCCCGCTCGACCATCCCCGCCACCTTGGCCAGGTGTGCCCGCGACGACAGCGGCCCGAGGTCGGTCGCCTCGTCGTCCGTCGGGCCCATCCGCACCTCGCCGTAGAGGTCGGCGACGCCGGCGACGAACTCGTCGTAGAGCGAGCTGTGGACGATGGCCCGGGCGGCGGCGGTGCAGTCCTGCCCGGCGTTGATGAGGTTCGCCGCGGCGGCGCCGTGCACGGCGGCCTCGAGGTCGGCGTCGTCGAACACGACGAAGGGCGCCTTCCCGCCGAGCTCGAGGTGGACGCGCTTGCCGGTCGCGGCCGCGGTGGCCATGACCTGCCGCCCGACGGCGGTGGAGCCGGTGAACGAGGTCATGTCGACGTCGGGGTGCCCGACGAGGTGCTGCCCGGCGACCGGGCCCGTCCCGGTGACGATGTTGACGACCCCGGGCGGCGCGCCGGCGGCGGTGAACGCCTCGGCGAAGGTCAGCGTCGTCAGCGGGGTGGTCTCGGCGGGCTTGAGGACGATGGTGTTGCCCGCGGCGATGGCGGGCAGCACCTTCCAGGCCGCCATCTGCAGGGGGTAGTTCCAGGGTGCGATCGACCCGACGACGCCGATCGGCTCGCGGCGGATCGAGCTCGTGTGGTCGCCGGAGTACTCCGCGCTGGCCAGGCCGTCGAGGCGGCGGGCGGCGGCGCCGAAGAACGCGGTGTTGTCGACCGTGCCGGGCACGTCGAACTCGCGGGCCAGCCGGATCGGCTTGCCGGCCTGACGGGACTCCACCCGGGCCAGGTCCTCGGCCTGCTCCTCCAGCAGCGCGGCCGCGCGGGTGAGGACGGCGGCGCGCTCGGCGGGCGTGGCGCCGGCCCAGCTCGGGAACGCGGCACGGGCGGCGGCCACGGCGGCGTCGACGTCCTCGGCGCTCGCGAGGGTCACCGTCTCGTAGACCTCGTCGGTGCTGGGGTCGAGGACCTCGAAGGTCTCGCCGGTGCTCGTCGGGCGCCGCTCACCGCCGATGTACTGGTGCATGCCGGTGAGCATACGGAACCGCCCCCGCCGCGCGAAAGCGCAGCGAGGGCGGCGGCGACCTTCGGATTCCGTCGCCGGAGCGGCCCGGCGCGGTGGTCCTCGGTGCTCGGCGTCAGTGCTGGTACGTCCCGTGGATGACGGCCCGGCCGAGGGTCTTGAACGCGAGGTTGAACGACACGACGGCGGGGGAGGCGTCGGCGTCGACCCCGAGGCTGGGCTCGGACACGGCGTGCACGACGAGGTAGTAGCGGTGCGGCATGTCGCCCTCCGGCGGGGCCGCGCCCATGAACCCGTGCTCGCCGCCGTCGTTGCGGACGTGGAACGCCTGGCCCGGCAGGTCGCCGGCCGCTGCGCCGGTGTCGAGGGAGGTGACGTCGGCCGGCACGTCGACGAGCACCCAGTGCCAGAAGCCCGACGGGGTCGGGGCGTCGGGGTCGAAGACGGTGACGACGTAGCTCTGCGTGCCCTCGGGGGCGCCGGACCAGGACACTTGGGGCGAGGTGTTGCCGGCCGAGGCGACCTGGTCGTCCTTCAGCGGGGCGCCGTCGGTGACGTCGTCGCTGGTCACGGTGAACGAGGGCACCGCGGGCAGCATCTCGTAGGGGTTGGGGGCGACCGGGCGGTCGAGGCTCATGGGGCTCTCCTGCGTCGTCGGGGGAAGAGGGGCGCGGCCGGCGGGCCGGCCCACACGGGTGCCAACGGCGGCGACGGCGCGATCCTTCCGCGGTCGCAGGCGCCGACACCCCGGTTCGTCACCGAG
>NZ_SAYU02000022.1 GCF_004025965.2 Phycicoccus flavus | reverse complement strand
AGTCAGACGAGCGTTAGCGTGGGCCACGAGAACCTCCGGGCGGAGTAGGACTTAGACACCCACACCCCACCCGGAGGTTCTCCTCGTCGTCAACGCCTATCCGTCACCAACGTCCTGGCCGGGTACATCTAGGCGGGGGCGCCCTTCGGCTCGGCGACCACCGCGCGGGCCCGGTCGGCGCCGGGGCCCTCGAGGCGCGGGTAGGCGCCCCGTCGACCCGTGGACACCAGCAGCAGGTCGGTGACCGGGCCGCGGACCTCGTCGCCGGCACCGCGGGCCCAGTCGACGTCGGTGGCGACGAGACGCAGCCCGCGCAGCCGCCAGGTGGGCAGGAACGGGAAGCCCAGCGGCGGCCGGCCCCACGCCCAGTCGGCGGCGGTCGCGGCGGCCTCGGGATGCTCGGTGACCGGGAGTCCGAGCGGGTCGGCGAGGTCGTGGACGTGGACCAGCGCGTCGATGAGCGGGTCGCGCCACATGGTGCTGGGGGCCAGCCGGCGGACCCCGACGAGCCCGCGCAGGCTGCCGCTGACGGCGGCGTCGTCGAGGCCGCGGGACCACGCGAGGGTGCCCTCCCGGATGACGGCGTCGAACCGGAAGCCCTGCCGGGCCGCGGTCCGGAGGGCGAACCCGGTGCTCGCCAGGGCCGCCATCGACAGGTGCGCGGCGACGTCGCGCACCGTCCAGGCGTCGCACAGGGACGGCCGGCGCCGCTGCTCGGGGGTCAGGCCGTCGAAGAGGTCCGCGACCTCGACCCGGACCGCGTCGATGACGCGCCAGCTCTCATCCTGCGTGATCGGTGTCGGCACGGCGTCCTCCCGTTGGTCGTCAGGCTATCGAACCAATTAGTACGATACTCTGACGATCATGGCGCGGCAAGGGTGGCGGGCAGATGGCGACGGACCGGGTGTGGGGGTGCTCATGTTCGTCGCTCACCGGGCCATGGAGCAGCGGATCCTCGCCGCGGTCCACGCCGCCGGGTTCACCGACACGACGATCGCGCAGGGGCGGGTGGCCGCCCGGATCCGCGGCGACGGGGTCCGGCTCGGCGAGCTCGCGGAGTCGGCGCAGGTGACGAAACAGACGGCGTCCTTCCTCGTCGACCGCCTGGAGGAGAACGGCTACGTCGAGCGGGTCGTCGACCCCGACGACGCGCGGGCGCGGATCGTCCGGATGGCCGCGCGCGGGCGGGCCGTCCAGGAGGTCGCCGCCCGCGAGGAGGCCGCCATCTACCGGGAGTGGGCCGAGCACCTCGGCGCCGACGAGCTGGCCCGGCTCGTCGAGACCCTGCACCGGCTGCGCGAGGTCACCGACCCCTACCGCCACCTCGACCCGGACGTGCCCGCCGAGCGCTGACCTGCCGGCGCCGGCGGCCGGGGGACGGCGGCCGGGAACGGGCGGACGACACGCAGCGGCCGGTCGGCCTCCGGTGCGGCGGGTCGACGGTCGGCGGCCCCGTGCTGGTCGTCGGCCCGTTCCCGGGACCCAGCCCGGCAGCCGGGTCAGCCGGTGTTGCGCAGCCCGGCGGCGATGCCGTTGATGGTCAGCAGCAGCGCGCGCTGCAGGTCGCTGTCCTCTGGCAGGTCCCCGCCGGCGTCCCGTGCGCGAGCCAGGAGCGAGGTCTGCAGCGCGTGCAGCGGCTGGAGGTAGTCGTCGCGGATCTCCAGCGTGCGCTTGAGCAGCGGCGCGGACTCCAGCAGCTCCGACTGCCCGGTGACGGCCAGCACCTCCTCGACGGTGCGGGCGTGCTCCTCGCGGATGGCGTCGAACAGGTGCGACGCCTCGTCGGGCACGAGGTCGCGGACGTACCGGGCGGCGATGTCGAGGTCGGTCTTGGTCAGCGTCATCTGCACGTTGGACAGGAAGGTGCGGAAGAACGGCCACGAGCCGTACATCTCGGCCAGCGTGTCGCCGCGGCCGTCGGCGCGGGCGGCAGCGAGGCCGGACCCGACGCCGAACCACCCGGGCAGGATGATGCGGGACTGGGTCCAGCCGAACACCCACGGGATGGCGCGCAGGTCCGACAGGTCGCCGTCGCCGCCGGGACGCCTGGCCGGCCGCGAGCCGATGTTCATCTTCCCCAGCTCCTCGACCGGGGTGGCGGTGACGAAGAAGCGGAACAGCGACGGGTCGCGCACGAGGGCGCGGTAGGCGGTCTTGCCGTGCTCGGCGACGAGGTCCATCGTCGCGTTCCAGCCGTCGAGGACGTCCGGCGGCAGCAGCTGGCGGCGGTGCAGGACCGAGGCCTCGAGGACGGCGGCCAGCGCGGTCTCGAGGTTCCAGCGGCCCAGCCCGGGGAGGGTGTACTTGTCGGAGATGACCTCGCCCTGCTCGGTGATCTTGATCGGGCCGTCGAGGCTGCCGTTGGGCTGGGCCATGATCGCCTCGCCGGTCGGGCCACCGCCGCGGCCCACCGAGCCGCCGCGGCCGTGGAACAGCCGCAGGACGACCCCGTGCTCGCGGGCGATGTCGCGCAGCCCCCGTTGGGCCCGGTGGATCTGCCACTGCGAGGCCGCGATCCCGGCGTCCTTGGAGGAGTCGGAGTAGCCGAGCATGATCTCCTGCACGTCGCCCCGGGCCGCGACGACGCGGCGGTAGGCGGGGTCGGCGAGCATGGCCTCGAGCAGCGGGCCGGCCTGCTCGAGCTCGGCGACGGTCTCGAAGAGGGGCGCGAACCCGATCCGGGCGCTGGCCGGCACAGAGTCGCTCCCGGTGTCGACGAGCCCGGCCTCCCGGGCCAGGACGACGACGGCGAAGATGTCGTCGACGTCGTGGGTCATCGAGACGATGTAGGTCTCGACGACGTCCGGGCCGAAGCGGTCCAGCGCCTCGCGGACCGCGCCCATGAGCTCGAGCGAGGCGGCCGACGCCTCCGGCAGGTCGAGCCGGTTGGTCCCGAGCAGCGGCCGGCGGGAGGCGAGCTCGCGGGAGAGGACCGCGGTGCGCGCGGCGCGGTCGAGGTCGGCGTAGGGGGTGTCGAGCTCGCCGATGCGGTCGAAGAGGCCGGCCAGCGCCTCGTGGTGCTTCTCGCTGTGCTCGCGCACGTCGAGGGTGGCCAGCCCCATGCCGACGGCCGTCGCGGTGCGCAGCAGGCGCAGGATGCCCCCGTCGGCGGTGAGCCGGTCGCCCTCGGCGAGCATCGCGTCGCGGACCAGGGCGAGGTCGTCGACGAGCTCGGAGAGGCCGAGGTAGTCGCGGCCGGGCTCGTGCGGCGAGCCGTGCGCCAGCCGGTCCCGGGTGCGCTGCAGCCGGACCCGCACGTAGGTGAGCTTGAGCCGGTAGGGCTCCTCGGCGTTGAGGCGCTTGACCGCCTGGTAGGTGATGGGCAGCGCCTCGGCGTCGCGCTCCAGGCTCTCGCGCAGGGCGTCGGTGACGCCGACGACCCGGCTGGAGGGCGACATCTCGACGAGCAGGGCGTCGACGGCGTCGGCGAGCGCCCGCAGCCCGAAGTCGTGCTGCAGGCCGAGGACCTCGAGGGTCACCTGCGGCGTGACGAAGGGGTTGCCGTCGCGGTCGCCGCCGGCCCAGCTGCCGAACCGCAGCGGGCGCGCGCCGACCGGCAGGGTGACGCCGATCGACCCGAGGGTGCGGTCGAGCTCCTGCAGCAGGTCGGGGACGACGTCGTGGGTCAGCGAGCGCAGGTAGTAGATGGCCGTGCGGGCCTCGTCCTTGGGCTCGGGGCGCGAGACACGCAGCTCGTCGGTCTGCCAGAGCAGGTCGACGAGCTCGGCCAGGCGCCGCTCCAGCCGGGGGGTGTCGGCGCGCGGGCGCAGCGGGTCGGACAGGTCGGCGACGGTGTCGGCGGTCTTGCGCAGCAGCTCGAGCACCGACCGGCGGCTGGCCTCGGTCGGGTGAGCGGTGAAGACCGGGCGGTACTCGACGCGGGCCAGCACCTGCTCGACGAGGTCGCGGTCCAGGACACCCTCGTCGACGGCGTTGCCGATGCGGGTGGCGGTGGCGGCCAGCGGCCCCTCCTCGGCGCCGGCCAGCTCGCGCCAGCGGTGCAGCTGCTCGGTGATGTTCACGAGCTGGAAGTAGGCGGTGAAGGCGCGGGCCAGCCGGACGGCCGTCGCGTCGTCGACCCCGGTGAGGACCTCGTGCAGCTCGTCCTCGCGGTTCTCGCGGGAGAGCAGGCGCACCCGCTCGACGAGGTCGAGGAGCTCCTGGCCCTCGTGCCGGATGAGGGCCTCGCCGAGCAGCCGCCCGACGAGGCGGACCGAGGCCCGCAGCGCCGCGTGGTGGGCGTCGCTGGACACCCCGCCCGCGTACTGCGCGACGTCGGGGACGCGGCGGTCGGCCTGGATGAGCTGCTCGGTGCTCGGATCCGTCATGCCGCCCATCTTGCGCGAGTCACGTGACGGGCGTGTGTCCGCGTCCGACCGGCGAACCCGCAGAGGCGGTGCGGGTGGTGCGGGTGGGGCGGGCGGGGACGCCGACGGGCGCGACACCCCGGTTCGTCACCGAGACCCCGGTTTCGTCACGGGGGTCTCGGTGACATTTCGGGGTCACCCCGAAATGTCACCGAGGCCGGGAGGCGGTGAGGGGTCAGAAGTGCCAGGGGAAGGGGGACCAGTCGGGGTCGCGCTTCTCGAGGAACTGGTCGCGGCCCTCGAGCGCCTCGTCGGTCATGTAGGCGAGGCGGGTGGCCTCGCCGGCGAAGACCTGCTGGCCCATGAGCCCGTCGTCGACGAGGTTGAAGGCGAACTTGAGCATCCGCTGCGCCTGCGGCGACTTGCCGAGGATCTCGCGGGCCACGGTGACTGCCTCGGACTCCAGCGACGCGTGGTCGGCGACGAGGTTGACCGCGCCCATCTCGCGCATGTCGTCGGCGGAGTAGGTGCGCCCGAGGAAGAAGATCTCCCGGGCCCGCTTCTGCCCGACCATCCGGGCGAGGTAGGCCGACCCGTAGCCGCCGTCGAAGGAGCCGACGTCGGCGTCGGTCTGCTTGAACCGGGCGTGCTCGCGCGAGGCGATCGTCAGGTCGCAGACGACGTGCAGGCTGTGCCCGCCGCCGGCCGCCCAGCCGTTCACGACGGCGACGACGACCTTGGGCATGGTCCGGATCAGGCGCTGCACCTCGAGGATGTGCAGCCGCCCGCCCTCGGCCTTGACCCGCAGGGTGTCGACGGTGTCGGCGGTCTCGCCGGCGGCGTACTGGTAACCCGACCGGCCGCGGATCCGCTGGTCCCCGCCGGAGCAGAAGGCCCGCTTGCCGGCCGCCCCGGTGCCCTCGGGCCCGGGTCCGTTGCCCGTGAGGAGGACGACGCCGACGTCGGGGGTGCGGCGGGCGTGGTCGAGGATGCGGTACAGCTCGTCGACGGTGTGCGGCCGGAAGGCGTTGAGGACCTCGGGGCGGTCGAAGGCCACCCGCACGCACCCGAGCCCGGCGGCGCGGTGGTAGGTGACGTCGGTGAGGCCCTCGAAGCCCGGCACCGGCTCCCAGGCCGCGGGGTCGAAGGTCTCGCTCACGCCGTCGATCGCCGTCACGGGGGTCAGGCTAGCCGGGCCCGGGTGCCGGGCCGGTCGCCCCGGCGACCACCCGGGCACCCGACCCGGGACCGCCGGGGCGGCGCCGGGCCCTACGGTGGCCGGGTGCCCGTCCCGCCGCTCGCCGACCTCCTCGACGGCCTGCACGTCGTCGCGGTCCCGATGCGGATGCCCTTCCGCGGCCTGCAGGTGCGCGAGGCCGCGCTGTTCCGTGGGCCGGCCGGCTGGGGCGAGTTCGCGCCCTTCCTCGAGTACGAGGCGCCCGAGGCCGCACGCTGGCTCGCCGCCGCGGTCGAGTCGGCGTGGCAGGCCCCGCCGGCGCCGGTGCGCGACCGGGTACCCGTCAACGCCACCGTCCCGGCCGTCGCCGCGGCCGACGTGCCGGCCGTGCTCGCCCGCTACCCGGGCTGCACGACGGCCAAGGTCAAGGTGGCCGAGCCCGGGCAGACCCTTGCCGACGACCTCGCCCGGGTCGCCGCCGTCCGCGACGGGCTCGGGCCCGCCGGCCGGGTCCGGGTCGACGCCAACGGCGCGTGGGGTGTCGACGCCGCCGCCGACGCCCTCGCCCGCTTGGCCGTCCACGACCTCGAGTACGCCGAGCAGCCCTGCGCCGGCGTCGAGGAGCTGCGCGACCTCCGGCTCCTGCTGGCCCGGCGCGGCGTCGAGGTCCCGGTGGCCGCCGACGAGTCCATCCGCAAGGCCGAGGACCCGCTGCGCGTGCGCGACCTGGAGGCTGCCGACCTCGTCGTCGTCAAGGTCGCCCCGCTCGGCGGGGTGCGGCGCGCCCTGGAGGTCGTCGACGCCTGCGGCCTGCCCGCCGTCGTGTCCTCCGCCGTCGACACCAGCGTCGGCATCGCCGCCGGGGTGGCCCTGGCCGCCGCGCTGCCCTCGCTCGAGCACGCCTGCGGCCTCGGGACCGTCGCGCTGCTGGAGGGCGACGTCGCCGCCGACCCGCTGCTGCCGCGGGACGGCGCGCTGCCGGTCCGCCGGGTCGACGCCGACCCCGGTCTGCTGGAGCGCTGGGCCGCCGCGCCGGACCGCGTCGCCTGGTGGCGCGAACGGGTCGCCGCCGCCCACCGCCACCTCACCGGGGGAGACCGCCGATGACCCCGCCGCTCACCGTCCGCCGGACCCGGCTGTTCCTCGGCACCCCGCGCGCCGACGGCCACGACCGCGCGGCGCCCGGCGTCAGTGCTCGAGCGGCAGCCCGAGCAGCGCGTTCTCGACGACCTCGGCGAGCGCCGGGTGGATCCAGTACTGGCCGCGGGCGACCTCCGCGGCGGTCTGCCCGAGCGAGGCCGCCTGCACGAGCGGCTGGATGATGCTCGAGGCCTGGTGGCCGACCATGTGCGCCGCGAGGAGGTGCCCGTCGGGGGAGGCGTGGACGGTGAGGTGCCCGACCTCGTCCTCCAGCGCCCAGCCGTAGGCGACGTCGCCCACCTGCTGGGTGTAGGTGACGTACGGGGTGCCGTCGGCCTCGAGCTCGCGGGCCGTCGGGCCGAAGGAGGCGACCTGCGGGTTCCCGAAGACGGCGTGGGGCACGGGGAAGAGGTCGTTGTGTTGCGGCGGTCCGGGGACCCGGCCGAGGTCGACGGCCAGGTTGTGGGCGACGACCTTCGCGTCGTGGTTGGCGACGTGCTTCAGCTGCCACTCCGAGCTGACGTCGCCGAGGGCCCAGACCCGCTCGGCGCTCGTGCGCTGCTGGGAGTCGACGACGATCCGCCCGTCCGGGTGGGTGTCGATGCCGCCGTCGACGGCGTCGACGAGGTCGGCGTTGGGCCGGCGGCCGACGGCGAGCAGCACGGCGTCGGTCTCGAGCGTCGACGAGCCGTCCGGGCCGGCGATCTCGAGGAGCCAGCCGCCGTCGACGGGCGTCGCGCTCGTCACCGTCGAGCGGAGCCGGACGTCGTAGCGGCCGCTCGCGACGTCGGTGTAGGTCTGCGAGACGGCCTCCTCCTCGTTCATGAGCAGCCGCGACGAGCGCTGGACCTGGGTCACCTGCACCCCGAGCCCGGCGAACACGTGCGACATCTCGCAGGCCACGTAGCCGCCGCCGATCATCACCATCCGCTCGGGCAGGGTGTCCATGCGCATGACGGTGTCGGAGGTGTGGATGCCGCGCTCGGGGTCGGGGCCCTCGAGGTGCTCGACGGGCAGGCCGACGGCGCGGCTGCCGGCGGCGACGACGACCCGGTCGGCCGTGAGCTCCTCGCCGGTGTCGAGGGCCAGGCGGCGCTCGCCGACGAAGCGGGCCCGGGTGCGGTACAGGGTCACGTGGTCCTGGCCGCGCCGGTACTCCTCGCCGCCGCGGGAGATGGGGTCGATCCGGCCGAAGATGCGGTCGCGGATCGCCGGCCAGTCCACGCTCGGCGCGGGGAAGTCCACGCCGAGCCGGGAGGCGTCGTCGGCCTCGACCACCCGGTCGGCGGGCATGACGAACATCTTCGTCGGGATGCAGCCGACGTTGAGGCAGGTGCCGCCGAAGACGCCCTTCTCGACGATGGCGACGTCCAGCCGGGCGAGGTCGGGGGTGAGGAGCGAGTTGCCCGACCCGCTGCCGATGATGACGAGGTCGTGGTGCGGCATGGGGCTCAGCGTAGGTGCCGCCACCGTCATCCACAGGGGACGGGGTGGGCCGTCGTCGTCCACATCCTCGCCGGTCGGGGTGGTGTCCGGCCGGTCCGCGGGGTGGGGTGGAGGCGAGGAGAGGGGGCGGCCGGTGGGGCACGCGACGGGGGAGATCGAGGCGCTGGCGGTCCGGGTGCGGCTGGCGCGCGAGTCGGTGGAGGCACGGCGGGTGGCCCTGGCCCGGTACGCCCTGGTGTGGTGGGAGGGGGAGGCCGCGGACCGCTACCGGGAGCTCGTGGACGAGCGCCGCGCCGGGCTGGCCCGCCTGGCCGACGAGCTCGGGTGGCTGGAGGAGTCGGTCGTGGCCCTCGCGGCCGTGGCCCGCGCCGAGGGGGCCGCGGACCCCGTGCGGGAGGCGTCGTGAGCCGGGTCTCGGTGCGCTCCGAGGCGTTGGCGGCGGTCGCGGCGCGGCTCACCGAGGCCGCGGAGCTGCTGCGCGAGGACGCGGCGCTGCTCGCGGCCGCGGTGCAGCGGTGCCGCAGCCCGGACCTGATCCGCCGGCCCGGGCTGCTCGGGTCCTGGCTGCGGGTCGAGGCCGACGGGGTGCGGCTGACGGGCCCGACGGGCCTGTGGGGTGCGGCCCTCGGCCTCGAGGTGCTGGCGGCGCGGCTGTCGGTCACGGCACGGGCGTACGTCGAGGTCGAGCGGGCGGTGACGGCCGTCCTCGATGGGGTGCACCGGGGCGCGGTGACGGCGGCCCGGGCCGGGCTGCTCACGGACGGTCCCCGCGGGGTGGACGTCCGTCCCGTGCCGGTGGACCGGGCGGTGCCGTCCCCGGCCGGCCCGGCGGACCTCGTCGCCTTGGGCGAGGGGCTGGACGGCGGGCGGGTGCGCGTCGTCGAGCTCGACGACGGAGCCGGCGGGTCGGCCTGGGTCGTGGCCGTGCCCGGGACCCAGCAGTGGTCACCCCGTGCCGGCGACAACCCGTTCGACGCGACGAGCGACGTCCGGGCGGTCACCGGCGACGCCACGCTGGCCGCGGCCGGCGTCGTGGCCGCCCTCGACCGGGCCCGGGCCGCGTCGGGGCGGGCCCGCCCGGACGACCCGGTGCTGCTCGTCGGCCACAGCCAGGGCGGCATCCACGCGGCGGCGCTCGCTGCCGACCCCGGCTTCACCCGCACGCACCACGTGACCCACGTGCTGACGACCGGGGCTCCGGTCGGGGTGTTCGCCGTGCCGGAGACCGTCCGGGTCCTCTCGGTCGAGCACGCCGACGACCCCGTGCCCACCCTGGACCTCACGCCCAACCCCGCCACGCCGTCCTGGCTCACCGTCCGGGCCGGGGCGGGACCACCGGTGGACGTGCGCCGCCATGCCCTGTCCGGGTACGAGCGCACGGTGCGCGCCGCCGAGGACGCGCCGGCGGGCGCCGTCCCGGGGCTGGCGGCCTGGGAGGTCTCGGCGGCGGCCTTCCTCCACCGCCCGGTCCGCGGGGTCACGGAGGTGGCGGTGACCCGGTCGGCCGGCGGCGCGGCCCGGCTCGGCAGGGTCCGCCCGTCCGGGGTGCGGGCCCCGCCGTGAGCACCTACCGTTCTCTCACGCTCTCGGAGGGGATGACCACCATGACCTCACGCCGGTCCGTCCGCATCCGCCGGCCCGCGGCCCTCGCCGCCCTGCCGGTCCTCGTCCTGGCCCTCGCGGCGGCCACCGCGACCCCCGCTCCGGCGCTGCCGGTCGCGACCCCGGTCGCCCGGGCCGACGTGGCGCCGACCACGACGACGCGCACGGTCCTCGACCAGAGCGTGCCGATCCCGTGGGACGTCGGCTTCCTCCCCGACGGACGGATGGTGACGACCCTGCGCGAGGGCAGGCTCGTCTTCTCCAGCGACGGCGTGCCGGGGCCCGAGGAGGAGCGGGTCGTCACCATCCCCGACGTGCGGGCCTCCGGTGAGTCCGGCGCGCTCGGCGTCGCGGTCGACACCGACTACGAGCGCCACCCCTACGTCTACGTCTGCGCCTCCCGCGACCCCGACGGCCCGACGGGCGGCGCGCCGTGGGTCAACGAGGTGCTGCGCTACCAGGTCCTCCTCGGGCCGACGCTCTCGGTCGGCAGCCCCACGGTCATCCTCACCGGCATGGCGGCCGCGACCACCCACAACGGGTGCGCCCTGGAGATGGACGGCGACGGCCTGCTGTGGGTCGGCATGGGCGACGCGGCCGTCGCCTCCCGGGCCCAGGACCGGGGCAGCCTCAACGGCAAGGTGCTGCGCATCACCCGCACCGGCAGGGTTCCGGTCGGCAACCCGGTCATCGACGGTCGCCGGGACGCCGTGTGGTCGATGGGGCACCGCAACCCGCAGGGGATCGCCTTCCAGCCCGGTACCGGCCGCGTCTACGAGGTCGAGCACGGGCCGAGCGTCGACGACGAGGTGAACCTGCTGCGGCCCGGCGGGAACTACGGCTGGCCCTGCTACACCGGTGCCGGTCGGCCGAACAGCACGTCCGGGTGCGGGCCCGCCGGTGACTACCTGCCGCCGGTCTGGGCGTCCGGGGACCGCACGGTCGCGACGTCCGGGGCCTCCTTCGCCCGCGGCTCGCAGTGGCAGGACTGGCAGGGCGACCTCTTCGTCAGCGTCCTCAAGGACTCCGAGGTGCTGCGCTTCGACGTCGCGGCCGACGGCTCCCTCGGTGCACCCCAGATCCTCCTGAAGAACGCCTACGGCCGCCTCCGCGGCTCGGTCGCCGGACCGGGGGGCCGGCTGTACCTCACGACGTCCAACGGCAGCGACACCATCCTCCAGGTCTCGCCCGCCACGACGTCGTCGTCCCGCGTCGACGGGGCGAACCGGTACGTCGTCGCGGCGAACGTCAGCCGGATTACCTACCCGGGCGGCGCCGACGAGGTGATCGTCGCGACGGGCTCCCGGTTCCCCGACGCGCTGGCCGGCAGCGCCGCCGCGGCGAAGCGGGGGGCGCCGGTGCTGCTCACCGGGCGCAGCGGCCTGCCCGTCGTCACGCGCGAGGAGATCGCGCGGCTCGCGCCGGACCGGATCGTCGTCGTCGGGGGCGCCGAGGCCGTGGACGACGACGTCCTCGTCGAGCTGCGGCGTCTCGCGCCGACGGTCGAGCGGGTCGACGGCGCCGACCGGTACGCCGTCGCCGCGGGCGTCGCGGCCCGGCCCGGCTGGTTCCCCGCCGGCGCCTCGCCCGTCTTCCTGACCTCCGGCGAGGACTTCCCCGACGCCCTCTCGGCGACGCCGGCAGCGGCGCGCAGCGGGGCGCCGGTGCTCCTGACCCGCGCCGGCCGGCTGCCCGCGGCGACCGAGCGGGCGCTGCGTGACCTGCGGCCGACCCGCGTCTACGTCCTCGGCGGCGAGCAGGCCGTGCGCTCGGAGGTCCTCGCGCGCGTCGGCGAGATCCTGCCGGGCACCGGGGTCGAGCGGGTCGGCGGCGAGAACCGCTACCAGGTCGCGCGGAAGGTCGCCGAACGGTTCTGGTCGAGCTCGCGCGGTGCCTGGGTCGCCTCGGGGCGGACCTTCCCCGACGGGCTCACCGGTGGGGCCGCGGCGGGCCGGGGCGGGTTCCCCGTGCTGCTCACCCGGAGCGTCGCCGTCGCCCCCGACGCGGGCCAGGCCCTGCTCGAGCTCGCGCCCACGCGGGTCACGGTCGTCGGCGGGACGAGCGCGGTCAGCGGGTACGTCGGGCTGCGGTTCGGCGCGCTGGTCGGTGACGCCTGAGCCCGCCCCCGCCCCGTCCCGGTGACGGGACGCGCCCGAGGCCTCGCCGACGCCGTCGGACGTCGTGACCGGTCCGAGGCGCCCGGGCTGGAAGACTCGACACCCGTGAACCCCTCGACCGCGCTCGCGACCGTCCTCGTCGACGAGCTCGCGCGCGGGGGGGTGCGCGACGTCGTCCTCTCGCCCGGGTCGAGGTCGGCTCCGCTGGCGTACGCCGTGCTCGCGGCCGAGGCCGCCGGCCGGCTGCGGCTGCACGTGCGGGTCGACGAGCGCTCCGCCGGGTTCCTCGCCCTCGGGCTGGCCAAGGGGTCGGGGCTGCCGGTCGTCGTCGTCACGACGTCGGGGACGGCGGTCGCGAACCTGCACCCGGCCGTCCTCGAGGCGTCGCACGCCGGCGTGCCGCTCGTCGTCCTCTCCGCCGACCGCCCGCACGAGCTGCGGGGCACCGGCGCCAACCAGACGACGACCCAGCCGGGCATCTTCGGCCGGGCCACCCGCTTCGACGCCGACCTGCCCGCCCCCGACGTCGTCCCCGAGGCCGCGGGCGGCCGGGCGGCCTCGTGGCGGACGACGGTCGTCCGCGCGCTGAGCGCCGCGCAGGGCGCTCTCGGCGGCCCCGCGGGACCCGTCCACGTGAACGTCGGGTTCCGCGAGCCGCTCGTCCCCGACCTCGGTGACGACACCCTGCCGGACGCCCTCGCCGGCCGTCCGGACGGCTCGCCCTGGAGCCGCGCCACCGGGGCGGCGGAGGTGGTCTCCGAGGGGATCGCGGACGTCGAGCGCACCCTCGTCGTCGTCGGCGAGACCGGTCGCGAGGACGCCCTCCGCGCCGTCGCGTGGGCGGAGGGACGCGGGTACCCGGTCCTCGCCGAGCCCTCCGCCGGACCGGTCGCCCGTTCGCGCGCCCTGCCCCACGGGCCGCTGCTGCTCACCCCGACGGAGTGGGTCGACGCGCACGCGCCGGACCGGGTCGTCGTCGTCGGCCGGGTCACCCTGGCGCGCCCGGTCGCGGCGCTGCTGCGGCACCCGGGCCTGGCCGTCGAGGTCGTGACGACCCGCGCGGACTGGCCGGACCCGTCCCACGTCGCGGGCCAGGTCCACCCCTGGGCCGCCCTGGCGGCGGGGCCCGACGACGTGCGCGGCGAGCGGCCGCGGTCGGCGTGGGCGCGGGCCTGGGACGACGCGGGCCGCCGGGTCGCGGACGCCGTCGCGGCGGCCGGGCTGCCCTGGCCGAGCGGGCTCGCCGTCGCCTCCGTCGTCCACGACGCCCTGCCCGCCGACGGCGTCCTCGTCGTCGGCTCCTCGAACCCGGTGCGCGACCTCGACCTCGCGACGACGGGGCGTCCGCTCGAGCCGCACGGCCCGGTCCGGCTGTCCGCCAACCGCGGGCTGGCGGGGATCGACGGCCTCGTGTCGACGGCCGTGGGCGTCGCCCTCGGAACGGGCCGGCCGACCCACGGCCTGATAGGCGACCTGACCTTCCTCCACGACGCGAACGGCCTGCTCGTCGGCCCCGACGAGCCTCGGCCGGACCTCACCCTCGTCGTCGTCGACGACGACGGGGGTGGCATCTTCACGACCCTCGAGCCGGGCGCCCCCGAGCGGGCCGGGTCGTTCGAGCGGGTCTTCGGCACCCCGACCGGCACCGACCTCGCCGCCCTGTGCGCCGCGCACGGCGTGCCCTTCCGGGACGTGACCACCCGCGAGGACCTCGCCGCCGCCGTCGCGCAGCGCCCCGCCGGCCTGCGGGTCGTCCGGGTCCGGGTCGACCGCACCACCCACCGGCGGGCGCACGCCGACCTGCGGGCCGTGGCCGCCGCGGCCCTGCGCGACTGACCGGCCGGGTCAGAACTCCAGCGCCGCCGCCGGGGGAGAGGTGGTGACGAACGCGCGCGCGAGCCGCTCCACCGCGTCGGCCGTCCCCGTGACGACGCCCTGCCGCGCCATCTCTGCCAGCGACCGGCCGCCGAGGTACGCCCCGGCCAGGGCCTGGACCGGCAGCGCGACGTCGGCGGGATCCTCGGTGCGCTCGCACGACGCCGACCCGGCGGTCGCCCTGAGCCGCCAGCGGCCGGCGTTCCACGGGCAGCGCTCGTCGCTGACGTCGAGGACGACGTCGACGTCGGCGGCGTACCCGCGCAGCGACAGGGCGGCGGGCAGGTCGACGATCCGCAGCCACAGCGCGTCGTGGACCCGGGCCTTGACCGCCCGGGGACCGCCCAGCCACCACACGACCTCGTCCTCGACCGAGTCCGCCGGGAGCGAGACCCTCCCGATGAGGTCGAAGGCGACGAGCCGTCGCAGCAGGGCGAACCGGGCGGCCGGGTGGACCGTGACCAGCGCGTCGCAGGTCAGGGAGCCCTGGGGCAGCGAGTCGGCCCAGCGGTGCCTGCGGCGCACGAGCGCGTACCCGACGTCGACGCCGCCCCGGACCGCGAACAGAACCCGGCGCGGCTCGCTGTCCCGCTCCGCCGCGGGGTGGCGGCGCAGGATCCGCCCCACGTGCCGCTCGGTGAGCGTGACGTGGCCGACGTGGGCGGCCGCGGCGGCGTGCTGGACGGCCAGGACGCGCGCGGCGAGGTCATTGGCGTCGCTGCTCGCGAGCTCGGTACGGACGTCAGCGTCCTCCAGCCCCTCCGGCGCCGTGACCTCGGCGCCGCCGCCGACCTCGACGTGCACGCCGAACGAGGCCTGGGCGTAGCCGAAGCGCCCGTAGATCGAGGTCTCCGAGGCGTGCAGCGCCCCGAGGGGCACGCCCTGGGCGTGCACGTCGGCGAGGTGGTGCTCCAGCAGCGCGGTGAGCACGCCGCGGCGCCGCTCGTCGGGGTGGACCCCGACCCAGGTGAGCCCGGCGCTGCGGACCTGCCGCGGCCCGCCCGGGCCCGGCACGGTGAGGCGCTGGTCGAACCACGAGGAGATCCCGGCGAACGGCGGGTCCCCGGTGCGGCTGGCCGCGAAGCTGCGCCCGGGGTCGAGCCCGCCGCTGGGGTCCTCGTCGGTGGGGTCCGGCTCGTCGAACCAGACGATCTCGTCGACGGCCTCGAAGGCGGCCTTGCTCTCCGGCGTGACGCCGACGACCCGCCACGGACTGCGCTGCTCCATGCCGCCCATCGTCACGGACGCCCGCCCCCGCGTCGACCGGGTTCCGCGCTGTCGAACCCCGGCTCGGTCACGGGCGCCGCTGTTGCGAGAATCGACCCGTGCCCGACACCCCCGCCTCCACCGACGTCCTCGTCGTCGGCGCCGGCCCCGCCGGGTCCGCGGCCGCGGCCTGGCTCGCCCGCGCCGGGCGCGACGTCGTCCTCGCCGACGCCGCGACCTTCCCGCGCGACAAGACCTGCGGCGACGGCCTCACCCCGCGGGCCATCCACGAGCTGGACCGGCTCGGCCTCGGCGACTGGGTGCGCGGCCACGCCGTGAACCGAGGGCTGCGGGCGCACGGGTTCGGGCAGACGCTGCACCTGCCGTGGCCGGGCGGCACCCTGCCCGACCACGGCTCGGCCGTGCCGCGCACCGAGCTCGACGCCGGCATCCGGCAGGCGGCCCTGGACTCCGGCGCCACCGGCGTCGAGGACGCCAAGGCCGTCGACGCGACGGTCGAGGACGGGCGGGTGCGCTCGGTGACCTTCCGGCGGTCCGACGGCACGACGGACGAGATCGCCTGCGAGCGGCTCGTCGTCGCCGACGGCGTGCGCTCCGGGCTCGGCAAGGTCCTCGGCCGGCAGTGGCACCAGGACACGGTGTACGCGGTGGCCGGGCGCTGCTACGTCGACTCCGAGCGCTCCGACGACCCGTGGATCAGCAGCCATCTCGAGCTGCGCGGCGAGTCCGGCGAGGCGCTGCCGGGCTACGGCTGGATCTTCCCCCTCGGCGGCGGCCAGGTGAACGTCGGCGTCGGCACGCTCGCGACGACCAGGCGTCCCGCGGCGGTGGCGATCAAGCCGCTCATGCGCCACTACACCGAGGAGCGGCGGGCCGAGTTCCGCCTCTCCGGCGAGGGCCGGATGCCGACGAGCGCGCTGCTGCCGATGGGCGGCGCCGTCAGCGGGGTGGCCGGACGCAACTGGGCGCTCGTCGGCGACGCCGCGGCCTGCGTGAACCCGCTCAACGGCGAGGGCATCGACTACGGGCTCGAGACCGGCCGGCTCGTCGCCGACCACGTCGACGAGGACCTCTCGGCGGTGTGGCCGGCGCTGCTGCGCGAGCAGTACGGCGAGGCGTTCTCCGTCGCCCGGCGGCTGGCCGGGGTGTTCACCGTGCCGCGGATCCTCTCGGCCCTCGGGCCGGTGGGGATGCGCAGCGACTGGCTCATGACGCTGGCGCTGCGGTGGATGGGCAACCTCATCACCGACGAGGACCGCGACACCGCCGCCCGCGTGTGGCGCTGGGCGGGCACCCGGTCGGTCGCCGTCGACGCCCGGCCGCCCTTCACCTGACCCCGACCCCCCCACCTCTCCCGAACGTGTGTGAACACGCCGGGGATCCCCGGCGTGTTCACACACGTTCGGGAAGAAGCAACGAGGTCAGCGGGGCGCGGCGGTGAGGGCGTCGCGCATCGGGACGAGCTTGGCCGAGGACTCGGCGAGCTCGGCGTCCGGGTCGGACCCGGCGACGATGCCGCAGCCGGCGAAGATCCGCATCCGGCTCGGGTCGAGCGGGTCCACCGCGCCCGAGCGCAGCGCGATGCCCCACTCGCCGTCGCCCGCGGCGTCCACCCAGCCGACCGGGCCGGCGTAGCGCCCGCGGTCGAGCTGCTCGAGCTCGGCAATGACGGCGTCCGCGGCGGCGGTCGGGGTGCCGCACACCGCCGCCGACGGGTGCAGCGCGGCGGCCAGCGCCAGCGAGGACGTCGCGTCGTCGAGGACGCCGGTGACGTCGGTGGCGAGGTGCATGACGTTGGAGAGGTGCAGGACGAACGGCGCCTCGGGGACGTTCATCGACGAGCAGTGCGGCGCGAGCGCGTCGGCCACCGACCGCACGGCGTACTCGTGCTCCTCGAGGTCCTTGCTCGAGCGCGCCAGCGACGCCGCGAGGGCGAGGTCGTGGGCGTCGTCGCCGGTCGGCCGGATCGTCCCGGCGAGCACCCGGGAGGTGACCAGGCCCTTCTCGCGGCGCACGAGCAGCTCCGGGGTGGCCCCGACGAGGCCGTCGACGGCGAAGACCCACGTCGTGTCGTACCGCTCGGCGAGCCGCCGCAGCAGCCAGCGCACGTCGACCGGGGCGCCGGTGCTCACCTCGAGGTCACGGGCCAGGACGACCTTGTCCAGCTCGCCCGCGGTGATCCGCCGGACGGCCTCGGCGACGGCGCCCGCCCAGTCGCCGGGGGAGAGGGCGCCGTCGGCGAACGCGACGTCGCGCGGCGGGTCGGCCTCGGGCCGGGGCCGGACGTCGACGGGGCCGGGGAGGCCCGCGACGTCCGGGCCGACGGCGACGGTGGTGATCCACGCCCGCCCGCCGCGCCGGCCGACGACGACCTGCGGCACGACGAGCGTCGCCCCGGCGGGCGAGGCCTCGGAGTAGGCGAAGGAGCCGAAGGCCACCGGCCCGGTGCCCGGCAGCGCGACCTCGTCGCGGACGACGGCCGAGCCGGCCAGCGCCGACCACCACCGCTCCAGCTCGGCGAACCGGCCGGGTCCCGACGCCGACGCGGACGCGGCCCGGCCCCAGCCGACGACGCCCTCGCCGCGGCGCACCCACGAGGCGGACGAGGTCGGGTCGCCGGGCGGGAGGAGCGCGAGCAGGTCGGCGGCCAGTGCCGGGTCGAGCGGCACGGTGCGGGCGACGAGCGGGGCGGCCGCGGGGTGCGCGGAGCGGTCCGCGGGCAACGTGGTCATCGGGACCCCACGATACGGCGCACCGGCGGGCTCCCCGGCAGCGGTGCGAGGATGGCGGCATGTCCCGCGCCTCCCTCGAGAAGGACCCCCGCGACGTCGCCGCGATGTTCGACGACGTCGCGCGCCGCTACGACGTGACCAACGACGTGCTCTCCCTCGGCCAGGACCGGCTGTGGCGGCGGGCCGTCCTCGCCGCCTGCGCCGCCGAGCCCGGCGAGCGGGTCCTCGACATCGCCGCCGGAACGGGCACGAGCAGCGAGCCCTTCGCGGACTCCGGCGTCGACGTCGTCCCGGCCGACTTCAGCCTCGGGATGCTGCGCGAGGGCCGGCGCCGGCGCACCGACCTCGGGTTCACCGCCGCCGACGCGATGCGCCTGCCCTTCGCCGACGGCTCCTTCGACGTCGTGACGATGTCCTTCGGGCTGCGCAACGTCGCCGACCCCGCCGCCGCGCTGCGGGAGTTCCTCCGGGTCACCCGGCCCGGCGGACGCCTCGTCGTCTGCGAGTTCAGCAGCCCGACCCTCGCCCCGCTGCGCACCGTGTACTCCCGCTACCTCATGGGCTCGCTGCCGCGGGTCGCCCGGCGGGTCAGCAGCAACCCCGACTCCTACGTCTACCTCGCGGAGTCGATCCGGGCCTGGCCGGACCAGCGGGGGCTCGCCGAGCAGGTCGCCGACGCCGGCTGGACCGGGGTGCAGTGGCGCAACCTCTCCGGCGGGATCGTCGCGCTGCACCGGGCGCGCCGGCCGGGCGGAGGCACCGTCGAGGGTTAGGTGAGCCTCAGTGCGCGTCGCTGGGGGCCCGTCCTAGACTCGGGGCGTTCGTGAAGACGTTCACAAGCGAAGGCACCGGTGACCGGCACAGAGCGCGCGCAGCGCAGCGACCCCAGGGGCGTCCCGCCCCTGGATGCGGCGTCGGTCCCTCCCCCTAGGATGACCAGGGACCAGCACGTGGACCAGGCGCCCGGCGCCCACCCGACGCAGTCGAGCAGCGAAAGGGGAGTTCTCCCGCGATGAGCAACCCCTACGTCCCTCTCCTCATCCTCCTCGCGCTCGGCTTCGGCTTCGCGGTGCTGTCGGTGGGGACGAGCCTCGTCGTCGGGCCCAAGCGCTACAACCGGGCCAAGCTCGAGGCCTACGAGTGCGGGATCCAGCCCACGCCGCGCGCGGTGGGCGGCGGGCGCGTGCCGATCAAGTATTTCCTCACGGCGATGCTCTTCATCATCTTCGACATCGAGTCGGTGTTTCTCTACCCGTTCGCGGTCGCCTTCGACCAGCTCGGGCTCTTCGCCCTCGTCGAGATGGTCCTGTTCATCGTCACCGTGTTCGTCGCGTACGCCTACGTGTGGAAGCGGGGCGGTCTCGAGTGGGACTGAGCACGGACCACCTATTCCTGACGACCGCCGAGGAGGCGTGATGGGACTCGAGGAGAAGCTGCCCGCGGGGTTCGCCCTCACGACGTTGGAGAACGTCGTCGGCTACATGCGCAAGGGCTCGATCTGGCCCGCGACCTTCGGGCTCGCGTGTTGCGCCATCGAGATGATGGCCGTCGGCACCCCCGACTACGACATCGCGCGCTTCGGCATGGAGCGCTTCGCCGCCACGCCGCGCCAGGCCGACCTCATGATCGTCGCCGGACGGGTGAGCCAGAAGATGGCGCCCGTCGTGCGGCAGGTCTACGACCAGATGCCGAACCCCAAGTGGGTCATCTCCATGGGCGTCTGCGCGTCCTCCGGCGGCATGTTCAACAACTACGCCATCGTCCAGGGCGTCGACCACGTCATCCCGGTCGACATCTACCTGCCCGGCTGCCCGCCGCGCCCGGAGATGCTGCTCAACGCCATCATCGAGCTGCACGGCCAGATCCAGCACAGCAAGCTCGGGGTCAACCGGGTCGCCGCCGCGCGCGCGGCCGAGGCCGCCGCCCTCTCGGCGACGCCCACCTCGCAGATGGCGCCGACGCACGACCACTTCGCGCACATCGCGGCGCCGGCCGGGAAGAACCTCCTGGCATGAGCGACGAGAAGGCCGAGAAGAACACCTCCCCCGAGGGCACCGGGCTCGAGTCCGGCGAGGGCACGACGCTGCCCGACAAGGAGGTCGACTCCGCTGACACCCGCACCGACGACGACCGCCAGGCCGTCGACGTCGCGCACGCCACCGGCGTCGGCCGCTGGGCCGAGCTGTCGCCGGTCGACAGCGAGCCGGTGAAGATCGGCGAGCGGCGCGGCATGTTCGGGGCCACCCGCGGCCAGGACACCTCCGGCTACGGCGGGCTCGTCACCCCGACCCTCCTGCCCGGCGCCAGCGCCCGCCCGTACGGGTCCTACTTCGACGAGGTCGCCGACATCCTGGGCCGTGCCCTCGGCGAGTCCGTCGGCTACGACGACGCCGTCGAGAAGGTCGTCGTCGACCGCGGCGAGATGACCCTCTTCGTGGCCCGGGAGCACCTGGTCGCCGTCGCCCGGGTCCTGCGCGACCACCCCGACCTGCGTTTCGAGTTGTGCATGGGCGTCTCCGGCGTCCACTACCCCGGCGAGCCCGGCCGCGAGCTGCACGCCGTCTACCCGCTGCTGTCGATCACCCACGGCAGCCGCCGCCTGCGCCTCGAGGTCACCTGCCCCGACGACGACGCGCACGTCCCGTCGGTCGTCGAGGTCTGGCCCGGCAACGACTGGCACGAGCGCGAGGTCTGGGACATGTTCGGCATCGAGTTCGACGGCCACCCGGCCCTCACGCGCATCCTCATGCCGGACGACTGGCCCGGCCACCCGCAGCGCAAGGACTACCCGCTCGGCGGCATCCCCGTCGAGTACAAGGGCGGCGTCGTCCCGCCGCCCGACGAGCGGAGGGCGTACAGCTGATGACGACCCACGACGAGACGATCTACGACGACACCGCCGCGAGCCCCGGGCTCGACCCGGCGCTGCCCGGCGACCCCTACGGGGCGTCGGTCGACGACGACACCGACGACGCGCCGGTCTTCACCGTCTCCGGTGGCGACTGGAACGACCTCGTCGACGAGGCCACGGCCCTGTCCGAGGAGCGCATCGTCGTCAACATGGGCCCGCAGCACCCGTCGACGCACGGCGTGCTCCGGCTCATCCTCGAGCTCGACGGCGAGACCGTCACCGAGGCGCGGGCCGGCATCGGCTACCTGCACACGGGCATCGAGAAGAACATGGAGTTCCGGACCTGGACGCAGGGCGTGACGTTCTGCACCCGGATGGACTACCTCACCCCGATGTTCCAGGAGGCGGCGTACTGCCTCTCCATCGAGCGGCTGCTCGGCATCACCGAGCGCATCCCGGAGCGCGCGTCGGTCATCCGCGTGCTCATGATGGAGCTGACCCGCGTCAGCAGCCACCTCATCGCCCTCGGCACCGGCGGCATGGAGATGGGCGCGACGACGGTGATGACCGTCGGCTTCCGCGAGCGCGAGCGGATCCTGCGGGTCTTCGAGGCCGTCACCGGCCTGCGGATGAACAACGCCTACATCCGTCCCGGCGGCGTCGCCCAGGACGTGCCGCACGGCGCGGTCGACATGGTCCGCGGCGTCGTCACCGAGCTGCGCACCGGCCTCGGCGAGCTCGAGAAGCTGCTCGTCGAGAACCCGCTGCTCAAGGGCCGCACGGTCGGCGTCGGCTACCTCGACCTCACCGGCTGCACGGCGCTCGGCGTCACCGGCCCGGTGCTGCGCTCCACCGGCCTGCCGCACGACCTGCGCAAGTCCGCCCCGTACTGCGGCTACGAGACCTACGACTTCGAGGTCATCACCCGCAGCGGCTGCGACGCCTACGACCGGCTCCGCATCCGCATCGACGAGATGTACGAGTCGCTGAAGATCGTCGAGCAGACCCTCGACCGGCTCCAGCGCACCGAGGGCCAGCCGGTCATGGTCGAGGACAAGAAGATCGCCTGGCCCGCCCAGCTCGCCATCGGCGGCGACGGCCAGGGCAACAGCCTCGACCACATCCGCGAGATCATGGGCACCTCGATGGAGGCCCTCATCCACCACTTCAAGCTCGTCACCGAGGGCTTCCGCGTCCCGCCGGGCCAGGCCTACGCGGCCGTCGAGTCCGCGAAGGGCGAGCTGGGCTGCCACACCGTCTCCGACGGCGGCACCCGTCCCTACCGGGCGCACTTCCGCGACCCGAGCTTCAACAACCTGCAGGCCGTGGCCGCGATGTGCGAGGGATCGCAGGTCGCCGACGTCATCGTCGCCGTGGCCTCCATCGACCCCGTCATGGGAGGTGTCGACCGCTGATGGCCGGAGACTTCGGTCTGCAGTCCGCCTCCGGGCACCTCACGGTGCCCGAGGTGTCCAAGGAGCCCTACCCCGCCGACGTCGAGGCGCGCTTCCGCGCCGACGCCGCTGAGGTCATCGCCAAGTACCCGCAGAAGCGGTCGGCGCTGCTCCCGCTGCTGCACCTCGTGCAGTCGGTCGACGGCTACGTCACCGGGCGCGGCATCGACCTGTGCGCCGAGCTGCTCGACCTCACGACCGCCGAGGTCTCGGGCGTCGCGACGTTCTACACGCAGTACAAGCGCCACCCCAACGGCGAGTACACCGTCGGGGTCTGCACGAACACGCTGTGCGCGATCATGGGCGGCGACGAGATCTGGGAGACCCTCTCGGACCACCTCGGCGTCGGCCACGACGAGACCACCGAGGACGGCACCATCACCCTCGAGCGCGTCGAGTGCAACGCGGCGTGCGACTACGCGCCGGTCGTCATGGCCAACTGGGAGTTCTTCGACAACCAGACGCCGCAGTCGGCGACGCAGCTCGTCGACGACCTGCGCGACGGCCGCGACGTGCGCCCCACCCGGGGCCCCAACCGGGTGTGCTCGTTCAAGGAGATGAGCCGCACCCTCGCCGGGTTCTCCGACGGCCTCGCCGACGAGGGCGTCGCCGCGGGCCCCGCCTCGCTCGTCGGCCTCGAGATCGCCAAGCGCAACGGCTGGACCGCCCCCGAGGGCGCCGGCGGCCGCGACCACAACGAGGCCCCCGAGCTCGACGCCCAGGGCAGCACCGAGGTCACCCCCGCCCACGACGAGGCCAAGGCCGAGAAGGCCGAGCCCGCCGCCGAGCGCGACGAGACCGACGACACCCCGGGCGAGAAGCACGCCGCAGACGCCGGCGGCAAGGCCCCCGAGAAGGGCGAGAAGGAGGCGAAGGAGGAGGCCCCGGCCGGACCGCCGGTCGTCTCCACCGGTGACGGCGTCTCCGGCGTCGCCCGTGAGCCCGTGCGCAAGGCCGACGCCGTCGACATCGCGCCCGCCCAGTCCGCGGACCTCGAGCATGCCAAGGACCGGGCCGCGAACGTCTCGGCCCAGAGCGCCAGCGTGCCGGCCGACCACGACGCCTCGCCGTCGGCGAGCCTGTTCGACGAGACGACCGAGCGCGCCGAGGACCGCAGCGGCTTCGAGGACGGCGGCTTCGGCGACCTGTCCGCGCGGTCCGGCCCCGACGGCACCGGCCCCCGTGGCTGGGACGTCAAGGGCAACGCCGACTCCATGCTCTTCCACACCCCGCAGTCGCCCTGGTACGGGCGCACCCGCGCCGAGGTGTGGTTCCGCGACGCCGAGGCGGCGCGGGCCGCGGGCTTCACCGACGCCCGCGACCGCCGCCGCGACGGGAAGGGTGACCGATGACCGACACGCTGACCCCGATCCTCACCCGCACCTGGGACGACCCGCGGGCCTGGACGCTGCAGAGCTACCGGGACTCCGGCGGCTACCGCGCGCTGGACAAGGCCGTCGGCATGGAGCCCGAGGCCATCCTCACCGCGGTCAAGGACTCCTCGCTGCGCGGCCGCGGCGGCGCCGGGTTCCCCACCGGGATGAAGTGGTCGTTCATGGCCCCGCCCGACGGCGGGCCGCGCTACCTCGTCGTCAACGCCGACGAGTCCGAGCCGGGCACGTGCAAGGACACCCCGCTCATGCTCGCCAACCCGCACGTCCTCATCGAGGGCGTCGTCATCAGCTCGATGGCCATCGGTTGCGAGCACGCGTTCATCTACATCCGCGGCGAGATCGTCCACGTCTACCGTCGGCTGCTGCGCGCGGTCGAGGAGGCCCGCGAGGCCGGCCTCGTCGGCGAGAACGTCCTCGGCAGCGGACGCACCGTCGAGATCACCGTCCACGCCGGCGCCGGCGCCTACATCTGCGGCGAGGAGACCGCGCTCCTCGACAGCCTCGAGGGGCGCCGCGGCCAGCCGCGCAGCAAGCCGCCGTTCCCCGGCGCCGCGGGGCTGTACGCCCGCCCGACCTCGGTGAACAACGTCGAGTCCATCGCCTCGGTCCCCGGGATCGTCCTCGAGGGCGCCGACTGGTTCACCGGCATGGGCACCGAGAAGTCCACCGGTTTCGGCATCTTCAGCCTCTCCGGGCACGTGAAGAACCCCGGCCAGTTCGAGGCGCCGCTCGGCATCACGATGCGCGAGCTGCTCGACCTCGCCGGCGGGATGCGCGACCCGGACAAGGAGCTCAAGTTCTGGACCCCGGGCGGCTCGTCCACCCCGATCTTCACCGCGGAGCACCTCGACGTCCCGCTCGACTTCGAGTCCGTCGCCGCGGCCGGGTCGCTGCTCGGCACCCGGGCGCTCCAGGTGTTCGACTCCACCGTCTGCGTCGTGCGCGCCGTCGACCGTTGGACCGACTTCTACAAGCACGAGTCCTGCGGCAAGTGCACCCCGTGCCGCGAGGGCACGTGGTGGCTCAAGCAGATCCTCGGCCGGATCGAGCACGGGGAGGGCAGCGAGGAGGACTTCGACAAGCTCCTCGACATCTGCGACAACATCCTCGGCCGCAGCTTCTGCGCGCTCGGTGACGGCGCGACGAGCCCGATCACGAGCTCCATCGAGTACTTCCGCGACGAGTACCTCGCCCACCTCACCCACGGCGGCTGTCCGTTCGACCCGGCGGCCTCGACGCTGTGGGCGAAGGACGGCCACGCGAAGGAGACCGTCTCCGCATGACCGCGACGACGCAGACCCAGGCCCCGGCCGAGCTCGTCACGCTGACGATCGACGGCCTCGAGGTGTCGGTGCCCAAGGGCACCCTCATCATCCGGGCCGCCGAGCAGGCCGGGATCGATATCCCGCGCTTCTGCGACCACCCCGGCCTGGACCCGGTCGGCGCGTGCCGCCAGTGCCTCGTCGAGGTGTGGATGCCCGGCCGCCCCGGCCCCGACGGCACCCCCGGCGAGCCCACGCAGATGCAGGGCCCGCCCGGACGGATGAAGCCGCAGGCCTCGTGCACGATGACCGTCGCCCCGGGCATGGTCGTCAAGACGCAGTACACGTCCGAGGGCGCCGACAAGGCGCAGAAGGGCGTCATGGAGCTGCTGCTCATCAACCACCCGCTGGACTGCCCCGTCTGCGACAAGGGTGGCGAGTGCCCGCTGCAGAACCAGGCGATGAGCAACGGCCGCGGCGGCTCCCGGTTCGAGGACGTCAAGCGGACCTACCCCAAGCCGATCAACATCTCCAGCCAGGTGCTGCTGGACCGCGAGCGCTGCGTGCTGTGCGCCCGCTGCACCCGCTTCTCCGACCAGGTCGCCGGTGACCCGTTCATCGCCCTCGTCGAGCGCGGCGCGCTGCAGCAGGTCGGCATCTACGAGGAGAAGCCGTTCGAGTCCTACTTCTCCGGCAACACCGTCCAGATCTGCCCGGTCGGCGCGCTCACCGGCGCGGCCTACCGCTTCCGCAGCCGCCCCTTCGACCTCGTGTCGACCCCGAGCGTCTGCGAGCACTGCGCCAGCGGCTGCTCGCAGCGCACCGACCACCGGCGCGGCTCGGTGCTGCGCCGGCTGGCGCAGGCGGACCCGGAGGTCAACGAGGAGTGGAACTGCGACAAGGGCCGCTGGGCCTTCGCCTACACCCAGGTCGGCGACCGCGTCGAGCTGCCGATGGTGCGCGGCGAGGACGGCGAGCTGCGGGTCGCCTCCTGGCGTGAGGCCCTGGAGCGCGCCGCCGAGGGCCTGCGGGCCGCGCACTCGCCGGCGGTGCTCGTCGGCGGCCGGGTGAGCGCCGAGGACGCCTACGCGTACGGCAAGTTCGCCCGCACCGTCATCGGCACGAACGACGTCGACTTCCGCGCCCGCCCGCACTCGGCGGAGGAGGAGCAGTTCCTCGGCTCGCAGGTCGTCGGCACCGGCCCGGGCGACGGCTCGGTCACCTACGCCGACCTCCAGGCGGCCGCGGGCGTCCTGCTCGTCGGGCTGGAGCCCGAGGACGAGAGCCCGATCGTCTTCCTGCGGCTGCGCAAGGCGTACCGCAAGACCCGCACCCGCGTCTTCGCGGTGTCCCCGGTCGCCACCCGCGGCCTGGCCAAGATGGGCGGCACGCTCATCCCCACCGCCCCGGGCACCGAGCCCGAGGTCCTGCGCGCGGTCGCGGCCGGCTCCGGCGGGGACCTCGTCTCCGACGCGGCCGACGCGCTGCGCGAGGGCGGGGTGATCCTCGTCGGCGAGCGGCTGGCCACGGTGCCAGGCGCCCTGTCGGCCGTCCTCGCCCTGGCCGAGGCCACCGGCGCCCGTCTCGCGTGGGTGCCGCGGCGCGCCGGCGAGCGCGGCGCCCTCGAGGCCGGCGCGCTGCCGAGCCTCCTGCCCGGCGGCCGTCCCGTCGCCGACGCCACGGCGCGCGAGCAGGTTGCCTCGGTCTGGGGGGTCGGGGACCTCCCGGCCACGCCGGGCCGCGACACCGCCGGCATCGTCGCGGGCGCCGCCTCCGGCGAGGTCGACGCGCTCGTCGTCGGGGGGGTCGACCCCGCCGACCTCGGCATCCCGGGAGCCGCCTTCGCCCTGGCCCGTCCGTTCCTCGTCTCCCTCGAGCTGCGCCGCTCCGCGGTCACCGAGGTCGCCGACGTCGTGCTGCCCGTCGCGGCGCACGCCGAGAAGGGCGGCACGTTCGTCGACTGGGAGGGCCGCCTGCGACCCTTCGAGGAGGCGCTGGAGACCACCTACGTCAGCGACTACCGGGCCCTGGCCATGCTCGCCGACGAGATGGGCGAGTTCCTCGGCACCCGGACGCTGCGCGAGGTGCGCGGCGAGATGCAGCAGCTCGGACCGTGGGTCGGGGCGCGTCCGCAGGCCCCGACGGTCGAGCCGGGCCAGGTGCCCGAGCTCACCGACGGCACCCTCGTCCTCGCCACCTGGCGCCACCTGCTCGACCGAGGCCGGATGCAGGACGGCGAGCAGTTCCTCGCCGGCACGGCCCCGGCGGCCGTCGCGCGGGTCTCCCCGGTCACCGCCACCGCGCTCGGTGTGGTCGAGGGCGACGCCCTCACCGTGCGGGGCGCCGAGGGCGTCACGGTCACCGCCCCGGTCGTGCTCACCGAGATGGCCGACCACGTCGTGTGGCTGCCCACGAACTCGCAGGACTGCGACCTGCGGGGCACGCTGGGCGGCGCGCCCGGCACGCTCGTCTCCGTCACCAAGGAGGGTGTCTCATGAGCCTGCCCGCCAGCGCGCTCCCGGACCTCGCGGCGCTGACCGCCGCGACCAACGACAACCCGGTCGCGGACTTCACCGACACCCCGCTCTGGCTGACCCTGGTCAAGGCGCTGCTGATCTTCGTCTACCTGCTGCTCTCGACCCTGCTCGTCATCTGGTTCGAGCGGCGCGTCATCGGCCGGATGCAGCAGCGTCCCGGCCCGAACCGCAACGGCCCCTTCGGCCTGCTGCAGACCCTCGCCGACGGCATGAAGCTCATGCTCAAGGAGGACGTGCGGCCCAAGGCCTCGGACGTCATCGTCTTCACCCTCGCCCCGCTCATCACCGCGACGATGGCCTTCGTCTCGTTCGCGATCATGCCGATGGCGGGCGAGGTGTCGATGTTCGGGCACACGACGCCGTTCCAGCTCACCGACACCCCCGTCGCCGTGCTGCTCGTCCTCGCCGTCGCGGGCGTCGGCATCTACGGCGTCGTGCTCGCCGGCTGGTCCTCGGGCTCGACCTACCCGCTCATCGGCGGCCTGCGCAGCTCGGCGCAGATGATCTCCTACGAGATCGCCATGGGGCTCTCGCTCGTCGCTGTGTTCCTCTACGCCGGCTCGATGTCGACCTCGCAGATCGTCGCGGCGCAGAGCAGCCTGTGGTTCGTCGTCCCGGCGTTCTTCAGCTTCTTCGTCTACGTCATCACCATGGTCGGCGAGACCAACCGCCTGCCCTTCGACCTCGCCGAGGGCGAGGGCGAGCTCACCGGCGGCTTCCACACCGAGTTCGGCTCGATGCGCTTCGCCATGTTCTTCCTCGGCGAGTACATCAACATGTTCACCGTCTCGGCGCTGGCCACGACGATGTTCCTCGGCGGCTACGCGGCCCCTCCCGGCATCGCGGCCATCAACGGCGGCATGTTCGACGAGGGCTGGTGGGGCCTGTTCTGGTTCACCGCCAAGCTCTGGGCCTTCATCTTCGTCTTCGTCTGGCTGCGCGGGTCCCTCCCGCGCGTGCGCTACGACCAGTTCATGCGCTTCGGGTGGAAGTTCCTCATCCCCTCGACCCTGCTCTGGGTCGTCCTCGTCGCCTTCTTCCGCGCCGGCCAGAACGGCTGGATGACCTTCCTGCCCGATGTCACCGTCGCCGGCCGGGTCTTCCCCGGCAGCTCGCTGGCGCTCGTCGGCGTCGTCGCCGTCCTCGCCCTCGTCGGCGGCTGGATGTGGGACGCGCGCGCCGAGCGCAAGGAGGCCGCGCTGCACCCGCACGTCGAGGACGAGATCGACCCGTACGCGGGCGGCCACCCCGTCCCCCCCATGCCCGGCCAGCGGTTGCGGGAGCCCTCGCTCTCCGCGCCGGCCCTGACCGGGACGTCCGACACCGAGGAGGCCACTCGTGGCTGACGAGCAGAGGGGCAAGGGCTTCTTCTCCGACCTGTTCGCCCCCGTCGCCGGGTTCGGCGTCACGTTCTCGACGATGTTCCGCAAGGTCGCGACCGAGGAGTACCCCGAGGAGAAGCGCCCGACCCAGCCGCGCTTCCACGGTCGCCACCAGCTGAACCGCCACCCCGACGGGCTCGAGAAGTGCGTCGGCTGCGAGCTGTGCGCCTGGGCCTGCCCGGCCGACGCGATCCTCGTCGAGGGCGCGAACAACGACGACACCGGCGACGGGGCGGGGCGCTTCAGCCCCGGCGAGCGCTACGGGCGCGTCTACCAGATCAACTACCTGCGCTGCATCTTCTGCGGGCTGTGCATCGAGGCCTGCCCCACCCGGGCGCTCACGATGACCAACGAGTACGAGCTCGCCGACGACAACCGCGCCGACCTCATCTACACCAAGGACCAGCTGCTGGCCCCGCTCCAGCCGGGGATGCTCCAGCCGCCGTTCCCCATGGTCGACGGCCTGGAGGAGCGCGACTACTACCTCGGGAAGGTCACCGAGGCCACCGACGCCCAGCGCGAGGTGGTCGCGGGCCGGACCCGCAGCGACGACGACGCGGAGGTGACCTCGTGACCGGCTCCGGTGAGGAGGTGATGTTCTGGATCCTCGGGCCGCTGTCGGTGCTCGGCGCCCTCGGGCTCGTGTTCGCCCGCAAGGCCGTCCACGCCGCCCTCGGGATGGCGCTGACGATGATCATCCTCGGGGTGTTCTACATCGCCCAGGACGCGGACTTCCTCGGGGTCATCCAGATCTTCGTCTACACCGGCGCGGTCATGATGCTCTTCCTCTTCGTGCTCATGCTCGTCGGCGTCGACTCCAGCGACAGCCTCGTCGAGACCATCACCGGCCAGCGCTGGGCCACGGCGGTCCTCGCCGTCGGGCTCGGGCTGCTCCTCGGCCTCCAGGTCGGCAAGGCCAACATCGGCGGGGCCGACGTCACGGCGCTGGCCACCCTCAACGCCGAGAACGGCAACGTCTCCGGCGTCGCCGAGCTGATCTTCGGCCGGTACGTCTGGGTCTTCGAGATCACGAGCGCCCTGCTCATCACGGCCGCGCTCGGCGCCATGGTCCTCGCTCACCGCGAGCGGCTCGGCAAGGGCCCGGACCAGAAGGAGTGGAGCCGCCGCCGCTTCCGCGAGGGCAAGCACCTCGCCGGCCTGCCGGCCCCCGGCGTCTACGCCCGCCACAACGCCGTCGACACCCCGGCGCTGCTGCCCGACGGCACGCCCGCCGAGCTGTCGGTCTCCCGGGTGCTCACCGCCCGCGAGCAGAACGTCAGCCCCGAGCTGTGGGTCGAGGACGAGCGCGACATCGAGCGCGACGTCGCGGAGGGGAGGGACCGATGAGCCTCGTCAACTACGTCTACCTGGCGACGGTCCTCTTCGTCATCGGCGGCGCCGTCGTCCTCACCCGCCGCAACGCGATCATCGTCTTCATGGGCGTCGAGCTCATGCTCAACGCCGCGAACCTCGTCTTCGTCACCTTCGCCCGCATGCACGGCAACCTCGACGGCCAGGTCCTCGCCCTGTTCGTCATGGTCGTCGCCGCCGCCGAGGTCGTCGTCGGGCTCGCGATCATCATGGCGATCTTCCGGTCCCGCCGGTCGGCCTCGGTCGACGACGCGAACCTGCTGAAGCTGTAAGGAGCACTGGTGCACTCACTCATCACCGCGGAGGGCGTCCCCGCGGCGGCGGACGCGAGCGGCGCGGCCTCGGCCGCGTGGCTGCTCGTCGCGCTCCCGCTGCTCGGCGCGGCGATCCTCCTCCTCGGCGGCCGCCGGACCAACCGGTTCGGTCCGGCGCTGGCCACCGGGATGTCCTGGGCGAGCTTCGCGTTCGGTGTCGTCGTGCTCGTCCAGCTGCTCGGCGCCTCCGCCGAGGAGCGCGCGCACCACCTGACGCTGTGGAGCTGGATCCCGGCGGGCTCCTTCGACCTCGACCTCGGGCTGCTCGTCGACCCGCTGTCGGTGGCGTTCGTCATGCTCATCACGTTCGTCGGGTCCCTCATCCACGTGTACTCGCTCGGGTACATGGAGCACGACCCCGACAAGCGGCGCTTCTTCGCCTACCTCAACCTCTTCGTCGCGGCGATGCTGCTGCTCGTCCTCAGCGACAGCTACCTCCTGCTGTTCGTCGGCTGGGAGGGCGTCGGCCTGGCGTCCTACCTGCTCATCGGGTTCTGGAACTGGAACCCCGCCTACGCCACCGCGGCGAACAAGGCGTTCATCGTCAACCGGGTCGGCGACCTCGGCCTGTCGCTGGCCATCATGACGATGTTCATCAGCTTCGGCGGGGTCTCCTACGCCACCGTCAACGAGGGCGTCGCGAACGCCGGCCAGGGCACGCTCGTCGCCATCGGCCTGCTGCTGCTCGTCGGCGCCTGCGGCAAGTCCGCGCAGTTCCCGCTCCAGTCCTGGCTCGGCGACGCCATGGCCGGCCCGACCCCGGTGTCGGCGCTCATCCACGCGGCGACGATGGTCACCGCCGGCGTCTACCTCGTCGTGCGCTCGCACGTCATCTACGACGCCGCACCGGACGCCGCCCTGGCCGTCGCGCTCGTCGGCGCCGTGACGCTGCTCTTCGGGGCGGTCGTCGGCTGCGCCAAGGACGACATCAAGAAGGCCCTCGCCGCCTCGACGATGAGCCAGATCGGCTACATGATGCTCGCGGCCGGGCTCGGGCCGGTGGGGTACGCCTTCGCGATCTTCCACCTGCTCACCCACGGCTTCTTCAAGGCCGGCATGTTCCTCGGCGCCGGCTCGGTGATGCACGGCATGAACGACCAGGTGAACATGCGCCGGTTCGGCGGGCTCTCCGGGGCCATGAAGATCACCTGGGCGACCTTCGGCCTGGGCTACCTCGCGATCATCGGGCTGCCGCCGTTCTCCGGCTTCTGGTCCAAGGACGAGATCATCCACTCCGCCTTCACCGGCGAGGGCTGGCGGCCGTGGGTCCTCGGCGGCGCGGCGCTCGTCGGCGCCGGCATCACCGCCTTCTACATGTCGCGGCTGTTCTTCATGACCTTCCACGGCGAGAAGCGCTGGACCGAGGACGTCCACCCGCACGAGTCGCCGAAGATCATGACGATCCCGATGATGGTCCTCGCCGTCGGTTCGGCCTTCCTCGGCCTCGCGCTCGGCCCGACGCACGCCATCGAGCACTGGCTGGAGCCGGTGGTCGGTGAGCACCCCGAGGCCGACGCCGTCATCGGCACGCTGCCGCTCATGGGCATCACGCTGCTCCTCGTCGTCGGCGGCATCTACCTGGCCTGGCGCTCCTACTGGCGCGAGGACGTCCCCGAGGTCGCGCCCCGCGCGTCGGTGCTCACCCGCGCCGCCCGGGTCGACCTCTACCAGGACGCCGTCAACGAGGGCCTGTTCATGCGGCCCGGCACCCACCTCACCCGCTCCCTCGTCTTCGCCGACGCGCGGGGGGTCGACGGTGCGGCCGGCGGCATGGCCGCCCTCGTCGGTGGCTTCTCCTCGCGGCTGCGCCGGCTCCAGACCGGCTACGCCCGCTCGTACGCCCTGACGATGCTCACCGGTGTCGTCGCCGTCCTCGGTGCTCTGTGGGTGATCCAGTGACCTCCCTGCCCCTGCTCACGCTGATGATGGTCGTGCCGGTGCTCGGCGCGGTCGTCGTCGCGGCGCTGCCCACCGGCTCGGTGCGGCTGGCCCGTCCGGTGGCGCTCGGCGCCTCGCTCGTGACGCTCGTCCTCGCCGTGCTCGCCTGGGTCGCGTTCGACGCCGGGTCCGGCCGGATGTTCCAGCTCACCGAGACCCACTCGTGGATCCCCCAGTTCGGGGTGTCCTACGCGCTCGGGGTCGACGGCATCGCCCTGGCGCTCATCGTCATGGCCGCGATCCTCACCCCGGTGTGCATCCTCGCGGCGTGGAACGACGAGGTCGTCGACACCCCCGGCCGGTTCAAGCGCTACTTCGCGCTCATGCTCGTCCTCGAGGCGTTCATGGTCGGGGTGTTCGCGGCCACGGACGTGTTCCTCTTCTACGTCTTCTTCGAGGCCATGCTCATCCCGGTGTACTTCCTCATCGGGCTCTACGGCGGCCCGCAGCGGCAGTACGCGGCCGTGAAGTTCCTCCTCTTCAGCCTGGCCGGCGGGCTCGTCATGCTCGTCTCGGTCATCGCCGTGTACTTCGCGGGCCCGGGCGGCGAGAACGGCTTCCTCGTCGAGCAGCTCGTCGGCAACGTGAACGGCTCCACCGGGGCGCTGCGCTGGATGTTCGTCGGCTTCTTCATCGCCTTCGCGGTCAAGGCGCCGATGTGGCCGGTCCACACCTGGCTGCCGGACGCCGCCACCGAGGCCCGCCCGGCCACCGCCGTGCTGCTCGTCGGCGTGCTCGACAAGGTCGGCACCTACGGGATGATCCGCTTCTGCCTCCAGCTCTTCCCCGAGGCCTCGCAGTGGGCGACGCCGGTCGTGCTCACCCTCGCTGTCATCTCCGTCGTCTACGGCGCGCTGCTCGCGATCGGCCAGACCGACATGATGCGGCTCATCGCGTTCACCTCGATCAGCCACTTCGGCTTCATCGTCCTCGGCATCTTCGCGATGACGAGCGTCGGCGGCGCCGGCGCCAACCTCTACATGATCAACCACGGCTTCTCGACGGCCGCGCTGTTCCTCATCGCCGGGTTCCTCGTGACGCGCCACGGCAGCAAGCGGATCCCGGACTACGGCGGCTGGCAGCGGGTGACGCCCGTGCTCGCCGGCACCTTCCTCGTCGCCGGCCTGTCCTCGCTCGCCCTGCCGGGCCTGTCGACCTTCGTGTCGGAGTTCCTCGTGCTCCAGGGCACGTTCATGCGCTACAAGGTGGCGGCCGTCATCGCCGCGCTCGGCATCGTCCTCGCGGCGCTCTACATCCTCCTCATGTACCAGCGGGTCATGACCGGCCCGAAGCCGGCGTTCCCCGAGGACGCGGTCCCGGCCGACCTCAGCCACCGCGAGCGGTGGGTCGTCGCGCCCATCATCGCCGCGTTCGTCGTGCTCGGCTTCTACCCCAAGCCCGTGCTCGACGTCCTCAACCCGGCGGTGCGGACGACGATGGAGATCGTCGGCGTCACCGACCCGTCCCCCGCCGCCGAAGCCTCCGGGAGTGCGAAGTGATGCCCGCCGTCGTGTCCGCCGCCCTGCCCGCCGCCTTCGAGCAGGTGCAGATCGACTACCTCGCGATCGCCCCGATGATGGTCGTCGTCGCCGGTGCCCTCGTCGGTGTCCTCGTCGAGGCCTTCGCGCCGCGCGAGCGCCGGCACGGCATCCAGGTCGGGCTGACCATCGGGACGCTGCTCGTCGCGCTGGCCGTGCTCGCCGTCTGGAGCCGCGACCACCTCGCCGTGACCCTTGGCGGGTCGATGGCCATCGACGGTGTCGCCCTCTTCCTCCAGGGCACGCTGCTCGGCCTCTCGGTCATCGGCGTCCTCGTCATGGCCGAGCGCTTCGGCGGCACCGGGTCCGACGCCTTCACCCCGATGGGTGCCTCCACGCCCGGCTCGGCCCAGGAGACGGCCGCCACCCGGGCCGGCTACGCGACCTCCGAGGTCTTCCCGCTCACCCTCTTCGCGGTGCTCGGGATGATGGTGTTCGTCGCCGCCAACGACCTCATCACGATGTTCGTCGGGCTCGAGGTCCTCTCGCTGCCGCTGTACGTGATGACCGGGCTCGCGCGCCGGCGGCGGCTGCTGTCGCAGGAGGCGGCGCTGAAGTACTTCCTCCTCGGCGCGTTCTCCAGCGCGTTCTTCCTCTTCGGCGCGGCCCTGCTCTACGGCTACGCGGGGTCCTCCGACCTCGGCCGGATCGGGACGGCCATCACGACGAACGCCGGCGAGCTCGACGGCCTGCTGCTGCCGGGCGTCGTGCTCACCCTCGTCGGGCTGCTCTTCAAGGTCGGCGCCGTGCCCTTCCACTCGTGGACCCCGGACGCCTACCAGGGCGCCCCGACCCCGGTCACCGGGTTCATGGCCGCGTGCACCAAGCTCGCCGCCTTCGGCGCCATCCTCCGGCTCACCTACGTCGGCGTCGGCTCGAACCGGTGGGACTGGCAGCTCGGCGTCGTCGTCGTCGCCATCCTCACGATGGTCGTCGGGGCGGTGCTCTCGGTGACCCAGACCGACGTCAAGCGGCTGCTCGCGTACTCCTCGGTCGCGCACGCCGGGTTCATCCTCGTCGGCGTGCTCGCCTTCTCGAAGGCCGCCATCGGCGGGGTGATGTTCTACCTGCTCGCCTACGGCGCGACGACCATCGCCGCCTTCGCCATCGTGACGATGGTCCGCCAGGACGGCTCGGAGGCCTCGCACCTGTCGCAGTGGGCGGGCCTGGGGCGCAACCACCCGGTCGTGGCCGGCGCGTTCGCCTTCCTGCTGCTGGCCTTCGCCGGCATCCCGCTGACCTCCGGGTTCACGGCCAAGTTCGCGACCTTCGCGCCGGCCGTCCAGTCCGGCACGGCGGGGGTCGTCATGGTCGTCGTCGGCGTGCTGGCCTCGGCGGTCACGGCGTTCGTCTACGTCCGCCTCATCGTGCTCATGTACTTCACCGAGCCGACCCCCGGCGTCGTCGCGCTGACCCCGTCGGTGCCCTCGACGGTCGCCATCACCCTGGGCGTGCTCATCACCGTCGTCGCCGGGGTGTTCCCGACCTGGGTCCTCCAGCTCGCCGGGAACGCCTCGTCCTTCCTCCTGTGAGCGCCGGGCCGCAGGCCCAGCGGGGAACGCCGTCGGTGCTCGCGCTGCCGGGCGCGGGCGAGGACCTGCGTGAGCGGCTCGTCGCCGGGCTGGCCGCCGTCGAGGACCTCATCGCCGCGCGGGTCGACGTCGAGGACCCCTTCGTCGCCGAGGCCGCCTCGCACCTGGCTCTCGCCGGGGGCAAGCGGTTCCGGCCGCTGCTGACCCTGCTGGCCTCCGAGCTCGGCACCGGCGCGGACGATCGGGTCGTCGCCGCCGCCACCGGCGTCGAGCTCACCCACCTGGCCTCGCTGTACCACGACGACGTCATGGACGAGGCCGACGTGCGCCGCGGGGCGCCGTCGGCCAACGCCCGCTACGGCAACTCGACGGCCATCCTCGTCGGGGACCTGCTCTTCGGCACGGCCTCGGACATCGTCGCCGACCTCGGACCCCAGGCCGTGAAGATCCAGGCCCAGACGTTCGTGCGGCTGTGCTCCGGCCAGATCCGCGACGACCGGCCCTGCCCCGAGGGCACCGACCCCGTGGCGTACTACCTCTCGGTCCTCGAGGACAAGACCGGCGTGCTCATCGCCACCGCCGCCCGCTACGGCGCGATGTTCGGCGGCTGCGACGAGCACACGGTCGAGGTGATGCGCGAGTACGGCGAGCGGCTCGGCATGGCCTTCCAGCTCGCCGACGACCTCATCGACATCGCGTCCGGCGCCGACGAGACCGGCAAGACGCCCGGCACCGACCTGCGCGAGGGCAAGCGCACCCTGCCGGTCCTCTACGTCCTCGCCTCGCAGGACCCGGCCGACGCGCGCCTCCGGCAGCTCCTCGCCGGCGACCTCGACGACGACGCCGCGCTCGAGGAGGCCCTCACCCTCCTGCGCGTCAACCCCGCGATGGACCGGGCTCGCGAGCACGCCCTCGCCGCGGCCGCCCGGGCCCAGGAGGTCCTCGGGTCGCTGCCCGGCAGCGAGGCCCGGGACGCGCTGCACGCCCTGGCCACGGGGGTCGTCACCCGCGTCGGCTGACCCGCGGGTCAGCGCGTCGGCTCCGGGACCTCCGGGGCGACGGTCCGGCGGGCGCGGCGGTGGCGGCGGGCGGCGGTCACCGAGTCGTAGGACAGGACGAGCAGCGCGACCCAGACGATGCCGAAGCCGATCCACAGCCGGCCCGAGACGTGCTCACCGAGCAGGGTGACGCCGACGACGAGCTGGAGCACCGGCGTGACGAACTGGATGAGCCCGACGGTGACGAGCGGGATGCGCCGGGCGGCGGCGGCGAAGAGCAGCAGCGGAACGGCCGTGACGACGCCCGCGAGCACGAGCAGCGCGGCGTGCACCGGGCCGCCCGTCGTGAAGGTCGTCGCCCCCTGCGCCGCGAGCACGAGGAGGACGACGACCGCGACGGGCGAGAGGGCGGCGGTCTCGGCGGCGAGCGAGCGCATGGCGGTGAGCGAGGCCCCGACCCGCTTCTTCGTCAGCCCGTACAGGCCGAAGGAGAACGCCAGCGCGAGGGGGATCCACGGCACGACGCCCCCGGCGACGGCGAGCCACACCGACGCGAGGGCGCCGATGCCGACGGCGACCCACTGCAGCGGCCGCAGCCGCTCGCGCAGGACGAGGACACCGAGGGCGACGGTGACGATGGGGTTCAAGAAGTAGCCGAGCGCGGCCTCGTAGGTCCGGTCGGTGAGGACCGCGAGGACGTAGATCGTCCAGTTGGCGGCGATGAGCAGGCCGGCCACCGTGATGCCCGCCGCCAGTCGCGGCCGGGCGAGGAGGTCGCGCACCCACCGCAGGTCGCGGCGGACGAGGAGGACGAGGGAGCAGACCGCGAGCGTCCACAGGATCCGGTGGGCGAGGATCTCGAAGGCCCCGGCCGGCGCGAGGGCCGCGAAGTAGAGCGGGAACAGCCCCCAGATGCCGTAGGCGAGGAACCCGTAGCCGGTGCCGCGGCGGACCTCCGCGGCCGCGTCGGACCCGTCGTCGGGGGCCGCGCCGGGGGCGGGGGGCGTCGAGCCGCCCTCGGTCACCCCACGGTCCAGGTGTCGCGTCCTCGCAGGAGCGCGGCGAGGTCGTCGTCCGTGGCGGGCCCGCCCGCGGTCTCGACCGCGGCGTCGACCTGGGCCCGGACGAGGTCGTCGTACGTCGGCCGCGAGACCTGCCGGAAGATCCCCATCGGCACGTGCGTCATCTCCGGGGAGTCCAGCCGCGACAGGGCGAAGGCCCCGGACGGGTCGTCGGCGGCGGCGTCGTGGACGACGACCTCGCGCGCGCCGACCTCGGCCTCCGGGACGAACTCCGAGGCACCGCCCGCGACCCGGACGAGCACGCGGCGGTCGTCCTCGGGCCCGACCGTGACGGGCTCCCCGGAGCGCAGCCGGACGATGCGGGCCGCCTGCTGGGTGCGGTCCTTGAGCACCTCGAACGCGCCGTCGTTGAAGATCGGGCAGTTCTGGTAGATCTCGACCAGTGCCGTGCCGCGGTGCTGGGCGGCGGCCTTGAGCACGGTGGTGAGCTCGGCGCGGTCGGACTCCATGGCCCGCGCGACGAACGTCGCCTCGGCCCCGAGGGCCAGCGAGGCGGGGTTGAACGGGGCGTCGACCGACCCCAGCGGGCTCGACTTCGTCACCGTGCCCGGCCGCGAGGTGGGGGAGTACTGGCCCTTGGTGAGTCCGTAGATCTGGTTGTTGAACAGCAGGATCGTCATGTTGACGTTGCGGCGCAGCGCGTGGACGAGGTGGTTGCCGCCGATGGACAGCGCGTCGCCGTCCCCGGTGACGACCCACACCGACAGGTCGGGCCGGGAGGTCGCGAGGCCGGTGGCGATGGCGGGCGCCCGTCCGTGGATGGAGTGCATCCCGTAGGTGTCGAGGTAGTACGGGAAGCGCGAGGAGCAGCCGATGCCGGAGACGAAGACGATGTTCTCCCGGCGCAGCCCGAGCGAGGGCAGGAAGGACTGGACGGCGGCGAGGATGACGTAGTCGCCGCAGCCGGGGCACCAGCGCACCTCCTGGTCGGAGGTGAAGTCGCGCTTTGTCTGCGCGGGCGCGTCGTCCGGCAGGTGGGGGACGTGCTGGAGGCCGGTCGTGGGCAGGCCGAGGTCGACGGTGGTCATCGGATCTCCTCGAGGGTCGTGGAGAGGACGTCGGCGAGCTCGACCGTCGTGAACGGCAGGCCGCGCACGGAGGTGTGGGAGCGGACGTCGACGAGGTACTTGGCGCGCAGGAGGAGCGCGAGCTGTCCGGTGTTCATCTCGGGGACGACGACGCGGTCGTAGCGGCGCAGCACGTCGCCGAGGTTGCCCGGGAAGGGGTTGAGGTGACGCAGGTGCGCGCGGGCGATGGCGCTCCCGGCGTTGCGGACGGTGCGGGTGGCCGCGGCGACCGGCCCGTAGGTCGAGCCCCAGCCGAGGACGAGGACCCGGGCGTCGCCGGTGGGGTCGTCGACCTCGAGGTCGGGGACGGTGATGCCGTCGACCTTGGCCTGCCGCAGCCGGACCATGCGGTCGTGGTTGTCCGGGTCGTAGCTGATGTCGCCGGTGACGTCGGCCTTCTCGATGCCGCCGATCCGGTGCTCCAGGCCGGGCGTGCCGGGGACCGCCCACGGCCGGGCCAGGGTCTCGGGGTCGCGCAGGTAGGGGCGGAAGACCGGCTCGCCGGCGTCGTCGGTGGCGTTGGGCTCGGTGGCGAGACCGACGTCGAGCGCCGGCAGGTCGGCGACGTCCGGGACCGACCACGGCTCGGAGCCGTTGGCGAGGTAGCCGTCGGACAGCAGGACGACCGGCGTGCGGTACGTCGTCGCCATCCGCACGGCGTCGAGGGCGGCGGCGAAGCAGTCGGCCGGGGTCTGTGCGGCGACGACGGGGACGGGCGACTCGCCGTTGCGGCCGAACATCACCTGGAGCAGGTCGGCCTGCTCGGTCTTGGTCGGCAGCCCGGTGGAGGGTCCGCCGCGCTGGATGTCGACGACGACGAGCGGCAGCTCGAGGGAGACGGCCAGGCCGATGGTCTCCGACTTCAGCGCGATGCCCGGCCCCGAGGTGGTCGTGACGCCGACCGCGCCGCCGTAGGACGCCCCGAGGGCGATCCCGACCCCGGCGATCTCGTCCTCGGCCTGCACGGTGGTGACGCCGTGCCGCTTCATGCCGGAGAGCGCGTGGAGGATGTCGGAGGCGGGCGTGATCGGGTAGGAGCCGAGGACCAGCGGCCGCCCGGCGCGGTGCGCGGCGGCGACGAGCCCGAGGGCGAGCGCGGTGTTGCCGGTGACGTTGCGGTAGGTGCCCGGCGGCATCGGGGCGGGCCCGACGACGTAGGTCGAGGCGAAGTCCTCGGTGGTCTCGCCGTAGCTCCAGCCGGCCTCGAGGGCGGTGAGGTTGGCGGCGAGGAGCTCGGGGTTGGCGCCGAACTTCTTCGTGAGGAAGCTCTTCGTGCCGTCGGTGGGGCGGGTGTACATCCAGGAGAGCAGGCCGAGGGCGAACATGTTCTTCGCCCGCTCCTTCTCCTTGCGCGACAGCCCGCCGTACTCCGCGAGCGCCTCGACGGTGATCGAGGTGAGCGCCACCGGGTGCAGGTGCCAGGAGTCGAGGCTGCCGTCGTCCAGCGGGCTCGCGGCGTAGCCGACCTTCGCGAGGTTGCGCTTGGTGAACTCGTCGGTGTCGACGATGAGCACGGCGCCGCGGGGCAGGTCGCCGAGGTTGGCCTTGAGCGCCGCCGGGTTCATCGCGACGAGGACGTCGGGGGCGTCGCCGGGGGTGAGGACGTCGTGGTCGGCGAAGTGCAGCTGGAAGCTCGAGACGCCGGGCAGCGTGCCCTGGGGGGCGCGGATCTCGGCCGGGAAGTTCGGCAGCGTCGACAGGTCGTTGCCGACCGCCGCGGTCTCGGAGGTGAAGCGGTCGCCCGTCAGCTGCATGCCGTCCCCGGAGTCACCGGCGAACCGGATGACGACGCGGTCGAGGGTCTGGGCGGTCTTGCTGGTCACGGTGGTCCTGGGAGCTTGGAAGTCGTGGGTCGGTGCCCTCCCCGCGGGGCAGGCGCACCGCCTTCCATGCTACGTCCGGGCCGCGGGCCGGCTCACCCGCGTCCCGCGCTGCGGCACGGACGTCGAAGCCCGCTCGCTAGGGTGGGCGCCGTGGAGGGCTACCTCGCGGTCGCGGCCGTCGTCCTCGCGGGCGTGCTGCTCGTGACGGCGGCGATGCTCGCGCGCCGGCTCGTCGCGCCCCGGGCCGCGACGCCGGCCGGGCGCACGACGTACGAGTCGGGGGTGGACCCCGTGGGCGCCGGCTGGGCCCAGTCGCAGGTGCGCTACCTCTCCTTCGCCTTCCTCTACGTCGTCTTCGCCGTCGACGCCGTCTACCTCTTCCCGTGGGCGCTGGTCCTGCGCGACGCCGACCTCGGGGTGGCCTCGCTCGTCGAGGTGCTCGTCTTCGTCGGGGTCGTCCTCCTCGGCCTGGTCCACGCCGCCCGCCGCGGCCTCCTGCGCTGGGACCTGCCGTGAGCGTCGACCTGCCCACGCCGAAGGTCGGCCCGGTCTCCCGGTACGCTCCCAAGCCGGTGCGCGTGGTGCTGAACTGGGGGCGGCGCTACTCGCTGTGGGTCTTCAACTTCGGGCTCGCGTGCTGCGCCATCGAGTTCATCGCGACGTCGATGGGCCGGCACGACTTCATCCGCCTCGGGGTCATCCCGTTCGCGCCCGGGCCGCGCCAGGCCGACCTCATGGTCGTGTCCGGCACGGTGACCGACAAGATGGCGCCGGCCATCCGGCGCCTCTACGACCAGATGCCCGAGCCGAAGTACGTCATCTCCTTCGGGGCCTGCTCCAACAGCGGCGGGCCCTACTGGGACAGCTACTCGGTGACCAAGGGCGTCGACCAGATCGTCCCCGTCGACGTCTACGTGCCCGGCTGCCCGCCGCGGCCCGAGGCGCTGCTCCAGGGCATCATCCGGCTGCAGGAGAAGATCGCCGACGAGCGGCTGAGCGGTCCCGCCATCGCCGCCCGCCGGGCCGGGCGCTTCGCCGGGCACCGGGCGGCCACCGCCGCCGACGTCACCCGCGGGCTGGTCGCCCGGCCGTGAGCGCCGACGGACCGCCGCGCGGCCCCGCCCACGACGCCGCGGCCATCTCGACGCCCGCGCTCCTGCTGCTGGCGGTCGCCGCCTTCGTCACCGAGCTCGCCCTCTTCGGCGGGGTGGGGGTCGTCGTCCACGACCTCGTCGGCGGGGGCGTCGCCGGCTGGGTCGCCGGAGCGGTCGCCGTCGGGCTCGTCCTGCTCCTGTGGGGGAGGTTCATGGCGCCGAAGGGCGCGCGGCGGCTCGCGGCCGGCCCGCGCTCGGCGGTGGCCGCCGTGCTCGTCGTCGCCGTGGCGGCCAGCCTCGCCGTCAGCGGTCACGCCGCGTGGGCCTGGGTCGTCGGGCTGCTCGGCGTCGTCGTCGTCGCGGCTCAGTCCGTCCTGCACCGGCCGGTGGACCCGACTCCGCAGGACTGAGGCACGGAGGGTGGGCGGACCCGACGGTTCCGGGATCGGGCGAGAGTCTGGGGCCGCGGCCCGGGGACGCGCCTAGTCCTCGATGACGGCGAGCCCCTGCTCCCGCAGCCGGGACAGGCTGTCGAGCATCGTCGCGAGCGCCTCGGGGGAGTGCGCCTCCCAGTCGCGCAGCTCGGAGACCACCCGCAGCGGGGTGCGGGCCCGGAAGGAGCGCGTGGGGTTGCCGGGGAAGCGCTTGTCCGTGACGTTGGGGTCGTCCTCGAAGGGGCCCGTCGGCTCGACGACGTAGACGTGGCCCCGGTCCTCGCGGCCGCGCAGCGCGGCGGCCAGCTGGGCGCCCCACGCGGCCGTCGCGACGAGCGAGGTGAAGTAGACGTGGTTCATCACCCGGGTCGTCTCGACGTTCGACCGGTGCCCGGGGACCAGCTCGGCTCCGGGCTCCAGGAGCGCTGCCGTCCCGTGGTAGAAGGGGCCGCCGATCCCGTCGCAGGAGTCGTAGGTGACGCGCGGGTGGTCGCTCGAGGGCTCCTGCACGGCGGGGCTCCTCGGACGGTCGGGGCTGCTGCTGCTGTCGGGCCAGACCCTAGCGCCCGCTCGCGCTGGACGGGCCGTCCTCCGGGCGTCAGGGGGAGGACCTGCGCGCCGGAAGCTTCGGGTTCGCCGGGGAACGGAGGGTGGGCGAACCCGAGGGTCGCGGGATCAGGCGAGAAAGTGGGGGCGCGGGGGCTCGCTAGAGTGCCGGGCGTGGTCGACGAGGCGAGGACGGTGGAGCGCGCGGCGTGGCGCGGGGCCGTCGCCGCGGCCCGTGACGAGGGCTTCGCCTTCCTCGACTGGCTGAGCGCCGTCGACCGCACCTACGACGAGGCCGCCCCCGGTTACGACGTCGTCTGCCACCTCTACGACGTCCGGTCGCCCGGTGCGCTGCGCGGCCTCCTCCTCACGACCCGCCTCGCCGACGGTGAGGCCCTCCCGTCCGTCACCGGCGTCTTCCCCGGCGCCGCCTGGCACGAGCGCGAGACCCACGAGATGTTCGGCATCGACGTCGAGGGCTTCGACGACGGCACCGGCCTCGGCCTGCGCCCGCTCCTGCTGCCCGACGGCTTCGAGGGGACGCCGCTGCGCAAGTCCTTCCAGCTCGCCGCCCGCGCGAGCCGGCCCTGGCCGGGCGGCAAGGAGCCGGGGGAGGGCCACGAGTCCTCCCGCTCGCCGAGCCGCCGCCGCGTCCAGGCACCCGGCGTCCCGCCGCCGGAGTGGGGTCCGCGGTGACGCTGCTCGAGGCCGCCCTGCGCGCGGTCGCCGCCCTCGCCGCCTTCCTCGTCCTGCCGCTGCTCGTCGGCCAGGCCGAGCACAAGGTCATGGCCCACATGCAGGGCCGCCTGGGCCCGATGTACGCCGGCGGCTTCCACGGCTGGGCCCAGCTCGTCGCCGACGGCGTGAAGTTCCTCCAGAAGGAGGACGTGACCCCGGCCGCCGCCGACCGCTGGGTCTTCCGGCTGGCCCCCGCGGTCGCCCTCGTGCCCTACCTGCTGGCGCTCGCCCTCGTCCCGGTCCACCCGGGCCTCGCCGCGGTGGACGTGCCGGGCTCGGTGCTCCTCGTCCTCGCCGCGACGTCGGTCGGCGCGCTCGGCACCCTCATGGCCGGCTGGTCCAGCGCGAACAAGTACTCCCTCATCGGCGGGCTGCGGGCCGCCGCCCAGCTCGTCTCCTACGAGCTGCCGCTCGTCCTCGCCGTCGCGTCGGTCGCCCTGGCCGGCGGCTCGCTCTCGCTCGTCGCGCTCGCGGACGCCTGGAGCCCGTGGTGGCTGCTCTGGCAGCTGCCGGGGGCGGTCGTCTTCCTCGTCGCCGGCGCCGCGGAGCTGCAGCGCCCGCCCTTCGACATGCCGGTGGCCGACGCCGAGCTCGTCATGGGCGCCTGGACCGAGTACACCGGCCTGCGCTTCGCCTTCTTCCTCCTCGCCGAGTACGCCGGCATCGTCGTCGTCTCCCTCCTCTTCGCGGTGCTGTGGCTCGGCGGCTGGCACGGCCCCGTCCCGGACGCGCTCGGCTGGCTGTGGACGCTGCTCAAGGGGCTCGCCGTCGCGCTCGTCGTCGTCTGGGTGCGGGTGGCGTGGCCGCGGCTGCGCGAGGACCAGCTGCAGCGCCTGGCCTGGCTGTGGCTCGTGCCGCTGGCGCTGGCGCAGCTCGTGCTCACCGGCACCGGGGTGGTGCTGGGCTGGTGAGCGAGAAGCACCGCGGCCGCCACGAGCAGCCGAAGGACACCCGCGGCTCGGGCGGGCTGCCCGGCGTCCTCAAGGGCTTGGCCACGACGGCCCGCACCGCCATGCGGCCGGCGCACACCGCGGAGTACCCGGACGTCGCGCCGAGCCTCCCGCCGCGCAGCCGCGGCGTCATCGCGCTGCTGGAGGAGAACTGCACCTCGTGCATGCTCTGCGCCCGCGAGTGCCCGGACTGGTGCATCCACATCGACTCGCACAAGGAGACCGTCCCGGCCCCCACGCCCGGCGGCCGCGAGCGGCAGCGCAACGTCCTGGACCGCTTCGCCATCGACTTCTCCCTGTGCATGTACTGCGGCATCTGCATCGAGGTCTGCCCCTTCGACGCGCTGTTCTGGAGCCCGCAGTTCGAGTACGCCGAGACCGACATCCGCGACCTGCTGCACGAGAAGGAGCGCCTGGGGGAGTGGATGGCCACCGTGCCGCCGCCGCCCGCCCTCGACGACAAGGCCGCCGAGCCGGCCGAGGTCGCCGCCGCGAACCGGCCGGCGCGCACCCCGCGGGCGCCCGGGGGCGCGGCGGCGGCCCGTCCGCCCCGCACCGTCCGTCCGAAGGTCGTGCGGGAGGACCCGACGTGACCGCGCTCGACACCGCCTTCGCGGCGAGCGGCGTGCTCGCGGTGGTCGGCGGTCTCCTCGCCGTGACCACGCGCCACGTCGTCCACGCCGCGCTCTGGCTCGTCGTCGCCCTGCTCGGGGTGGCCGGCGCGCTGCTCGTCCTCGGGGCCGAGCTCGTCGCGCTCGTGCTCGTCCTCGTCTACGTCGGCGCCGTCGTCGTCCTCGTCCTCTTCGCGCTCATGCTCACCCGGGCCCCGGTCGGACCCGACCTCGCGCACACCGTCGGCCCCTGGCGACGCCTCGGCTCCGGGCTGCTCGGCCTGGCGAGCGCCGGGCTGCTCGCCACCGTCCTCGTGCCGCTGGCCGACGGCACCGTGCAGCGCGCCGACGTCGGCTCCCAGCAGGTCGCCGGGCAGCTGTTCGGCACCTGGGTCTGGCCCTTCGAGCTGCTCTCGCTCCTGCTGCTCGCCGCCCTCGTCGGGGCACTGGCGGTCGCCCGCCGCCCGGACGCCGGCGCCCCTTCCCGGCGGAGGGGGGCGTCGTGATCCACACCCTCGGCCCGGTGCTCCTGGCGTCGCTGCTCGTCGGTCTCGGCGTCACCGGCATCGCCGGGCGCCGCAACGCCGTCCTCGTCCTCGTCGGGGTCGAGCTCGTCCTCTCCGGGGCGCTCGTCCTCCTCGTGGCCACCCAGGCCGCCGGTGCGGACCGCTGGGCGGCCGGCAGCGTCCTGCCGCTCTTCGTCGTCACCATCGCCGCGGCCGAGGTCGTCGTCGCGCTCGCGGTGGTCCTCGCGGTCTTCCGGCAGCGGGGGAGCATCGACCTCGACGCCCGCAGCGACGCGGAGCCGGGCGCGTGACCCCCTGGGTGCTCGTCGGCGTGCCGGCACTCGCGGCTCTCGTCGGCCTGGCCGTGCGCGCCGACGACCGGGTCGCGCGGTTCGCCGCCGTCGCGCCCGGCGGGTTCACGCTGCTCGTCGCGGTCGTCGGCTGGGCCGAGGCCGACGGCAGCACCCTCACCGAGGGCCCGGGGCTCCGGGCCGGGGCCCTCGCCGTCCCGCTGGACCTCGTCCTGGACCCCACCCGGGCGGCCCTGGCCACCGTCGTCGTCCTCGTCGCGCTCGCCGTCCAGGTGTACTCGACGTGGTACCTGGCGACCGACGACCGCTACGGGCAGTTCGCGGCCACCGTGTCCCTGTTCACCGCCGCGATGCTCCTCGTCGTCCTCTCCGCCGACCTCGTGCTCACCCTCGTCGGGTGGGAGGTCATGGGCTGGTGCTCCTACCTCCTCGTCGGGCACTGGTCGCGGCGGCCGTTCGCCCGCCGCGCCGCCCTCAAGGCCTTCCTCGTCACCCGGGTCGCCGACGTCGGGGTCGTCCTCGCGTTCGTCGGTCTCGCCGCGGGGGCGACGAGCACCTCGATCCCGGACGTCGTCTCGGCCTGGGTGCAGCCCACCGACTGCATCGACGCCGCGCTCGGGCAGGGCCTCTACCCGAGCGAGGCCTTCGCCGCCTGCTCCGCCCCGGACGGCCGGCTGCGCGCCGTGCTGCTCGTCCTGCTCGTCGTCGGCGTGCTCGGCAAGTCCGCCCAGGTGCCGTTCCAGGACTGGCTCGCCGACGCCATGGAGGGCCCGACGCCCGCCAGCGCGCTCATCCACGCCGCGACGATGGTCGCCGCCGGCACCGTCGTCCTCGGCTCGCTCTACCCGGCCCTGGCCGACAGCCCGACGGCGCGCTGGGTGCTCGGCGTCGCGGTGTCGGTGACGATGCTGTTCGCCGCGCTGCTCGCGTTCGCCCAGAGCGACCTCAAGCGGATGCTCGCCTGGTCGACGGTGAGCCAGGTCGCCGTCGTGCTCTCCGCGGTCGCCGCCGCCCCACCCGAGGCCGGGCCGGACGCCGGCCTGCTGCACCTGTTCGCGCACGCGCTCTTCAAGTCACTGCTCTTCCTCGCCATCGGCTGGGCCGCCCTGGCCGCGGGTGACACCGCGGCCACCGCCCTGCGCGGCAGCGCGGGGGCGGCCCCGGTGCTGCGCAGCGCCTTCCTCGTCGGCTTCCTCTCCCTCGCCGGGGTGCCGCTCGTCGTCGTCGGCGGGCTGTCCAAGGAGAACGTCCTCGCGGTCTCCTGGGACGGGGCGGTGGGCTCCGACGGGCCGGGGGTGCTCGTCCTCGTCGCGCTCGTCGTCACCTCGGCGGTCACCGCCGCCTACAGCGTCCGCGGCTACCTCGTCCTCACCGCGCACGTCCGCCGGGCGCCGTCGGCGGCCGGCGTCACCGCCGCCGTCCGGGCCGTCCTGTGGACCCTCGCCGGGCTCACCGTCCTCGGTGGGCTCGTCGTCCTCACCGGCGCCTTCACCGTCGAGCCCATGTCGCCGCTCTGGGTGCTGCTGTCGGTCCTCGTCATCGGCGTCGGCGTGGCCGTCGCCCTGCGCGGCGGGCTGGACCGCGACCCCGCCGAGGTCCTGGCCCGCCGCCTCACCCCGGCCGCCGACCGCGGCCTCGGGGCCGACCTGCTCTACCGGCGGCTCGTCGCCCGGCCGGTGCTGCGGCTGGCCCGGGTCGTCGCCTTCGTCGACACCGAGGTCGTCGACGGCTACGTGCGAGCCGCCGCCGTCGGCACCCGCGCCGCCGGGTGGGCCGGCGACCGCCTGCACCGGGGCGAGCGGCCGAGCGCCGGCGTCGGCCTCGTTCTCGCCGCCGTCGTTCTGCTCGGCCTCGCGGGGGTGCTCGCATGGTCGTGAGCCTGCTGCTCGCGCTGCCGGCCGCGGCCGGGCTGTGGCTGCTCACCGGTGCCCGTGGGCTCGACGTCCGCCCGGCCCGCCGGACCGCGCTCGCCGCGGCCGTCGGCACGCTGGTGCTGGCCGTCGCCGTCGTCGTCGCCGACTCGGCGGTCGACCGGCCCTGGCTGCCCGAGCTCGGGGTGCGCTGGTCCTTCGGGGTCGACGGCGTCTCGGTCCCGCTCGTGCTGCTCACGGCGGCGGTCGGGGTGCTCGTCGCCGGCCACGCCTGGGTCGAGGTCCCGGCCGGCGGCTCGCCCGCGACGTTCCTCGGCTGCCTCCTTCTCGTCGAGGCCGGCGCGCTCGCCACCTTCACCGCCCGCGACGCCGTCCTCTTCTTCGTCGCCTTCGAGGTCGTCCTCGTCCCGATGTGGCTGCTCATCTCCCGGTACGGCGACGGGCACGACCCGCGGGCCCGCACCGGGGCCGCGCAGCGCTTCGTCCTCTACACCGCCGTCGGCTCCACGGTGATGCTCGTCGGCATCCTCCTGCTCGTGGCCCGCGCCGGGACCTCCGACCTCGTCGCGCTCGCCGCGGCCCGGGGGTCCGGCCTCGGCGGGGCCGGCTTCGCGGTGGCGCTGCTGCTCGTCGTCGGCCTGGCCGTCAAGGTGCCGGTGTTCCCGCTGCACACCTGGCTGCCGCCGGCCCACACGACGGCGCCGACGGCCGGGTCGGTGCTCCTCGCCGCCGTGCTGCTGAAGATGGGGACCTACGGGCTCGTCCGGCTGCCCGTGTCCGTCACCCCGGACGGCGTCGCCACCCTCGCGCCGGCGCTCGCCGTCGCCGGCACGGTCGGCATCCTCTGGGGCGGGCTCGTCTGCCTCGTCGAGCGCGACCTCAAGCGCCTCGTCGCCTACTCGTCGGTGGCGCACATGGGCTTCGTCGTCCTCGCCCTGGCCACCGGGTCCGAGACCGGGCTGCAGGCCGCGCTCTACGGCAACGTCGCGCACGGGGCGGTCTCGGCGCTGCTCTTCGTCCTTGTCGGCGGGCTCAAGCAGCGGTGGGGCTCGGTCGACCTCGCGGTGCGACGGCCGGCCCTGCGCGAGACCTCGCCCCGGCTCGGCTTCCTCCTGCTCCTCGGGCTCGCCGCGAGCCTCGGCCTGCCCGGTCTCGCCGGGTTCTGGGGCGAGTGGCTCGCGCTCTACGCCGCCTGGGTCCCGGCGGGCGACCGGCCCCGGGTCGTGTTCGTCACCTGCGCGGTGCTGGCGGCGGTCGGGGCCGCCCTCGCCGCGGCCTACGCCCTGCGCGTCGCGGGGATCGTCTGGGCCGGGGACCGCCCGGACCCCGAGGCCGCCCGCACCCCGGACACCACCGGCCCGGAGCGCTGGGTCCTCGGGGTGCTCGCCGTCGCCGTCGTCGCGCTCGGGGTCGCGCCGATGGTCCTCCTCACGACCACCGGCGACGCCGTCGCCCGGATCGTCGGGGCCCGATGAGCGCCCTCGTCACCGTCGACCCCCTCGTCCTCGCCCCCGCGCTGGCGCCGGCCGTCGGCGTCGTCCTCGTCCTCCTCGGCGACGCGCTGCTGCCGCGCCGGGGCGGCGGGCGGTGGGCGCTGCCCGCGGCGGCGGCCGTCCTCGTCGTCGGGGCGGTCGCGGCCGCCACCGGGCCCCTGCGGGCCGGCGGCGCGACACTGCGGACGCTGTGCCTGCCCGCCCCCGACGGCGCCTGCCTGTGGACCGCCGACCCGCGCACCTCGGCCCTCCAGACCGGCGTCCTGCTCGCGGCCGCCGCCGCGCTCGCCGTCCGGCACGACGGTCGACCCCGGCCGCGCGACGGCGCGGTCACGGCGACGCTGCTGCTCGCGGCGACCACCGGCGGCGTCGCCGTCGCCGCCGCCCGCGACCTCGGGAGCTGGCTCGTGGCGCTGGAGCTCGCCACGGTCCCCGCCGTCGCCCTCGTCGCGCTGCGCGGCACCCGCCCGGCCGCGCACGCCGCCCTGAGCCTGCTGGTCACCTCGCTCGTGTCGTTCGCGCTGCTCGTCCTCGGGGCGGCCCTCTGGCTCACGGCGACCGGCGACGCCGCGTTCGCGTCCGACACCGCGGGTCTGGCCTGGACCGACCCGCAGCGGCGCGCGGTCCTCGTCCTCGCGCTCGTCGTCCTCGTCGCCGGGCTGGGGTTCAAGCTCTCGCTCGTGCCCTTCCACGCCTGGACCCCGCAGGCCTACGCGCACGCCGACCTCGGCACGGCGCTCTTCCTCGCGGCGGCCTCGAAGCTGTCGGCCGCGGCCGCGCTGCTCGTGCCGGTCTCGGCCCTCGCCGGCGCGCAGATCGGCGGCCTCGCCCCCACCGCCGTCCTGGCCGCCCCGGCGCTGGCCTCGCTCGGGCTCGGCACCGTCGTCGCGCTGCGCCAGCGGGACCCGGCCCGGCTGCTCGCCTGGTCGACGGTGGCGCAGGCCGGGTGGGTCCTCGTGCCGCTCACCGCCCCCACCGCCGAGGGACTGCGGGCCTCGGCGGCCTACGTCCTCGTCTACGCCACCGCGACCACCGTGGCCTTCGCCGCGCTCGCCCGCACCGGTGCGCGCAGCCTCGAGGACCACCGCGGGCTGGTGCGCCGCGACCCGCTGGCCGGCGGCGCGCTCGCCCTGGCGCTGCTCGTCCTCGCCGGGCTGCCGCCGGGTGTCGTCGGGCTCGTCGTCAAGGTGCTCGCGCTGGCGCCGCCCGTCGCCGCGGGGCTCTGGCCGGTGGCGCTCGTCGGGGTGCTCGCCGTCGTCGTCGGGCTCGCGGTCTACCTGCGGTGGTTCGCGGTGCTGCTGGCGCCCGCCCCGGACGAGGGCGGCGCACGGCCGGCCCGCCCGCGCTCCACCGCCGTCGTCCTCGTCCTCGGGACCGCGGTGCTCGCCCTGACGAGCGCGCTGCCGCACCTGCTGCTCGGCTCGCTCGGCTAGGCGCGGAACCGAATCGCCTCCCGGCAGCGTTCACCCGACATGCACAACCACTTCAACGGGCTGAAGACGGCGGCCCTGTTCGGCGGGCTGTGGGCGATCCTCCTCGGCATCGGCTACTTCATCGCCGTGCGGACCGGCAGCAGCGTCTTCATCCTGCTCTTCGCCCTCATCGCGGTCGGGACCAGCGCCTACGGCTACTGGAACTCCGACAAGCTCGCCATCAAGGCGATGCACGCCTACCCCGTCACCGAGGCCCAGGCCCCCGCGATGTACCGCATCGTCCGCGAGCTCTCGACCCGCGCCGGCAAGCCGATGCCGCGGCTGTTCGTCTCGCCGACCCAGGCCCCCAACGCCTTCGCGACCGGCCGGAACCCGGAGAACGCCGCCGTCTGCTGCACCGAGGGCATCCTCGGCCTCCTCGACGAGCGCGAGCTGCGCGGCGTCCTCGGCCACGAGCTCATGCACGTGTACAACCGCGACATCCTCACCGCCTCCGTCGCCGGGGCCATCGCCGGTGTCATCTCGACCATCGGTCAGTTCCTGTCCTTCGGCATGATCTTCGGGGGCGGCGACCGCCGCGACGGCGGCAACCCGCTGGCCGGCCTGGCCCTGGCCATCCTCGCGCCGATCGCGGCGATGTTCGTCCAGATGGCGATCTCCCGGACCCGCGAGTACGACGCCGACGAGGACGGCGCGAGCCTCACCGGCGACCCCCTGGCCCTGGCGAGCGCCCTGCGCAAGCTGGAGTCCGGGACCGCCCGGGCCCCGCTCGCCCCGTCGCGGCAGCTCGTCAACGCCAGCCACATGATGATCGCCAACCCGTTCCGGGCCCAGGACGTCTCGCGGCTCATGGCCACCCACCCGCCGATGGCCGAGCGCATCGCCCGCCTGGAGCAGATGGCCTACGGCCACCGCATCGACCCCTCCTGAGGGCGACCCGCCCTCCACAGGGCGGGAGTGAGGGGTGAGGGTCAGGACTCCGGGAGGCCGGCGGCGGAGTCGTCGTAGTACTGCCGGTTGCGCAGCCCCGCGGCGGCGTCCTCGTCGAGGCAGACGACGGTGTCGGGGTGCCACTGGAGCACCGAGGCCGGCACCGACGCCGTGAGCGGGCCCTCCAGGGCGGCGGCGACGGCGTCGGCCTTGCCGTCGCCGGTGGCGACGAGGACGAGGCGGCGGGCGTCGAGGATCGTCCCGAGGCCCTGGGTGAGGCAGTGCGTCGGGACGTCGTCGGCGCCGGGGAAGAAGCGGGCGTTGTCGCGGCGGGTGCGGGCCGAGAGGCGCTTGACCCGGGTGCGCGAGGCGAGGGCCGACCCGGGCTCGTTGAAGCCGAGGTGGCCGTTGGCGCCGATGCCGAGGATCTGCACGTCGACGCCTCCGAGCGCCGCGATCCGGGCCTCGTAGTCGGCGGCCGCCCGCTCCAGGGCGTCGAGGTCGGCGACCGAGCCGTCGGGGACGGCGAGCCGCTCGGGGGCGAGGCCGACGACGGAGCACACCTCGCGCAGCAGCACCTGCCGGTAGCCCTCGGGGTGACCCGGGGGCAGCCCGACGTACTCGTCGAGGGCGACGCCGTGGGTGTCGGCGAAGTCCGCACGCCCCTGCGCGACGGCCCGCCCGAGCGCGCGGTAGAGCCCCAGCGGCGAGGAGCCGGTGGCGAGGCCGAGGACGGGTGCGGGGCCGGCGGCGCGGGCCAGGCCGTCGAGGACGGCGGCGGCGGCACGCTCGGCGGCCTGCTCGGGACCGGGTGCGACGAGGACCTCCATCGCCGCCAGCCTAGGCCCCCGCGCCCGGTGGGTCTGGTTGGCTGGGGTCCATGCCGTCCCTGACCCGCGACGAGGCCGTCGCCCGTGCCCGCCTGCTCCGCGTCGACGCCGCGGAGGTCGACCTCGACCTGGACCGCGGGGCGGAGGAGTTCGGCTCGCGCACCGTGCTGCGCTTCACCTGCCACGAGCCCGGCGCCGACACCTTCCTCGACCTCGCGCCCGTGCGGCTGCACCGGGTCGTCCTCAACGGCACCGAGCTCGACCCCGCCGACCTGGCCGACCGCCGGCTCCCGCTCACCGGACTCGCCGCCGAGAACGTCCTCACCGTCGAGGCCGACATGTCCTTCGGGCACGACGGCCAGGGCCTGCACCGGTCCACCGACCCGGCCGACGACGAGGACTACGTCTACGGCCACCTCTTCCTCGACGCCGCCCCCCGCGTCTTCGCCTGCTTCGACCAGCCCGACCTCAAGACGCCCTACACCGTGCGCGTCACCGTGCCCCGGCACTGGAGCGTCGTCGGCAACGGCGCCGCCCGCGAGGTCGAGCCCGGCCGCTGGCAGCTGGCCACGACGAGACCGCTCTCGACGTACTTCGTCACCGTCTGCGCCGGGCCGTGGGTGTCGGTCACGGCCGAGCACGACGGCGTCCCGCTCGGCATCCACGCCCGCCGCTCGCTGCAGGACGCGCTGCGCGCCAACGCCCCCCGCCTGCTCGACGTCACGACCCGCTGCCTCGACGGCTACCAGCGGCTGTTCGACATCCGGTACCCGTTCGGGGAGTACCACCAGGTCTTCGTGCCGGAGTTCAACGCCGGCGCGATGGAGAACCCCGGCTGCGTGACGATCCGCGACCCCTACCTCTTCCGCGGCGCGGCGACGCCGGACCAGGTGTTCGCCGTCGACAACACCGTCGCGCACGAGATGGCGCACATGTGGTTCGGCGACCTCGTGACGATGCGCTGGTGGGACGACCTGTGGCTCAACGAGTCCTTCGCCGAGTACATGGCCTACCGGATGTGTGTCGAGGTCCTCGGCCTCGACGAGGCGTGGGTCGAGTTCGGGATGGTCCGCAAGCAGTGGGGCTACGCCGCCGAGCGCTCGCCGAGCACCCATCCCGTCGCCGGCTCGCCCGCGCCGGACGCGCTGTCGGCGCTGCAGAACTTCGACGGCATCTCCTACGCCAAGGGCGCCTCGGTGCTGCGCCAGCTCATCGCCCACATCGGCGACGACGCGTTCGTCGCGGGCGTCCGCGACCACCTGGAGTCGCACGCCTTCGGCAACGCCGACCTCGGCGAGTTCCTCGGCGCGATGGCCCGGGCCGCCGGCCGGCCCCTCGACGACTGGGCCGTCGCCTGGCTCGGCACCGCCGGCGCCGACCGGCTGGCGCTCGACCGCGCCGGCACCCTCACCCGCACCGTCCCGGCCGACCACCCGGCGCGCCGTCCGCACACCCTCGACGTCGCGGCCTTCGCCGCCGACGGGGCGCCCGCGCTACGCGAGACGGTGACCCTCGGGGCCGACGACGACACCGTCGCCGTGCCCGGCCTGGCGCAGGCGGACGTGAGTGCGCTGCTCGTCCCGAACGCCGCCGACCTCACCTGGGCCGAGGTCGTCCTCGACGAGGCGACCCTCGCGGCCCTCCCGGACACCATGGCCGACCTGCCCGACCCCGTGGCGCGGCAGGTCCTGTGGGTCGCGCTGCTCGGCGGCGTCCACCGTGGCGACGTCGACCCGCGGCTGCTGCTCGACGTCGTCGACGCCGCCTGGGCCCGCGAGGACCAGCCCACGGTGCTGCAGCGCGTCGGCCTGGCCGTGACGGGCACCGTGGCGCCGGTCTTCCTGCCGCCGGACGAGGCGCCGGACGCGCTGGCCCGGATGGCGGCGGCCGCCGACGAGCTCGCGGCCCGGGTGGCCGGGGCGTCGGGCTCCGAGGCCGACGGCACCGCCCTTGTCGCCGCCCGGACCTCGGCCCGTTCCAGCACCGACGTCGCGCGCCTGCGGGGCTGGGCCGCCGGCGACGGCCTGCCGGACGCGCTCGTCGGCGACGACGACTTCCGTTGGCTCGTCCTGCGGCGGCTGTCCGCGCTGGACGCCCTCGACGACGCCGCGCTGGCCGAGGCCGAGGCCGCCGACCGGTCCCTGGCCGGCCGGCTCGCCGCGCACGGCGTGCGGGCGGTGCGGCCGACCGAGGAGGCCAAGACCGCGACCTGGGACCGGCTCCGCGACGACGCCTCGCTGTCGAACTACGAGGCGCTGGAGATCGCCCGCGGCTTCTGGGCGAGCCCGGACCCCGACCTCGTCCGGCCCTACGTCGGGCGGGTCGGCGACTGCCTCGCCCGCCTGGACGACCGGATGGGCGAGGACGCGGTGTCGCGGGTCGCGACGGCGCTCTTCCCGCTGACCGTCGTCGAGGACGCGACCCTCGAGGCGTCCGCCGCGATCCTCGCCCGCGACGACCTCTCGCCGGGCGTCCTGCGCTCGGTCCTCGACGCCGACCACGTGCTGAGCGAGGCCCTGGCCAGCCGGGCCCGCTTCGACCCCCGCTGAACGGTCCCGGCGGGCGGGGCGCTCAGGGCAGGAGGACGAGCTTGCCGACGTGTCGCCGGGACTCCAGCTCCTGCTGGGCCTGCGCGGCGTCCGCGAGCGGGAAGGTCCGCGCGACGACGGGCCGCACCTCGCCGCGGCGGGCGATGCCGACGAGCAGGTCGAAGTGCGCGGGGGTGTGCATGGTCGAGCCGAGCAGCACCCGGTTGCGCAGGTAGAGCCGGCGGACGTCGAGGGTGACCTCGGGGCCGCCGAGGGCACCGGCGACGACCCAGCGCCCGCCGTCGCGCAGCGTCTCGACGCCGGCCTCGAGGGTCTCGCCGGCGACGACGTCGACCGCGACGTCGATGCCGTCCGGTGCGGCCTCGCGGACCTGCTCGGTGAGCGACCCGGCGGTGCGGTCGAGGACGACGTCGGCCCCGGCGTCGCGCACCGCGTCCAGCGACGCGGTGCTGCTCAGCGCGAGGACCCGGGCGCCGCGGGCCGCGCACAGCTGGACGGCGGCGAGCCCCACGCCGCCGGAGGACCCGGTGACGAGGACGGTGTGCCCGGCCCGGACGCCGCCGCGCTCGACCATGCCGAGCGCGGTGCCGTAGGCGATGGGCAGGCAGGCGAGCTCGGCGTCGGTGAGCGGTGAGCCGTCCACCCGGTGCACGCGCTCGGCCGGCAGGACGCAGAACTGGGCGTAGCCGCCGTCCCGCTCGCTGCCGAGGATGTCGACGGGGTGGGCGTCGGGGCCGTCGCCGTCGTAGACCGCGGGGTCGACGAGCACCCGCGCGCCGACGAGCGCGTCGTCACCTCCCGGGCCCACGGCGGCGACGGTGCCGGCGACGTCACCGCCCTGGATCCGCGGCAGGTTCATCGGCCCCAGCCATCCGGCCGGCGGCCCGGGACGCCCGTAGGCGCCCTCGCGGGTCCAGACGTCGGTGTTGTTGAGGGCCGCGGCCGCGACCTGGACGAGCACCTGACCGGGGCCGGGCTCCGGCCGCGGCACCTCACGGACCTCGAGCACCTCGGGCCCGCCGTGCCGGGTCAGCAGCACCGCCCGCATCGTCGCCGCGTCGGCCATCGTCGTCCCTCTCTCGGTGCCGGCCGAGGAGGCCGGTGCCCGGGCCCAGCCTAGGGAGACCGAGCGGCCCGGGTCGGCCGCAACGGTGACCACGCGGGTGCGCCGGGTGACACCGGAGCCGGTGGCCGGGGACACGAGATCGGCTTGCCGCCCTCTGCCGTCCACCCCGGTGACTACCCCCGGGTAGGAGATGCATCCGGATCGGAGGGGATCCGTTCCACTGCGGGAGCGTTTCCCACGAGGGACATTGTTCGACGTCCGCCCTCTGACTTCTGGCTTCCGCCTCCATTCTCCCGCCTCCCGCCTCAGTGGGTGCCCCCGGTGAGAGATGCGTCCGAATCGGAAGCGATTCGTTCCGCTGCGGGAGCGTTTGCCGTGAGGGACCCCATCCGACGTCCGACAGCGTCCCGTGGAGTGGTGGGGTTTGGGGTGACGGCGCGGCTCTCTGACTGAAGGGGGCCACCGGCGAGATTCTCGATGTGTACCGCCAAGTACTCGTCGAGAAGGAGCCTCACCGATGGCC
>NZ_SAYU02000021.1 GCF_004025965.2 Phycicoccus flavus | reverse complement strand
CCGTCCTCGTCGGCCAGACCGCTCGGGACCGACAGGCCCGGGATGCCGGCGAGGTTGGCCGGGATGGTCGCGATGTCGTTGAGGTACATCGCCATCGGGTCGTCGAGCTTGTCGCCGAGCCGGAAGGCCGTCGTCGGCGCGGTCGGGCTGACGAGGACGTCGGCCGACCCGAACGCGGCCGTGAAGTCGTCGGCGATGAGCCGCCGCACCTTCTGCGCCGAGCCGTAGTAGGCGTCGTAGTAGCCGCTGGAGAGGGCGTAGGTGCCGAGGATGATGCGGCGCTTCACCTCGTCGCCGAACCCGGCGTCGCGGGTGGCGGCCATGACCTGCTCGGCGCTCGGGGCGTCGACCCCGCCGGGCTCGACCCGCAGGCCGTAGCGCATGGCGTCGAACTTGGCGAGGTTGCTGCTCGCCTCGCTCGGGAGGATGAGGTAGTACGCGGCCAGGGCGTAGGTGAAGCTCGGGCACGAGACCTCGACGACCTCGGCGCCCGCGTCGACGAGGTGCCGCACGGCCTCGTCGAAGCGCTGCTGCACCCCGGCCTGGAAGCCCTCGCCGGTCAGCTCCCGCACGATGCCGATCCGCATGCCCGAGACGTCCGCGCGGCGGGCGGCTTCGAGCACCGGCGGCACCGGCGCGTCGACCGAGGTCGAGTCCATCGGGTCGTGACCGCCGATGACCTCGTGCAGCAGCGCGGCGTCGAGCACGGTGCGGGTGCAGGGCCCGGCCTGGTCCAGCGAGGACGCCAGCGCGACGAGGCCGTAGCGCGAGACCCCGCCGTAGGTCGGCTTGGCGCCGACGGTCCCGGTGACGGCGGCGGGCTGACGGATCGAGCCGCCGGTGTCGGTGCCGATGGCCAGCGGCGCCTGGAAGGACGCGACGACCGAGGACGACCCGCCACCGGAGCCACCGGGGATCCGGTCCAGGTCCCACGGGTTGCGGCTCGGGCCGTAGGCGCTGTGCTCGGTCGAGGAGCCCATCGCGAACTCGTCCATGTTCGTCTTGCCGAGCAGTGGCATCCCCGCCGCGCGCAGCCGCGCGACGAGCGTCGCGTCGTACGGCGGGACCCAGCCTTCGAGGATGCGGCTGCCGCACGTCGTCGGCAGGCCCTCGGTCGCCATGACGTCCTTGACGGCGACCGGGACGCCCGCCAGGACGTGCAGCGGCTCCCCCGCCGTCCGGGCCTGGTCGACGGCGTCGGCGGCGGCGAGGGCGCCCTCGGCGTCGACGTGGAGGTAGGAGTGCACGGCACCGTCCACGGCCGCGGTGCGGTCCAGCAGCGCCTGGGTCACCTCCCGGGAGGAGACGGTGCGGGCGCCGAGCAGGTCGGCGAGCTCGGCGGCGGTGGCGCGGGTCAGGTCGGTCACGGTCGGGTCCTTGCGGGGGCGGGTGCGGGAGCGGCGGGGTGACGGGGAGCGGCGGAGACGGGCTCCGGCGTCACTCCTCCTCGAGGATGCGCGGGACGCTGAAGCGCTGCTGCGCGGCGTCCGGGGCGCCGGCGAGCGCCTGCTCGGGGGTCAGCGAGGGCCGGACCACGTCGGGCCGGGTCACGTTGACGAGCGGCAGCGGGTGGCTCATCGGCTCGACGCCGTCGGTGGGGGCCTGCTGCACCGTCGCCACCGACTCCAGGATGACGCCGAGCTCGCCGACCATGCGGTCCAGCTCGTCGTCGGACAGGTCGATCCGGGCGAGCCCGGCGAGGTGGGCGACGTCGTCGCGGGTGAGGTCGGCCATGGCGGCCAGTCTATGGGTGGCCGCGAGGTCCCCCGACCCGCCCTTCGGCCCGCCCGTCGACCCGCCGCCCGACGCTCGGCGGCCCGGTGCTGCCATGATCCTCCGGTGCTCACCGACACCGCGACGGTGCAGACCGTGCTCGACGTCTGCGGGGTCTTCGTCTTCGCCCTGTCGGGAGCCCTCGTCGCCGTCCGTGCCGGGCTCGACCTCCTCGGCCTCCTCGTCCTGGCCTGGGTCGCCGGGCTGGGTGGCGGCATCGTCCGCGACCTCTTCCTCGGCATCACCCCGCCGGTCGCCGTCAGCGACTGGCGGCTGCTGGCCGCCGCCGTCCTCGCCGCCCTGCTCGTCTTCCTCCTCCACGGCACCTGGCAACGCGCGGCGGACGACGCCGTGGGCGGGCGGCGGCGCCTGGTCTCCCGCGCGGTCCGGCTGCTCGACGCCGCCGGGCTCGCCCTGTTCGCGGTCAGCGGCGCCCTCGTGGCGCTGGCGAACGACGCCGGGCCGCTGGCCGCGACCCTCATCGGCGGCATCACCGCGGTCGGCGGCGGGCTGCTGCGCGACCTCCTGGCGGGCCGGGTGCCCGAGGTGCTCCAGCGCGAGCTCTACGCCCTGCCCGCCCTCGCCGGGGCCGCGCTCGTCGTCCTCCTCGACCGCCTCGGGGTGCTCTCGACGGTGACGGTCTGGGCGGCGGTGCTGCTCGTCTTCGCCATCCGGGTGCTCGCCGTGGCGCTGGACCTCAACGCCCCACGCGCCCTGCGCAGCCGCGACCGCTGACCGGCGGAGGGCTCAATCCGCGGGCTCGGAGTCGCCCGCGGCGTCGTCGGGCCCGGTCTCCGCCTCGTCCTCGGCGGGCTCGTCCTCCGCCGGCTCGGGCTCGGGCGGGTCCTCGGGACCGTCCGCGAGGAGGCGGGTGAACCCGGCCTCGTCGAGGATGGGGAGGCCGAGCTCGCGGGCCTTGGTCTCCTTGGTCCCCGCGTTGGCGCCGACGACGACGTAGTCGGTCTTCTTCGACACCGACCCCGACGCCTTTCCGCCGCGGGCGAGGATGGCCTCCTTGGCGGAGTCGCGCGAGAACTCCTCGAGCGACCCGGTGACGACGACGGTGAGCCCGGCCAGTGTCTGCTCGACCGAGGTGTCGCGCTCGTCCTCCATGCGGACGCCGTCGGCGCCCCACCGCTCGACGATGCGGACGTGCCAGTCGTTGCCCTCGCGGTCGAACCAGTCGCGGACGGCCTCGGCGATGACGGGCCCGACGCCCTCGACCCCGGCGAGCTCCTCGGTGCTCGCGGCCCGGATCGCGTCCATCGACGCGAAGTGCTGGGCGAGGGCCCGGGCCGCCGTGGGCCCGACGTGGCGGATCGACAGGGCCACGACGACGCGCCAGAGCGGCTGCTCCTTCGCGGCGTCGAGGTTGTCGACGAGCCGCCGGCCGTTGGCCGAGAGGACGCGGCCGTCCACGACCGCGTCCTGCGGGTCGGACCGCTTCGCGGCCCGCGTGTAGAGCGGGACACGGGCGACGTCCTCGGCGGTGAGCGAGAAGAGCATCGACTCGCACGGGCCGCCGAGCTCGGGGTCGTCGAGCACGCCGGACTCCAGCAGCGCCGAGGCGCCCTCCATGCCCAGGGCCTCGATGTCGAACCCGCCGCGGCCGGCCAGGCTGAACAGCCGCTCGCGCAGCTGGCTGGGGCAGGACCGGGAGTTGGGGCAGCGGAGGTCCTTGTCCCCCTCCTTCTCCTCGGCCAGCGGGGTCCGGCACGACGGACACCGGGTCGGCATCTTCCAGCGCCGGGTGCCCTTGGGGCGCAGGTCGACGACGGGGGCGAGGATCTCGGGGATGACGTCGCCGGCCTTGCGCAGCACGACGGTGTCGCCGGGCCGGACGTCCTTGCGGGCGACCTCGTACTTGTTGTGCAGGGTCGCCATCGAGACCGTCGACCCGGCGACGGTGACCGGCTCCATGACGCCGAAGGGGGTGACCCGGCCGGTGCGGCCGACGTTGACCTCGATCCGCAGGAGCCTGGTGTTGACCTCCTCCGGCGGGTACTTGAACGCCATGGCCCAGCGCGGCGCGCGGCTGGTGGACCCGAGCTGGCGCTGCACCGCGATCTCGTCGACCTTGACGACGACGCCGTCGATCTCGTGCTCGACGCTGTGCCGCTGCTCGCCGTAGCCGTCGACGAACGCCTGCACCTCCTCCAGCGAGTCCAGCACCCGGTAGTGGCTGCTCGTCGGCAGACCCCAGCCGTGGAGCAGCTCGTAGGCCTCGGACTGGCGGGTGATGTCGAGACCCTCCCGCCGGCCGAGGCCGTGGACGAGCATCCGCAGCGGCCGGGTGGCCGTCACCCGGGGGTCCTTCTGGCGCAGCGACCCGGCGGCGGCGTTGCGCGGGTTGGCGAAGGGCGCCTTGCCCTGCTCGACGAGGCCCGCGTTGAGGTCGGCGAAGGCCTCGATGGGGAAGAAGACCTCGCCGCGGACCTCGACGAGCCCCGGCAGGTCGTCGCCCTGCAGCTCGGAGGGCACCCCGTCGACGGTGCGCACGTTGAGGGTGACGTCCTCCCCCTCGCGGCCGTCGCCGCGGGTCAGGGCCCGGGTGAGGCGGCCGTTCTCGTAGAGCAGGTTGACCGCGAGCCCGTCGATCTTCAGCTCGCAGAGGTAGTGCAGCTCCGCTCCCCCGGCGTCCCGCTCGACCCGGGCCGCCCACGCCGCGAGCTCCTCGGCGGTGAAGGCGTTGTCGAGGCTGAGCATCCGCTCGAGGTGCGTGGCGGTGCGGAAGTCGGTGGAGAAGACCGCACCGCCCACCTGCTGGGTGGGGCTGTCCGGGGTGCGCAGGCTCGGGTGCGTGTCCTCGATCGCGTTGAGCCGCTTCATGAGCGCGTCGTACGCCCCGTCGCTCACGGTCGGCGCGTCCTTGACGTGGTAGGCGAACTGGTGGGCGCGGGCCTCCTCGGCCAGGCCCTCCCACTCGTGGCGGACGTCGTCGGGCACGGCGTCGGCGGGCTGCTGCGCGGCGGGGTCGGTGGGGGTCTCGCTCACGGTCCGATCCTGCCGCACGGCGCCGACACCGGGGCCGCCTCGGGCGCACGCACGGCCACCCGGCCGGCGACTTCGCTCAGGAGCGGCCGGCGAGCAGGACGTCCGCCGTCACCTCGAGCTGCCCCAGGTGCTGGGCGAGCTCCTCGTAGACGTGGAGCAGCACGTCGCCCTGGGTCTCGTAGACGACGGTGACGTCGTCGGTCACGGGGTTCACCGGCGGCGCGTGGACCTCGCTCGCGGCGACGTCCTCGTACAGGCGTGTCCGGGCGTGCTCCAGCAGCGCCAGGGCGTCCTCGACCGTCCCGGTGGCCGTGAACTCCGCGTCGCGGTCGCGCGGGACCGCGAGACCCCGGTTGGTCGTGCGGGCCCAGAACCCCATGACCCCGCAGACGTGCGCGACGACGGCCGAGGCGCTGTTGCTGCCCTCGACGTGCTCGAGGCGGGCGTCGACGAGGTCGTCGCCCAGCCGCCGGCAGAGCGCCGCGTACTGGTCGAGCGCGTCGTCGCAGTAGCGGAGGAACTGCTCGCCCGTCACCATCCCCCGACGGTAGGCGACGCCGGGACTACTCGTTCACGAAGGACGCGATCGTCCTCCACTCCGCCGGGCACGGTCCTCCCGGCGGGCACGCGGTGTGCCGGAGCACCAGGGTCTCGCCCGACCTGCCCCGAGGGACGGTCGCCGACCAGGTCGCGGTCCCGTCCGGGCCCGAGGAGACCGTCGCGTCCAGGACGTGCCTCGTGTGCCTGCCGTTCCTGCTGCGGCACAGCTCGACCCGGGTGAGGGTGCCGGGCTGGACGTCCGAGGCCGCGAACGTGGCCTCCAGGGTGTTGCTCCGACCTGGCTCGATGGCGGCCGACACCTCGGCCAGTCCCGGCCCACTGGCCGGGTTGCGGACCCTCACCACCTCCGAGGTCACGACGGGCGCGCCGTCCGGCCCCGTCGGGCAGGTGGGTCCGCCGATCTCCTCGTCGCCGACCAGGCAGTAGCCGACACTCACGCTGTCCCACCGGGTGGGCGAGATCGGGATCGAGATCGTCCGCTCGATCCGGTCGAGCCCGTCGGGACGCAGGACCTCGGACCAGATGTCCGAGCGCGCGACCGCCGCCGCCGCCGTCGACGGCTCGTCCGTGACCCGCGCGGCGCGGGCTCGCGGGGTCCCCCACACCTGGAGGGCGAGGTTCCGGCCTCGCGAGCGGTCCGCCCGCACGGACACCTCGAGCGTGCTGCGACCCTCGGCGGTCCCCACGTCGGCCACGACGGACGGGACGACCGCGAGCGACTTCGACTGGACGGCCAGCTTCGTCGCTCCGTACAGCCCGAGGGAGGTGGCCGACACCGCGACGACGACCAGGGCTGCCGTCGTCGGGAGGGTGATCATCCGCAGCAGCGACCAGCCCAGGAGGGCCAGGAAGCCACCGACGAGGACGAGCGTGAGTCCCACGGTCATGATCCGGCCCGCGTCGACGAGGACCCGACCGGACCCCTCGTCGACGGTCCGGGGGAGCAGGAGGCCGACGGCCAGGGCGCCGAGGACCAGCGACCAGGCAGCCCACAGGACGACCCTCGCTCGAGTGCCCGTCACGGTCGGTCCACCGTCGATGGCGAGGGCGTAGGCGGCGACGGCGCACGCCGCGGCCACGACGAAGAGGGCACCGCCGATCCACGGATGCGACGTCTCGAGCAGCCAGGCCTTCATGCCTCCCCCCGCGGGCGGGGTGTCAGCAGCCTCGGGCAGGTAGACCGACGTCGCCAGCAGCATGACGAGGAGGACGGCGATCAACGCCCACAGACGGGTCCGCGAGCCGAAGGTCACCGCGCGGGAGAAAAGGGCGCACACGACGCCGATGCCGAGGAGGACGAAGATGCACATGGTCGCAGGCGCATAGATCCGCAGCCCTTGGTCCAGCGTGCCCTCCTTGATGCCGAGGAACGTGAGGACCGACGCCGCCGCGGTGAATCCCGCGGCCGTCCAGGCGAACGCCTTCGAGAGTCCCTTCTCGTTGATGACGCTCGTCGCCGAGGGCTCCGGCCGCGACGCCGGAGGCGCATCCCGCTGCGCCACAGGGTCCCCGCCCTCCGCGGGGGTCCCTCCCGAACCCGTGGGGGTGCTCTCGCCACCAGCGCCGGACGGCGCGGGGTCGCCGAAGGGACGGAGGCGCTCTCGCCAGGACACGCGCGCCGACTGCGGCCCCGGCCCCGAAACGGAACGCCCACCATGAATGATCACGTGCCCACCGATTCCGTCCTCGAATGCGATGACGGCACCAGTGTCGATTCGACGACGGGACCCCGTCGATAGCACGGAGGGGCTATTCGGCCAAGACGTCCTCGCGGCGCCCGCTGCCCGGTCGCGGACCCACGGACGACCACCCCGGGAGCCGGTCGGTCCACGGCCGTCCGTGGCCGTGGACCGACCGGCTCCGTCACGTACCCGTCGCCTCGCGGTGGCCGTCAGTACGTCGAGGGGACGAGCAGGACCATCTGGACCGCGTCGTGTCCCTTCGAGGCGAAGCCCACCTCACGCACGGACCCGTCCTGGGCGAGCCTCGCGGGCTTGTAGAAGCCGTCGATGTCCTCGGGGAGTGCGCGGGGCACGATCCGCCCCCCGGTGCGCCTGCTCAGGTCGTTCGGGTCGCTGCGGACGACCTTGTTCCAGTCACCGCCGATGACCAGCCGGCCGGGGTAGAGGTCGGACATGTTCTTCAGCGAGGTGATCATCTCGTCGTAGGCGCTGCCGCCCCCCGTCTGGCAGGACCCCGGGGGCAGGTGGGCCGACGCGGGCCGGATGACCCCGCCGTTGTTCAGCCGCACGGTGACGTGGGCGATGTACCGGGCCTGGGTGCGGCAGTCGCCCGCCGTGGTGCCGAGCCTCAGCTGGACCGGGCCGACGGCGCTGCGGGACGGGACGATCGAGCGCCGCACGATGACGGCCGAACCCGCCTTGGCCGAGCCGCGGCCGTCCGAGACGTCCTGCCGGACGATCCAGCGGTCCCCGAGGAGGGTGTGGAAGTTGACGTTCTTGGCCTCCTGCACCAGCACGATGTCCGCCCGCTGGCTGTAGTTCTCGAAGCGCTGCCGCACCGTGGCCCCGTCGAGCGCGAAGTTGACGTTCGCCGTCACCACCCGCACCCGCTGGGTGTCCACGGCGCTCGCCGCCGGCGCGCTCGCGGCCACCGCCCCGGCCGCCGCCGCACCCGCCACCAGCATCACCAGGGCCCGTCGTCCCCATGTCCTGCGTCCCATCCCGACCACTCCCCTCGCTGCGCCCACCCCTCCGGCGGGTCGTCGCGACGAGCCTCGCCCGGGCCGCTGCGACGCCGGTACGGACCCGCTGCGAACGCGGTGCGCGCCCCGGATCCCCGGCAGGTGCTGGCGTCCTGCGCCCGCGCGGGGAAGGATGGAGGTCCCGCCACCGACGTCGGACCGGAGCCACGATGACGAACCTCTCGACCAACCTCACGACGACCGCTGCCGAGCAGCCGGACAAGGACGCGCTGCGCGTCAACGGCCAGGGGGTGACGTACGCCCAGCTGCACGCGATGGCGGCGAAGGTCGCGGGGACGCTGCGCGAGAACGGGGTCGAGCCGGGCGACCGGGTCGCGGTGATCCTCCCGAACGTCCCGTCCTTCCCCGTCGTCTACTGGGGGATCCTCCTGGCCGGCGGCGTCGTCGTCCCGATGAACCCGCTGCTCAAGGCGGGCGAGATCGACTTCTTCTTCACGAACTCCGGCGCGAAGATCGCCTTCGTCTGGCCCGACTTCGTCGAGGAGGCGACCAAGGGCGCGCAGAACAGCGGCACCCGCGTCGTCACGACGGGCCCGATGGGCCCGGAGGACTTCGAGGGCGGCGACCCGGTCACCGAGCCCACGCCCCGCGAGGACGACGACACGGCGATCATCCTCTACACCTCGGGGACGACGGGCCGTCCCAAGGGCGCCGAGCTGACCCACAGCAACATCCACCTCAACGCGACCCGCTCGGCGCAGGTGATCCAGACGCTGTCCTCCGACGACATCGTCATGGGCTGCCTGCCGCTCTTCCACGTCTTCGGCCTCGTCGTCGGGCTCAACGCAGCGACGACGGTGGGGGCCTCGCTCGCGCTCATCCCGCGCTTCGACCCGGCCGCGGCCATCGAGGTCATCGAGAAGGAGCGGGTGACGATCATGCAGGGCGTCCCCACGATGTACGCCGCGATCCTCAACCACCCGCAGTCCGACGGCATGGACGCCTCCAGCCTGCGCACCTGCGCCTCGGGCGGCTCGGCGATGCCGCTGGAGGTGATGAAGGCGTTCGAGGAGAAGTTCGGGTGCGTCATCCTCGAGGGCTACGGGCTGTCCGAGACCTCGCCGGTCGCCTCCTTCAACATGCCCGACAAGGAGCGCAAGCCGGGCACGATCGGGGTCGCCATCCCGGGCTGCGAGATGCGCTGCGTCGACCTCGACGGCGCCGAGGTGCCGGTCGGCGAGGTCGGGGAGATCGCCATCCGCGGCGACAACGTCATGAAGGGGTACTGGCAGAACCCCGAGGCGACGGCCGAGGCCATCCCCGACGGCTGGTTCCGCACCGGCGACCTCGCGACGATGGACGACGAGGGGTACTTCACGATCGTCGACCGCAAGAAGGACATGATCCTGCGCGGCGGGATGAACGTGTACCCGCGCGAGGTCGAGGAGGTCATCTACCAGCACCCCGACGTCCTCGAGGTCGCCGTGGTGGGGATGCCCGACGACCTCCTCGGCGAGCAGGTCGGCGCCGCCGTCGCGCTGCGTGAGGGCTCGGACGCGACCCCGGAGGACGTCATCGCCTTCACCAAGGAGCGCATCGCCGCGTACAAGTACCCGCGCAAGGTGTGGGTCGTCGACGCACTGCCCAAGGGCCCGACGGGGAAGATCCTCCGCCGCGAGGTCCACGCCCCGGCCGAGTGAGCGCGCAGCCCGCCGCCCGCCGCCGGCGGTCCGAGCGCGAGGTCGACCTGGCGGCCCGCCGCCGGGTCGCCGAGCTGTGGCGTGCCACGGGCCTCGGCTTCACCATCGTGTGGACCGTGCTGCTCGTGCTCGTCGTCGGCTTCTGGGTGCGGGTGACCTTCCTCCCGCGCCCCGGGGACGACCTGCCCGGCTCGCTCCAGGTGCTGCTCGCCCCGGTGGCCGTCATCTCGGCGGGGATGGTCGTGTGGGGCCTCGTGTGCGGCTGGCGGCTGCTGCGGCGCCGCACGAGCGGCTGGGACGCCGTCGTCGTCCTCGGCGCCTTCGCCATCGCCGTCGCCGTCATGGTCTGGGCCCCCGGCCGGTTCCTGGACAGCCTGGACAAGGCGCCGACGGACGTCGCCGTGGCCCTCGTCGTCCTCGGCGTCGCCTCGGTGGGCACCGGTCTGCTGGGTCAGCGGGCCTTCCGCCGGGCGTCCACCGGCCTGGAGCCGAGCGACGTCGACGAGTACGAGTACGAGGACGAGGAGCCGGTGCCGCAGGACGGGTACGGCGACCCCGATGTCCGGACCACCGCCGACTACCCGGTGCAGTACGCCGACGGGCCCTCCGCCGGCGAGGACGACACCCGCCGGTACGGCGGCGACCACGACACGCGGGCGTACGACCCCGACGGGTACGACACCCGCCGTCACGGCGGCGACGACGACACGGTGACGTACGACCCCGACGGGTACGACACCCGCGGTCGCGGCGGGTACGACGACCCGACCGGCCCGGAGCACGACCGGCGCTGGTGAGCCCGCGGCCGGCGCCTCAGCCGCCGGCGTCCTCGGCGAGCCGGCGCGCCGCGTCGAGGGCCGACCGCTGCACCCGGACCGCCGTCTCGACCGTGCGCCCGCCGAGGCCGCACGCGGGAGAGACGACGAGCCCCCGGACGGCGTCCAGCGCCAGACCGGCACGTTCCAGCCCGTCCGAGACCACCTCCCGGGCCCGGGTGTCGGGGGTCGAGCCGTCGGTGGCGAGCACCCCGGCGACCAGCCCGGTCCCGCTCTCGAGGGTCGCCGCCACGGACTCCCACCGGGCGGGCGAGGCGTCGACGAGGTCGACCGCGAGCGCTCCCGCGCCGCTGTCGCGCAGCAGCGGCAGGGGCGCCCGCGGGTGGCAGCAGTGCAGCACCGTGGGGCCGTCGTGGGTGGCCAGCATGTCGCGCAGGGTGTCGCCGACGACCTGGGCGTCCACCGGCCGGACCCGGCCGTAGCCGGACGCGGTGGGAAGCGACCCCTCGAGCACCGAGGGCAAGGCGGGCTCGTCGACCTGCAGCACGACCTCGGCGCCGGGGACGAGGCGCCGGACGTCGGCGACGTGCCGGGCCATGCCCTCGGCCAGTGACGCGGCGAGGTCGGCGACCGCCCCGGGGTCGCTCACCGCGCGCTCCCCGCGGGTCAGCTGCACCGTCGCGGCCAGCGTCCAGGGCCCGCACACCTGGACCTTGAGCGGTCCGGCGTAGTCCTCGTAGGCCTCGGCCAGCTCGTCGAGGTCCTCGCGCAGGAGGGATGCCGTGCGCCCGGCGTCCCGGCCGGGACGGTCGACGAGCCGCCAGCCGCTCGGCTGGAGGTCGACGGCGAGGTCGACGAGCAGCCCGGCGCCGCGGCCGACGAGGTCGGCGCCCGGGCCGCGGTCCGGGGTCTCGGGCAGGTAGGGCAGCCCGACGCCCTCACCGTCGACGAGCAGGTCGCGCACGGTCCGGACCGCCTCACGGGCCGAGCGTCCCGGCCAGGAGCCGATGCCGGTGGCGCGGACGGCCGCCCGGTCCCCGGCCGGGGTGGTCGCGCTCACCGCTGCCGCCCCACGGGCGCCGTCACCGGCTCCGGGCCGGGCGGCCCGGCGGCGTCGGCGGGCAGGTCGACGCTGCAGCACTCGTGTCCGGGACGCATGGTGAGGCTCACGCGGGCCATCCTCTCGCGCCGACGGGCCCGGCCCCGGCCGGGGTGCGCGGCCGCGGGGTCGGTCCCGGCCACGGACGGGGGCCGCAGCGAACGCGCAGCGACGCCGCAGCGGACCGGGACATCGTCGAGGGCACGGCCGGGACGAGACCGGCCGACGACCCTGGGGGGACCACCATGACCGACGACCAGACCACTCCGAGCCGCCGCCTGCTGCTGGGCGGCGCCCTCGCCACGACCGCCCTCGGCGGCCTGGGCCTCGCCACCGCGGGCCCGGCCGCGGCGCACGGCACGATCCAGACCTACCCGGGCATCAACGGCGCCCGGACCTACTACGAGGTGAACGGCGGGGCGGGCAGCTGGGGCTACCGGCCCGGCTTCCACGACCGGCTCAACACCTGGCTGAAGTTCTGGAACGCCAACACGCCGTCGTCGTGGGGCGACGCCTCGCGGGTGTGGGGCTACGGCGCGCACTACGACGGGCGGTACTCCGAGGCGCACAACGCCGGCCGCGGCTTCGACCTGTCCCGGATCTACGTCGGCTCGAACCGCCAGTTCTTCGCCCGCCAGGACCTGTGGCGGAACTACGCCGACGCCGACATGCGGCGCAACCGGCGGCACTACTGGGCGACCTCGGCCTCGATCCACTACCACTTCCGCAACGTGCTGACCTACCTCTACAACGCCGACCACGCGAACCACATCCACATCGACAACCTCGTGTCCGGCAGCGGCAACTCGACGTTCTCGACCGGCTCCGGCGCGCAGGTGCAGCACGTACAGGCGTGCTGCCGCCTCGTGTGGGGCCTCAACACGACGATCGACGGCAAGTGGGGCTCGCAGACCGCCAGCCACTCCACGCGCGTCCTGCGCGCGGCCGGCGTCTCCAGCGGCGGGATCACGACGTCGCAGGCGAAGTGGCTCGCCTTCAACCGGGCGACGACGCGGCGGGGCTACGGCACGCAGTCCTACCCCTCGCCCTGAGCGACGGCCCTCGGGCCCACGGACGCCGACGCCCCCGGTGAGTAGCGCTCCCGGGGGCGTCGTGACGTCCGGCGGCGGTCAGAGCACGTCGTGACCGGGGTGCGGCTCGCTCGGGACGGTCCCGAGGCGGCCGGCCTGGAAGTCCTCGAAGGCCTGGACCAGCTCGTCGCGGGTGTTCATGACGAACGGGCCGTAGGCGGCGACGGGCTCGCGGATCGGGCGCCCGCCGAGGATGTAGAGGTCCAGGCTGGGGCTGCGCGACTCCTGCTGCTCGTCCGCGCCGACCTCGACGACGTCACCGCCGCCGAGCACGGCCAGCTGCCCCATCGAGAGGGGCCGGCGGTCCGGACCGACGCTGCCGCGGCCGTTGAGGGCGTAGACCAGCGCGTTGTAGCCGGGGTTCCAGGGCAGGCGCACCCGGGCGCCCGGTGCGACGGTGACGTGCAGCGCGACGATCGGGGTGTGCGTGATGCCCGGCCCCTCGTGGCCGTCGAGCTCGCCGGCGATGACCCGCACGAGCGCGCCGCCGTCCGGGCTCGACAGCAGCTGGACGTCGTTGCCGCGGATGTCCTGGTAGCGCGGGGGCGACATCTTCTGCGCCCGCGGCAGGTTCACCCACAGCTGGAGGCCGTGGAAGAGTCCGCCCGACATGACGAGCTCCTCCGGCGGCACCTCGATGTGCAGCAGACCGGAGCCGGCCGTCATCCACTGGGTGTCGCCGTTGGTGATGACGCCGCCGCCACCGGTGCTGTCCCGGTGCACGAAGGTGCCGTCGATGATGTAGGTGACGGTCTCGAAGCCCCGGTGCGGGTGCCAGGCGGTGCCCTTCGGCTCCCCCGGCGCGTACTCGACCTCGCCCATCTGGTCCATGTGGATGAAGGGGTCGAGGGCCGCGAGGTCGACGCCGGCGAACGCGCGGCGGACCGGGAAGCCCTCGCCCTCGAAGCCCTGCGGAGCGGTCGTGACGGACCGCACGGGACGGGACACCGCCCCCGCGGACGGCTCGGAGACCCGCGGCAGGGTCAGGATGTTCTCGACGGTCACGGCCGGCATGTCGCTCACGCTCCTTCTGCGTCGATCCTCCCCTCGGAGGGTCACCGCGTCCAACGATAGTTGATCTTTCAACATTCCCGGCGGGACCGGGGAGAAGGGACCCGATCGCAACTCGCCTGTCGCTCCGGTCGCCGTCGTCGGTGGACCGACCTAAGGTGTGGCGGCACCGGCGTCATCCGCCGGAGAGCCGAACGATCAGGAGATCCCGTGTCCCGCATGTCCCGCACCCTTGTCGGTGCGTCCGCCGTCGCTGCGCTGACCGCAGCGGCGTTCGGCGGCGCGTCAGCAACGGCCGCACCGGCCCCCTCGGCCGCCACGTCCGCCTCCGGTGGCAGCTACCTCGTCCTCGCCCCGCAGGGCAAGAGCACCGCGAAGGCGCAGCAGCGCGTCGCCGCCGCCGGCGGCACCGTCGTCGCCAGCTACGACGCCATCGGCGTCCTCGTCGTGCGCTCGGCCAACGCCGACTTCGCCACCGACGTGCGCGGCGCCGGCGTCGAGTCCGCGGCCTCCACCGCCGGCCTCGGCACTCCGCTCGACGAGGGCGCGACGACCACCGTCGACGCCCCCGCCGCGGTCGACGCCACCGGCGACCCCACCGCCGAGCCGCTCTACGGCCTGCAGTGGGACATGGACCAGATCGACGTGCCCGAAGCGCACGCCGTGACCACCGGGAGCCCGGACGTCACGGTCGGCGTCCTGGACAGCGGGATCTCCAGCACCCACCCGGACCTCGCCACCCAGATCGCCAAGGACCAGAGCGTCTCGTGCATCGGCGGCACGCAGAACACCGCCGAGGCCGCGTGGAACCCCACGACCTCCGACCACGGCACCCACGTCGCGGGCACCATCGCCGCGGCCATCAACGGGGTCGGCATCGCCGGCGTCGCGCCGGGCGTCAAGGTCGCGTCCGTCAAGGTCGTCAACGACGACGGGTACATCTACCCCGAGGCCGCGGTCTGCGGGTTCATGTGGGCCGGTGCGCACCAGATGGAGGTGACGAACAACAGCTACTACATCGACCCGTGGGAGTTCAACTGCCGCAACGACGCGCGTCAGCGTCCGGTGTGGCAGGCCGTCCAGCGGGCCATCCGCTACGCGAACTCGCAGGGCACCCTCAACGTCGCCTCCGCCGGGAACTCCAACGTCGACCTGCAGCACAAGTTCATCGACGACAGCAGCCCCAACGACGGCAGCTACCCCGTCGAGGAGCGCACCATCACCGGTGCCTGCGTCGACCTGCCGGCCGAGGCCCCGGGTGTCGTGACGGTCTCCGCCACCGGCCCGACCCAGGAGAAGTCCTACTACTCCTCGTACGGCCAGGGCGTCGTCGACGTCGCCGCCCCGGGTGGTGACAGCCGCGTCCGCAGCGCCGGCGCCACCTCGCGCAGCGCCGACGCCATCCTGTCGACGACCTTCAACACCCGGACCCGCACCAACGGGTACGGCTACAAGCAGGGCACCTCGATGGCCGGCCCGCACGCCGCCGGCGTCGCCGCCCTCGCCGTCTCGGCGCACCCGAACCTCAAGACCGGGGCCCTGGCCTCGATGCTCGAGCGCACCGCGACGCCGCTGGAGTGCCCGGACGGGGTCTTCAACGCCGTGCCGAACCACCCCGCCGGCCCGCACGCCTACGACGCCACCTGCACCGGCGGCCAGCGCAACGGGTTCTACGGCGCGGGTGAGGTGAACGCGTACAACGTCGTCCGCTGACGACCGCGACGTCACCACCGCACCACCCGGGGCCGGCCGGCATCATCGCAATCCGGCCGGCTCCGTCGCGTCCGCGGGCTAGCCTCGAGGCCATGAGCCGCACCGTCGCCGTCGTCCTCGGGGTCCTCTGCATCGCCATGGGCCTGCTGTGGACCTTCCAGGGCCTCGGCTACGTCGGTGGCAGCCCGATGACCGGGGTGACGCTCTGGGCCGTCGTCGGACCGGTCCTGGCCCTGGCGGGGCTCGCCCTCGTCGTCGTGGGGGGCCGGGCCCGCCGACGCGAGTGACGAGGACGGCCGACCCAGCCGCACCGCCGGGACCCCCGCCTCGCCGGGGACCGTCGTCGCCGCGCGGCGTCAGCGGGCGTGGGTGACGCAGGTCCGGGCGGTCGGGCGCGCCTCGAGCCGCTCGACGGGGATCGGCTCGCCGCACACCTCGCACCGGCCGTAGGTCCCCGCCGCCACCCGCTCGCCCGCCGCGTCGAGCTCGGCGAGGCGCGTGCGCAGCCCGTCGGTGAGGGCCATCAGCTGCGAACGCTCGTAGGCGATGGTCTGCCCCTCGGGGTCGTGCTCGTCGTCCGCGTTGCTGTCCCGCGAGGCCTCGACGAGCCGGCGCAGGTCCTCCTCCATCGCGGTCAGGCGCACCCGCAGGTCGGCTCGCTCGGCCACGACCCGCGCCGCGGGGCCGTCAGGCGGCACGGCGGGTGCCGGTGACGGTCGCCGACCCGAGCACCCGGGTGCCCTGGTAGAGCACGACGGACTGGCCCGGCGCGACGCCGCGCAGCCGGCGGGCGAGCCGGACGGCCACCGTGTCACCGGACACCCTCGCGGTGGCCGGGACCTCCTCGCCGTGGGCGCGCACCTGGGCCCCGACCGCGACCTCGCCGTCCGGGACCGGGCCGCACCAGCGCAGGTGCTCGCCGTCGAGGACGTCGACGCCGAGGAGGTCGGCGGTCCCGATGACGACCCGGTTGCGGGGCGCGTCGACCTCGACGACGTAGCGCGGCTCGCCGTCCAGCCGGGAGCGGTCGACCCCGAGTCCGCGGCGCTGGCCGACGGTGAAACCGTAGGCGCCCGCGTGCTCACCGACGACCTCGCCGGAGACGGCGTCGACGAGCTCACCGCGCTGCTCGCCCAGGCGGCGGGTGAGGTAGCCGCGGGTGTCGCCGTCGGCGACGAAGCAGATGTCGTGGCTGTCCGGCTTCTTCGCCACCGACAACCCCCGGGCGGCGGCCTCGTCGCGGACGTCGGACTTCACGGTGTCCCCCAGCGGGAAGAAGGCCCGGGCCAGCTGCGCCTCGTCCAGCACCCCGAGGACGTAGGACTGGTCCTTGGCCGGGTCGACCGCCCGGTGCAGCTCGCGCCCGTCCGGGCCGTCGAGCACCTGCGCGTAGTGGCCGGTGGCGACGGCGTCGAACCCCAGCGCGACCGCCTTGTCGAGCAGCCCGGCGAACTTGATCGTCTCGTTGCAGCGCAGGCAGGGGTTCGGGGTGCGGCCGGCGGCGTACTCGGCGACGAAGTCCTCGACGACGTCGCGCTCGAACCGCTCGGCGAGGTCCCAGACGTAGAAGGGGATGCCGAGCCGGTCGGCGACCCGGCGGGCGTCCCCGGCGTCCTCGATGGTGCAGCAGCCGCGCGCGGACTCGCGCAGCGTGGCCGCCGAGCGTGACAGCGCGAGGTGGACGCCCACGACGTCGTGGCCGGCGTCGATCATCCGGGCGGCGGCAACGGCGGAGTCGACCCCGCCGGACATCGCGGCGACGACGCGCATCAGGCGATGCCCCCGGCCCTCCGGGCCCGCTCGACGACCCCGGGCAGCGCGGCGAGGACGGCGTCGACGTCGGCGTCGGTGCTCGTGTGGCCGAGGGTCAGCCGCAGCGCCCCGCGGGCCTCCTTCTCGCCGTAGCCCATGGCCAGGAGGACGTGGCTGGGCTGCGGGACCCCGGCCTGGCAGGCCGAGCCCGTGCTGCACTCGACGCCCGCGGCGTCCAGCAGGTAGAGCAGCGAGTCGCCCTCGCAGCCGGGGACGAGGAGGTGGGCGTTGCCGGGCAGCCGGCCGACGCCGTCCCCGGCCCGCCAGCAGCCGCTGACCGTGATGCCGAGGTCGAGGGCGAGCGCGCCCTCGACGAGCCGGTCGCGCAGCGTGAGCACCCGCTTGGCCTCGACGTCGCGGGTGGCGACGGTCTGCTCCAGGGCCACGGCGAAGGCATGGACGCCGGCGACGTCCAGGGTGCCGCTGCGCACCTGCCGCTCCTGGCCGCCGCCGTGCAGCTGCGGGACGAGCCGGGCGTCGCGGCGCGCCAGCAGGGCGCCGACGCCGACCGGGCCGCCGACCTTGTGCGCCGTGACGGACATCAGGTCCGCCCCCGACTCCTCGAACCGCACGTCGAGGTGCGAGAGGGCCTGGATGGCGTCGGTGTGGAACGGCACGCCGTGCTCCCGGGCGACGGCGGCGAGCTCGGCCACCGGCTGGACGGTGCCGACCTCGTTGTTCGCCCACATGACGCTGACCACGGCGACGTCGTCGGCCTCCTCGAGGGCCGCGCGCAGGTCTTCGACGGCGGTGTGCCCGCAGCGGTCCGGCTCGAGCCAGGTCACCGTCGCCCCGCGCCGCTCGACGAGGTACTCGACCGGGTCCAGGACGGCGTGGTGCTCGATGCCGCTCGTGACCACGCGGACCCGGGCGGGGTCCTCGTCGCGCCGTGCGGCCCAGGTACCCTTGACCGCGAGGTTGTCGGACTCGGTGCCGCCGGAGGTGAAGACCACCTCGGACGGACGGGCGCCGAGTGCGCCGGCGATGCGCTCGCGGGACTCCTCGATCACCTTGCGGGCCGCGCGACCCGCCGTGTGCAGCGAGGACGCGTTCCCCACCCGCCGCGCGGACTCGACGAACGCGTCGACCGCCGCCGGCAGCATCGGCGTCGTCGCCGCGTGGTCGAGGTAGGCGCTCACAACCGGCGAGTCTACGTTTCGGCCGGCCGCTCGGACCGCCCGCGGGTCAGGCCACGAAGAGACAGAACGGGTGGCCCGCGGGGTCGGCGAGGACGTAGAGGGGCTCCTCCTCGTCGTCGGTCCGGTCCAGCCGCAGCTGCGCCCCGAGCGCGAGGGCCCGGTCCTTCTCGCGCTCGAGCTCGGAGCGGTCGGCGACGGTGGCGTCGACGTGCAGCTGCATCGGGACCTCGTGCGACGGCCACGTCGTCGGCGTGAGCCCCGGCACCAGCTGGAAGGCGAACCGGTTGGCGCCGTCCGTGTCGCGCAGCACGAGCCAGTCGGCGTCGTCGGCGCCGCCGTCGGTGGGCGGCTCGTCCCCCGGCCGGTAGACCAGCCCGAAGAGCTCGCGGTAGAACTCCGCGAGGCCGCGGACGTCCGGTGTGTCGAGGACCGTGTGGAGGATCCGTGGTGGCATGGCGACCCCTTCCCGTCGTCCCCGCACGTTAGCGGCACGCGCCGACAGGGGGGGTTCGGCCGCGGACGACGACAGGGCGACCGAGTCGGTCGCCCTGTCGTGTCCGCACTGCCGCGCGGCGTCCCGCCTCGTGAGCGGGTGGTCGTCTCTCAGCCCTTGCGCTTCTTCACCTCTCCGGTGGCTTGCGGGAGGACCGAGAACAGGTCACCGACGACGCCGAAGTCGACGAGCTCGAAGATCGGCGCCTCCTCGTCCTTGTTGACGGCGATGATCGTCTTCGAAGTCTGCATGCCGGCACGGTGCTGGATGGCCCCGGAGATCCCGGCCGCGACGTACAGCTGCGGCGAGACCTGCTTGCCGGTCTGCCCGACCTGGTTGCTGTGGGGGTACCAGCCGGCGTCGACGGCGGCGCGGCTGGCGCCGACGGCGGCGCCGAGGGAGTCGGCGAACTCCTCGACCGGGCCGAAGTCGCCGCCGGTGCCGCGGCCGCCGGAGACGACGATGGCGGCCTCGGTGAGCTCCGGGCGTCCGGTGGCCTTCTTCGGCTGGCTGTCGGTGACCTTCGCGGCCTTGGCGGCGTCGCTGACGCCGGCCTCGACAGCCTCGACGGTGCCGGCCTCGGGGGCGGCCTCGATGGACGCCGAGTTCGGCTTGACGCAGATGATCGGCGTGCCCGTCGTCACCGTCGCCGTCACCGTGTACGAGCCGGCGAACACCGACTGGGTGGTCTCGACCCCGGCGTCCCCGGCGCGCACGTCGACGGCGTCGGTGATCATGCCGCTGCCGGTCTTGATGGCCAGCCGCGCGGCGATCTCCTTGCCGGCCGCGTTGCTCGGGACGAGCACGGCGGCCGGGGACACCTTCTCGACGAGCTGCGCGAGGATCTCGGCCTGCGGGGCGACGAGGTAGCTCGGCGCGTCCGGGTCGTCGACGGCGTACACCTTGTGCGCGCCGTACTTCGCCAGCGTCTTCTGCGCGGCCTCGGCGCCGGGGCCGATGTGCACGGCGCTCGGCTCGCCGAGGCGGCGGGCCAGGGTCAGCAGCTCGGCGGTGGCCTTGCGCAGCTTGCCGCCGGCGTGGTCGGTGAGGACGAGTACTTCAGTCATGGTCGTGGGTGCTCCTGTCTCGGCGCCGGCTCAGAGGAACTTCTGGGTCGAGAGGAACTCGGCCAGCCGCGTGCCGCCGTCCCCCTCGTCGGTGACGAGCTGGCCCTGCTCGCGCGGCGGGCGCTTGGCGTACGAGACCACCCGGGTCCACGCGGCGTCGAGGCCGACGTCCGCGGGGTCGACGCCGAGGTCGGCGAGCGACCACGTCTCGACCGGCTTCTTCTTCGCCGCCATGATCCCCTTGAACGAGGGGTAGCGCGGCTCGTTGATCTGGTCGGTGACCGAGACCAGGGCGGGCAGGCTCGCCTCGACGGTCTCGGAGGCGGTGTCGCCGTCGCGGCGGATGGTCACCGACCCGTCGCCGACGGTGAGCTCGGAGGCGTAGGTGACCTGCGGCAGGCCGAGGCGCTCGGCCATCATCGCGGGGACGACGCCCATGACGCCGTCGGTGGAGGCCATGCCGGTGAGCACGAGCTCCGGGCTGCCGTCGGTGGCCTTCTTCACGGCCTCCGCGAGGACCAGCGAGGTGCCGACGGCGTCCGAGCCGTGGATGGCGTCGTCCTGGACGTGCACGCCCTTGTGGGCGCCCATCTGGAGGGCCTTCTTGATGGCGTCGGCGGCGGCGGCCGGGCCGACGGTGACGACGGTGACCTCGCCGTCCCCCTGCGCCTCGACGATCTTCAGCGCCTCCTCGACGGCGTACTCGTCGAGCTCGGACAGCAGGCCGTCGACGGCCTCGCGGTCGACGGTGCTGTCCGACTCCTGGAACGTCCGCTCGGACTGTGCGTCCGGGACGTACTTGACGCAGACGACGATGTTCATGCGCGCCTCGTCCTCCCTCGGTGGATGGTGGTGGGGCCCGGACGTCACCGGGCGCTCGCTCGCTCCATCCTGTCAGCAGGTGAGCGCTCGTTCACCACCCGGGCGGCGTGATCGTGACCACGCGTCGAGCCTCGCCGGGACAGCCGGGCGACGGCGCGGGCAGCGGTGCCCACCACGCCGCGCATGACAGGATCGGGGGCGTGAGCAGCGAGGACGTCGTCGGACCGGGCACCGTGCGGCGCACGGTCGGTCCGCTCGGTGACCCCGAGACCGTCGGCTGGTGGGAGGCGACCTGGCGCCCCTTCTGGGTCCTGCCGTCGGTCATCACCGTCGGCGCGGTCGTCGTCGGGATCCTCCTGCCCCTCGTCGACGAGTACCTTCTCGGCGACGTGGCGTTCCTCTTCAGCGGCAACGTCGACTCCGCCCGCAGCCTGCTCGGGACCATCGCCAGCGCGATGATCTCGGTCACCGGCCTCGTCTTCTCGATCACGATGGTCGTCATGCAGCTGGCGAGCAGCCAGTTCACCCCGCGGCTCGTCGGCTCCTTCCTCGGCAGCCGCATCGTGCAGACGACGCTCGGGGTCTTCACCTCCTCGTTCGTCTTCGCCCTCATGGTGCTGCGCGACGTGCGCGGCGGGGACCGCATCTTCGTCCCCCAGCTCTCGGTCTCCGTCGCCTTCGTGCTCGTCCTGCTCAGCGTCGGCATGTTCTTCGCGTTCATCCACCACATCACGATGTCCATCCAGGTCGACCAGGTCATCGACCGCATCGCGGCCTCGACCGTCCGGGCGCTGGAGAAGGGGTCCGAGGAGGAGTGGGACGACTCCTCGGCCGTGCCGCCCTCGTGGTCCCAGCAGCCGGGGCCCTCGGTCGTCGTGACGAGCCAGGAGGGGCACGGCGTCGTCCAGCGGATCCACTACAGCCACCTCGTCGAGCACGCCCAGGAGGCCGGGGTCGTCGTCGAGCTGCTCACCCGGCCCGGCGACGTCCGGCACCGGCGCCACGAGCTCGCGGTGGTCCACGGGGCCCACGCCGGCGACGACGTCCTCGACCGGGTCCGCGAGGGCTTCGGCCTCGGCCGCGAGCGCACCCTGCAGCAGGACCCGGAGTTCGGCTTCCGCCAGCTCGTCGACATCGCCGAACGGGCCCTCTCCCCCGGCATCAACGACCCGACGACGGCGGTCCAGGTCCTCGACGAGCTGCACCGTCTGCTGCGGGTCGCCGCCACCCGCCCGGACCGCTCGTCCTACCTCGTCGACGGCGACGGCTCGGTGCGGCTCGTCGACCGGCCGACGACCTTCGCCCGCATGCTCGACCTCGCGATCGACGAGATCGCGCACTACGGCCAGGACACGCTGCAGGTGCCGCGGCGCATCGAGGCGCTGCTGGACGACGTCCAGGGCATGGCCCGGCCCGAGCACGCCGCGACGGTGGCCGCCAAGCGCGCCGACCTGCGCTCGAGCCACGGCGGCCGGCACGCCGACGACGGCGACTGACGCCGCCGGGGACCGACGCCGCCGGGGCTCAGGACCCCTCGAACGGCGCGGGGCCCTTGCCCTTCTCGACGAAGTGGCGCATGCCGGTGGCGCGGTCCCGGGTCGCGAACAGCCCCGCGAACAGCTGCCGCTCGATCTCCAGCCCGGTCTCGAGGTCGACCTCGAGCCCGCGGTCGATGGCCTCCTTGGCGGCACGGACGGCGTAGGACGGGCCGCCGACGTAGCGGGACACGAGCTCGCGGGAGGCGGTGTACACCTCGGCCGCCGGCACGACCCGGTCGACGAGACCGATGGCCAGCGCCTCCCGCGCGTCGACGAAGCGGCCGGACAGGACGAGGTCCTTGGCCCGCGCCGGACCCACGAGGCGGGCCAGGCGCTGGGTCCCGCCCGCGCCCGGGATGATCCCGAGGAGGATCTCGGGCTGGCCGAGCCGCGCGTCCTCGGCGGCGACCCGCCAGTCGCACGCGAGGGCGACCTCGCAGCCGCCGCCGAGCGCGTAGCCCGTGACCGCGGCGACGGTGGGCTTGGGCAGCCGGGCCAGGGCCCGGGTGAAGTCCTGGAGCAGGCCGGAGTGGTCGACCATGTCCGTGTAGGACATCGTCTCCATCTCCTTGATGTCGGCCCCGGCGGCGAAGACCTTCTCGCCGCCGTAGACGACGACCGCGGCGACGTCGGACCGCTCGGCGGCCTCGCGGCACGCCGCGACGAGCCCGTGCTGGATCTCGGCGTTGAGCGCGTTCATCGGCGGACGGTCGAGCCGGACCGTGCCGATGCCGTCCTCGACCTCGAGGCGGACGAGGTCGCTCACGCCTGCTCGCCCTCGGGCCGGCCGGTCTCGGGGTCGATGCCGAGGACCCGCTGGTGCCACAGGTGGACCGCCGACAGGACGGTCTGGACGGAGATCTGGACGAGGACCGGCAGGTCGGACCCGGGCGTCACGAGGTGCTCGCCGAGGACGACGAGCGTGCCGTCGGCCACGCCGGTCTTGACGTGGTTCATGTGCAGGTTGACGTCGTTGCAGGTCTCGTAGAGCTTGAGCCGGTCGGCGGTCAGCTCGTCCTGGATCTTCCACTGGCCGAAGACCCGCATGATCTGGACCTCGCCCTCGATGCAGCGCACGAAGAGGGTCTGGTCGTTGACGGTGAACGCGACGTCGCCGTCCTCGTCGAGGTTCGGCGCGACCCCGAGATCGGTGAGCACGTCGAGGACCCGGCCGCGCAGCGGGTGCTCGTCCGGGGGCGGCGGGAAGTTCGGCAGCGAGGTCGGATCGGTCATGTCCCCACCGTAACGACTCGGGCGCACCGGCGACCACGCCGACCGGACGGGCTCCGGCGCGCGCCCCGGCGCGGTCACTAGCCTGTCGCCCATGCCTCCCTGGTCCGCCACCCACGTGCCGCCGCCGGGGCCGCTGACCCGCGACCTGCCCCCGCCGCCGGGGGTCACGCCGGTCGCGGGCGGCTGCGACGTCGCGGTCTACGCGGGGCACGCCGAGGGCGTTGAGGTCTGCCTGTTCGAGCCCGGGGACGCCGCCGGCGAGAGCGAGCGCCGCGTCCCCCTGCGCGAGCGGGCGCACGGCTGGTGGTTCGGGACGGTGCCCGGCATGGTCGCCGGTCAGCGCTACGGCCTGCGGGCCGCCGGCCCCTGGGACCCCGAGCGCGGGATGCTGCACAACCCGGCCAAGCTGCTGCTCGACCCGTACGCCGACGCGCTCGAGGGGTCGGTCACCTGGGGACCGGAGCTCTACGCCCACGTCGTCGACGGCTCCTGGCACGGGGAGCTCGACCGCCCGTCGGCGCTGGACAGCCGCGGCCACGTGCCGCGCGGCGTCGTCGTCGACCACGCCTTCGACTGGGGCGCGGACTCCCCGCCGGGGCGCACCCGCAGCGAGTCCGTGCTCTACGAGGCGCACGTGCGCGGCCAGACCATGCGCCACCCCGGGGTGCCGGAGGAGCTGCGCGGCACCTACGCCGGCCTCGCGCACCCGGCGGCGGTCGAGCACCTGGTCTCCCTCGGCGTCACCGCCGTCGAGCTGCTGCCCGTGCACGCCTTCACCCACGAGCCGCACCTCGTGCGCCGCGGCCTGACGAACCACTGGGGCTACAACACGCTCGGGTTCATGGCGCCGCATCCCGCCTACGCCGCGGCCCGGGATCCCCAGGGGGTGGTCGACGAGGTCAAGGGCATGGTCAAGCTGCTCCACGCGGCCGGCATCGAGGTCGTCCTCGACGTCGTCTACAACCACACGGCTGAGCAGGGGCGCACCGGCGCCGCGCTCTCCTGGCGCGGGCTGGACCAGCGGGCGTACTACCGGCTGGACGAGCGCGGCCGCGACATCGACGTCACCGGCTGCGGCAACACCCTCGACCTGCGCCACCCCGTCGTGTGCCGGATGGTCCTGGACTCCCTGCGGCACTGGGTGCAGGAGTACCACGTCGACGGCTTCCGCTTCGACCTCGCCGTGGCGCTGGGCCGCGGCCGCGGGGACGACTTCGACCCCGACCACCCGTTCCTCGTCGCCCTGCGCACCGACCCCGTTCTCTCCCGGGTCACCCTCGTCGCCGAGCCCTGGGACCTCGGCATCCACGGCTGGCGCACGGGCCAGTTCCCGCCGCCCTTCCTGGAGTGGAACGACCGCTTCCGCGACACCGCGCGCCGCTTCTGGGTCGGCGACCAGCGGGCCCAGCGCGACGGGCACGCGGGGCACGACGCCCGCGAGCTCGCCACCCGGCTCACCGGCTCCCGGGACCTCTTCGGCGCCCGCGACCGCGGCCCGACGGCGTCGGTCAACTTCGTCACCGCGCACGACGGCTTCACCCTCGCCGACCTCGTGTCCTACGACCACAAGCACAACGAGGCCAACGGCGAGGACAACCGCGACGGCTCGGACGGCAACGGCTCGTGGAACCACGGCGCGGAGGGACCCACCGACGACGACACCGTCCTCGCGGCCCGCCGTCGGACGGTGCGCGCGCTGCTCGGCACGCTGCTGCTCTCGCAGGGCGTGCCCATGCTCACCGCCGGCGACGAGCTGGGGCGGACCCAGGGCGGCAACAACAACGCCTACTGCCAGGACACCGAGGTCGCGTGGGTCGACTGGGACCTCGAGCCCTGGCAGGAGGACCTGGTCGCCACCACCCGGCACCTGCTGGCCCTCCGGCGCCGGCTGCCGGCGTTGCGCCGGCGGATGTGGCTGCTCGGCCGGCCCGTCGAGGGCGACCGCCTGGACGTCGCGTGGTTCGGCGCCGACGGCGCCCCGATGCACGGCCGCTGGGAGCAGGCCGGCTCGCGGGTGCTCCAGATGGCCCTGGCCCCCACCGGGCCCGGCGAGCCCGGCGTCCTGCTCGTCGTCAACGGCACCGACCGCGACGTCGAGGTCACGGCGCCCGACGGGCTCGGCGGGGGCCGGCTGCTCTGGGACAGCGCGTGGGACCGGCCGGAGGGGAGCGAGCCCGGGGAGGGCGAGCGCACGGAGCCTGAGAGCCCCGCCCTCGTGGCCGCGACCTCGCTGCGGGTCTACGCGACGGTCTGACCCGCCGGGCCCGCGCCGTCCGGGTCCCCGCCGCCGCCCGCCCTACACTGTCGGCAGACGCGACCCCACGTGAAGGAGCATCTGGCATGACCGCGACCGCGCCCGCCCCGACGGGGTACGAGCCGCTCGACCCCGCGATCCGTGAGCAGTACGACCGCGACGGCTTCGTCGTCATCAAGGGCGCTCTGCCCGAGGACGACCGCGCCTACTTCGAGGACGCCGTCGACCGGATCTACGCCGAGGAGGAGGCCGCCGACCGCCTGCGGCCCGACCGGTCGATCCACGTCATGGGCTGGCTGCACAAGGACCCGCGCTTCCCGGAGCTGCTCACCTGGCCCACGACCTTCCCCTACATCTGGGGGAACATGGGCTGGAACATCTACACCCACCACAACCACATCGACGTGAACCCGCCGAAGGACGAGCCGCCGTTCTGGAACTGGCACCAGGACGGGTACCGGCAGAACTCGGACATCGACATGGACGTGCGTCCGATGTTCATGACCAAGATCTGCTTCGCCCTCACCGACCTGTCCGAGCCCGGCTACGGCAACACCAAGGTCATCCCCGGCAGCCACAAGAACAACACCCTGGCCGGCCGGCCCGAGAAGCCGGGCGACCCGATCATCGAGCCCGAGGGCGCCGTCGAGGTCCTCCTCGAGCCCGGCGACGCGTTCATCTTCGACCGCCGCATCTGGCACAGCCGCTCGATGAACCAGAGCGAGCGCATCCGCAAGCTCATGTTCATCGGCTACACCTACCGCTGGATCCGCCCGCTCGACGAGAACGTCGCCGACCAGGACTCCGAGTGGTTCGCCGGCCTGTCGCCGGTCCACCAGCAGCTCCTCGGCCACGGCCCGGACCACGCCTCGTTCTGGGGCATCAAGCAGACCGGGGCCATCGACTACGAGATCCCCCTCGCCGCCGAGCTCAAGGAGCGCGGCCTGCTCGACCGGAGCATCCCCTACCTCCGCTGACCCCCCGGCCCCCGGACATTTCGGGGTGACCCCGAAATGTCACCGAGACCCCGGTTACGACGTGGTGCACCGCGGACATTTCGGGGTCACCCCGAAATGTCAGCGAGACCCCGGTTGCGAACCGGGGTCTCGCGGACGTTCCGGGGTGTCGGGGTCGTCGTGCCCCGCCGCGCCCCGCCGCGCACCCCGCGGGGTGCGCTAGAACGGGGCGATGGAACGCGACCTCGGCCGGCTGGTGCAGTCCGCGATCTACCGCGCGGGGACCTTCGGCCACCGGCCGGTCGTCCCCACCGACGCCGGCCGGCTCGAGGCCGCCGCCGAGCGGGCGATGTCCCGGCGGGACTTCGCCTACGTCGCCGGCTCCGCGGGCGGCGAGGCCACGGCCCGCGCCAACCGCGCCGCCTTCGACCGGCACCGCGTCGTGCCGCGGATGCTCGTCGACACCCGGGAGCGGGACCTGTCGGTGGACCTGCTCGGTCGCCGCCACCCCACGCCGTTCCTCCTCTCCCCCGTCGGCGTGCTCTCCAGCGCCCACCCCGAGGCCGACGAGGCCGTGGCCCGCGGCGCCCGGGCCGCCGGCGTGACGCCGGTCCTCAGCACCCAGGCCGACGTCTCCATGGAGACGGTCGCGGCGGTGTCCGGCCGCGGCGGCTTCTGGTACCAGCTGTACTGGAGCCGCCACGACGACCTCGCCGCCAGCCTCGTCCGCCGGGCCGAGGCCTGCGGCGCCGAGGCGCTCGTCGTCACCGTCGACACGCCCTACCTCGGCTGGCGCCCGCGCGACCTCGACCTCGGCCACCTGCCGTTCGCCCGCGGCGCCGGCATCGCGCAGTACACCTCCGACCCGGTGTTCCGGCGGCTCGTCGAGGAACGGCTCGCAGCCGCGGCGGACGCCGAGCCGGCGGGGACCCCGCGCCCCACCCCGGCCGCCGTCCGGACCCTCGTCGCGATGAGCCGCAACCACCCCGGCCGGGCCCGCGACAACCTCCGCTCCCCCGCGCCCCGGGCGGCGGTCGAGACCTTCCTCGACGTCTTCTCCCGCCCCGGGCTCACCTGGGAGGACCTACCCCGGCTGCGTGACCTCACCTCCCTCCCCGTCGTGCTCAAGGGCGTGCTGCACCCCGACGACGCGGCGCGGGCCCTGGACGCCGGCCTCGACGCCGTCTGGGTGTCGAACCACGGTGGCCGGCAGGTCGACCGGTCGGTGGGCGCCCTCGACGCCCTGCCCGGCGTCGTCGCCGCGGTCCGGGCCCGCGACGCCCACCTCCCCGTCCTCTTCGACTCCGGGGTGCGCACCGGCGCCGACGCGTTCGTCGCGCTCGCCTTGGGGGCCACCGCGATCGGCATCGGCCGCCCGCACGTCTACGGCCTGGCGCTGGACGGCGCCCGCGGCGTCGAGACCGTCCTGCGCCACCTCGCCGCCGAGCTCGACCTCACGATGGCCCTCACCGGCTGCGCCACCGTCGCCGATGTCACCGCGGACCGCCTGACGAGACGGCCCCCCGACCAGGACTGACACGCGGGCCCCGGCCCGCCGGCGACGCGCGCCGCGAGCGGTCGTGCCGCGGCCGGCGGCGGAGTGCGTACCCTGTCCACCGCACCACCGTCGCTGCAGCCACCCCCGCCTGCCCGAAGGACGATGCCCGATGTCCGAGTCCACGCCCGCCGCCGTGTCCGAGGCGACCGCGTCGCCCGCCATGGTGTCCGACGAGTCCCCGTCCACCGACGCGCGGCGCATCGGCCCGTCCTTCAAGGCGAACCACCCGCTGGCCAGCGGCCCGGTCGTGCAGCCCGCCCCCACCGTCGACGGGTTCGTCGAGGCCTTCCTCGCCGAGCTCAACTACGGCCAGGGCGTGCTGCTCTCCCAGTCGACCGTCAACGACCAGTACCTCGCGCTGGCCCGCACCGTGCGCCGGTACCTCATGGCCGACTGGCTCGAGACCGGCGCCCGCCGCCGCCAGGCGCAGCAGAAGACCGTCGCCTACCTCTCGGCCGAGTACCTCCTCGGCCGCCAGCTCGGCAACAACCTCCTCGCGACGAACCTCCAGGACGTCGCCGAGGAGGCCATGCGCCGCTCCGGCATCGACATCGCCGCCCTGCGCTCCCAGGAGGTCGAGCCCGGCCTCGGCAACGGCGGCCTCGGCCGGCTCGCCGCGTGCTTCGTCGACTCCCTGGCGACGATGGACGTGCCGTGCATCGGCTACGGCATCCGCTACGAGTACGGCATCTTCCGGCAGACCTTCGTCGAGGACCGCCAGGTCGAGCTGCCCGACTCCTGGCTCTCGCTCGGCAGCCCGTGGGAGTTCCCGCACCCCGAGCGCCAGGTCATCGTCAGCTTCGGCGGCCACACGGAGACGACGACCGACGACGCCGGGGTCGAGCGCAGCCGCTGGATCCCGGACTGGAACGTCCTCGGCATGCCGTACCACTACATGGTCCCCGGCTTCCGCAACGGCGTCGTCAACACCCTGCGCCTGTGGAGCGCGCGCGCCACGCACGCCTTCGACCTGCAGATCTTCAACTCCGGCGACTACGCCCAGGCCGTCCGCTCGCAGACCTTCGCCGAGAACATCTCCAAGGTCCTCTACCCCGAGGACTCCACGCCCCAGGGCAAGGAGCTGCGGCTGCAGCAGCAGTACTTCTTCGTCGCCTGCTCCCTCCACGACTTCATCGACAACACCCTCCCGGCCGACTACGACCTGCGCAGGCTGCCCGAGCGGCTCGTCGTCCAGCTCAACGACACCCACCCGGTCATCGCCATCCCCGAGCTCATGCGGATCCTCGTCGACCGCAAGGGCTTCGACTGGGACGAGGCCTGGGACATCACGAAGCGCTGCTTCGCCTACACCTGCCACACCCTGCTGCCGGAGGCGCTGGAGGTCTGGTCGGTCGACCTGCTCGGCCGCCTGCTGCCGCGCCACCTCGAGATCATCTACCGCATCAACGAGGAGTTCCTCGACGAGGTCCGCGAGGCCTTCCCCGGCGACGAGATGCGGGTGCGCCGGATGTCTGTCATCGCCGAGCACCCCGAGCGCTCGGTGCGGATGGCCTACCTCGCGACGGTGGCGGGCGCCAAGGTCAACGGCGTCGCCGAGCTGCACAGCCAGCTGCTGCGGGACAAGGTGCTGCCGGACTTCAGCCAGCTGTGGCCCGAGAAGTTCACCAACGTCACCAACGGCGTCACCCCCCGCCGCTTCGTCCTGCTCGCCAACCGGCGCCTCTCGGACCTGGTCACCGACACCATCGGCGAGGGCTGGGTCACCGACCTGGACCGGCTGCGCGAGCTCGAGCCGCACGCCGAGGACCCGGAGTTCCGGGCCGCGTTCCGGCAGGTGAAGGCCGACAACAAGGAGCGCCTCTACAAGCTGCTGCGGGTGCGCGACGGGCTGGACCTGCCGCGCGAGGCGATGCTCGACGTCATGGTCAAGCGCCTCCACGAGTACAAGCGCCAGACCCTCAAGCTCCTCCACATCGTCTCGCTCTACGAGGGCGTCGTCTCCGGCCGGGTCGCCCCCGAGGACCTCACCCCGCGCACCGTCGTCTTCGGCGCCAAGGCGGCCCCCGGCTACCACATGGCGAAGGAGATCATCTTCCTCATCAACGCCGTCGCGGACACCGTCAACGCCGACCCGCGCGTCGCCGGCCGGCTGTCCGTGGCGTTCCCGGCGAACTACAACGTCACGCTGGCCGAGAAGCTCATCCCCGCCGCCGACCTGTCCGAGCAGATCTCGCTCGCCGGCAAGGAGGCCTCGGGCACCGGAAACATGAAGTTCGCCCTCAACGGCGCGCTCACCATCGGCACCGACGACGGCGCCAACGTCGAGATCCGCCGGCTCGTCGGCGACGACAACTTCTTCCTCTTCGGGATGACCGAGCCCGAGGTCGAGACGCTGCGCGGCGAGGGCTACGTGCCCGCGGACCTCTACGAGCAGGACCCGGTGCTGCGGGCGACGATCGACCTGCTGGCCAGCGGCCACTTCACCGGCGGCGACCGCCAGGTCGTGGCCCCCGTGGTCGACAACCTCCTGCACCAGGACGCGTTCATGGCGCTGGCCGACTTCCCGGCCTACCTCGAGGCCCAGGCCCGGGTGGACGCGGCGTACGCCGACCCCGACACCTGGTCGCGGATGGCCATCCTCAACGTCGCCCGGTCCGGCTTCTTCTCCTCCGACCGCTCGATGCGCGACTACCTCGAGCGCATCTGGACGGCGCGCTGAGCCGCCGCCGCCCCCACGCCCGACCGCGCGCCGACACGGGGATGAGCCCGCACCCGGTGTCCGTGTAGGTTCGTGGGGGTGAGTGACGCCCTCCGCACCGCCATTCCGCAAGCCCCCATCGGACGCATCCCCGTCCTGGACGTCAGACCCGTCGTCGACCACGGCGCGCGACCCGCGAAGTCGGTGCTCGGCGAGGAGTTCGAGGTCACGGCCACCGTCTTCCGCGAGGGCCACGACGCCGTCAACGCGACGGTCGTCCTGACCGACCCCGACGGCGCCGAGCATCACGTCCCCATGACCTGCGTCAACGAGGGCCTGAACCACTGGGTCGCCCGGATCGCCCCGGACGCGCTCGGCTGGTGGTCCTACCGGGTCGAGGGGTGGTCGGACCCGTACGGCACGTGGGAGCACGACGCGACGATCAAGGTCGCCGCCGACGTCGACACCGAGCTCATGCTCGAGGAGGGCGCCCGGGTGCTGGAGCGCGCCCTCGACGAGGTCGAGCGCACCGCCGAGCAGGAGCAGGTGCTCGTCGACGCCATCCACACCCTGCGCGACACCGCGGGGACGCCGACGGTGCGCCTCAAGGCCGGCACCGACGCCGCCGTCGAGGCCGAGCTCGGGGAGCGGCCGCTGCGCGACATGGTCACGCCCTCGGCCGACCTGCCGCTGCTCGTCGAGCGCGAGCGCGCCCTCTACGGCGCCTGGTACGAGCTCTTCCCCCGCAGCGAGGGCGCGACCTACGACGAGGACGAGCACGTCTGGCGCACCGGCACGCTGCGCACCGCCGCCGAGCGGCTGCCGGCGGTCGCCGGCATGGGCTTCGACGTCGTCTACCTCACCCCCGTCCACCCCATCGGCCAGGCCGCGAAAAAGGGCCCGAACAACACCCTGGACGCGCGCCCCGAGGACCCGGGCAGCCCCTACGCCATCGGCAGCCCCGACGGCGGGCACGACGCCATCCACCCCGACCTCGGCACCTTCGAGGACTTCGACGCCTTCGTCGCGCGCGCCGAGGAGCTCGGGATGGAGGTCGCGATGGACCTCGCCCTCCAGTGCTCGCCGGACCACCCGTGGGTGCAGTCGCATCCGGAGTGGTTCACCACCCGCGCCGACGGCACCATCGCCTACGCCGAGAACCCGCCGAAGAAGTACCAGGACATCTACCCCCTGAACTTCGACAACGACCCCGAGGGCATCTACCGCGAGGTCCGCCGGGTCGTCCAGGTGTGGATCGACCACGGCGTGAAGATCTTCCGGGTCGACAACCCGCACACCAAGCCGGTCGAGTTCTGGCAGTGGATCATCGACGACGTCGCGCGCGACCACCCGGACGTCATCTGGCTCGCCGAGGCGTTCACCAAGCCCGCGATGATGCACACCCTGGGCAAGGTCGGCTTCCAGCAGAGCTACACGTACTACGCGTGGCGCAACACGGCCGAGGAGATCGAGGAGTACCTCACCGAGCTCTCCGGCGAGGCGGCCGCGTACATGCGCCCCTCGTTCTGGCCGACGACCCACGACATCCTCACGCCGTACATGCAGTTCGGCGGCGCGTCGGCGTGGAAGCTGCGCAGCGCGCTCGCGGCGACGCTCGTGCCGACCTACGGCATCTACGCCGGCTACGAGCTCATGGAGCACGTCGCCCGCCCCGGCGCCGAGGAGCAGATCGACAACGAGAAGTACGAGTACAAGGACCGGCGCTGGGCCGACTTCGAGCCCGGCGGCGAGCGGGCCGGGCAGTCGCTCTCCGGCTGGCTGACGACGCTCAACGAGATCCGCCGGGCCCACCCGGCGCTGCACCGGCTGCGCAACATCCGCTTCCACGACGTCGACGACGACAACTTCCTGGCCTTCTCCAAGCGCCGGGTGCTGGAGGACGGCACCGAGGACGTCATCCTCGTCGTCGCCAACCTCGACCCGCACTCGACCCGCGCGACGACGATGCGCCTGGACCTGCCCTCGCTCGGCCTGGAGCCGGGCGACGCCATCGAGGCCGAGGACCTCGTGAGCGGCCAGGTCTGGTCCTGGCAGCGGGACGTCTACGTGCGGCTCGGCCCCGAGGTCGAACCGTGCCACGTCGTCGCCGTGAGGAGGATGCAGTGAGCGCGATCCCCGGCATGGGCCACAGCCTCCCCGGGCTCGGGATGAACCAGCCCGGGCTGCGGCACGACCCCGAGTGGTTCCGCACCGCGGTCTTCTACGAGGTGCTCGTGCGGGCCTTCGGCGACTCCACGGGCTCCGGCGAGGGCGACTTCGCCGGCATCGTCGGGCGGCTGGACTACCTGCAGTGGCTCGGCATCGACTGCCTGTGGCTGCCGCCGTTCTACGCCAGCCCCCTGCGCGACGGCGGCTACGACATCTCCGACTACACCCAGGTGCTGCCGGAGTTCGGCACGCTGCCGGAGTTCCGCGAGCTCATCACCCAGGCCCACGCCCGCGGCATCCGGATCATCACCGACCTCGTGATGAACCACACGAGCGACCAGCACCCGTGGTTCCAGGCCTCGCGCAGCGACCCCGAGGGCCCGTACGGCGACTTCTACGTGTGGTCCGACACCGACGACAAGTACACCGACGCCCGGATCATCTTCATCGACACCGAGACCTCGAACTGGACCTTCGACCCGATCCGCCGGCAGTTCTTCTGGCACCGCTTCTTCAGCCACCAGCCGGACCTCAACTTCGAGAACGAGGCCGTCCACGACGCGATCTTCGACGCCGTCCGGTTCTGGATGGACATGGGCATCGACGGCTTCCGCCTCGACGCCGTGCCCTACCTCTACGAGGAGGAGGGGCACAACGGCGAGAACCACCCCCGCACCCACGAGTTCCTCGCCAAGCTGCGCCGCATGGTCGACGAGGAGTACCCGGGCCGGATCCTCCTCGCCGAGGCCAACCAGCCGCCGAGCGACGTCGTCGACTACTTCGGCACCGAGGAGTCGCCGGAGTGCCAGATGTGCTTCCACTTCCCGGTGATGCCGATGCTCTACTACGCCCTGCGCGAGGAGAAGGCGGCCCCGATCATCGACGTCCTCGCCGACACCCCGGCCATCCCGCCCGGCACCCAGTGGGGCACGTTCCTGCGCAACCACGACGAGCTCACCCTGGAGATGGTGACGCCGGAGCAGCGCGCGGCGATGTACGGCTGGTACGCCCCGGACCCGCGGATGCGCGCGAACATCGGCATCCGGCGGCGGCTCGCGCCGCTGCTGGACAACAGCCGCCCCGAGTACGAGCTCATCCACGCGCTGCTGCTGTCCCTGCCCGGCTCGCCGTGCCTCTACTACGGCGACGAGATAGGGATGGGCGACAACATCTGGCTCGAGGACCGCGACGCCGTCCGCACCCCGATGCAGTGGACGCCGGACCGCAACGCCGGCTTCTCGACGTCCGACCCCGGCAAGCTCTACCTGCCGGTGATCCAGTCGCTCGTCTACCACCACAACCACGTCAACGTCGAGGCGCAGATGGCCTCCGGGTCCTCGCGGCTGCACTGGGTGCGCGGCATGCTCGCCGTCCGGCGCGAGCACCCGGTGTTCGGGCTCGGCGACTTCACGGTGTGCGCGTCGACCCACGACCGGGTGCTCGCGTACACCCGCGTCGACACCCGCGACCGCGACGTCGAGGACCGCTCGGCCAAGGCCGTCCTGTGCGTCAACAACCTCTCCTCGCGGCCGCAGGCCACGACGATCACCCTCCCCGAGCGGCTGGCCGGCTGGCAGACCCGCGACCTCTTCGGTGGCACCGGGTTCCCGGACATCGACGCCGACGGCACGCTGTCGCTGACGCTGGGCTCGCGCGACTTCTTCTGGCTGGCGCTCGACCCGCCGCCGGGGGGCCAGCATGGCTGAGCTGCACCCGGACGCCACCCTGACCCCGGGCAAGCGCGAGCTCGTCGAGGAGTGGATGGGCCGGCAGCGCTGGTACGCCGCCAAGGGGCGCCGGCCGCGGCTGCGCCGGCTGACGTCCTGGCGGCTCGACGACCCGGCCGGCGAGGTCGGGGTCGAGACGATGGTCCTCGCCGACGAGTCCGGCGACGACGCCGTCGTCTACCAGGTGCCGCTCACCTACCGCGGCGCACCGGTCGACGGCGCGGAGCACGCCCTCGTCGGCACGCTCGAGCACAGCGTCCTCGGCACCCGTTGGGTGTACGACGCCCCGCACGACCCGGTGTACGCGACCCAGCTCTTCGAGCTGCTCCAGGGCCGGGTGCCCGCCGCGTCGTCCTCGGAGTCGGACGCGCAGGACGACACCGTGGCCGGCGTGCCGCAGCCGAGCTGGGACACCGCCGTGCGGGTGCGCTCGGCGCGGGTGCTGTCCGGCGAGCAGTCGAACACCTCCGTCATCCTCGACGCCGAGACCGAGGACGGCGGCCACGTGCCGCTCATCGTCAAGGTCTTCCGGATGCTCTCCCCCGGCGACAACCCGGACGTCGTCCTCCAGGGCGCTCTCGTCGACGCCGGCTCGCGCCGCGTCCCGGGCGTCGTCGGGTCGGTCACCGGGTCCTGGCCGCAGCCCGGGCCCGAGGGCGACCTCGACGCCCACGGCCACCTCGCCTTCGCCCAGGAGTTCCTGCCCGGCGTCGAGGACGCCTGGCGGGTGGCCCTGCAGGCGGCCGAGGACGGCACGGACTTCACCGGCCCCGCCCGCGACCTCGGGGCCGCGACCGCCGAGGTCCACCGCGCGCTGGCCGCCTCGCTCGGAACGACGCCGACGACCCCGGAGCAGGTGGACGCCATCCTCGCCGGGATGCGCGTGCGGGTCGACGCCGCCGTCGCCGAGGTCCCGGAGCTCGAGGCCGCCCGGCCCGCCGTCGAGGACGTGCTCGCCGCGGCCGCCGGCGCGTCCTGGCCGGACCTGCAGCGCATCCACGGCGACTACCACCTCGGCCAGGTGCTGCACTCCCCCGAGCGGGGCTGGGTGCTGCTGGACTTCGAGGGCGAGCCGCTGCGCCCGCTCGCCGAGCGCTCGCTGCCCGACCAGTGGGTCCGCGACGTCGCCGGCATGCTGCGCAGCGTCGACTACGTCGGCGGCTCCCGCGAGCGCGGCGGCGGCGCCTCCGCCCGGGACTGGGTGCGCGCCGTCCAGGACGCCTTCCTCGGCGGCTACGCCGCGGCCGGCGGCACCGACCCCCGCGACCTCGGACCACTGCTCGCCGCCTTCGAGCTCGACAAGGCGATGTACGAGGTCGTCTACGAGGCCCGCAACCGGCCGGACTGGCTCGCCATCCCGCTCGGCGCCGTGCACCGCCTCACCGACCGTTCCGTCCCCTCCGAAGGAGGACCCTCGTGACCACCACCCCCAGCCCCGAGGTCGGCGGCGCCATCACCGCGCTGGCCCAGAACCGTCACCAGCAGCCGCACGACCTGCTCGGGCAGCACCTGGAGCACGGCGGGCTGCGCATCCGCGTCCTCAAGCCCCTCGCGCAGTCGGTGCGGGTGCGCTTCGAGGACGACGAGGTCGTCGACCTCGAGCACGAGGCCGAGGGCGTGTGGACGGCCGTGCGCCCCGACGCGACCCGAACGATGGACTACCGGGTGCTCGTCACCTGGGGCGACGGCATCGAGCACGAGCACGACGACCCCTACCGCTTCGCCCCGACCCTGGGCGAGGTCGACCTGCACCTGGTGGGCGAGGGCCGGCACGAGCAGCTGTGGACCGTCCTCGGCGCCCGGCTGCACGAGTACGACGGCCCGATGGGGCGCGTCGCCGGCGTCTCCTTCGCCGTGTGGGCGCCGCGGGCCAAGGCGGTCCGCGTCGTCGGCGACTTCAACGGCTGGGACGGCCGGGTGCACCCGATGCGGCTCATCGGGTCCAGCGGCGTCTGGGAGCTGTTCGTCCCGGGCGTCGGCGTCGGCGACGTCTACAAGTACGAGATCCGCGGCGCCGACGACGTCGTGCGCACCAAGGCCGACCCCATGGCGCGGCGCACCGAGTGCCCGCCGCGCACGGGGTCGGTCGTCGACGCCTCGAGCCACGAGTGGAACGACGGCGAGTGGATGGGCGCGCGCGCCGGTCGCGACCCGCACGAGGGGCCGATGAGCGTGTACGAGGTGCACCTCGGCTCGTGGCGCCAGGGCCTCACCTACCGCGAGCTCGCCGAGCACCTCGTCAACTACGTGAGCGACCTCGGGTTCACCCACGTCGAGCTGCTGCCGGTCATGGAGCACCCGTACGGGCCGTCCTGGGGCTACCAGGTCACCGGCTACTACGCGCCGACCGCGCGCTTCGGGACGCCGGACGAGTTCAAGTACCTCGTCGACACCCTGCACCAGGCGGGCATCGGCGTCATCCTCGACTGGGTGCCCGGGCACTTCCCGCGCGACGAGTTCGCCCTCGCCCGCTTCGACGGCCTGCCGCTCTACGAGCACCCGGACCCCCGCCGCGGGGACCAGCCGGACTGGGGCACCCACGTCTTCGACTTCGGCCGGCTCGAGGTGCGCAACTTCCTCGTCGCCAACGCCGTCTACTGGCTCGAGGAGTTCCACGTCGACGGCCTGCGGGTCGACGCCGTCGCCTCGATGCTCTACCTCGACTACTCCCGCCGCGACGGCGAGTGGATCCCGAACGTCCACGGCGGCCGCGAGCACCTCGAGGCCATCGGCCTGCTCCAGGAGGCCAACGCGACGTCCTACAAGCGGGTCCCCGGCGTCGTGACGATCGCCGAGGAGTCGACGTCCTGGCCGGGCGTCACCAAGCCGACGTCGACCGGCGGCCTCGGGTTCGGGCTGAAGTGGAACATGGGCTGGATGAACGACACCCTGCGCTACCTGCAGGAGCAGCCGGTGCACCGCCAGTACCACCACAACCTGCTGACCTTCTCGCTCATGTACGCCTTCAGCGAGAACTTCGTGCTGCCCATCAGCCACGACGAGGTCGTCCACGGCAAGGGCTCCCTGCTCAACAAGATCCCCGGGGACCGGCCCGACCAGCTGGCGACGCTGCGGGCGTTCCTCGCCTACATGTGGAGCCACCCCGGCAAGCAGCTGCTGTTCATGGGCAGCGAGTTCGCCCAGCCGCAGGAGTGGGCCGACGGGCGCTCGCTGGAGTGGTGGCTGCTCGACCACGCCGCGCACCACCGGGTGCACGCCCTCGTCAAGCAGCTGAACACCGTCTACCGCGAGCACCCGGCCCTGTGGGCGCTGGACTCGCAGCCGGCCGGCTTCCGCTGGCTCGACGCCGACGACAACACAGGGAACCTGCTGTCCTACCTGCGCTTCGAGCGCGGCGACGGCACCGGGGACGTCGTCGCCACGGTCGTCAACTACAGCGGCGCCGACAAGGAGTGGGTGCGCCTCGGGGTCCCGCGGGCCGGGAGCTGGGAGGTCGTCCTCGACACCTCCGGCTACGACGAGGCCTCCAGCCCGAGCCAGGCCGGCACGGTGCTCGAGGCCGAGCAGGTCCCGTGGAACGACCAGCCGTGGTCAGTCACCGTCCGGGTGGCCCGGCTCGCGGCGCTCTTCCTCGTGCCGATGCCCGGGTCCGAGCCCGACGGGCCGGCGCTCACCCTCTGAGGCGGCGCGGGCCGGCTTACAGGCCGTGCGCCGCGACGACGAGCCCGCCGGGGTCGAGGCGGTCGCGCACCACGCGCAGGCGGGCCAGCACGTCGTCGTCGTGGAAGCGGGACGGCTCGACCCGGCCCTCGGTGAAGGTCGGGGCGAGCCCGCCCGTGGACCACGGCGCCATCGCCCGCACGAGGGCGGCGGCGGCCGACCGGCCGGCCTCCTCGGCCGCCGCGTCCGGGGTGATGGCCACGGCGAGCATCCCGTACTCGCCGTCGAGGGCGCCCCGCGCGCCGGACGCCCCGATGGGCCGGGAGAAGGCCCCGCCGAGGTGGCGCAGCTCGGCGAACATCAGGCCCGCCCGCGTGCCCGGCCCCACCTGCGCGAGGAACGCGTCCAGGGCGGCGTCGTCGAGGTCGTGCAGCATCGCGTGGTCCCCGACGAAGGGCACCGGCGCCGGGGGGTCCATGTGGACCTCGAGCAGGGCGGCGCTGGGGATGCGGCCGACGGTGTCGACCTCGGGCTCCAGCGCCCGCAGCGGTGCGAGGAGGCCCGCGGCGGTCTCGTCGTCCTCGAGCAGGGCGCCGTCGAGGACGACGACGTCCCGCCCGGACAGGAACGGCGGCAGCTCGGGCACGGGCGGGAAGCCCATGACCCGCAGGGAAGTCGTCACCGACTCCGGCACCGTCCGGGTCCAGTCCCGCCAGGCCCGCAGGACCTCGGGGGCGCGCTCGCGGTCCCACAGGAGCATCCCGGCGACGACGTCCGGGTAGGGCAGCAGGTCGATCTCGACGGCCACGACGACGCCGAGCGACCCGCCGGCACCCCGGACGGCCCAGAACAGGTCCTCGTCGGCGGCGTCGACCCGGCGCAGCGTGCCGTCCGGGAGGACGAGCTCGACGGCCCGCAGGCACGAGACCCCGAGGCCGTGCGTGCGCCCGTAGAACGACAGGCCGCCGCCGAGGAGGTAGCCGACCGCGCCACGTCGGGGGCGCTGCCGTGCAGGGCGGTGAGCCCGTGCGGCGCGGCGGCCGCGACGACGGCGTCCCATGTCGTCCCGCCGAGCACACGGGCGGTCCGCGTCGCGGGGTCGATCGTGACGCCGGAGAGCGCGCCGGTCCGCAGCAGCACGGCGTCGGACAGGTCCTGCTCGCCGAGCGGGCCGGCGCCGTGCCCGGTGCACTGCGGGGCGACCCGCAGCCCGGCGCGGCCGGCGGCCACGACGACCTCGACGACGTCCTCGGCCGTCCGCGGCACCGCCACGGCGGCCGGGCGCTGGTCGACCGCGAGGTTCCAGGCCGTGCGCGCGACGTCGTAGCCGGGGTCCCCCGGCCGGTGCAGCTCGCAGGTGACGTCGGTGAGGGCGTCGGGCGTGAGGTCCGGGGCAGTGGTCATCGGGGTCCTTCCGGGATGGGCGGCTGCGCGCGCACCGGTCGACCGGGGCGTCGGGGCCCACGCTCCCCCCTCTCGCCCCGGTCCACCATGACCCGTTCGGGGGGTGCCGCCGCTCCTCGGACTCCTGCCTGTCCCCGCCCCACCGGTCGTGCCAGGATCGGGGGATGAGCTCCTCGCGCGCCGGACAGCCCGCCCAGCCCTCCGACCTCGTCGACGTCGCGTCGCTGGTCACGGCCTACTACACGCGCGAGCCGGACCCCGAGAACGTCGACGAGCAGGTCGCCTTCGGCACCTCGGGCCACCGTGGGTCGAGCCTGAAGACCTCGTTCAACGAGACGCACATCCTCGCGACGACGCAGGCCATCTGCGACTACCGGCGCGAGCAGGGCTACGACGGTCCGCTGTTCATCGGCCGCGACACCCACGGCCTCTCCGAGCCGGCGTGGGCCTCGGCCCTCGAGGTGCTCGTCGCCAACGACGTCACCGTCCTCGTCGACGCCGACGACCGCTACACGCCGACGCCGGCCGTCTCGCACGCGATCCTCGTCGCCAACCGCGGCAAGGTCTCCGGGGTGTCGGACATGCCGGCCGGACGCGGGCTCGCCGACGGCATCGTCGTCACCCCGTCACACAACCCGCCCACCGACGGCGGCTTCAAGTACAACCCGCCGCACGGGGGGCCGGCCGACTCGGACGCGACGAAGGTCATCGCCGCCGCGGCCAACGCCTACATCCGGGCCGGGCTCGACGGGGTGAAGCGGGTGCCGTTCGCGCGGGCCCGGGCCACGGTCGGCACCTACGACTTCCTCGGCACCTACGTCGACGACCTGCCCTCGGTGCTCGACATCGACGCGGTCCGCTCGGCCGGGGTGCGCATCGGCGCCGACCCGCTCGGCGGGGCCGCGGTCGACTACTGGGGCGCGATCGCCGAGCGGCACGACCTCGACCTCACCGTCGTCAACCCGCTCGTCGACGCGACGTGGCGCTTCATGACGCTGGACTGGGACGGGAAGATCCGGATGGACTGCTCGTCGCCGTCGGCGATGGCCTCGCTCATCGAGCGGCGCGCGGAGTACGACGTCGCCACCGGCAACGACGCCGACAGCGACCGGCACGGCATCGTCACCCCCGACGCCGGGCTGATGAACCCCAACCACTACCTCTCCGTCGCCATCCAGTACCTCTACGGCGGGGCGCGTCCGCAGTGGCGCGACGACGGGTTCGTCGGCAAGACGCTGGTGTCGAGCTCGATGATCGACCGGGTCGCCGAGGACCTCGGGCGCCGGCTCGTCGAGGTGCCGGTCGGCTTCAAGTGGTTCGTCCCCGGGCTGCTCGACGGGTCGGGCCCGTTCGGCGGCGAGGAGTCCGCCGGGGCCTCGTTCCTGCGGCGCGACGGCTCGGTGTGGACCACCGACAAGGACGGCATCCTCCTGGCCCTGCTGGCCTCGGAGATCATCGCGACGACCGGCAGGACGCCCTCCCAGCACTACGCCGAGCTCACCGCGAAGCACGGCGAGCCGGCCTACGCCCGCATCGACGCCGCCGCGTCCCGCGAGGAGAAGGCGAAGCTCGGGGGCCTCTCCCCCGACGACGTCACCGCCGAGTCGCTCGCCGGCGAGCCGATCACCGCCAAGCTCACCGAGGCACCCGGCAACGGCGCCGCGATCGGCGGCCTCAAGGTCGTCACCGAGTCGGCGTGGTTCGCCGCCCGCCCCAGCGGCACCGAGGACGTCTACAAGATCTACGCCGAGTCCTTCCGGGGCCCGGACCACCTGGCCCAGGTGCAGGAGGAGGCCAAGGAGGTCGTGAGCGCCGCTCTCGGGTCCTGACCCGGCCCCCACCGATGTGGTGGCGACGGTGGGTCAGTCGTCCTTGTCGACGAACTGGAACGGCTCGAGGTCGAGGCACGACGTCGGAGCCAGGAACCACTGGTACCGGGCCTCCTGCTGCGCCGTCCGCCCGCCGACCTCGTACGTGATGCGCAATGCCCGGACGACGCCGTAGGACTCGCCGGTCCGGCGCACGCCGAAGCTGACGGTGAGCCGCTCACCCGGGGCGACGACCGCGTCCCCCGGTTCCTGCGTGGCCTCCCAGCCTGGGTAGGGCTTGCCGTCCAGCACCGGCGGCCACCCAGTGACGACCCCGGGCGTCCGGTGGTCACCGGCCCAGACGGCTGCGCCGACGAGCTCCGCTCCGTCGGCGTCGGCCAGGGCGACGCCCGTGACCCGGATGTCCTCCGAGGCCTCGCTCCGTCCGACGGCACCGAAGGTCAGGATGCTCGCGCCCGCGACCGGGGCGGGGCCGCAGTCGGCGCCTTCGGAGACATTGAGCCGAAATGCGTCGCCCTCGCTACTGCACCCTGTCGTGGCGAGGACCGTAGTGAAGAACAACGCACCGATCCGCTTCATGGCCCACGGACCACGAGGCGCCGGGGACTACCTCCCGGTGTGTCGTGGGTTCCGCACAGTGTTCCAGCGGAGTAGTAGTGGACCCCCTGTTTCGCATCCGTGCGGAATCCCGTGCGAGAACTAAGGTCGATGCCGATGACCGACTCCAGCGAGGCACCTCGAACCCACTGCACCGCATTGCTATCCAGCTTGTAGACGGTGCTGTCCGCCTCGTAGTCGGTGCAGTACTGGATCGGGGTCAGCGGTACCGAGGACAGGATTGTCCGCGTTCCGCCTTCGAACCGGATGGCCTTGACTTGCCACTTGAAGCTTGGACCTGGACTGCGGTACGTCGTGCAGTACTTGCCATAGCTGTAGTGCGTGCGCATCGTCCTGCGGGCTGGCTCGGTGTAGCGAGGAAACTCAATGCTTAGTCCCGAAGACTTCTCACGCGTCACCGTGCCGGAGGCCGAGAACGAGCCGTAGCTACCATTTGTTCCCCACGAGACCCCCACGCCGAGAGCGCTGTCTGCTGTTCCGCTGTAGTAGAACCTGGAAGATTTCTTTTCTGGTGTGATGTAGATGGCCCCGACGATGACCTCCCGCAGACCAAGGTTCCTGACGAGTTTCGTCCCGGAGAGGGGACAGCCATTTGAAAGTCCGACTCGGTCTCCACAACGGCATCAGGTTCGGAATCATCGGACAGCGAACTCATGACACCAACGCCGACGTCGCGCTCGGGGCGCGACTGGCCGATGACAACGCCGAGATCGACCCGACTCGCGGTCTCGGCCAGTGTCTCGTCCGGCGTCAGCACACCGCCGGCGCCCGGTGGTACCCAGCTGAACGACGTCGCGGCCTGGCCAGTCTCGCCCAACGCGGTGACGTCGATGTCGACGAATTGTCCCAACAGCCCATGTCGGTTTAACTCGTCGTGCACGGACACCGTGAATTCGCCCTTGGAGTTCGTCTTGCCTCTCGCAAATTCCACGAGCGGGGCCTGACTGCCGTCGACGTCAGTGGCCCGCGCATCTGCGGGCCATGCCTCGATGATGAGCGAAGCATTCGACAGAGGCACTCCGTCGGCGTCCGTCATCGTGCCTTGCAGAACATGCGGAGGGGCTCAGCAGCCGCCGACTGAGACGAATGGGCACCAAGGAATGCGAGAAGCGTGACCCCGATCCCTAATGCAGTGCGGCTGACGTGACGACTCATTGATCCCCCACAATATACAAACTCATCTCCCGATGGATGCAAAACCCTGACAGAGTCTCAGAGTCCTGTCAAGCGCAGCCGCCGAAGTTTCCAGAAGGCCAGCTGATCATTTGCTCGTGGCAACCGGATGCCGCCGGGCAAGAAGACACAGGAAGGCCGTGGCGTTCGACTTCTCCAAGTCAAGACGTTAACAATGCTCTCGCACGACGCCCGCGCCCGTCAGTCGCCGGGCAGCCGGGCGGCCAGGCGGGCCTGCTCGTCGGAGCGCCAGAGGTCGAGCAGGCCGGCGACGTGCGCCTCGAACCGCTCCCACTCGTGCTGCGGGTAGGTCTGGCGGACCGTCGCGGTGAGCAGGGAGCGGAACTCCTCGGAGCCCACCCACTCCAGCACCATCTCGTCCAGGTGCGGCAGCGTCGTCTCGCAGAAGGAGCGGTAGCGGTCGGTCTCGAAGTACTCGTCCGCCAGCGACTGGTACGCCGCGAGCCGGCCCTCCTGCGTGAGCACCCGGTCGTCGGCGACCTCGAACCACGGCCCGGTGTCGACCTGGGTACGGGGCCGGCGGCCGGTGACGACGCAGAACACCGTCCAGCGCAGCAGCGCGCTCATCGCCCACGGGAAGTAGTAGTGCAGCGAGGTCACGGCGACGTCCGGGCAGGCGTTGGCGTAGTCGATGGGGTACACGACGCCGTCCTTGACGAGCATCTCGCAGGAGTTGAACTCCCACCGGAAGAAGGCGTTGACGGTCTGGCTGATCGTCACCACCTCGCGGCCGACCTCGGGCGAGAGGAAGTCGTGGGCCACGGCGTAGCGGTCGTGCATGGGCAGCTCGGGGCGGAACTTCATGACCATCGTCTCGGGGCCGATGGTCAGCGACCGGGCGAAGTGCTCGTAGTCCGGCACCGACGCCTGGAGGTGCATGAGCATCTCGCCGGAGTCGTCGTAGGACCGATGCAGGTCGGCCCGGCCCCGAACCATCGACACCCCGCGCCAGCCACCGCCGTCGAACGGCTTCATGAAGAGCGGGTAGCCGAGCTGCTCGGCGACGGAGTCCAGGTCGAAGGAGCGGTTGTAGCGCGCCGAGGTGTAGGCCCAGCGCGCGTTGTCGACGGGGTTCTTGTACGGGACGAGCACCGTCTCGGGGACGTTCATCCCGAGCCGCATGAGCGCGCAGTACGCCGAGTGCTTCTCCATCGACTGGAACGTGAACGGGCTGTTCATCAGGTACACGTCGTCCATGAGGGCGACCTTCTTCAGCCACTCCCGCGGGTGGTAGTACCAGTGCGCGAGCCGGTCGATGACCAGCTCGTGGCGCGGGCGGTCGCGCAGGTTGAACGGCTCGATGGTCATCCGCTCGGTCGCCACGGTGTGCTGCGAGCCGTCGGGCGCCGTGAGCACCCCGAGCCGGCGCGCCAGGGTCTCGAAGGCCCGGGGCCAGTCCTCCTCGGTGCCGAGGAGCAGGCCGACGAGGTGGTCGGTGGAGGCGGGCACGGGCGGTCCTTCCGGTGGGCGGTCAGAGGAAGCGGGGCAGGTGGTGGGCGAGCTGGCGCTGCCACCACGGCCAGTCGTGGGCGCTGTCGTGGCCCCAGACGTCGAGCTCGTGGCGCAGGCCCTGGCGGGCGAGGACCTCGGCGAAGGCGTGGGTGGCGGGCAGCGACCGGGTCGGCGAGACCTCGAACGGCCCCTGGCCGACGACGAGCAGCAGCGACACCCGCGAGCGCAGCCAGTCCAGGTGCTCGCCGTGGGCGTTCGCCACGTAGGCCTGCGGGTTGGCGAAGTACGTCGCGTCGCCGGTCCCGCCCCAGGCGTTCCACGTCGAGGGGTCGTAGTTGCCGGACAGCCCGATCGCGACGGGCACGACGTCGGCGCGGGTGAGGGCCAGGTGGACGGCGTGGTAGGCGCCGAGCGACGGGCCGGCGGCGACGACCTCGGCGGACCCGCCCGTCTCCCCCTGCACCCACGGCAGCACCGCCTCGGAGAGCCACGCGGTGTACGCGCCCGCCCGGCGGGCCCGCTCCTCGGTGGGCAGCGAGGTGTCCGACCAGGACCACCCGTCGAGGGAGTCGACGCAGAACAGGCTCATCCGGCCGGCGTCGACGAGCGGCCGGACGGCGTCGAGCATCCCGTTGTGCTCGGCGTCGGCGGCCGCCCCGGCCTCGGACGGGAACAGGAGCACCGGCCGTCCCCAGTGCCCGTGCCGGACGACCTCGAGGTCGGCGTCGTGGCCCGGGACCCCGAGTCGCACGCTGCGCCGCTCCATGGCGCACGACCCTAGCGGCGCGGGCCGTCCGGCCTCACTCCCTGTCCCACACCGCTCGCAGCACCTCGACGAGTCCGGGGTCGAGCGCGTCCCGCCAGGCGGTGTAGTTGTGCAGGTCCGCGACCTCGCGGTGGCGGACGTCGTGCCCGGCCCGCCGCAGCGCCGCCGCCATGTCGCGGTTGTTGGCGGCGTTCTCCTCCAGCGCCCCGCACGTCATCCCGACGACGAGGGGGTGGTCGGTGTGCCGGGCGTCGAGCACCGACTGCACCGTGCGCGAGATCCGCCCGAAGTACCGGTACCCGCTCTCGGCGTCGTCGTGGCGGACCTGGAAGAAGGACCCGGACTGCGCGAACACCCCGCCCACCCGCGGCGCCGCGGCCAGCCCGAGCAGCAGCGCGGTGAGGCCGCCGAGGCTCGCGCCCATGACGACGACCGGCGCGCGCACCGGGTGACGCTCGGCGAGGCGGTCCAGCCCGGCCGTGGCCAGCGTGCGCAGGTACTGCGGCGAGCCCGAGTACCAGGCGTCGCGCAGCACCGGGTGCGCCAGCGCCAGCCGGTGCGGCGGCAGCGTCCCGGCGGCGACGTGCGCGGCCGCGCAGCGCGTGATCCGCGCCAGGTCGTCGTACTCGGGGCCGTCGTGGACGACGAGCAGCGGGGCGGGCTCGTCGTCGGCCAGCCCGTCGGGCGACCACACGGTGACCGGGACGTCGTCGGCGGTCTCGCCCGCCACCGTCATCGGGTCGAACCGGCCGGCCGGGGTGTCGGCGTCGAGCCACCACGGGGGTGCGTACCCCGGCAGCTCGAGCACCGAGCGGTCCCCGAAGGCGGTGCGGACGGTCAGCGGGTTGCCCGGGTCGAGGACGACGTCGACGCCGGCCCCCCGGCGCACCGCGAACCGGTACTCGACGCGGTCCAGCCCGGGCGCGGGCAGGTCCAGGACCCACCCGTCGTCGCGGCGTTCGAAGGCGCGCGGCCCGGGCACGGCGGGGTCGCAGTCCAGGCCGACACCGGTGACCGCGGGGTCGCCGGCGTCGAACCGCAGGCGCACCCCGCCCTCGGTGACGTGCGCGGGCACGTCCTAGAAGAGGGCGCTCATGAGCGCGGTCCGGCCCTTGCGGACGCGCTCGTCGTCGTTACCGACGACCGAGAAGAGCTCGATGAGGTGCGTGCGGACCCGGTCGCGGTCCTCGCCGGCGGTCTCGCGGACGAGGTCGACGAGCCGGACGAAGGCGTCCTCGACGTGCCCGCCGAGGACGTCGAGGTCGGCGACCATGAGGGCGGCGTCGATGTCCGACGGGTCGGCCGCGGCCGCCGACCGGGCGGCGGCGAGGTCGACCCCGCTGGTCCGCTCCATGAGCCGGACCTGCGCCAGCCCCAGACGCGCGTCCTCGTCCTGCGGGTTCTCGGCCAGGGCCTGCTCGTACGCGGCGGCGGCGGCCGGCAGGTCCCCGCGGTCGATGGCGTCGTACGCGGCCTGGTGCAGCGGCGGGACCGGCTCCTCGGCGGGCTCCTCGCCCTCCGGCAGGGGGCCGAGGTCGACCCGCCCGGTGATGCCGTTCTGGACCGCGGCCTGCAGCAGCTGGTCGACCGCCTGCTGGACCTGGTCGGCGTCGGCGATGCCGGGGAACAGCGGCACCGGCTGCCCCTGGAGCAGCCCGAAGGTCGCCGGCACGGTCGGCTGGCCGAAGGCCTGGGTGAGCAGCGGCTGGAAGGCCTGGAGCAGCTCGGGCGAGGCGGACAGGTCCGCGGTGAGGACGAGGACCTTGCCCTGCTGGCGGGCCGCGACCTGCGCGACGGTGTCGACGAGGGCGCGGGTCTGCGGGTGCTCGGAGGCCCAGAGGACGAGGAGCCCCGCGACCTGCACGGTGCGGGTGAGCGCCTGCTGGAGGTTGGCGGCCGTGACCTCGACGACGAGGCCCGCGGGGACGCCCGCCGGCCCTGCGGCGGGACCGCCCGCCGGGGCGGCACCGGCCGCGCCGGGACCACCCGGTGCGGCGCCCCCGGGCGGGCCGCTGCGCGCGGCGCCCGTGACGGTGGACAGGTCGACGGCACCGCGGGTGCCGACCGGGTCGGGTGTCTGCGTCATGGTCGGATTCTCCCCCAGGTCCGGGTGTGCGGGGACGGGCGGGTCAGGAGCCCTTGCCGGAGACGAGCAGCTCGGTGGCGCCGATGGCCGTGACGTCGCCGGAGTCCGCGGGGATGACGAGGATCACCGGCTCCAGGCTCGTGAGGCTCATCGACTCGGTGACCTTCCTGCTGCCGACGAGCTTGGCGTAGGTCGTGGGCAGCACGAGCTCCTTGGCCTTCTTGCCGACGGTGATCGTGTCGGTGCGGGTCATGAGCCCGAAGGTCACCGCGCCGCCGTCGGCGAGCCGGAACGCGACGGCGTCCTTCGGGTCGGCCGTGTGCTTCTGGCGCAGGGTGGCGAGCTTCTTCAGCGCCTTCGCCTGCCGGTCGGCCGACGCCGTGAGCGCGTCGTGGAACGGGTCCTCGGCGCTGATCCCCTTCGGCTCCTTCTCCGGCTCCGGCCGGCGCAGCGCGCTCGCGTAGCCCGTCAGGGCCTTGTCCGGCGACATGGCGAGGCCGTCGCGGGCGCTCGGGTCGACGAACGGGGAGCCGGTGCCCTCGGTCGCGACCGCCGGCAGGGCGGCTCCGCCGAACATCGGCACCGACGCCTCGAGGACGAACGCCTCGGTCGGCTTCCGGGAGACGAGGACGTGGAGGTACTGGGTGCTCGTCGCGTCGTCCAGGGTCGTCGCGAGGATGGCGCGCGGCCAGTCGCGGCCCTCGCTCTGGGCGATGACGGTCGGCTCGCTCGCGGTGCCGAGCGCGCCCTCGCCGTCGGAGGCGGCGCCCGCCTTCGCCAGGGCGTTCGCGTAGGTGAGGGCGTCGCCGCGCATGACCTCGGCGCGTGCCCGGTTGCCCTTCTTGCCGGTGTCGGTGGCGACCGCGCGGGCGGCGTCGAGGACGCGGGCGGTGACGGCCTGGGCGCCGTCACCGTCGAGCGGCTCGGCGGCGGCCGGCTCGGCCGGGGCGGGGTGCAGCCCGGCGAGCGTGTCGGGCACGCCGCAGCCGGCGGTGGCGAGCGCGAGCGCCAGGGCGCCGACCGCGCCGGCGCGGCGGACGCGCTCGCCCGGACGGGTGACGGGGCGGCCCTGGGGGGACGCGGGGTGGCGGGTCATCGGGAGACCTCCTCGGGGTCCTCGGCCGGTCGGGCAGCGGGTGTCTCGGCCGGCTCCGCGGCGTGCTCCTCGCGCACGGCGGACGGGTCGTCGAACACCGGCGGCGGGACCGGCGTGCGGCGGCGGCGCGGCCAGGCCGCGACGACGCCGGCGACGAGCAGGAACAGCCCGACGAGCGCGGCGACGACGGCCTCGACGAACCAGCGCTTGTCGGTGACGGTCATGGTCACGGTGTCGACCTCGCCGCCGTCCAGGCCGCGGACGACGACGGTCTCGGGCGCCTGCGCCTGCTCGACGGTGAGGGTGACCGGACCCTCGGCGTCGTCCGTCTGCCGCCACAGGTCGGCGGCGGCGATCATCGGGGTCTCGCCGGAGCCGACGGTCGTCGTGGTCAGCAGCCAGTCCCGGACGTCGACGCCGGTGACCTGCACGTGCTCGGCGTCTCCGAGGACGTCCTGCGCGTCCGAGGGGTTGGCCAGGGCCATCCACACCCGGTCGCCGTCCGCCGGGGTCGCGGTGACGCGGACGTCGGCGTCCACCCGGTTCAGCACCTGCGGCGGCAGCAGCACGACCTGCCCGGCGGCCGGACGGGTCGTGAACACCGCGGTCCCGGACCCGCCGAGCTTGAGGGCCAACCACACGCCGACGACGGTCAGCGACAGCCCGGCGAGCGCCAGCAGCACGCCGACGAGACGCACGACGATCCTGACCATGTGGGTGTTCCTCCGAGTAGCGGTGCCCGGGACGACGTCGGTCCACAGGGCGCGTGGGACCCTCCACGATGACAAACGGGCGGGCCGCCCGACAAATCCCCGGTCTCAGGTCCGGGCCCGGGAGGGTGTCAGGGGAGGAAGTCGCGCGACCCCACGCGCACCTCGCGCAACAGGGAGAACAGGGCGTCGTGCCCGTCCGGGTCGAGCATGTCGAGGCCGAAGTCGGCCTCCTCCAGGTCCCGGGTCACCGCCTCCATCGCCTCGATGCCCGCGGCCGTCACGACGGCGAAGGCGCTACGACGGTCGGCCGGGTTGGGCACCCGCTCGACGAACCCCTGGGCCACGAGCCGCTGGACGATGTTCGTCGCGCTCGTCGGGTGCACCATGAGCCGCTCGCCGACGGTCGACATCGACAGCCGCCCCTCCCGGCTGAAGGCCAGCAGCACGAGCGCCTCGTACCGGGCGAAGGTCAGGCCGTGCCGGCCGGCGATGGCGTCGAAGCGGGCGAGGAGCAGCTGCTGCACCCGCATGACCGAGGTCGCCGTCGCCATCGACGTCGCCCGCGACCCCTCGCCCCAGCGCGCGACCCACAGCTCGCGCGCCCGCGCGATGGGGTCGAACGGCAGACGCACCGGCTCGCTCACGAGAGGCCACGGTAGCGAAGCCGCCGGGTGGCCGATTGTGCGTTCCGCGCCGCTGTCCCTAGGTTGGGGCGGGTGACCGGCTCGAGCCCCCTGGCCTGGAACGACTACGAGGCCGTCCTCTTCGACCTCGACGGCGTCCTCACGCCCACCGCCGAGGTGCACATGGCGGCGTGGGCGGAGATGTTCTCCACCTTCCTCGGGGGGCTCGACACCTCCCGCCCCGAGTTCGCCGACGCCGACACCTCCGCGTACACCGACGAGGACTACTACGCCCACGTCGACGGCAAGCCCCGCTACGAGGGCGTCGCCGACCTCCTCGCCGCCCGCGGTGTCGAGCTGCCCCAGGGCAGCCCGTCGGACCCGCCGGAGGCCGAGACGGTGTGCGGGCTCGGCAACCGCAAGAACGACGCCTTCACCGCCGTCCTGGAGCGCGACGGCGTGCGGCCCTTCCCCGGGTCGCTCGCCCTGCTGGACCACCTGCGCGACCTCGGCCTGCCCCTGGCCGTCGTCTCCTCCTCCGCCAACGCCCGCGCCGTGCTCCGGGCCGCCGGCATCGCCGACCGCTTCGTCACCGTCGTCGACGGCCGCACCGCGGCCGCCCTGGAGATCCCCGGCAAGCCCGAGCCCGACACCTTCCTGCACGCCGCCCGCGACTGCGGCGCCGCGCCGGCGGCGGCCGTCGTCCTCGAGGACGCGGTCTCCGGGGTGCGGGCGGGGGCGGCCGGCGGGTTCGGGCTCGTCGTCGGGGTCGACCGGGGCGCCGGGGAGCAGACGCTGCTGACCGCCGGGGCTCACCGCGTCGTCACCGACCTCGCGGACCTCGTGTGAGGACCGACCGGGTCGGCGCCGACCCGCTGGACCGCACCCGCCTGCCCGCCGACCCGTGGCGCCTCGTCGAGCGCGCCCCTGACCCCACGGACCTCGGCCTCACGGAGACGCTGTTCGCCGTGGCCAACGGGTACATCGGCCTGCGGGCCAACCCCGAGGAGGGGCGCGAGGCCCACGAGCACGGCACCTTCGTCAACGGCTTCCACGAGACCTGGCCGATCCGGCACGCCGAGGGCGCGTACGGGTTCGCGCGGACCGGGCAGACCATCGTCAACGTCCCCGACGCCAAGCTCATGAAGCTCTACGTCGACGACGAGCCCCTCGTCATCGGCCAGGCCGACCTCGAGCACTACGAGCGCTCCCTGGACTTCCGCGACGGCATCCTGCGCCGCTCGCTGCTGTGGCGGACCCCGTCGGGCAAGCGGGTGCGGGTCGACTCCACCCGGATGGTGTCGATGACCGAGCGGCACCTCGTCGTCCTCACCCTCGAGGTGACGATGCTCGGGGGCGACGCGCCGGTCGTCGTGTCCTCCCAGCTGCTCAACCGCCAGGACGGCGAGGACGAGTACCACGCGCCCGCGCAGACCAAGGTGACGATGGCCGACCCGCGCAAGGCCGGCTCCTTCGAGGGGCGGGTGCTGCTGCCGGTGCTGCACGCGGCCGACGAGAGCCGCATGACGCTGGGCTTCCGCTGCGCGAACTCGGGGATGACGGTGGCGGCGATGGCCGACCACGTCGTGAGCACGACCGACCCCTACGAGACCGTCACCCGGGCCGAGGACGACCTGGCCAAGACCGTCTACCGCGTCGAGGCTCGCGAGGGGCACACGCTGCGGATCGAGAAGCTCGTGGCGTACCACACCTCCCGCAGCCTGCCCGTACGCGAGCTCGCCGACCGCTGCGAGCGCACCCTGGACCGCACCGGCGCGCACGCCGTCGAGGACCTCCACGCCCAGCAGCGCGAGTGGTACGACCGGTTCTGGGCCGCGAGCGACGTCGAGGTCGACACCGCCGGGCCGGAGGACGCCGCGCTGCAGCAGGCGATCCGCTACAACCTGCTCGCGCTGGCCCAGGCCAGCGGGCGCGCCGACCAGCAGGGCGTCCCGGCCAAGGGCGTCACCGGGTCCGGGTACGAGGGCCACTACTTCTGGGACAGCGAGGTCTACGTCGCGCCGTTCCTCACCTACACCCAGCCCTCGCTGGCCCGCAACCTCATGCACTTCCGCAGCCGGATGCTGCCGGCCGCCCGCGACCGGGCGCGCGAGATGTCCCAGCGGGGGGCGCTGTTCCCGTGGCGGACGATCAACGGCGAGGAGGCCTCTGCCTACTACGCGGCCGGCACCGCCCAGGTGCACATCGACGCCGACGTCGCGCACGCCCTCGGGCAGTACCTCGCGGCCACCGACGACGTCGGGTTCCTCGTGCGCGACGGGCTGGCCGTCCTCGTCGAGACCGCGCGGATGTACACCGACCTCGGCTTCTGGCGCAGCAACGGCACCCCGAGCTTCCACATCCACGGCGTGACCGGCCCGGACGAGTACACGACGGTGGTCAACAACAACCTCTTCACCAACGTCATGGCCCGCGGCAACCTCGAGCAGGCGGCCCGGGCCGTCGAGCGGGTGCGGGCCGAGCGGCCGCAGGAGTACGCGCGGGTCGCGGCCGACCTCGGGATCAGCGACGACGAGGTCGCCGAGTGGCGGGCCTGCGCGGCGGGCATGCACATCCCGTTCGACGACGGCCTCGGCATCCACCCCCAGGACGACCTCTTCCTCGACCGCGAGGTGTGGGACCTCAGCCGGACCCCCGCGTCGGTCCGCCCACTCCTGCTGCACTACCACCCGCTCGTCATCTACCGCTTCCAGGTGCTCAAGCAGGCCGACGTCGTCCTCGCGCTCTTCCTCCAGGGCGACCGGTTCACGATGGAGCAGAAGCGCGCCGACTTCGAGTACTACGACCCCATCACGACCGGGGACTCGACGCTGTCGGCCGTCGTCCAGTCGGTCGTCGCGGCCGAGGTCGGCTACCACGAGACGGCGCTGGACTACTTCTACCGCGCCCTCTACGTCGACCTCGCCGACCTGCACGAGAACACCGTCGACGGGCTGCACGTCGCCTCGGCCGGCGGGGTGTGGGCCGCGCTGGTCAGCGGTTTCGGCGGGATGCGCGACCACGGCGGGGTGCTGCGCTTCGACCCGCGGCTGCCCCAGGGCTGGCGCTCGCTGGTCTTCCGGCTCACCTGGCGCGGGACGCGGGTGCGGGTCCGGCTCACCGAGCGGGAGGTCGAGCTCGTGGCCGAGGCCGGCGAGGAGGCCGTGCCGGTCGAGATCCGCGGGTCCCGGCACACGGTGACGCCCGAGGCGCCCGTCGTCGTGCCGCTGGACGGGCACGGCCTGCGGATCGACGGGCTGCTCGGGCCGCGGCCGAAGACCGGCGGCATCCGGGCCGACGGCACCCGCATCACGGCCGGCGTGCCCGACCCCATCCCCTTCGAGGAGCTGGAGCAGCAGCCGGACGGCGTCGTCAGCGAGGCGCGGGGCTGAGCCCGTCGGCGGTCAGCTCCATCTCCGTCGCCGCGACCGCGACGCCGTCGAAGAGCAGCGCCGCCTCGTGGGTGGCGACCGGGACGAAGCCGACCTTCTCGTAGACGCGGCGGGCGCGCGGGTTGAAGTCGTAGACCTCCAGGGTCAGCCGGCGCAGACCGAGCGGGCCGAGGGCGTACTCGCAGACCAGCCGGACCGCCTCGGTCCCGAGCCCGCGGTCGCGCCCGCGCGGGCCGACGAGGGTGCGCAGGTTGCAGGTGAGCGTGTCGGCGTCGTACTCGTTGAGGACGACCTCGCCGACGAGGCGCCCGGTCGCGGCGTCCTCGACCGCGAGGTCCAGACGGTCCGGCTGGTCGGCGCGGCTGGCGTACCAGTCGAGCAGCCGCTCGTCGACCGGTTGGGGGGTCTCCGCCTCCTCGGTGCTCGCGACGCTGCCGGTGAGCCGGCGGACCTCGGGGTCGGAGAGGATCTCGCCCATCAGCGGGCCGTCCTCGGCGGTGAACGGCCGCAGCGTGACGAGGTCTCCGCGCAGGGTGGGCTTGGTGGCGAGGTCGGGGTCGGTCATGCCGTCACCCTCGCACGCGCGGAGGGCGTGGCTGCACCGGGTGCATCCGCCCCCGCGCCGCGGTGCCGGACCCTTGTCGGTGGTCACGTCTAGCGTGGTCGGCAGGTGGAAGGGGGCGGCGAGGATGGCCGAGCAGGTGGTGCAGCAGCGGGGCGGAGCGGCGACGGTCCACGCCGTCGCCGCGTTCCGCGCGTCGCTCGCAGCCGTCGACGTCGAGGCGATGGATGACCACGAGCGGGTCGCCCTCGTCGCGGAGCTGGAACGGGTCAAGGGCGCCGCCTCGGCAGCGCAGGCACGGGCGACGGACGCCCTCCGGCGGTCACGCGAGGTCCTCACCCCGCAGGACGCCGCCCGGTCGGTGGGGTCGGAGGTCGCGCTGGCGCGGCGGGAGTCCCCGACCCTCGGTGACCGGTACGTCGGGCTCGCGCGCGCCCTCGTCCACGAGATGCCGTGCACGATGACCGCTCTCACGGACGGCACGATCTCGGAGCGCGCGGCGCTGGAGGTGGTCCGCGAGACCGCCACGCTGAGCACACAGGACCGGGCCGAGGTGGACCGTCGCCTCGGACCCGACCTGCACCGGCTGTCCTGGCGTACGGCCGGGCGGGCGGCGGCCCGGGTGGCGGCCGAGCTGGACGCCGCGTCCGTCGTCCGCCGGATGGAGGCCGCCGTGAGGTCCCGGCGGGTGTCGGTGCGTCCGGCCCCCGACGGCATGGCGTACCTCACCGTGCTCGGGCCGCTGCGGGAGGTGGTCGGTGCCTACGCCGCCCTCACTCGCCGCGCCCGCAGCGTGGTCGGCGGCCAGGACGTCGACGAGGCCACCGCCGGACGCGGTGTCGGTGCTGTCGCCGCCGACACGGCGCTGGCGCTGCTGTCCGGCCGAGCGGTGGGACAGGTGCAGCCGGTCGAGATCCAGCTGGTCATGACCGACCGGGCCCTGCTCGGCACCGGCGACGAGGGTCGGTCCGTGCACGAGCCCGCGCGCGTCCCGGGTCACGGCTCGGTGCCCGCTCCCGTCGCCCGCAGCTGGGTCCACGGGGCCGGACCGGCGTCGGTGTGGCTGCGACGGCTGTACACGGGGCCGGACGGGCGGGACCTCGTCGCGATGGACTCCCGTCGGCGCACCTTCCTCGGCGGCCTCCGCCGCGTGCTGGTCCTGCGCGACGACGTGTGCTCGACCCCGTTCTGCGACGCCCCGATCGTCCACGTCGACCATGCCCACCCCGCCCGCGCGGGTGGCGCGACGAGCGTGTGGAACGGCAACGGCAGATGCGCCCGCTGCAACCACGTCAAGGAGGCCCCCGGCTGGCGGGTCACCGTCGTCCGCGGGTCGCCGCACGAGACCGAGACCCGCACCCCGACGGGCCACACCTACCGGGGCCTCGCCCCGCCCCTCCTCGGCTGGGGGTCGACGACGCCCGCGACCGGCGGAGCGGCCGCGGCCGAGGAGTCCGCGCTCGAACGCCGGATCGACTGGCTGTTCGTGTCGGCCGCCTGAGGACCGGTCCGGTCACTCGAGCGTCGCGAGCAGCCGCTCGGCCGCGCCGTACGGGTCGGTGCGCCCGTGGACGACGTCGTCGGCCAGCCGGTCGAGGACGCCGGTCCCCGCCCCCGTGCCCACCCGGGCGCGGAGCAGCTCGACGGCGAGGGCCTCGACCTCGCGCGCGGCCCGGAGGCGACGCCGCTCGCCCAGGCCGGCGCCCCCGAGGTGCTCGCGGTGGCTCTCGACCAGGTCCAGCAGCGCGTCGACTCCGTCGCCCGATGTCGCGACGGTCCGCAGCACCGGCGGCCGCCACGACCCCTCGTCGTGCTCGCGCATGGCGACCGCGCCGCGCAGCTCTCGGGCGGTGCGGTCCGCGCCGGGGCGGTCGGCCTGGTTGACGACGAGGACGTCGGCGACCTCGAGGATCCCCGCCTTGCTCGCCTGCACCCCGTCACCGAGACCTGGGGCGAGGAGGACGACGGTCGTGTCCGCGGTGGCGGCCACCTCGACCTCGCCCTGGCCCACCCCGACGGTCTCGAGCAGCACGACGTCGTAGCCCGCGGCGTCCAGCACCCGCACGGCGGCGGGCGCCGCCCAGGACAGCCCGCCGAGGTGCCCGCGCGAGGCCATCGACCGGATGAACACACCCTCGTCGCCGGCGTGCTCGGTCATCCGGATCCGGTCCCCGAGCAGCGCGCCGCCGGAGAACGGCGAGGTCGGGTCCACCGCCAGCACCCCGACCCGCAGGCCGCGGGCGCGGTACGCGGTGACGAGCGCACTCGCCGTCGTCGACTTCCCGACGCCCGGCGGCCCGGTGAGGCCGACGACATGGGCGTGCCCGGTGTGCGGGGCGAGCGTCGCCGCGACCTCCCGCAGCGCCGGGTGGCCGTCCTCGACGAGCGAGACGAGCCGGGCGACGGCGCGAACGCTCCCCTCCCGCGCCGAGGCGACGAGGGAGGGGACGTCGACGTCGCGCGCGGCGGCCAGCGGGTCAGCCCTGGGCCGGGACCCGCAGGACGAGCGCGTCGCCCTGTCCGCCGCCACCGCAGAGGGCGGCCGCGCCGGTGCCGCCGCCTCGCCGCTTCAGCTCCAGCGCCAGGTGCAGCGCGATCCGCGCGCCGGACATCCCGACCGGGTGCCCGAGGGCGATGGCTCCACCGTTGACGTTGACCTTCTCGGGGTCCAGGCCGAGCTCCTTGGTCGAGGCGAGCCCGACGGCGGCGAACGCCTCGTTGATCTCGACGAGGTCGAGGTCGGTGGGGGCGATGCCCTCGCGCTCGCACGCCTTGGCGATGGCGCGCGCGGGCTGGCTCTGGAGGGTGGAGTCCGGTCCGGCGACGACGCCGTGGGCGCCGATCTCGGCCAGCCACGTGAGCCCCAGCTCCTCGGCCCTGGACTTCTTCATGACGACGACCGCGCAGGCGCCGTCGCTGATCTGCGAGGCGGAGCCGGCGGTGATGGTGCCGTCCTTGCGGAACGCCGGCCGCAGCCCCGCCAGCGACTCGACGGTCGTGTCGGGACGGATGCCCTCGTCGCTCCGGAACTCGACCGGGTCGCCCTTGCGCTGCGGGATGGTGACGGGGACGACCTCGTCGTCGAAGAAGCCGTCCTTCCAGGCCCGCGCGGCGAGCTGGTGGCTGCGGGCGGCGAACTCGTCCTGCTCGGCGCGGCTGAACGCCTGGTCACCGGTGTTCGCGGTGTCGGTGAGCAGGCCCATGGCCTGGTCGGTGAAGGCGTCCCAGAGGCCGTCGGCGGCCATGTGGTCGTGCATCGTCACGTCGCCGTACTTGAAGCCGTCGCGGCTCTTCTCCAGCAGGTGCGGCGCGTTCGTCATCGACTCCTGCCCGCCCGCGACGACGACGTCGAACTCCCCCGCCCGGATCAGCTGGTCGGCCAGGGCGATGGCGTCGATGCCCGACAGGCACACCTTGTTGACGGTGAGCGCCGGCACGGTCATCGGGATGCCCGCCTTGCTCGCGGCCTGCCGCGCGGGGATCTGCCCCTCGCCCGCGGTGAGGACCTGCCCCATGATCACGTAGTCGACGTCGGCCGGGTCGACCCCGGACTTCTCGAGCGCGCCCTTGATGGCGACGCCCCCGAGGTCGCTGCCGCTGAAGCCCTTGAGCGCGCCGCTCATCCGCCCCATCGGGGTGCGGGCGCCGGCGACGATGACGGTCGGGTCGGTGGACATGCGGGGCCTCCGAGGTCGGTGACGGGAATCGCCTCGATGCTAGCTCCCGGGGCCGGGCCGGGGCCGCCGCCGGTGACCCGCGCCACCCGGTGTGGTGGCGCGGGTCCGGTGCGGGCCGGGCCTCAGCTGACGAGCATCGACCCCGAGAGCGTCCCGGTCTTCGCCCGGCGCGCCCCGGTGTCGACGTCGTACCAGTGCCAGACGACCCGGGCCCGGCCGGCGTTGTCCCGGAAGGCCGACATGCCTCCGGGTCCCTTGTGGTTCGCGGGCAGGCCGTGCACGGGGTCGATGTCGCCGGCGCCGACGAAGCCGAGCCACGGCCGGCCCACGTGGGTCGGGGTGCAGCGCCCCGACATCACCGACTCGCCGCAGTCGGCCAGGCCCGTGGCGTACCGCCGGGTGTCCCACTTGTTGCCGGACCACAGCAGCTTCCACCGGCCCCCGACCCGGATGAGGCTCGGGTTCTCGACGATGTGGGTGCCGGAGGCGTCGCCCGCGGTGTCCCACGTGATGTCCCGGGAGGTGAGCAGCGTCTGCCGGGTGCTCCACTTGCCGAAGCCGTTCGCGTCGAGCTGGACCACGGAGATCCCCGTCTCCGCGCCGGTGGTGACGGCGTCGTCGCGGTAGACCATCACCAGCCCGTGGCCGGGGGTGGTGAGGACCTCGGGGTCGATGGCCCAGCGCCCGCCCGCGGGGCAGGCGACCTCGCGACCCCCGGTGTAGGGGCCGGCCGGACGGTCGGCGACGGCCCGGCCGATGCAGCGGTGCCCGTTGCCGTTCCCGCCCGCGCAGCCGGCGGTGCCCTTCTTCGGGGCGGTGTAGTAGAGGAACCACTTCCCCCCGGC
>NZ_SAYU02000020.1 GCF_004025965.2 Phycicoccus flavus | reverse complement strand
GGGCCCCCGGTCGGGCCGCCCGCCCGCAGCCAGCGCCACAGCGGCCGTGGCGGCACCCGCAGCCGCCGCGCGAGCCGCGCCGCCCGGGCGACGAGCCGCGCCTCGCCGCCCGGGCCGGCGGAGCGACGGCCGGTCCCGTCCAGGGCCAGGACCTGGGGGTCGTCCGGGTCGTCGTCCCAGCCGGTGCCGGCGAGGTCGCCCGTGGCCGTGAGGAGGAGGACCCGGGGCGGCGGCGCGGGGCGCGTCGCGGGGCCGGGCATGGGCGCCAGTCAACCAGACCGCGCCCCGCCCGGTCCGGGGCCGCGGACCCGCGCTGGGATACACTCCGCGGGGCCCGTCCGGGCTCCACGCCACCATGTGAAGGAGTGTCCAGATGGCTGTGGACGTCACCGTGATCGGTCTCGGTTACGTCGGTCTCCCGCTCGTCCAGGAGGCCACCCGCGCCGGTCTGAGCGTCCGGGGGTTCGACATCAGCGAGCGGGTCGTGGACGGGCTCAACGCCGGGACCTCCCACATCGACGACATCGACGACGACGAGCTGCGCGAGATCCTCGACGCCGGCTTCCGCGCGTCGACCGACGAGGACGTCATCCGCGAGGCCGACGTCGTCGTCGTCTGCGTGCCGACGCCGCTCGGCGAGGGCGGCGGGCCGGACCTCGGCGCCGTCGAGGGCGCCGTGCAGGCCATCGCCCGCAACCTCACCCCGGGCACCCTCGTCGTCCTGGAGTCCACGACCTACCCCGGCACCACGGACGAGGTCGTCAAGCCGATCCTCGAGACCAGCGGCCTCACCGCCGGCGAGGACTTCCACCTCGCCTTCTCGCCCGAGCGCATCGACCCGGGCAACGCGCAGTTCGGCGCCAAGAACACCCCGAAGGTCGTCGGCGGGTACACCCCCGAGTCCGGCGACAGGGCCGCCGAGTTCTACGGCCGCTTCGTCGACACCGTCGTGCGCGCCAAGGGCACGCGCGAGGCCGAGACCGCGAAGCTGCTCGAGAACACCTACCGGCACATCAACATCGCGCTCGTCAACGAGATGGCCCGCTTCTGCCACGACCTCGGCATCGACCTGTGGGACGTCATCGAGGCCGCGAAGACCAAGCCGTTCGGGTTCCAGGCCTTCTACCCCGGCCCCGGCGTCGGCGGGCACTGCATCCCCATCGACCCGAACTACCTCAGCTACAACGTGCGGGCCAAGCTCGGCTACCCGTTCCGCTTCGTCGAGCTCGCCCAGGAGATCAACTCGACGATGCCGGGCTACGTCGTCTCGCGCGCCCAGGACATCCTCAACGAGGACGGCAAGGCGCTGCGCGGCGCGAAGGTGCTGCTGCTTGGCATCACCTACAAGCCCAACATCGCCGACCAGCGCGAGTCGCCGTCGGTCCCGGTGGCCCGGCACATGCTCGACAAGGGCGCCGACCTCGTCTTCCACGACCCGCACGCGCAGACCTGGGCCGCGTTCGGCGACCGGGTGCCGCGGGTCGCCGACCCGGTCGAGGACGCCGTCGCCGACGCCGACCTCGTCGTGCTGCTCCAGCACCACCGCGCCTACGACGTCGACGCGCTCGCCGCGAGGGCCCACCGGTTCTTCGACACCCGGGGCGTGGCGGCCGACGGCGACGGGGTCCACCGCTTGTGAGCTCGGCGACCCCGGAGGCGGCGCTCTCGCTCGAGGACGCGCGCGCCCTCGCACGCCGCCACGGGCTCGCCTCGCTGTCGGGCCGTCCGGGCCTGCGCGGCTACCTCGCCGAGCTGTGGCGCCGCCGCCAGTTCGTCGTCACCCTCTCGGCCGCGCAGAGCGCCGCGCAGTACGAGAAGCACCGGCTGGGCCAGCTGTGGTCGCTGCTCAACCCGATGCTGCTCATCGTCAGCTACTTCCTCGTCTTCGGGCTGCTGCTGCGCACGAACCGGGGCGTCGAGAACTTCATCGCGTTCCTGTCCATCGGCGTCGTGCTCTTCGGCGTCACCGCGTCGGTGATCTCCAGCGGCGCCAAGGCGATCACGAACAACCTCGGGCTGGTGCGGGCCCTGCGCTTCCCGCGGGCGGCGCTGCCGGTCTCGGTCGCGCTGTCCCAGCTGTACACCTCGTGGCCGGCCTTCGCGCTGCTCGTCGTCCTCACCCCGCTGACCGGCGAGCCCTTCACCTGGCACTGGCTGCTGTTCCCCCTCGCGGTGGCGCTCCAGTTCGTCCAGCTCACCGGGATCGCCCTCGTCGCGGCCCGGGTGGTCAACGCCTCGCGCGACCTCGCGAACTTCATCCCGCTCATCGTCCGGCTCATGCGCTACACCTCCGGGGTCTTCTTCAGCATCAGCGTCTTCGCCGACCGCTTCCCGCCGCTCGTCGGCGACGTGCTGCTCAACCAGCCGTTCGCGCTGCAGCTGGAGCTCGGCCGGCAGGCCCTGCTCGCCGAGCACCCGCTCGCGCTGCACTCCTGGCTCATGGGCCTGGGCTGGGCGGTCGGGCTGCTCGCGCTCGGCGTCGTCGTGTTCTGGCGCGGGGAGGGCACCTATGGCCGCGGCTGAGCCGAGGCCCTCGGTCATCGTCTCGCACGTCGACATCGTCTACACCGTCTTCGCCAAGGGCGGGTCCGGGCGCTCGGGCGGGCGGCGCGGGGTCCGCGAGGTGCACGCCGTCAAGGACGTCTCCTTCGTGGCGAACCACGGCGAGTCCATCGGGATCATCGGGCGCAACGGGTCGGGGAAGTCGACCCTCCTGCGGGCGGTGGCGGGGCTCGTCCCGCCGACCCGCGGCGAGGTCTGGGCCGACGGCACGCCGTCGCTCCTCGGGGTCAACGCCGTGCTCGTCCGGCAGCTGTCGGGGGCCCGCAACATCTACATCGGCGCCCAGGCGCTCGGGCTCTCCAAGGCCCAGGTCGACGACATCTACGACGAGATCGTCGAGTTCTCCGGCATCGGCGACGCCATCCACTACCCGATGTCGACGTACTCCTCGGGCATGGCCGCCCGGCTGCGCTTCGCGATCTCGACCGCCGCCGTGCCCCCCGTCCTCGTCATCGACGAGGCCCTGGCCACGGGTGACGCGCACTTCCGGGCCAAGAGCCAGGAGCGCATCGAGGCGCTGCGCGACCAGGCCGGCACCGTCTTCCTCGTGTCGCACTCGGCGGCGACCATCCGGGCCATGTGCGACCGGGCGATGTGGCTGGACGGCGGGACGCTGCTCATGGACGGCCCGGTCGACGACGTCGTCGACGCCTACGCCGCCGCGGCCGAGCGCTCGCTCGGCAAGGCCGCGCCCCGGGAGCCCGAGGTGCCGGGCGTCGAGCGCTGGGCGGGCGACACGAGGTACCACACCTCGGCGCTGGTCTCCCGGCAGGGGACGCCCGGCCGCCGGGACACCGTGCTGCTCGCCTCCGGCGCCGACCTGCCGCTGGCCCTGTCCGCCGTGCCGGCCGCCGCGCGGGTCGGGGCGCCGGTGCTGCTCACCTCTCCCGGGCGGCTCATGCCGGTGACCCGCAAGGAGCTCACCCGGCTCGAGGCGCGCCGGGTGCTCCTGCTCGGCGGCACGGACGTGCTCGCCGAGGACGTCGCCGACGGCGTGCGTGAGGCCGGGTTCGAGGTCGAGCGGGTCGACGGCGAGGACACCGTGACGACGAGCCTGGCGCTGCACGCCACCGACGAGGGCGAGGCCGGGGTCGACGCCGTCTACCTCGTGCCCGGCGAGGACGCCCAGGCCGCGCTCACCGCCGTCCTCACGGCCCAGGAGGAGGACGGCCGGGTGCTGCTCGTCGACCCCGAGGGGCCGACCGCGCGGCACGAGGAGGTGCTCCGGCGGCTCGCGCCCCGGCGCCTCGTCGTCGTCGCGGACGACCGGACCCTGTCGGACGACGTCGTCGAGGCGCTGGCCGGCCTCGCCGCCGGGGGGGCCGAGCGGCTGCTGGCGCCGACCCCGGTCCAGGCCGCCGCCGACGCCGCCGCCCGCTTCGACCCGGCCCGCGTGGGCGAGGTGTTCGTCGCCTCGGGCGCGGCCGAGTCCGTGAGCGACGCCGTGGCCGGGGCGGCCGTCGCCGACCTCGCCGACGCGCCGCTGCTGCTCGTCGACCGCGACGAGGTCCCGGCCGCGACGCACACCGAGCTGGAGCGGCTGCGGCCGAGCCACGTCGTCGTGCTCGGCGGGCCGATGGCGGTGACACCGAGCGTGCGCCAGGCGCTGGCCGGCTACCTCGGCGGCGAGGAGCCCGAGCGAACCGAGGACGACCTCGACCTCTGACCCGGGGCGGCGGGTGGTCGCCGCGGGTAGGCGGCGGCGAGGTGCCGTCAGGCGAGGTCGACGGTCAGGGGGGCGCCGGTGGCCTCGCGGACCTGCTCCTCGGTGACGTCCGGGGCGAGCTCGCGCAGGACGAGGCCGTCGTCGGTGACGTCGATGACGGCGAGGTCGGTGATGACCCGCTGGACGACGCCCTTGCCGGTGAGCGGCAGCGAGCACTCCTGGACGATCTTGTGCGAGCCGTCCTTGGCCACGTGCTCCATGAGGACGACGACCTTCTTCGCCCCGTGGACGAGGTCCATGGCCCCGCCCATGCCCTTGACCATCTTCCCGGGGATCATCCAGTTCGCGATGTCGCCGGTGGCCGAGACCTGCATGGCGCCGAGGATGGCGGCGTCGACCTTGCCGCCCCGGATCATCCCGAAGGAGGTGGCGGAGTCGAAGAAGGAGGAGCCACGGCGGACCGTCACGGTCTCCTTCCCGGCGTTGACGAGGTCGGGGTCGACGGCGTCCTCGGTGGGGTAGGCGCCCACGCCGAGCAGCCCGTTCTCGGACTGCAGGACGATCTCGACCTCGTCGGGGACGTAGTTCGGCACGAGGGTCGGCAGGCCGATGCCGAGGTTGACGTACGCGCCGTCCTCGAGCTCCTGGGCGGCGCGGGCGGCCATCTGCTCACGGGTCAGGGGCATCTCAGGCCTCCGTGCTCGGGCGGACGGTCCGCTTCTCGATGCGCTTGTCGGCGGCCTGCTCCGGGGTCAGGGGCAGGACGCGGTGGACGTAGATGCCGGGCAGGTGGACCTCGTCGGGGTCGAGCTGCCCGGGCTCGACGAGCTCCTCGACCTCGGCGACGGTGACCCGGCCGGACATCGCGGCGAGCGGGTTGAAGTTGCGACTGGTCTTGTTGAAGACGAGGTTGCCGTGCCGGTCGCCCTTCCAGGCCCGGACCAGGCCGAAGTCGGCGACGATGGCGTGCTCGAGGACGAACTCGCGCTCGTCGCCGTCGAAGACGCGGACCTCCTTGGGCGGCGAGGCGACCGCGACGCCACCGGACCCGTCGTACTTCCACGGCAGCCCGCCGTCGGCCACCTGCGACCCGACCCCGGTGGGCGTGTAGAAGGCGGGGATGCCCGCGCCCCCGGCGCGCAGCCGCTCGGCGAGGGTGCCCTGCGGGGTCAGCTCGACCTCGAGCTCGCCCTCGAGGTACTGCCGCGCGAACTCCTTGTTCTCCCCGACGTAGGACGAGACCATCCGGCGGATCTGCTTGCTCTGCAGGAGGATGCCGAGCCCCCACTCGTCGACCCCGCAGTTGTTGGAGACGACCTCGAGGTCCGCGACGCCCGAGCGGTGCAGCTCGGCGATGAGGACCGAGGGGATGCCGCAGAGCCCGAACCCGCCGACGGCGAGGGTCGCCCCGTCGGAGATCCCGGCCACGGCCTCGGCAGGAGTGGCGACGACTTTGTCCATGGCGGGCACTCTAGCCGCGGGCCCGCCGCCCCCGGCGCGTGGCCGGAGCCCATCCGCAGGGGTGGGGGACGTGGTGCGCGCCCACGGGCGAGGGCAGGTCCACCGGCGACGAGTTCGCCCGTTCCCCGCCGAAACCGCTGGTCAGCGGGTTACCGTCGGGTCAGCCGTGGTCCGCCCGTCCACGACCCGGACGCAGGGGAGGGTCACGTGGCCGACGCCGCTGCTCGTGCGCGGGGGCCCGTCGACCGCCCGCACCGCCGGAGCGCGCGGGCCCGCCTGGCCGTCGTCGCCGCGCTCGTCGCCGTGCTCGGCGCCGTCACCGCGACCGCCGACGCCCGTGGCCCGGCCGCCGCCCCGGTGACCCGTACCTCGCTCGCCGGGGCCGACGCCCCCGGGGTCTTCCGCCTCGCCGGGGCCGACCGGTACGCGGCGTCGGCGGCCGTCAGCGCCGCCACCTTCGACCCCGGCGTGCCGGTCGCCTACGTCGCGACCGGGCTGAACTTCCCCGACGCGCTGGCCGGCGGCCCCGTCGGCGGCTACACCGGCGGGCCGGTGCTGCTGGTCCGCACGGACTCGGTGCCGGTGGTCGTCGCCGCCGAGCTGCGGCGCCTCGCCCCGCGGCGGATCGTCGTCCTCGGCGGGACGACGTCGGTGACGGACGGGGTGAAGCAGTCGCTCGGGGCCTTCACCACCGGCCTCGTGACGCGGCTGGACGGCGCCAACCGCTACGAGGCCGCGGCCCGGATCAGCGCGGAGACCTTCGCCCCCGGGGTGCCCGTGGTCCACGTCGCCACCGGCCGCAACTTCCCCGACGCCCTGTCCGGCGGCCCCCCGGCGGCCCTGGCCGGCGGCCCGGTGCTGCTCGTCGGCACCGGGACGATCCCGCGGGCGACCGCCCGCGAGCTGGTCCGGCTCGCCCCGCGGCGCATCGTCGTCCTCGGCGGCACGACCTCGGTGTCGGGCGCGGTCGAGGCCGACCTGGCCCGCTACACCTCCGGGTCCGTCGAGCGTCTCGACGGCGCGAACCGGTACGTCGCCTCGGCCCGGGTCAGCGCCGCGAGCTTCGGCGCCGGGTCCCGGGTGGCCTACGTCGCCACCGGAGAGAACTTCCCCGACGCCCTGTCCGGCGGCCCCGCGGGCGGGGTCGACGGGGCGCCGATGCTCCTCGTGCGCGGCACGGCGATCCCGGACGCGACGGCCGCCGAGCTGACCCGCCTGCGACCGGAGCGCATCGTCGTCCTCGGCGGCCCGGCCTCGGTGTCCGCGGACGTGCAGGCGGCGCTCGAGCAGTACGTCGTGCCCCGCGGCCCGCTCTCGGTCCGCGGCACCGTCACCGAGCAGGGCGGCAGCGGCGCGCCCCTGTCCGGCGTCGGGCTGCGGGTGTACGACGACGCCCTGGGGGAGCTCACCTCCCTCGCCACCGTGAGCGACGCCAACGGCGTCTACCGCGTGGTCGGGGCGCCCGCGGGCCGCGTCCGGCTGTGCGTCGACGGCTCTACCGCCACCGGCGGGTCGGTCGACCCCTCGGGCTACGAGGCCGAGTGCCACCGCGACCGCGCCGGGCCGTCCACCGCCGACCCGGTGACGGTCGGGGCGACGCCGGTCACCGGTCTCGACGTTGGGCTGCGCGGCCTCGGCGCCGCGACGGTGACGACGACCGACACCGCCGGGACACCGCTGCCGGGGGTCGCCGTCTACGTCTACGGCCCGCGCGGCCTGCGCCGCGACCTCGTCACCGACTCCCTCGGCCGCACGCCCACCGGCGCCCTGCCCGCCGGCTCCTTCCTCGTCTGCTACGACGCGTGGGGGGTGACCGTCGGCCGGGGCGCCTCCTACGGCTACGACCCCTACTCGGCGTGCACCGACGCCGGCGCGGCCCTCGCCCCGACGCTCTCGGTCACCGCCGGCACGACGACCCGGCGTACGGTGCCCGTCACGGCGTCCGCGACGGTCCAGGGCCGGGTGACCTCCACCGCCGGCGCCCGCGTGCAGGGCGCCACGGTGCGGGTCGTCAACGAGATGGTGCCCGGCGACGGCATCGAGGCGGTCGGGGTCACCGACGCCGAGGGGTACTACCAGGTGAGCGGGGTGCGCGGGAACACGACCCACCGGGTCTGCGTCGACCCGCCGGCCGGGTTCGTCGCGCGGTGCGTCGACGGTGGCACGACCCCGGAGGCCCAGCCCCGGACCGTCGACGTCGTGCTGAGCCCGGGCTCCTGACCGCCGCCGCCCCCCGCGGGGCCGGCTGAGGGGCCCCTCAGCCGTCTCGTCGAGACTCTTGTGACTGGAGGGTCAGGACGTGATCGGTGTGGCACCCTGTTGCCGTCCACCCCCCTGCCTCTGGACTTTCGCCATGATCTCTGCTGCCCTGCGGCGCCCCCTGTCCGCCCTGCTCGCCCTCGCCACCGCCGTCGTCGTGCCCGTCATCGCCTCCGGCGGGACGGGCGCCTCGGCCCAGCCGCGACCGGTGTCGACGACGACGCAGTCCTACTCCTTCACCGCGCGTCCGGCGCCGACGGGCCTCGCCGCCCCCGGTGACCCCGCCGCCGCCCCCGGCGGCGAGGCGCGCTCGAGCACCGTCGACCTCGGGGGGCGCGCGCACGTCGTCGGCGTCACCTGGGAGCGCGGCGGCGTCGCCCGTGCCGCGACCGTCCAGATCCGCGAGCGCCGCGACGGCGCCTGGGGCGAGTGGCAGGACCTGGAGTCCGCCGCCGACGAGGGTCCGGACCCCGACTCCCCGGACGCCGCCGGCGCCCGCGGCGGGACCGCCCCCTGGGTCTCGACCGCCGACGCCGTCCAGACCCGGGTCCTCGGCGACACCCGCGGCCGAGGCCGGGCCGCCCGCTTCGACGTCGTCGACGCGACGACGACCGCGGCCGACCGCGACCTCGCCGCGACCCCGGCCGGCGGCGCCTCGGCCGCGGCCACCCGCCCGACGGTCTACACCCGCGGGGACTGGGGCGCCGACGAGAGCATCCGGCACGCCAAGGTCTACGAGGGCGTCGTGCGGACCGCGATCGTCCACCACACGGCGGGCTCGAACGACTACACCGCGGCCGAGGTCCCGAGCATCCTGCGCGGCATCTACGTCTTCCACACCGTCGACCGCGGCTGGGGCGACATCGGCTACAACTTCCTGGTCGACCGCTTCGGCCGCACGTGGGAGGGCCGCTACGGCGGCACGACCAAGGACATGGTCGGCGCCCACGCGGCCCCGTACAACAGCCAGAGCACCGGCATCTCGGTCATCGGCGACTTCACCTCGGCCACCCCGCCGTCGGCCGTCCCGACCGCCGTGTCCAAGCTCGTCGCCTGGCGGCTCGGACTGGAGCGGATCGACCCGACGGCGAGCACCACCCTCGACGGGTTCGGCAGCGCCCCGACGGTGATCGGGCACCGGGACGTCAACCAGACGACGTGCCCGGGCACGAACCTCTACTCCCAGCTGGCCTCGATCCGCCAGCGCGCCCGGGACTACCAGGGGACGATGGTCTACCGGCCCTCGATCTCCCGGACGTCCTACGCCTACGGCACCGGTGGGGTCAGCGTGAGCGGGCGGGTCAGCGAGCCCCTCACCTGGACCCTCACCGTGCAGAGCGTGTGCCACGACCGGCCGGACCGCGTCGTGCGCGGGTCGGCGTCCGGGTCGCTGTCGGCGGCGTGGGAGGGCCGCCTCTCCGACGGCACGTTCGCCCCGCCGGGCAGCTACCGCGTGACGCTCGCGGCGAGCACGGGCAGCGCCGCCGCGGACACCGCGATCGGCCGCAGCTGGCTGGTCACGGTCGGCTCCGTCGCGGGGGCGCCGCCGCGGTTCTGCCCGCCGCGCCTCTCGGGGGCCAACCGCTACGCCGTCGCCGTCGCGACCGCGAAGGCGCGGAGCAGCTCGGCGACGAAGGTCGTCATCGTCAACGGGACGACCTCCGGCATGTCCGACGCGCTCGTGGCCGCGCCCTACGCCCGCCGCACCGGCGCCGTCCTGCTCCTCACCCGGGCCGCGGGCCTGCCCGACGAGACCCGCGCCGAGATCCGGCGCCGTGGCGTGACGTCGGCCGTCGTCGTCGGCGGGGAGACCGCCGTCGGACGGACGGTCCTCGACCAGCTCCGCGCCGACGGGGTCGCCCAGGTCGCCCGGATCGGCGGCGCCAACCGCTACGAGGTCTCCGCCGCCGTCGCCCGCAAGGTCGCCGTCGGGGGGTCCGCCCCCGACGTGCTCGTCGCCAGCGGCTCGCCGCGCTCGATGGCCGACGGCCTCGTGGTGTCCGGACCGGCCGCCCGGCTCGGCCGTCCCGTCGTCCTCGTCCGGCCGGACGCGGTGCCGCAGCCCTCGGCGACGGTCCTGGCCGACCTCGGCACCGTCCGCACGGTCGTGGCCGGTGGACCCAGCGCGGTCGCCGACGACGTCCTCGCCGGGCTCCCCGGCGCCACCCGCATCGGCGGCGCCAACCGGTACGCGGTCAGTGCCGGTGTCGCCGCCTGGGCGCAGCGCTCGGGCGTCGACGTCTCCTCCGTCCTCGTCTCCTCGGGCGAGGAGCGCAGCCTCGTCGACACCCTCTCCGGCGGCCAGCTCGGGCGGGCGGGCGTCTACGTCCGCTCCGACGCCCTGCCCCGCTCGGTCCGGGAGTGGCTGACCGCCGCCCCGGTGACGACGGCCACGGTCCTCGGTGGGTCGGCGAGCGTGGACCTGACCACCGGCGGCGACGTCCAGCGCGCGGTGCACCGATGAGACCGGCGCGGGCGGTGCGCGTGCTGGCCGCCCTCGCCGTGGCGGCGCTGGCCACCACGGCCGCGCCGGCCGCGGGGGCGGAGGACGTCCCCTGGGGCGTCGACCAGCCCCGCCCGGTCCCCGGCCCCGCGGGTCCGGGTGAGCCCGTCGCGCCGGTGGCCCCGGCCGCGCCGGACGCCTCCGGGGCGGCGGCCGCCCTGTCCTCGACGTGGACCCTCTCGGGGTCCGGGTGGGGGCACGGCGTCGGGATGAGCCAGTACGGCGCCTACGAGATGGGGCGGGACGGCTACTCCGCCGCGGAGATCCTCGGGCACTACTACACCGGCACGGCCTACGAGACGCGCGAGGACGACGCGACGCTGCGGGTCAACGTCCGCCAGCGGGTGGGCTCGACGACGCTGCGGACCTCGCGGCTCGGGACGGGCGGCGGCTCCTTCAGCATCGCCGTGTCCGGCGGGGCGACCGTGAGCGGCGGCGTCGGCGACACCGTCACCGTCCGCCCCTCCGGCAGCGAGATCACCGTGTCCTGCCCGACCTGCGCGGTCACCTCCTCGACGGGGGCCCGGCCCACCGTCACCTGGGACGACGACCGGACGCTGCTCTCCGTCGACGGCACGCTCTACAGGGACGGCATGCTCCGGGTCACCCGCACGCCGGGTGCCGCGAGCCTCGAGGTCGTCATGTACGTGCGCATCCACGACGAGTACCTCGACTACCTCCGCGAGGTCCCGTGGTCCTGGCCGGCGGCGACCCTTCAGGCCCAGGCGGCGGCGGCCCGGGGCTACGCCCTGCGCCGGCTCCAGGCGGGCGTGAGCACCTCGTGCAACTGCCACCTGTACGACGACAGCCGCAGCCAGGTCTTCGGCGGCTACCCCTCCGGGTCCGTGGACCGCTCCTACCTGCCGGCCTGGACCGCCGCGGTCGACGCCGCCGGCTCGCCGACCCGGGGGTACGTGGCGACCTACGGCGGGGCCGTCATCGACGCCTACTACTCCTCCTCGACCGGCGGCCGCACCCAGAACAGCGAGGACGTCTGGACCTCGGCGCTGCCCTACCTGCGCAGCGTCGACGACCACTGGTCCCAGCGCAGCAGCAACCCGCGGCGCGCGTGGACCGCCACCCCGGCCCGCAGCACCCTCGCGGCGGCCTTCGGGCTCGGCGACGTCCGGCGGCTCGACCTCTCCGACCGCTACGCCTCGGGCGCGGTCGCCACCGCGCGCGCCACCTCGTCCTCGGGGACCACGGTCGCCCTGAGCGGGGAGTCGCTGCGCGGCCGGCTGGGCCTGTACTCGACGTACCTCGCGCGGCCGACGAGCCGGGTCGCCGGGACCGACCGCTACGTGACCGCGGCCAAGCTCGCCGCGACCCGCGCGCGCTCCGCGACGACGGTCGTCGTCGTCAGCGGCGAGGACTCCGCCCGCCCCGACGCCGCCGTCGGCGGACCCCTGGCCCAGTCGCTCGCCGCCCCCATGCTCCTCACCCGGGCGACCCGTCTGCCGGCCGCGACCCGGGACGCCATCGCCGCCCGGCCGGACCTGCGCCGCGCGGTCGTCGTCGGCGGACCGGCGGCGGTCTCGCCGGACGTCGTCACCGCGCTGCAGGGCCTCGGGCTGTCGGTGTCCCGCATCGGCGGCGCCAACCGGTACGCCGTCGCGGCGAACGTCGCGGCGGACATCGACCGGCGCGGCGCCGTCTCGGCCGTCGTCCTCGCCTCGGGCGAGTCGCTCGTCGACGCCCTCGGCGCGGGCGGCCCGGCGGGCGCGGTCCGCGAGCCGGTCCTCCTCACCCGCCGGGACACCCTCCCGGCGGAGACGTCCGACGCGCTCGCCACGACCGGGGCCGGCACGGTGCGGGTCGTCGGCGGGACGACGTCGGTCTCGGGGGCGGTCGAGACCGGTCTGCGGCGGACGGGCCTCACCGTCCAGCGGCTGGCCGGCGGCTCGCGCTACGCCTCGGCCGCGGCCGTCGCGGCGTTCTACCGCGACCGCCTCGGCGACACCACGCGCGTCTCGCTGGCCAGCGGGGCCGACGGCTCCCTCGCGGACGCCCTCACCGCCGGGAGCATCGGCCGGATCACGTTGCTCACGGGGTCGGCGACACTGCCCGCACCCACGTCGGTCGTGCTCCAGGAGACCCCCGACCTGGAGCGCGTCGTGGCCGTCGGCGGGACCCGCGTCGTGTCGACGACGGTCCTGCGGACCGCCGGCCGGCAGTGAGCTTCCGACCCCGTTCCCGGGCCGCCGGAAGTACACCTCTGTAATTCGGCGGAACGTGTTGCGTCGGTCCGGTGACGGATGAGACAACTGTGATGCCTGGGAATCGCGTGTGACGTGTGAGTCGTCCGAGACGAGTTCCGGGTGCACCCGGCCCCCTGCCCCCGGGTGCCCCCTGCCTGTCCGGACGGAGCCTGCGAGTGTCCCTGCCCAAGCCCGACTCCACGCCGCTGCGACGCGGCTCGGTGCGCGCCCTCGGTGCCCTGTCCGTCTCGGTGATGGCCGTCCCCCTCGTCGGCGGGACCGCCGACGCCGCGAGCGTCCCGCTGCCCCAGCCGAGCCGCACCCTGCCGAGCGGGCTGGACGTCACCCCGCCCTACCAGCGGGGCGTGCTCTGCCTCAACGAGAGCCAGCCGGGACCGATCGCCTTCGCCAAGCTCCTCAACGCCACCTACGGCTCGCACACCTACGGCGTGCTGCGCAAGTGCGACCAGGAGCACGGCGAGGGCCGGGCGCTGGACTGGATGCTCAACGCGTCCAACTCCAAGGACCTGGCCATCGGCAACGCCGTGACCCGCTGGCTCGCGGCGAGCGACAGCAAGGGCCGGCCGGCCGCGATGGCCCGGCGCTTCGGCATCAACTACATGATCTGGAACCGGCAGATCTGGAAGGCGTGGGACCCGGGCCGCGGCTGGCAGCCCTACACCGGCTCCTCGCCGCACACCGACCACATCCACATCTCCTTCACCTGGGACGGCGCGTACAAGCGCACGTCCTGGTGGACCGGCGTCCCCGTCGTCGACTACCTCACCGGCCCCCGCAGCGGCGGCTCGGGCACCTCGACCCCGGCCTCGAGCGACCCGGCCGACTACGTCAACGTCACGCTGCGGCTCGGCTCCAGCGGCCAGGCCGTCCGGGTGCTCCAGAAGGCCATCGGCGGCCTCACCGTCGACGGCTCCTTCGGCCCCGCCACCGACGCCCGGGTCCGCGAGTACCAGCGGTCCAAGGGCCTCACCGTCAACGGGGTCGTCGACAGCCGGGTCTGGAACGCCATCATCGGCCGGTCCGGCACGGGCAGCGGCGGCGGGACGTCGGGCTCCGGCTCGACCTCGGCCGACCCGGCCACCCTCGCGAAGTACGCCGGCACCGTGCTGCGCCGCGGCTCGCGCGGCACCGCGGTGTCGGTCATGCAGAAGGCCATCGGCGGCATCGCGGTCGACGGCTCCTTCGGGCCCGCCACCGAGGCGCGGGTCAGGGCCTACCAGCGCTCGAAGGGCCTCACCGCCACCGGCGTCGTCGACAGCCGGGTGTGGAACGCGCTCATGGGCAAGGGGACGTCCGGGTCCGGCACCTCCGGCTCCACCGCCTCGGGCCTGGCCCGGTACGCGGACACCGTCCTCAGCCGCGGCTCGCGCGGCACCGCGGTGTCGGTGCTGCAGAAGGCCATCGGCGGCATCGCCGTCGACGGCTCCTTCGGCCCGGCCACCGAGGCGCGGGTCAAGGCCTACCAGCGCTCGAAGGGCCTCACCGCCACCGGCGTCGTCGACGGCCGGGTGTGGAACGCGCTCATGGGCAAGGGGACGTCGGGCTCGGGGTCCACCGGCTCGTCCACCACGGGCGGCTCGCTCGCGCAGTACAGCGGCCTCACCCTGCGGCTCTGGAGCCGCGGCGAGGCCGTCAAGGCGATGCAGAGGGCCATCGGCGGCCTCACCGTCGACGGCTCCTTCGGGCCGGCGACGCTGGCCCGGGTCAAGGCCTGGCAGCAGAGCAAGGGCCTCGCGGTCGACGGCGTCGTCGACCGGCGCGACTGGGCGGTGCTCGCCGGCGGCTCGGCCGGCACGTCGGGGTCGTCCTCGTCGGGGTCCTCCACCTCGGGCGGCTCGTCCTCGGGCAGCTCCTCGGCGGTGGCGACGACCGAGCTCACCCGCTACAAGGGCACGACGCTGCGGCGCGGGTCCACCGGCGCGGCGGTCCGCGCCCTGCAGGACGCCCTCGGCGGGCTCTCGGTCGATGGCCGGTTCGGCCCGGCCACCGAGGCGCGGGTCGAGGCCGTCCAGCGGGCCGGCGGCCTCTCGGCCACCGGGGTCGTCGACGGACGCACCTGGGACGTCGTCGAGCGCCGGGCGCACCCGCTGCTGCCCTACTGGGGCACCGTCCTCAAGCGCGGCTCGCGCGGCTCGGCCGTCGTCGCGCTCCAGCGGGCGCTGCGGATCACCGCCGACGGGTCCTTCGGCCCGCAGACCGAGACCGCCGTCAAGGGCGCCCAGCGGGCCGCCCGGATCGCCCAGACCGGTGTCGTCGGCACCGTGACCTGGAAGGCCGTCGAGGCGCGGATGCGCTGACCCCCTTCCCAGCCCGGGCCGAGGGCGTCACCCGTCGCGGGTGACGCCCTCGCTCGTGAGACGGGCGGCGAGCACCTCGGGCTCGGGTGCGCCGCGGGTGAGGACCACCGACCCGTCGCCGGCCCAGACCTCCAGCAGCAGGTCGAGGAAGGCGCCGGTGTCGACGGTGCCGGTGTGCACCCGTCCGCCGGTGCCGGTGGGCACGAGGTCGGCGAAGGTGCGCCGGCCGTCGCGGGTGAGCAGGGCCGGCGCGGCGGGGTCGGGCTCGGCCAGCGGGACGAAGACGTCGCCGTGGGTCGCGACCTCGTGGGCCTCGTCGACGGCGCCCGCGGGCACCGGTCCGGTCGCCGAGCGGGCCAGCGCGGCGAGGGTGACGAGGACGACGTGCTCGGCGTCGGTGGCCGCCGCGGTGTCGGGGTCGTCGGTGACGAGGACGTCCGCCGCGGTGTCGCCGGTGTCACCACCGCCGTCGGTGCCGTCGCCGGCTCCCGGGACGACGACGCTCGCCCCGACCGACCAGGCGGCGAAGGCCCAGTAGGCGGTGCGCCAGTGCGGGGGCAGGTCGACGCGGACCGTGCGGCCGGGCTCGGCGTCGAGCTCGTCCTGGAGGAGGTTCGCGGCCTTGGCCACCCAGTTGGCGAACACCCGCGCCGACAGCTCCACCCGCTCGCCGGCGGTCGGGCCGTCGGTGTCGTCGTAGACGGTGATCCGCGGCCGGCCGGGGTCGGCGGCCATCATCCGGGCGAGCAGGGCGGCGGCGGAGTCGGCGACGGTCATCGCCCCGACGGTAGCAACGGGCGCCGCGGCTAGGCTCGCCGCCATGACCGCGCCCGCCCCGTCGACGTCCGCCGTGGCGCCGCCGGGGACCGCGGCGTCGGCCGCCGGGGACGTCCTCACCCGGGTCGGGCTCGCGGTCGGGCTCTGCCTCGCCGGGGTGACCGTGCTCGGCGGGCTGCTCGGCTGGGCCGGCTGGTGGACGCCGTGGGTGGCGTGGCCACTGGCCGTCGCGGTCGCGGCGGGCGCGGCGTGGGCGGTGCGCCGGGTGCCCGGCGTGGCGGTGACCCGCGGGGCCGCGGCCGGCCTCGTCGCGCTGTGCCTGGGCTTCGCCGTGTACGCCGGGGTCACCCACTCCGAGCACGTCCTGCCCCGCCGCGACGCCGCGAGCAACCTCCAGGCGGCGATCAGCCTGGCGACGACGCACGAGCGCGTCGTGCCGCTGGACGTCGCGGCCTTCGGCGGACCCGCCCTGCTCGAGCGCGGCGACGTCACGGCCGCCAGCGCCGCGTTCTACCAGGTCGGCCCGGCCGCGGACCCGTCGATCCAGCCCCAGTTCCTCATGGCGCCGGCCGTCGTCTACGGCTACGGCGTGTGGGCCGGCGGGGCGGTGCTCGCGCAGCTGCTGCCGGCGGTCGTCATGGGCGTGGCCCTGCTGATCGTCGGGCTGCTCACCGCCGCCGTCACCCGGCCCTGGTGGGGGGTGGCGGCGGCGGGGCTCACCGCGGTCCTGTTCCCCGTGCTCAACGTCGCCCGCGGCACCTACTCGGAGCCGCTGGCCATGGTCACGCTGTTCGGCGGACTCCTCGCGGTGACGCTGGCCGTGGCGCGGGAGCGTGGGCCCGAGGGGGTCGAGGTGCCCGAGCAGCCGGGGGCGGACGCCCGGCCGCCGGTTTCCTCGTGGTGGGGCGGGGGAGAGGTCGGGCGGCTGGCGCTTCTCGGCGGCGTGCTCGTGGGCGGCACCGGCCTCGCCCGTATCGACTTCCTCCGCGAGGTCATGCTCCTGCTGCCCGTGCTCGCCGTCGGCGCCGTGCTGGGGGCGCGCTGGGTGCGGCCGCTGCTCGCCGGGCTGGCGGGCTCGACCCTCGTCGCGCTCGGGCTGGCGTGGGCGCTGTCGTACCGCTACCTCGGGGACATCCACGCCAGCCTCGTCCCGCTGTTCGGGCTGCTGGCCCTCGTCGGCGTCGCGTCGTGGGTCGGGGTGCGGCTGTGGCGGTCGGGGCGGCGCCTGCCGGGTGGGCTGCTGCGGCGCGGGCCGGACCTCGCCGCCGGGCTCGTCGTCCTCGCCGGGCTCGTCCTGTGGTCGCGGCCGTGGTGGATGACGGTGCGCCAGGACCCGAACGACCCCGGCGCCCGCTACGTCGCGGGGATGCAGCGGCGCCAGGGTCTGCCGGTGGACGGCGGGCGGACGTACGCCGAGCACACCGTCGACTGGCTGTCCTGGTACACCGGGTGGGCGGCGCTCGTCGTCGCGCTCGTCGTCCTGGCGCTCGCGTTGCGCCGGACGCTGGTCGGCCTGCGCGCCGGGCGGCTGGAGCCGTGGGCCGCGGCCTACCTCGTCACCGCCGGCACGACCCTGCTCGTCCTGCTGCGCCCGGGCATCACGCCGGACCACCCGTGGGCGGACCGGCGGCTGCTCGTCGCGCTGCCGCTGGTCGTCGTGCTCGTGTGCGTCGCCGGGGCGTGGCTCGCGCAGCGCCTGCGGGCCGGTGGGCGGCCGCGGCTCGTCCCGGTGGTCGCGGCTCTCGTCGTGCTCGGGGTCGGGGTGCCGGCGGCGGTCGCCACCTGGCCGTTCCGCGGCGTCGGCGTCGAGCGTGGGTCGCTGGCGGCGGCGCGGGCGGTGTGCGCGGCGCTGCGGCCGGGCGATGTCGTCCTCGGCATCGACGGGCGGGCGTCGTCGGAGTGGCCGCAGACGGTGCGCGGGATGTGCGGGAACCCCTACCTCGTCGCCGCCACGCCGGTCCGCGAGGACCCGGCCCGGCTGCGCGAGGTCGTCGACGAGGCCGCGCGTGGGGCGGCGTCTGCGGGGAACCGGCTCGTCGTCCTCGCCGCCGACGGCCCGGAGGCCATCGAGGGGCTGGGCCTCACGCCCGAGTCCGTCGTCGACCTGCGCTTCCCCGAGGAGGAGCACGCCCTGGACCGCCCGCCGCGGCGGTTCGACCTCGGCGGCATCCGGGTGTCGGTCGCCGCCGTCCCCGCCCCCTGACCCCGGTGCCGCCGCCTCCGGCGGGCAGCGGGGCGGTCAGTCGCGCCGGAAGGCGGACGCGGCCCGGCGCTGCACGGCGCCGGCGGTGTGCGCGTCGACGGCGACGACGAGCCCCGGCCGCGTCGAGCGGGCCGAGTACGGGCTGCCGTCCGGGTGCACCACGGCGCCGCCGGCCTCGGTGACCATGAGCGTGCCGGGCGCGTGGTCCCAGGGGTTGGAGCGCGAGTAGACGATGTAGTCGGTCTCGCCCTCGACGAGCCGGGGGTAGTCGACGCCGCAGCACACCCAGGACAGGCGCATGGCCGGCAGCCCGTCGAGCGCGTGCCCGCGCAGGGACCACATCGACGTCGCGCCGCGCGGCAGGGTGCCCTCGGCGACGGGCGTCGTCGTCATCCGCTCGCCGTCGCGCCACGTGCCGGCGCCGCGCTCGGCGGTCCAGGTGACGCCGTGGGCGGGCTGGTGGATCCAGGCGCGGACGCTCTCGCCGCCGACGACCTCGGCGACCATGACCGCGTGGTCCGGCGAGCCGTGGACGAAGTTCTTCGTGCCGTCGACGGGGTCGACGGTGAAGGCGTGTTCGGCCGCGAGGTAGCGGTCCATGAGCCCGGCGTCGGCGGCGAAGGCCTCCTCGCCGAGGACGGCGGCGTCCGGGTAGGCCTCGCGCAGCGCGGCGGAGATGAGGGACTCGGCCTCGCGGTCGGCGACGGTGACGAGGTCGCCGGGGTTCTTCTCCATCACCTCGCCCTCACCGAGCGAGCGGAACCGCGGGGTGATGACCTGCGCGGCGACCTCGCGGAGCAGGTCGGAGACGGCGTCGGTCGAGAGGCCGGACATGCGCGCAACGGTCGCACACCCGTCGCCCCCGACCAAAACGGCACGGGACCACGCGTCGAAGCCCGCCGTCGACGCAGTCGGCGTCGGTGCGCGCGGCTAGGGTCGGGGCATGGCGAGGCTGCGTCGGGTGTCCCCGAAGTCGGCGGGCTGGACCCGCAAGCGGGTCGGGCGCAACTTCTCGTACCGAGACGCCAAGGGCGGTCCGCTGGCCAGGGAGGACATCGCGCGCATCAAGGCGCTCGCCATCCCCCCGGCCTGGCAGGACGTGTGGATCTGCCCGTACCCCACCGGGCACATCCAGGCCATCGGCACCGACGCCGCCGGCCGACGGCAGTACCTCTACCACCCGGAGTGGCGGGCCAAGCGCGACGAGCTGAAGTTCGACCGGGTCAAGGCCGCCGGCACCCGGCTGGCCCAGGCCCGCGAGGCGATCATCGCCGACCTCGCCGCCGAGGGGATGCCGCTGGCCCGCGCCGCCGCGACCGCCACCCGGCTGCTCGACCTCGGCTACTTCCGGATCGGGTCGGACGCGTACGCCGACGCCAACGGTTCGTTCGGCCTGACGACGCTCGAGCGGCGGCACGTCCGGCGCCGGGGCACCGACCTCGTGTTCAGCTTCGTCGGCAAGTCCGGCATCGAGCACTCCATCACCATCAGCGACCCGCACGTCATCGACTCCCTCAACTACATGCGGCGCCGGCGCGGCGGGTCCACGCGGCTGCTCGCCTACCGCGGCGAGGCGACGTGGGCCGACCTCCAGGCGTCCGCGGTCAACGAGTACATCTCGCAGATGGTCGCCGAGGACCTCACCGCCAAGGACTTCCGCACCTGGCACGCGACCGTCCTCGCCGCCGTCGCGCTTGCCGAGTCCCCCGAGAAGGGCGACACCAAGCGCTCCCGCAGCCGCGCGGTCAAGGCCGCCGTCGAGGAGGTCTCGGCCTACCTCGGCAACACCCCGACCATCGCGAAGAAGTCCTACATCGACCCACGCGTCATCGACCAGTACGAGGACGGCGTGACCATCGCCGAGACCCTGTCCCGCTCCTACCCCGACGACGGCCGCCGCCAGGCCGCGATCGAGAAGGCCGTCGCCCGGCTCGTAGACGGCGCCTGACCCCGGCCCCACCGTCGGTGCGGTGCGGGGGACGGTGGGCCCACGCGACACGCTCGGGCGCGTGCAGCGAACCCGTCGTGTTCGGGAGCGTTTTGCACGGGAGGGTTCCGCACTGGGGGCTGACGCGCGGAGGGTTCCGGCTGTCGGTGCGGCCCGGGGGACGGTGGGCCCACGCGGAACGCTCCCGCGCGTGCAGCGAACCCGTCGTGTCCGGGAGCGTTCCGCACGGGAGGGTTCCGCAGGGGGCGCACGCGCGGGAATGCCTCCGGCCGTCGATGCTGCCGGGGGACGGGTGGGTTGGTGCGGAATGCTCCCGCGCGTGCAGCGAACCCTTCGCTGTCGGGAGGGTTCCGCACGGCGGGGGTGTCAATCCGGGGGTCGCGTCGGGCGACGGTCGATTGGAAGCGGCGGGGGCGACGCGTGAAAGCCCAGACCGGTGCACGACGTGGGCCGAGGGGGTGGGGAGGCCATTTACGACAGGGGCCGACGGGGTGGATAGGCCATCTGCGACAGGGTCCGACGGGGTGGGGAGGCCGTGCGGAACGGGCACCGAGTGCGCCGCGCGGAGGGTGGCCGGCCCGCCGGTAGGCTCGCCAGCGATGAACGAGCACCCCGAGCCGCGCGCGTCCGACCCCTCGGGGCAGCCGGACCACGACGCGCTCCACTCCGCCCGCACCGAGCACCTCCCCACCCGTGACGCGTCCGGCCCGGCCGCCGACGGCGGCACCGCCCCGGTCACCGAGCGCCTCGAGGTCCTTCCGGCTGCCGACGCGCCCACCCACGGCGCCTCGGCACCGGCCGCCCCGACCATCGGCACCTCGGGACCGGCCGCATCGGCACCGTCGTCGACGACACCCGCGACCGGCCCCGGCCCCGAGGCGCCGCGCCCGGTCGAGGTGCGCCGCGGGGAGATGGCCGGCCGCGGCGACGACCCGTCCGCCACACCCCGGGCGGAGACGACCCGGACCAGCGCCGGCTACGTCATCGAGGACGGCCCCGACGGCCCCGGCCCGGCGCCGTACGTGACCGTCGTCCTGCCCTGCTACAACGAGGGCGCCCACGTGCTCAAGGAGATCGACCGGATCTCGCGGGTCCTCGAGGAGTCCGAGCTCACCTACGAGCTGCTGTGCATCGACGACGCGAGCACCGACGACACCCTCGAGGTGCTGCGCGACGCCCAGGTCGCCTACCCGCACGTGCGGGTGCTGCCGTTCCGGCGCAACGGCGGCTCGGGGACCGCCCGGCGGATCGGGACCCAGCAGTCGCGCGGCGAGATCGTCGTGTGGACCGACGCCGACATGACCTACGAGAACGAGCGCATCCCCGAGCTCGTGCGGATCCTGCGCGACGACATCACCTACGACCAGGTCGTCGGCGCGCGCACCACGGAGGAGGGCACCCACAAGTGGGCCCGGGTGCCGGCGAAGTGGCTCATCCGCAAGATCGCCGAGTGGCTGACCAAGACCCGCATCCCGGACCTCAACTCCGGCCTGCGCGCCTTCCGACGCGAGGTCTCGCTGCCCTACCTGCGCCTGCTGCCGGCCGGGTTCTCCTGCGTCACGACGATCACCATCGCGTTCCTGTCCAACCAGCACGACATCAAGTACGTCGAGACGAGCTACGCCAAGCGCGCCGGCGTCAGCAAGTTCCACTTCGTCAGCGACGCCTACCGCTACATCCTCCAGGTGCTGCGGATGGTCATGTACTTCGAGCCGCTCAAGGTGCTCATGCCGCCGGCGCTGTGGATGATCGCCATCGGCTTCGTCAAGGCCGTCGTCGACATGGTCCGCCACCCGTTCTACTTCCCCGCGAGCACGGTGCTGCTCGTCGTCAGCGGCATCATGATCGCCTCGCTCGCGCTGCTCTCCGACCTCGTCGTCCGGTCCCGCGACGGTGTCTGACGCCCCGGGCGGCCCCGGCGCGGGCGGCGGCCCGGGCGCCCCGGCACCGGGTGGCGACGCGACGCTGCGGGTCGCGCTCGTCGGCCCGACGCACCCGTTCAAGGGCGGGGTGGCGGCGCACACGACGACCCTCGCGCACGAGCTGGCCGACGCCGGCCACGACGTCACGCTCGTCTCCTGGAGCCACCTCTACCCGGCCGTCCTCTATCCCGGGGAGCAGGCCGTCCCCGGCGGCGCCCCGGACGTCGACCCGTTCCCGCGGACGATCCGGGTGCTGTCCTGGGCCCGCCCCGACACCTGGGTGCGCGCCGGCCGCCGCCTGCGTGACGTCGACGTCGTCGTCGTCGTCCACGTCGTGCCCGCCGTCGTCCCGGCGCACCTGGCGCTGCTGCGGGCGGCCGGGGCGGGAGGCGCCGGGCCGCGGGTCGTCGTCGTCGCCCACAACGTCCTGCCGCACGAGCCGCACCCGGGCGACCGCCGCCTCGTCGGCGCACTCCTCGGGCGCGCCGACGCCGTGATCGTCCACTCCGACGCCCAGGCCCGGGTGGCCACCGAGGTCGGCGCCCAGCGGGTCCGCGAGGTCGACCTGCCGCCGCACCTGCCCGGCGGCCCGCGCGAGCCCCGCCCCGAGCACGACGGCCCCGTGCGGCTGCTGTCGCTCGGCATCGTGCGCGACTACAAGGGCGTCGACCTGCTGCTCGACGCCCTGCGCGACGTCGACGGCCTCACCCTCACCGTCGCCGGCGAGCTCTGGGGCGACGCCGGCCGGCGGGTGCGCGAGCTCGCGGCCGACCCCCGGCTGGCCGGCCGGGTCGAGGTGCACGGCGGCTACGTCCCGGCCGACCGGATCGCCGGGCTCATGGCCCGCCACGACGTCCTCGCGCTGCCCTACCGCTCGGCGACGGCCTCGCAGAACGTCCTGCTGGCCCGGCGGCACGGCCTGCCGGTGCTCGCCGGCGCGGTCGGCACCTTCCCGCGGCAGGTCCGCGACGGCGTCGACGGCCTGCTCGTCGCGCCCTCGGACCGGGCCGCGCTCGTCGGCGCGCTGCGCCGCCTGGCCGAGCCGGGCGCCGTCGCCGCCCTCGCCGCCGAGGTCCGCGAGCCCGACCTCGCCGGCCCGTGGCTCGACTACGTCGGGGCGGTCGAGGCGCTCGCCGCGCAGCCGGCCGTCGTCGAGGAGCACGTCGACCCCACCGCGTCGCTGCCGCTCGGGCGGGTCGCCCGGGTACGGGCCACCGTCGCCGGCCTGCGGGCCAGGCGCCGCCCCGTGCTCGAGCTCGCGCCCGGCGACGTCCCCGACGAGGTCCGCGCCACCGACGTGCTCAGCGTCGACGCCCAGGCCCTGGCCGCCGCCGACGTCGCCCGCGACCTCGGGCTGCCCCGGGCCAAGGACCCGGTGGCCGCGTGGGCGGCGCTCGGGGCGGTGGCCTCGCTCGTGCGGGTGCTCGACGACCCGACGCGCTCGGGCGTCGTCGTCGACGAGTCCGGCAGCGGCAGCCCGTTCTCCCGCTGGGCACGCGCACTCGGCTTCGCCCCGGTCGAGCTCGAGCTCACCGGCCGGCGCGCCGCCATCGAGGTCCTCGACGTCGACACCGCGAGCCTCGACGTCGTCGCCCGTCTGCACCCCGGCGGCTGCACCGCGGCCGACGTCGACCACGTCGTCGGGCAGGCCTCGTGGGCGCTGCGCTCCGGCGGCCTGCTCCTCGTCACCGTGCCCGTCGGCGACGACGACCCCGAGTTCGCCGTCCGGCCGGCCGACGTCCGGGCCGTCCTGGCCCGCGCCGACGACCTCGGTCTCGCGCTCGTCGGCGACGTCGACGGCGAGCTGCTGTCGAGGCTGCGCGAGGCCCGCTCGACCTTCGGCGGCGGCGACTCGCCGGCGTACGCCGTCCTGCGGCTGACCTTCCGCCGGAAGTGAGCCTGCCGTGACCCGGGGCCGCGCGCTCGTCGCCGTCCGCTACGGGCTGCTCGTCCTCGTGCTGGCCGCCGTCGTGTGGGCGCTGGCCCGCAACTGGGGCGAGGTGTCGGCCGAGCTCGGGCGGATGTCGTGGCCGGTCGTCGTCCTCGCGCTGGTGCTCACCTGCGGTGCGCCGGTGTTCACGCTCGTCGGCTGGCGGGTGCTGCTCGCCGACCTCGGGACGACGCTGCACCTGGCCCCCGCGGCATCGGTGTTCTTCGTCGGGCAGCTGGGCAAGTACGTGCCGGGGTCGGTGTGGACCGTCCTCGCGCAGGCCGAGATGGGGGCCCGGCTCCAGGTGCCGCGGCGGCGGATGGCCGTCACCGGGCTGCTGTCCATCGGGCTGGCCATCCTCTGCGGCAGCCTGCTCGGGGTCGTCGCCCTGCCCCGGCTGCTGGCCCGCGGCAGCTCCCCGGTCACCGCGTGGGTCGTCGTCGCCGCGCTCGTGCTCGGGGCGGTGCTGCTGTGGCCGCCGCTGCTCAACGGCATCGTCGCCCGCGGCCTGCGGGTGCTGCGCCGCGAGCCGCTGGAGCACCGGCTCGGCGGCCGGGCGATCGGCGTCACCTGCGCCTGGTTCACCCTCGCCTGGGTCTCGGCCGGGGCGGGCGTGGCCGTCCTCGTCCGCGACCTGCAGCCGGACGCCTCGCTCGCCGACCTCGTCGTCGCCGGCGTGTGCGGGTTCGCCCTGGCGTCCGCCGCCGGGCAGCTGTCCGTCCTCGTGCCCGCCGGGGTGGGTGTGCGCGACGGCGTGCTGGCCCTGCTGCTCGTCACCTTCATGCCGTTGTCGGCGGCCACGGCGGTCGTCGTCGTCGCCCGCTTCCTCGCGGTCGTCGCCGACCTGCTCGTCGCCGGCGGCGGCTGGGCCTGGGGCCGTCGGCACCACCTCCTAGGATCGCCAGGGTGAGCGAACGGCAGCGGGACGAGCAGCTGGCCTACTCCGAGTCGATGGCGAAGATGCTCGACGAGGAGGGGCGCCGGCAGAAGGCGGCGAAGATCGTCGCCGTCGTCCGGCACGCCCTCGGGGTGGCGGACCTCGGCGGCCTGACGGCGGTCGACGTCGGGTGCTCCGCGGGGTTCATCGCCGACGAGCTCGCCCTGGCCGGCGCCCGCACGAGCGGGGTCGACATCGACGAGCCGGGGCTGGCGAAGGCGCGCGCCCGCTTCGGTGAGCGCGTCGACTTCCGGCTGGCCCGCGGGGAGGACCTGCCCTTCGAGGACGGCTCGGTCGACGTCGCGGTCCTCAACCACATCTACGAGCACGTCGTCGACCCCGAGGCCGTCGTCGCCGACATCCACCGGGTGCTGCGGCCGGGCGGGCTGCTCTACCTCGGCGTCGGGCACCGCTGGCAGGTGGTCGAGCCGCACCACCGGCTCCCGTTCCTGTCCTGGCTGCCGCGGCCGGCCGCCGACCGCTACATGCGCCTCACCCGGCGCGGCAGCGAGTACTACGAGCGCTACTACACGCCGGCCGGGCTGCGGCGGCTGTTCGCCCACTACGACGTCTGGGACTACACGCTGCCGGTGCTCGCCGACCCCGAGGCGTTCGCCGCCGGGGACAACGTCCCGGCGTGGGCGGCGCGGGTGCCCGAGCGGGTGCTGGCGGCCGGCCTGCCGCTCGTGCCGACCTACGTCTGGGTCGCGTTCAAGGGCCGGGCGGCGCCCGCCGGGCCGCCGCTGCGGGTGGCCCCCCGGCACGTGGGGTGACCCGGCGGTGACCGCGGACGGGGCGGTGCGCGTGGTCCGTGCCTCGCGTCCGGTCCCCGTGGGCGCGGTCGTGTCGATCTTCCGGCGCGGCGCCGGCGACCCCACGAGCCGACGCGACGATGCCGGCTGGTGGTTCGGCTGGCGCACCCCGGACGGTCCGGTGACGCTGCGGCTGTCGGCCCCCGGGGGCCACGGTCACGAGGTACGGGCGCAGGCCTGGGGCGGCGGCGCGTCCTGGATGCTCGACCAGGTGCCGGCCCTGCTCGGCGAGGAGGACGACTGCTCCGGGTTCGACGCCGACCTGCACCCGCTGGTGCGCGAGGAGTGGCGCCGGCGGCCGGGGTGGCGGGTCCCGCGGTCCGGCCTCGTCGTGCAGAACCTCGTGGCGTCGGTCATCGAGCAGAAGGTCACCGGCAAGGAGGCGTTCGCGGGGTACCGCCGGCTCGTCCGGCGCTTCGGCGAGCCCGCCCCCGGCCCGGGGCCCGAGCTCGGGCTCGCCGTGCCCCCGACGCCCGCCGGCTGGGCCGCCGTGCCGTCGTGGGAGTGGCTGGCGGCCGGCGTCGACCCGGGGCGCTCGCGGACCGTGTCGGCCGTCGTGCGCTACGCGGGACGGCTCGAGGAGTGCGCCGCCATGCCCGCCGACGCCGCCCGGGCCCGGCTCACGGCGGTCCCCGGGGTCGGGCGGTGGACCTGGGCCGAGGTCGCGCAGCGGGCGCTCGGCCTGCCCGACGAGGTGAGCTTCGGCGACTACCACGTCGCCAAAGACATGACCTGGGCGCTCACCGGCACCCCGCAGGACGACGACGCCCTCGCGGAGCTGCTCGAGCCGTGGCGCGGGCACCGCTACCGGGTCCAGCGGCTGCTCGAGCTCGGCGGCCACCACCGTCCCCGCCGCGGCCCGCGCATGTCGACCCCCACCCACCTGCCGACCCGCGGCCGCTGACCCCGTCGCACCTTTCTCGCCTGATCCCGCAAGTTTCGGGTTCGCCGGGCTTCAGAGGCCGCGCGACCCCGCCGACGCCCGCAACTTTCTCGCCTGATCCCGCAAGGTTCGGGTTCGCCGGGCTTCGCAAGCCGCTCGACCCCCGCCGACGCCCGCAACTTTCTCGCCTGATCCCGGAAGGTTCGGGTTCGCCGGGGTTCCGAAGGTGCGCGAACCCCAAGGTTCCGGGATCAGGCGAGAAAGTGCGGCGGGGCGGGAAGGGGCGACGGGGCGGCAACGTGGGGCGGACGGCATGTGCGCCGTGGGACGGACGGCATGTGCGCCGTGGGACGGGGACGGGGACCTGGGGCGGAGGGGCTGCGACGGGTGTTCGGCTGCGCGGGAACAGGGATGAGGGGCTGCGCGGGAACAGGGGTGAGGGGCTGGGGGGAGTGAGCGGAGGGGCTGCGACGGGTGTTCGGCTGCGCGGGAACAGGGGTGAGGGGCTGGGGGGAGTGAGCGGAGGGACTGCGGGGGACGGCCGGCGCGGGTTAGCCTCGGCGCATGAACCGGGGGTTGGGGATCACTGTGCTGTGCTCGGTGGCCGTGCTGGCTCTGGCGGGCTGTTCGTCGGCGTCGCCCACGCCGTCCGGGGGCGAGGCCGGCGACGGCGGGCCTGACCTGAGCCCGTCGCTGCTCACCGAGGCGCCGGTCGGGACCAGCGTGCCGTTCAAGGACGCGGCCGGCGTCCTCGACGCCGCCGCGCGGCGCGACGGGTCCTGGGAGGCGTCGTGGAAGGACCCGACGGGGAGCGCGGACGGGCCGGGCGTCCGCTCCTCGACGGTCGGGGGCGAGCGGTGGGTGGCCACCCTCGGCCCGGACGAGGATCGCCCGGGCGAGGCGCAGGTCGTCTCCGTCATCACTCCCGACGCGGTGTACCTGCGCGCGGGCGACATCTTCCACGGGCTCGTCCCGGCCGACCGCTGGGTGCGCGAGGACGCCCTCGCCGACGAGACCGTGCGCGGCATCGCCACCAGGCTGGCCTGGGTGCCCGACCTCTTCGAGCTGGCCCCCGGCGCACCCGTCGAGGTGCTCGGCCGCGAGGGCGGCCGTACCCGGCTGCGCGTCGTGCTCGACCAGGCGGCCTGGGGCCGGGGGAGCTCCGGACCGTGGCTCACGCTGGAGATCGCCAACCCGACGAGGCCCACGACGACGACGACGTGGACCGTCGGCGACGACGCCCGGGTGCTGGCGATCGAGACCGACGACCCCGCCGCCGCACGCCGCATCACCTGGCGTTACGGCGCGCAGGTCCCCCGAGTGCAGGCACCGCCGCCGGACCGCGTCTGGACGATGGGCGAGGCGGTCGCGGCCGCGTTCAGGGCCCAGGAGTCGGCAGGCTCGTGAGCCGCACCGTGACGCCCGACCCGGTCCGCGAGGCGACGTCGGCCATGAGGTCCTCGGACGCCGCCGCCACCTCCAGCCGGACGACGAGCCGCCCGAGGTCGTAGCCGTCCGGCGCGGCCAGGCCGACGTCGGCGCCGTCGGCGTCCACGGCGACGTCGGCCGAGCCGTCCGGGACCCCGTGCAGTGCGAGGGCGACGACCCGCCCGACCCGCACCCCGAGCGGCTCCGGCACGACGGAGCGCACGCCGACCTCGTCCGACGCCGCCGACCCCGGCGCCACCCCGAGGGCCGCCCGTAACGCCTCGACGTGCCCCGTGGCGAACCAGTCGCCCGGCCCGAGCCGGACCAGCGCCGCGGCCCCGGCGTCGTCCTCGGGGCCGACCGCGAACCAGGACGCCGGCAGCCCGCGGACGAGCGCGGCCGGCACGCCGTCGGCCTTGCCCTTGACGAGGTCGGCGGCCGCGGCGACCTCGTCGGCGACGGCCCGCGCGGTGACGAGCAGCGGCCGGCCGTCGTGGTCGACCCCGCCGCGCAGGTCGTCGAGCACGACCATCCCGGCGGCGCCGAGCGCGAAGTCGGTGAGGCCCGCCCGCCACGGACGCCCGGCGGTGTCGGACAGCACGACCCCGAGCGGCGTGTCCTCGGGCAGGTCCGCAGCGCGCAGGAGCGCCGCGCGCAGTGCCGCCGCCTCGGCGTCGGGGTCCTCGGGCAGCAGCAGCACGGCGTCGTCGGGGCCGGTGTTCGACGCGTCGACCCCGGCGGCGGCCATGACCGGCCCGGCGACGGACTCGACGACCCGGGTCACCGCGCCGGTCGTCCCCACGCGCTCGGCGACGACCCGCCGGGTGTGCGCCTCGACCGCCGACGCTCGGTCACCGTCCCAGGTGAGACCGCGCGCCTTGGAGACGACCTTGCTCGACACGACGAGGCAGTCGCCGGGGGAGAGGGCCGACTCGGACGAGGCCAGCGCGGCCAGCAGCAGCCGCGCGAGGTCGTCGCCCGTCCGCACCTCGGGCACGCCGGTCAGGGCGTGCACCTCGACCCGGGAGGCGGCTGCGCTCACGCGGCGACGGCGGTCGCGAGCCGCAGGGCGTGCGCCGCGATACGGCCGGTGGCGGGGACGTCGGACATGAGCAGCGGACCGTCGAACGGCTCGACCCGCGCCCGGGCCAAGACGGTGCCGGCGTCCGCGGGGTCGACGAGCCAGGCGTCGAGGAAGTCCTCGTAGAGCCCGCCGACGGCCGCCGCGGTCGACTCGACCCCGATGGCCGCGAGGCAGGCGTCGGCGTGCCCACGCACGGGGCGGCCGGAGATGAGCGGCGAGACCCCGACGACCGGCGCCGCCGTCCCGCGCAGCGCGTCGCGGACCCCGGGGACGCCGAGGACGATGCCGATGGAGACGACCGGGTTGCTCGGCGGCAGGAGGACGACGTCGGCCTGCCGGATGGCGTCGAGGACGCCCGGCGCCGCGGCCGCCCGGTCCAGCCCGGCGACGACGAAGCGGCGGGCGGGCAGCGACGCCTGGTGCCGGACCCACCACTCCTGGAAGTGGATCGCGCGCTCGCCGCCGTCCTCGTCGTCGACGACGACGTGCGTCTCGACCGGGGTGTCGGTCATCGGCAGCAGCCGGATGCGGCGGTCCGGGAGCCCCCAGCGCCGTGCGAGCCGGGCGGTCACCTCGGAGGGCGTGAGCCCCTGCGAGAGCCACAGCGACCGGGCGACGTGGGTGCCGATGTCGCGGTCGCCGAGGCCGAACCACTGCGGCGCGACGCCGTACGCGGCGAGCTCCTCCTGCACCCGGTGGCCCTCGTCGGACCGGCCCCAGCCCTGGCTCTCCTCGACCCCGCCGCCGAGGGTGTAGAGGAGGGTGTCGACGTCCGGGCAGACCCGCAGCCCGAAGAGGGTGATGTCGTCGCCGGTGTTGGCGACGACGGTGACCTCGGCGTCGGCGAGGCCCGGGGTGGTGTCCAGGTGGTGCCGGAGCCCGCGGACGAAGCGGGCGCCGCCGACACCCCCGGCGATGGCCGTGATGCGCATGTCCGCCAGTCTGTCAGCCCGGCCGGGCCGCGCGGCACACGGTGGACCGACACCGGCCGCCGTCCGGGGGGCCGGCCGGGCGACCCCGGGCCGGGCCCGACCTCCGCGGGGTCCGCGGCCGAGTCCGTACCACAGACCACCGACACGGAGAAATCGGACCGATAACACCGAACGGCTTGACGAGCGCGGCATGACACGCGTGTAATTCCATGCATGTACTCCGGAGGGACCGCCCGGGGGACGAGGGTCGAGGGTCGAGGAGGCACCATGCAGGAGCTGTATCTGGTCGAGGGACTGCTCGGGGACGTCGAGCCGGAGGAGGGTGCGCTGTCCTGGCAGGAGCGCTCCCTCTGCGCGCAGACCGACCCGGAGGCGTTCTTCCCCGAGAAGGGCGGGTCCACCCGCGAGGCGAAGAAGGTGTGCGTCTCGTGCGAGGTGCGCTCGGAGTGCCTCGAGTACGCGCTCTCCAACGACGAGCGCTTCGGCATCTGGGGCGGGCTGTCCGAGCGCGAGCGGCGCAAGCTGAAGAAGCGCGCGGTCTGAGGGCCCGGCCCTCCGCGCCGCCCCGCCGTCCATGACGCTGGCCCCCTCGCGCCCCGAGGACGCCGCCGCGGCCGCCGTCGCCGGGGCCCGGCCCCCGGTCGTCACCGCGGTGCTCGTCAGCCGCCGCGACCCCGCCGGCGCCGCCGAGACGCTCGACGCCGCCCTCGCGCAGTCGCTGCTGCCCGACGAGGTCCTCGTCGTCGACCGCAGCGACGGCAGCACGAGACCGGGACCCGACGGCACGCCCGGGCCGACGCTGGCCGACCTCGTGGCCGTCGTCGCCGAGCGGCACCGGGTCCCGGTCGAGGTCGTGGCCGTCGACCCCCGGCTCACCGCCCGGACCGCCGCCTACCGGGTCGTGAAGTCCCGGCCGGCGCCCGAGGACGCCCCGTCGCTGCTGTGGTTCCTCCCGGTCGGCACCGCGCCCGAGCCGACCGCCCTGGTCCGGCTCGTCGACGCCTGGCGCCGCTCGCCCTCCACCGGTCTCGTCGGGCCCAAGCACGTCGACGCCCAGCTGCCGAACCGGCTACGCGCCCTGTCCATCCGCACCACCCGCGGCGGGCGGCTGCTGTCGCGGCCGCTGCCCGGCGAGCCCGACCAGGGCCAGTACGACGCGACGACCGACGTCCTCGCCGTCCCCTTCGCCGGCTCCCTCGTCGAACGCGACCTCCTCCTCGGGCTGCGCGGCTGGGAGACGAGCTTCGGCGACGTCGGCGCCGACCTCGACCTCGGCTGGCGCGCCCAGCTGAGCGGCCGGCGCGTCGTCGTCGTCCCGTCCTCGCGGGTGCGCTCCGAGCCCGGCGTCGCCGTCGCCACCGCGACGAGCGCCGGGCGCCGCCGCTCGGCCCGCCGGGTGGCCCTGGCCCGGGCGCCGTGGTGGTCCGCGCCGTTCCTCGCCGCCTGGGTCGCCGTCACCTCCGTGCTCGCCGCGCTCGGCCTGCTGCTGCTCAAGCGGCCGCGGGCGGCCTGGGCCGAGCTCACCGCCCTCACCTCCCTGGACCCGGTGCGCGGCGCGAGCGCCCGCTGGCGCACCCGCAACCGGCCCGAGGTCCGCCGCCGCGACCTCGCGATGCTCTTCGAGCCGCGCCGGGCCGTGCTCACCGGCTGGGGCGACGCGGTGCACCACGCCCTCGTCCCGCCGCAGCCGCCCATCGGCGACGCGTCGGCGGACCTCAACCCGCGCTCGTGGGTCGTCAAGGTCGTCCGGCACCCGGGGGTCGTCGCCGTCGCCGCCACCCTCGCCGTGGCGGTCGCCGCCGGCCGCTCGCTCGGGCTCGGCGTCGTCACCGGCCTGTCCGGCGGGCTCACCGGCGGCGAGCTCGTCGGCGCCCGGGCCGACGCCGCGGCGCTGTGGCACGCCTGGCGCGACGGCTGGTCCGGCCCGGGGCTCGGCGGACCGGACCCCGCCGGCCCGTCGTCGGTGCTGCTCGCCGCCCCCGCCTGGCTCGTCGACCACGTCCCGCTGCTGCCGCAGCCCGTCTCGCCCGGCGGGCTCGTCGTCGGCGTCCTCGTCCTGCTCGCGATGCCGATGGCCGCGTTCTCGGCCTACCTCGCGCTGCGGGTCGCGGCCCGCGGTCGCTGGGTGCGCACCCTCGGCGCCGTGGCCTGGGCCTGCTCGGCGCCGGTCGTCGGCGCGGTCGCCCAGGGCCGGCTCGGCGCCGTCGTCGCCGCCCTGCTGCTGCCGGGCGTCGGGGCGGGGCTGTGGCTGCTCGCCAACCGGCGGGCCACCGCCACCACCGCCTTCGCGACGGCCCTGGCCGTCACCGTGCTCGGCGCCTTCGCGCCGGTGTTCGCTGCCCCGGCCGTGCTCGCCGCGCTCGTCCTGGCGGTCGTCCGGCGCGGCGTCACGGTCCACGCCCTCATCGCCGCGCTCGTGCCCGCCGCGCTGCTCGCCCCGTGGCTGCTCACCCAGGTCCCCGCCGGCTGGCCCGCGCTCGTCGCCGGGGTGGGGCTCGCCCAGTGGGGCGGCGAGGTCCCGGAGCCCTGGCGCCTCGCCCTCCTCGACCCCGGCGGCACCGGCACGCCGCCCTTCTGGACCTCCGCGCCGCTCGTCGTCGCGGGCGTCGCGGCCCTGGCCGGCCGGCGTCGCTGGCGGGGCGCGCCCACGACGCTCGCCCTCCTCCTGCCCGTGCTGCTCGCCGTCGCCCTCCTCGCGCCCCGGGTGCGGCTCGGCACCGTGCCCTCGGGCGCCGAGCCCGCCGGCGCCGCCATCACCCCCTGGGCGGGCACGCTGCTGCTGCCGGTCGTCCTCGTCCTCGTCCTCGCGCTGGTCCACGGCCTCGACGCGCTGCCCGTCGCTTCCCGCGGCCGCGTCCGCCTCCTCGCCGTCCGTAGTGGCACCGGGCTGGCGGCCGCCTCGGTCGCGGCGCTCGCCGCCGGGGCGGTCCTCGCCACCCTCGGCTCCTCGCTCACGCCGTGGCGCGACCCGCGGCCGGCGGTCTCGGTCGACCAGGCCTCCGGCGCCTTCGCCACCCGGTCGCTCTTCGTCGTCCCCGGCACCTCCGGCGCCGCCTACCGGTTCGTCGGCCGCGAGGACGCCGAGCTCGTCCGGGCCTTCCCGGTGCCCGGCGCCGCCGACACCGCCGTCGCCGGGCAGGTCACCGACCTGCTCGCCGCCGCCCCGGGCAGCTCCGCCCTCGTCGACGCCACCGCCGCCGACCTGCTCGCCGTCCGCGGCGTCCAGGTGCCCGAGGTCGTGCGCCGCCTCGACGCCACCGACGGCCTCCAGGGCATCTCGCCCCGTGACGGCTGGCGCCTCTGGCGGCTCAGCCCGGTACAGGAGCGCGCCCAGGCCCTCGTCGCCCCGCCGCGGCTGCGGATGGAGACCCGCGGCAGCACCTCGCTCGTCGAGACCACCGGCCTCAACGCCGCCACCGAGACCACCCTCGAGGTGCCGCGGCGGGCCCGGCTCGTCGTCGCGCAGCCGCAGGGCTGGACCGAGCACGCCGTCGTCCGCGCCGACGGCCGGGTGCTCACGCCGGTGGCCGACGCCGACTCGCCCACGTACCCGTTGCCCCGCGGCACCGTCCGGCTGAGCATCGAGGTCACCGACCCGCAGCGCTGGTGGCACCTGGGCCAGGTCATCGGGCTCGTCCTCCTCGCCTTCCTCGCCGTCCCGTTCGGCCGCCGCGAGTCCCGGGTGGTGCGGCGATGAGCCGCGCCGTCGACACCGCGCGCCGCGGCCTGCGGGCGCTGCGTCCCGCCCTGCCCGGCGCCACGCGGGTGGTCGCCGGCGCCGGCGCCGCGGCGGGTCTGGTGTGGGCCGCCACGACGGTGCCCGGCGCGCTCGACCTCGCCGCCGCCAGCGGCAGCGCCGCGGCCCCCGTCGCCCGGACGAGCCTGGCCACGAGCGTCGCGGCCATGTGCCCCGGCACCGAGCTCAGCGGCATCCCCGGCGTCGACGACCGGCGGGTCGACGGCCGCGTCGAGGCCGTCACCGGCCCCGAGGACCTCCTGCCGGTGCCCGCCGACGGCGCCGGCCGGGCCCGGCTCGTCGGCGACGACGGCACCCTGGCCGAGCTCACCGCGCGCCCCGACGCCGTCGAGGAGGACCTGCCCGACACCGGCCCCGTCCTCCTCACCGCCGACGGCGCCCTCGCCCCGGCGGTCACCGCGACCCAGGAGTGGCTGCGCACCTCCTCCGACCTGCGCGGGCTCGTCACCACCCCGTGCCTGCCCGCGTCGTCCGACCTGTGGCTCGTCGGCGGCGGGGACGGACCCGGCCGCCAGGAGCGGCTCGTCCTCGCCAACCCCGGCGGCAACCCCGTCACCGCCACCGTCACCGTCCTCGGCGGCGCCGGGTCGGTCGCGCCGCCGCAGGCCCAGACCGTCCCCGCGGGCGGCCGCACGACCCTCCTGCTCGACGCCGTCGCCGGGACCGAGGCCATGCCCGTGGTCCACGTCGTCGCCGACGGCGGCGGGCTGCACGCCACGCTCACCGACACCTGGCTCGACGGCAGCACCCCGCTCGGGGCCGAGACCGTCGTCCCCACCGCCGCGCCGGGCACCGTCCAGGTCGTCCCGGCGACGGTCGTCTCCGGCCGCACGACGCTGCGGGTCGCCGCGCCGGGGGAGGACGAGGCCGTCGCCAGCGTCACCCTGCTCGGGCCCAAGGGCCCGGTCGCGACGACCGAGGACACCGTGCTCACCGTGCCCGCGGAGGGCGTCGGCGAGCTGCGGCTGCCCGACGTCCCCGACGGCGTCTACACCGCCGTCGTCCGGGCCGACGTGCCGGTCGTCGCCGCCACGCTGAGCACCGTCGGCGACCCCGAGTCCCGCGGCGACCTCGCCTGGTCGGTGTCCGCCCCCGTCGTCACCGAGGTCGCCGGGCTCGCCCTGCCGGACACCCCGAAGGTGTCGCGGACCCTGCACCTGGTGAGCACCGGCGGCGCGAGCACCGCCGACGTCACCCTCGTCGTCGACGGGGAGGAGCGGACCCGGACGGTGGACCTGCTCTCCGAGCGCTCCACCGACGTCGACCTCGAGGACGCGAGCGCCGTCTGGGTGCGCCGCGGCAGCGGGGCCGGCGCGCTGCGCGGAGGCGTCGTGTCCACGGCGGGCCGGGGCGGGTCGGCCGTCCTGTCGGTCGTGCCGCTGGAGCCGGTGGCCGTCACCTCGCCGGTCAGCCGCTCCTTCCCGATGCCCTGAGCCGCGACGGCACGACCGCGGAACGCCGGGCCGCCGGACCGTCCGCCCCGGTCAGTAGTCGTCCGCGAGCCCGGGGTCGATCTCCTCGGGCGGCACCCCGAGCAGCGCGGCCACCTGCTCGGTGACGACCTCCCGGACGATCTCGGCGAGGTCCAGCTCGTCCGAGGCCCGGGCCTCGACGGGGCGCCGGTAGACGACGACGTGGTCGGGCCGCGAGCCGTCGGCGCGCACCAGCCGGCCGAGCGGCGGGGTCTGCTCCTCCCACGGCGCGGGGTCGGTGGGCGGGACGTCCTGGACGGCGAACTCGGTCGCCGCGTACCGGGAGCGCAGGTGCGGGCGGACCCGGTCGGCGGCGTCGAGGACGAGGTCGTCGAAGCGCTCGCGGCGGGTCGTCATGGCGGGCACCTGCGGCCACGCCAGGGGGCCGCGGACGCCGCGGCCGTGGCGGTCTCGTCGGCGCGGGCTCACGGCCCGAATGCTACGGCGTGCCTGCGCCGGGCCGGGCGCCCTCCGGTCTAGGGTCGCGGACGTGAACCTGTCGCGGAAGTGCACGAAGACGGGCTGCCGCGAGGCCGCCGTCGCGACGCTCACCTACGCCTACTCCGACCGCGCCGCCGTGCTCGGTCCGCTCGCGACGTACGCCGAGCCGCACACCTACGACCTGTGCGCCGAGCACGCCCACCGGCTCACCGCGCCGGTCGGCTGGGAGGTCGTGCGGCTCGCCACCGAGTACCCGGACCCCGAGCCGACGCCGGACGACCTGCTCGCCCTGGCCGACGCCGTCCGCGAGGCCGGCCGTCCGCGCCGCGCGCCGCAGGCCGCGCCGCCCGGACCGCTGGCCGGCGAGGTCGCCCGCCGCGGGCACCTACGGGTGCTGCGCGGCAGCGCCGAGGCCTGAGCGCCCCACCCCCGGGCGGCCCCGCGGCCGCCGCCGTGGACCCTCTCCCCGCCGTCCCGGCGCTCCCGTAGGCTCACCGCCCGTGACCCAGCGCTCCCTCGCCGACCTCGTCAAGGCCTACGACGTCCGCGGCCTCGTGCCCGAGCAGCTCGACGCCGAGGTGGCCCGCGCCCTCGGCGCCGCCTTCGCCGACGTCGTGCTGCTGCCCGAGAAGGCGTCCGGCTGCATCGTCGGCCACGACATGCGCGAGTCCGGCCCGGGGCTCGCCGAGGCCTTCGGCTACGGCGTGCGCAGCCGGGGGGTCGACGTCACGCTCATCGGCCTGTGCAGCACCGACGGCCTCTACTACGCGAGCGGCGAGCTCGGCCAGCCCGGCGCGATGTTCACCGCCAGTCACAACCCCGCCGCCTACAACGGGATCAAGCTGTGCCGCGCCGGGGCCCGGCCGGTCGGTCAGGACAGCGGGCTCGCCGACGTCCGCGACCTCGCCGAGCGCGCCCTGGCCGGCGAGGTCACCGACCCCGACGTCCCCAAGGGCGGGTCCGCCGAGCGGGACACGCTGCCGGACTACGCCTCGTTCCTCCGCTCGCTCGTCGACCTGTCCGCCATCCGCCCGCTCACCGTCGTCGTCGACGCGGGCAACGGCATGGGCGGGCTCACCGTCCCGGCCGTGCTCGAGGACGCCGCCGGCCTCGCGCCCCTGCCGCTCACCGTCGAACCGCTCTACTTCGAGCTCGACGGCACCTTCCCCAACCACGAGGCCAACCCGCTGGAGCCGGAGAACCTGCGCGACCTGCAGGCCGCCGTCCGGGCCTCGGGCGCCGACCTCGGGCTCGCCTTCGACGGTGACGCCGACCGCTGCTTCGTCGTCGACGAGCGCGGCGAGCCGGTGAGCCCGAGCGCCATCACCGCCCTCATCGCCCGCCGCGAGGTGGCGAGGGCCGTCGCGGACGGCGCCGACCCCGCCGACCTGGCCGTCGTCCACAACGTCATCTGCTCGGCGCAGGTGCCGGAGGTCATCGCCGCCACCGGCGCCCGGCCGGTGCGCACCCGGGTCGGGCACTCGTTCATCAAGGGCGAGATGGCCCGGCACGAGGCGATCTTCGGCGGCGAGCACAGTGCCCACTACTACTTCCGCGACTTCTGGTTCGCCGACACCGGCATGCTCGCCGCGATGCACGTGCTCGCGGCGCTCGGCGAGCAGGACGAGCCGCTGAGCGTCCTCATGGCCGACCTCAGCCGCTACAGCGCCTCGGGGGAGGTCAACTCCACCGTCGCCGACGCCGTGGCCGCCGCGGACCGGGTGCTGGAGTGGGCGGAGCCGCAGGGCGTGGAGGTCGACCGGCTCGACGGCATGACCGTCCGGCACGAGGGCGGCGAGGGCGACCCGATGTGGTGGCTCAACCTGCGGGCGTCGAACACCGAGCCCCTGCTGCGGCTCAACGTCGAGGCCGAGGACGAGGCGACGATGGCCCGGGTCCGCGACGAGGTGCTGCGGATCGTCCGGGCCTGAGCCACCCGTCGGCGTGGTGGGAGGCGGCGCAGCGCCGACGCAGCGGCCTCGCAGCGACCCCCGGCACGGTGGAGGCACGACCCACCCCAGGAGGCCCGTCATGACCCGCCGTCCCGCTCTCGCCCTCGTCCTCGCCGCCGCCGCGCTCGCCGCCTCGACGGCCGTCGCGGCCCCCGCGACCGCCGACCCCATCCCGGTGGGCTCGAACCTGTCGCAGCTGCGGCAGGACACCGTGAAGCGGGCGAGCGCCGCGCTGAACAATCCGCGCGCCTTCAAGCTCGCCGGGTCGGACACGATCCACAAGAGCACGGTCTACCCGGCGCGCAACAAGAACGTCCTCGAGCTCGACGGCAGTAACGCCAACCGGGTCGTCTTCAACCACTACAACGGCAACTCGTGGTGCGGGTCGTTCATCGCGGCCATGTGGACCGGCAAGACCATGCCCGACGCCTCGGCCTACCCGCGGCTGCCGCGCAGCTACGAGAGCTCGCAGGCGTGGCGCACCGACGCCAAGGTCAGCACCCTCTGGCACCCGTTCACCGGCGCCGGCCAGCGGCTGCCCCGGCCGGGCGACGTCCTGGTCTGGAGCGACGACGGCTCGTCGTGGGCCGGCCACGTCGGGCTCGTCGTGCAGATCGACACCTCGTCCTCGCCGCGCACCGTGACGACCGTCGAGGGCAACGTGAGCGGCGACGAGATCCGCAAGCTCACCTACGCCTGGGGCAGCGAGGGCCCGAAGCGCACCGGCAAGACCTTCCGCGGCTACACCGCCCGCGACTGACCGCCCCGGCGGGGCCGGGGCCGCGGCCCTGGCTCAGGCCGGGCCGGGGGAGCGGCGCCGGGGCTGCTCGGCGGCCTGGGCGTCGCCCGCCCGCCGGAGCGCGGCCTGCTCCAGCCGCAGCGCCTCGCTGGCCCCGACCGCGTCGCCGCCGGCGTCGAGCACCGCGGCCAGCACCTGGTAGGTGAAGGCGACCGACAGGGGCCGGTCGATGGCGGTGAACTCCTCGACGGCCAGGCGCAGGTCGTCCTCGGCCTCGTCCAGCCGCCCCAGGCCGAGCAGCGCCCGGCCCCGGGTGCGGCGGGCGCGGGCCGCGAGGAAGGCGTCGCGGGAGGCGCTGGCCCGCTCCAGCGCCGAGCCGGCCTCCTCGAGCGCCTGGTCGCTGCGGTCGGCGGCCAGGCTGACCTCGGCCCGGGCGTCGAGGGCGTAGGAGTACATGTGCACGGCCCCGACCCCGGAGAGCGTCTGCAGGGCCTCGTCGGCGAGCAGCGTCGCCGGCCCGAGCTCGCCGACCCGGCGCCGGGCGCGCGACAGCTCGAGGGTGGCGAGCCCGAACGCGACCGTCTTCGGCGTCGTCGCGAGGATCTCCCGGGCCCGGGTGAACTCGCGGGCGGCGTCGCGCAGCTCGTCGTAGTCGTTGTGGATCGTCCCGCGGGCGATGGCCGCCCAGGCGGCGAGGACGGGGTCGCCGTCCTGGCCCAGCGAGGACTCGGCACGCTCGACGGCGGCCTCGGCGTGCTCGCGCAGGCCGAGGGAGGTGGCGGCCTGGGCGACGACGAGGGCGGCCGCGGCGGCCGGTGCGTGGGCGGCGAGGAGGACGAGCGGACGGCGGGCGGCCTCGGCCAGGTCGAGCGCCTCGCGGGAGGAGGAGAGCCGGTCCTGGAGCAGCCAGGCCCGCACGAGCATGAGGTAGGCCGACCCCAGGCGGGTGTCGTCGTCGGGCCCGGTGAGGGCGGCGGACACGGTGCGCTCGGCGCGGAACCACGCGTGCACGTCGGTGGCGGCGGCGGTGCCGAGCGCGGTGTCGGCGAGCAGCCGCCAGGCGAGGTCCGGCCGGTGGTTCGTCAGCCGGGTGGCGAGGGCGACGAGCAGCGGGGTCTCCGTTCGGAAGAACCGGCGTCCGGCGCGGCGCGGGCGGGTGGGGAAGGCGACCTCGTCGTCGTCGAGGCGCGGGGCCAGGGGCACGAAGCGCTGCGGCAGCGCGCCGTAGATCGCGCCCACCCGGGTGAGGGCCCCGGAGGCCACGGCGGCCTGCTCCTCCACGGTCCGGGGGTGCAGGGGCGAGGGCACGGCGCCGCGGTCGGCCCGGCTGCGCACGTGCGAGCGGACGAGGTCGTGCAGGCGGAACTGGGCGTCGTGGCCCTCGCGCAGGACGGTCTCGACGAGGCTCGCCTCGACGACGGCGTCGACGGCCCGGTCCCCGGCGCGGGCGTCGCCGAGGACGGCGCCGGCCACCCACCCGCTGAAGGCGTCGACGGGCAGGTGGGCGACGGCCTCGACCACCCGCTGGGTCGGCGCGTCGAGGTCGTCGAGGATGCGGTCCAGGCTCTGCCCGAGCGAGGCCATGTCGCCGTCGCGGGTGCCGCCGCCGGCCTCCTGGAGGCTGTCGACGAGGTCCTCGAGGCCGAGGTCGGGCCGCTGCGCGAGCCGGCCGGCCGCGAGCCGCAGCGCCAGCGGGATGCGGCCGGTGATCCGCAGGACCTCGTCGGCGGCCTCGGGGTCCTCGCTCACCCGGTCGGGTCCGACGAGGGCCTCGAGCAGCCGGCGGGCGGGCTCGGGCGGCAGGGTGTGCACCCGCACCCGCCGGGAGACGGCGAGCCCGGGCACCGGACGCCGGGAGGTGACGACGGCCATCGAGCCGGCGCTCGCGGGCAGCAGGTCTGCGAGCCGGGGGCCGCCGACGTCGGCCGGGTCGGGGGAGGGGGCGACGTTGTCGACGACGACGAGCACCCGCCGGCCGTCGAGCAGCGAGCGGTAGAGCCCGGCCCGGGCGAGCGGGTCGGCGGGCACGGCCTCCGGGTGCACGCCGAGCAGCGGCAGGAACCCGGTGACGACGCTGTCGATGCTCGCGCCGTCGCAGGAGTTGCCGGCGTCGTGGTAGAGCGTGCCGTCGGGGAAGGCCTCGCGCAGCCGGTGCCCGGCCTCCAGCGCGACCGCGGAGGTGCCGCAGCCGGGCAGGCCGGTGATGGCGACGACGACGGCGTCGTGCGGCGCGGCCTCGGCGGCGTCGACGATCTCGCCCACCTCGGCGTCGCGGCCGACGAACGACGGCGGCCGGCGGGGCAGCGTGCGCGGCACGGGCAGCCGGGGGGCGCCGCCTCCCGTCCCGGCGACGTCGCGCGTGGCGACCGGGTCCGGCGCGGGCTCGGGGACGGCCGTGACGGTGCGCGGCGGGGCGTCGGACGGCGGCTCCGCGACCCGGGCGGCGGGCAGTCCCTCACCGGCGAGGACGAGGCGCTGGGCCTCGTTCAGCTGCTCGGAGGGGCGGACCCCGAGCTCGGCGTCCAGGCGGGTGCGGGCGTCCTGGAAGACCTCCAGCGCCCGGCTCTGCTGGCCGGAGGCGGCCAGGGCCAGCATGTACAGCGCGACGAACCCCTCGTGGTAGGGGTGCCGGGCGGTGAGGGCGTCGAGCTCGGCGACGAGGCCCTCGAAGGCGCCGGCCCACAACGCGGTCTCGTGCCGCTCCTCGAGGACCGAGAGCCGCTCCTGGACGAGCCGGCTGCGCTCGACCTCCACGGCGGAGCTCTGCGGGGCGCCCTGCAGCGGCTCCTGGGCGAAGACGGCGAGGGCCCGGTCGTACTCGGCCAGGGCGGCGAGCGGGTCGGCGGTGCGCCCGGCGCGGGCGGCGGCGACGGCCGCGGTCCACTCGTCCGCGTCGATCTCGACCTCGTCGGAGAGCCGGTAGGCCCGGCCCTCGGTGAGGATCACCGGGGTGTCGGTGCCCGCCTTGCGGCGGATGCCGGAGACCAGCGCCTGCACCCGGTTGCGGGCCGACGACGGCGGGTCGCCGTCCCAGAGCCACTCACCGAGGGTGTCGACCCCGATCCGGCCCTGGAGGGCGGCGGACGCGAGCAGCCCCAGCTCGAGCTCGGTGAGCCGCACGGGCTCGCCGGTCACCGAGAGCAGGACCCTGCCGAGGATCTCCAAGCGCACGTCGTCCGTCCCTCTCCGTCGACCGAGTCCAGGGGTGCCGCGCTCACGACGGCCGTGCCCACGACCCTAAGGACGCTCACAGGTCCTCGCCACACGAGCGCCTCCGGGGTCCGGTCCGCGGGACTGTGCGAGGATCGTCGCGCCGTACCCGCCGCCCCCGGAGAGGACCCCATGAGCGAGCCCGCCGGCACCACCTCGTCCATCGAGCCGTGGCTCCGCGAGATCCTGCGCTGCCCGGCCTGCCGGGGCACGCTGCGTGACGCCGAGGGTCCCGCCGGTCCGGAGCTCGTGTGCGAGAACCACGAGTGCGGCCTGGCGTACCGGATCGACGACGGCGTGCCGGTGCTGCTCGTCGACGAGGCCCGCACCCCGGACTGACCGGGGACGAAGGAGGACGCGCCGATGCCGTGGGTCGAGGAACGCCGCCTGGACGACGCCGACGTCCTGGCCCGGCTGGACTCCCGCGGGGCGCTGCGCGCGCTCGCCGGCGCCGGGGCCCAGGTCCGCCGGGCGCTCGTGTCCGCCAGCGACGCCGGGGTCGAGCGCGTCGCCGGGGGTGAGCGACCGCGCTCGGTGCTCGTCGCCGCGCTCGGCGGCTCCGCCGTCGTCGGCGAGATCCTCGACGTCCTCGCCGAGTCCGGGTCGCCGGTGCAGGTCTCGTGCCGCCGGGACGGCCCGCTGCCCGGCTGGGTCGGGCCCCTCGACCTCGTCGTCGCCGTGTCGCAGTCCGGCCGGGCGGCCGGGCCGCTCGCCCTCGCCGCCGAGGCCGCCCGCCGCGGCGCCTCGCTCCTCACCGTCGGCGCTGTCGACTCCCCGCTGGCCGAGGTCTCGGCCCGGGCCCGCGGGGTCCACGTCGAGGTCGCCCTGCCGGCGCCGACCTCGCGCACCGCGCTCTGGTCGCTCCTGACCCCCGTGCTCCTGGCCGCCGACGTCCTCGGCCTGGCCGACTGCCCGCCCGAGGTGCTCGAGCGGGCGGCCGACGTCCTGGACCGGGTCGCCGAGGAGTGCCGGCCCGGCTCGGAGGCGTTCGTCAACCCCGCCAAGGTCCTCGCCACCGGGCTCGACGCCACGGTGCCGATGGTGCTGGGCGACGGCGCGCTGTCCGGCGCCGCGGCCGGCCGCGCCGCCCAGATGCTCGCCCGCACCGCCCGGGTGCCCGCCACGCACGGCGTGCTGCCGGACGCCGCGTCCACCGTCGTCGCCACCCTCGACGGGCCGTTCGGCAGCGGGCTCACCGACTCCCGGCCCGACGGCCGCGACATCTTCGCCGACCCCTACCTCGACGGTCCGGAGGTGCCGCGGCTCGGGCTCGTCGCCCTGCGCGACCCGGGCCTGGACGCTGCCGACGCGGCGCTGGCCGACGCCGTCCTGCAGTCCGCCCGCGAGGCCGGCGCCGTCGTCCTCGAGCAGGAGGCCCGCGGCACCCACCCGGTCGAGCGGCTCGCCTCGCTCGTCGGGCTCACCGACTTCGCCGCGACCTACCTGGCCCTCGGCCTCGGCCTCGACCCGTCGGTGTCGCGGCACGTCACCGACCTGCGCGACCGCACCTCCTGACGCAGTCCCCCACACGACGGCGACGGCCGGCGACCCGTCGTGGGTCGCCGGCCGTCGCCGGTGCGGGATGCCCTCAGCCGCGAGGGCGGGTGAGCTCCGGGCGCAGGACGAGCAGCAGCCCGAGCGCGCCGTAGCCGAGGAGCAGGTGGGTGCCGCCGACGGTGTTGGCGACGCCCTCGCCGACGAGGAGGAAGGTCGGCACGGTGACGACCGCCCAGCTCTCGGCGACCAGCGGCCAGACCCGGGCGAGGCCGCGCCAGCGGCCGGCTACGGCGATCTTGATGCCGATGACGAACATGCCGAGCATCGACAGCGGCCAGCAGATGTCGAGGATCGGCAGCCACGCCGCGCCCTCGTGGAGCGACGGCACGGCGTCGAGCAGCGACCACAGCATGGCGATCCCGAGGATCACCCGCTCGACCGGGATCATGGCCCGGGCGACGCGGCTCGTGCCGGTGGCCATGGTGCGGGCCTGGACGGCGAGGAGGGCCATGACGCCGACCTGGAACAGGAAGCCGGTGAGGTCCTGCACGGTGTTGCCGAAGGCGGTGGCGGGGGTCGAGCCCACGACGAACGTCGAGACCGACCAGATGCCGGCGCCGGCCGCCAGGACGCCGCCCATCCGGCGGACGAACGTGAGGTCGGTGGCGGCGGCCTCGGCGAGCCGGCGCTCGTGGGCGTCGTTGACGAGGTCGACGGCGACGTCCGTGCGGGCCGGGGCGGGGGTGACGGTGGTACGGGACATGGGGGGTGCCTCTTCTTCGTGACTCGTGCGGCGGAGGGTCCGCCGCGGCTGACCCGAACTCTGCGGGTCGCGCGTCCCGGGCCGTCAGGGCCGCCGGTCCCGTCCGGTGTCCCGAAGGTACGTCCCGGGTCCGTCGGGACGCGCGTCCCGGGACACCGGGACGCCTCCTCGGGCACTCTTCTCGCGTGAGCACGACGTACGCCCGGGTCCTCCTCGCCGGCACGGTGGCGGCCGGGGTCGGCGCGCTGCTGCTGGACCTCCGGGTGCCGGCCGGTCACCTGGACCGGATCGGCGTCGAGCCCGGGTGGACCGGTGGCCTGCCCGGTCTGGCGCTGGCCGCCGCCGGGGCCGTCGTCGCCGCCCGCCGGCCGGGCAACCGGCTGGGGCCGGTGCTCGGGGCCCTCGGCCTCTGGTGGGCGCTGGACGGGCTCGCGGCGTCCTGGCTGGCCGTCGCGACCGGCGGCCCCGGCACGCTCCCCGGCGCGTCGACGGCCTTCTGGGTGTTCCAGCGGCTCGGGGCGGGGCTGCTGCTCGGGCTCCCGCTCGTCCTCGTCCTCTTCCCGGACGGCCGGCCCCCGCGAGGCCGGGTCCGGTGGCTCGCGTGGGCGTCGGTGGCGGCCAGCGCTGCGCTGCCCCTCGTCCTGCTCACCGTGCCGTCGTGGGTGGTCCAGGAGGTGACGGCGGGCGACCCGTTGCCCGCCCCCCTCGCCGGCCTCGAGCTCGACCCGTTCGCGCTGCCGCTGCCGGACGCGGGGTACGCCGTGGCGGTGCGGGTGGCCCAGGCGCTGGTCCCGCTCGGCGTGGTCCTCGCGCTCGTCGTCGTCGTCCTGCGGCACCGCCGGGCCACCGGCCGCGAACGTGCGCAAGGGCGCTGGCTCGTGTGGGCCGCGCTCGTCGACGCGCTCGTCATGGTCGGCGTCACCGTGCTGCCCTCGCTCGGCACGGTCGGGCTCACCGTCGCCGTCGCCGTGACGGCCGCGGCCGTGACGGTGGCCGTCGTCGACCCCGGGGTCGTCGACGTCGACCGGCTGCTCGCCGACACCCTCGTCGTCGCCGTGCCGGTGCTCGTCTCCGTGGTGCTCGACCTCGCCGTCCTCGGAGGGACGTCGTGGCTGCTCGGCGGCCGGTTGCCGCAGCGCGAGGCGCTCGTGCTCGCCGTCGTCGTCGCCGTCGGGGTGTGGCTGCCGCTGCGCGAGCGGCTGACCCGGGTCGTGCGGCGCGTGGTCGGCGGGCGTGAGGACCCCTACGACGTCGTCGCCGGGCTGGCCCGCGGCCTGGAGGACTCGCCCGGACCGCAGGACGAGCTGGCCGCGGTCGCCCGCGCGGTCGCGGGCGCCGTCCGGTCGCGCTGGGTCGGCGTCGAGGTGGTGCAGGGCGACGGGCGTGCGGTGCTCGTCGAGCACGGCGAACGGCCCCGGGACACCCGGGCCCTGCCGGTCACCTACCGCAGCGAGACCATCGGGCGGCTGCTGCTGCCCGCCCGCGGCGTCCCGGGCCGGCTGCGTCCCGCGGAGGAGCGCCTGCTCGCCGACGTCGTGCGCCAGGCCGCCGCCGCGGTGCGCACCACCCTGCTGGCCGAGGAGCTGCAGCGCAGCCGCGCGCAGCTGGTCGGGGCGGTCGAGGACGAGCGGCGCCGGCTGCGGCGGGATCTGCACGACGGCCTCGGCCCGATGCTCGCCGCCGTCGCCACCCGGATCGACACCGCCCGCATCACCGCGCGCAAGGACCCCGCCGCCGCCGACGAGGTGCTCGGCCGGGCTCGCGCGGACGTCACCGGGATGCTCGCGGAGGTGCGGCGGCTCGTCCACGGCCTGCGTCCGCCGGCGCTGGACGACGTGGGGCTCGTCGGCGCCGTCCGGCAGCTCGCCTCGGCGCTGGGCCCCGGCGTCGGTGCCGTCCCGGGCGTCGGCACCGAGGTCGCCGTCGAGGCCGACGACCTGTCCGGGCTACCGGCGGCCGTCGAGGTGGCGGCCTACCGGATCGTCGCCGAGGCCCTCACCAACGTCGGCCGGCACGCTGCCGCGTCGACCGCGGTCGTCCGGCTGCGGCGCGAGGACGGTGCGGTCGTCGTCGAGGTCGCCGACGACGGCGTCGGCATCGTCGCGGGCACCCCGGCGGGAGTCGGACTCGTGGCGCTGCGCGAGCGGGCGGCCGAGCTCGGTGGCACCTGCGAGGTGTCGCCGGCCGCGCCGGGGACGAGGGTCCTCGCGCGGCTGCCACTGGCGGGCGCGGAGACACCGGCGGCGGGTGTGGAGGCAGCGGGGGCGGGTGCGGAGGCACCGGCGGCGGGTGCGGAGGCACGGGCGGCGGGCGCCCCGGTTGGCGTCGTGCGGGAGGGGGCGGCGTGACCGCGCCCGTGGGGGTGCTGGTCGTCGACGACCACCCGGTCTTCCGCGAGGGGTTCGCGGCCCTGCTGCGGAGCATCGACGAGGTCGAGGTGCTCGGCACCGCGTCCACCGGGCAGGAGGCACTGCGCAAGGTCGCCGAGCTGCGGCCGGCGGTCGTCGTCATGGACGTCGCGATGCCCGAGCTCGACGGCATCGAGGCGACCCGCCGGCTCGCGACGTCGCACCCGGAGGTCGGCGTCGTCGTCCTCACGATGTCCGAGGAGGACTCGACCATCTTCGACGCCGTGCGCGCCGGCGCCCGCGGCTACCTGCTCAAGGGCGCCGAGCCGGACGAGGTCGTCCGGGCGGTCACCACGGTCGCCGCAGGCGGGGTCGTGTTCGGCGCGGTGCTCGCCGGGCGGATCGCCGAGTTCTTCGCCCACCCCCGCGCCGAGGCCGCCTCGCCGTTCCCGCAGCTCTCGCCGCGCGAGCACGAGATCCTCGACCTCGTCGCCGGCGGGCTGTCCAACGGACAGATCGCGGCGAGGCTGTTCCTGTCGCAGAAGACGGTGCGGAACCACGTGTCGGCGGTGCTCACCAAGCTCCAGGCAGCCGACCGGGCGGAGGCGATCATCCGGGCCCGGGACGCGGGTCTCGGGCGCTGACGGCGAGACCTGTCCTCCGCATTTGCGGGCTCGTCGACCGACACGGACCAGCCGGACCGGAACGTGGTCACCGGTCCGGATGGTGGACGTATCCCGCTGTGCTGGTTGGTTTTTGCCGATGACGGGGGTTGACGACGGCGTCGTACAGGCGTACGATCGTGGGACGGGGAAGGGGGAGCGGATGGACGACCACGGCGGTGTTGCGGAGGGTCTCGGTGCGGCGGTGACGGCCGCGTCCGACGCCCTCGTCGGCGCGTTGCGCTCGGCCCGCTCCCGCGAGGACTGGCTCGCCGTCGTCTCCGCCGGCCAGACCCTGGCGAACACCGTCGCGGCCGTGCAGGACCTGGCCGTCGTCGAGGTCGCCCGCAGGAGCAGGTGTGGGACGAGGACGGCACGGTGGGGGAGCGGACGTGCCGCCCCGGGCGGGTGTCGCTGGACGCCGCGGACCTCGTCGCGCCGGCGCTGGGCTGCTCGCACGCCCAGGCACAGCGTCGGGTCGAGCAGGCCGTGCGGGTCGCCGCCGGGCGCACGCCCACCGAGACCGACGACGGCACGGCCCCTCGGCCCACCGGCCTCGACGGACTGCACACCGCGATGGCCCAGGGACGGCTGGACGGGTACCGCGCGTCCGTCGTCGCGGGCGAGCTGGAGGAGGCCCCGGCCGAGGTCGCCGGCGCGGTGCTCGCCGCGCTCGACCCGCACCTGCACGAGGACGGGGCCGCGCTGCGGCGCCGCTGCCGCCGGGTCCTGGCCCGGATCGCGCCGGACCTCCTGCGCGAGCGGGCCGTGCGAGCGCGGGCGGCCACGGGGCTGCGGCGCTGGGCCGCCGAGCCGGGCGTGGACGCCTGGTACGGCACGTTCCCCAGTGAGACCGCCGCCACCGCCTGGGCCGCGATCGACCGCCGCGCCCACGACCTCGTCGCCGACGGCACGTGCACCTCGGTCGAGCAGGCTCGCGGGCGGGCGCTGACCGACCTCGTCACCGGCAACGCCACCATCGACGTCCAGGTCGTCCTCGCCGTCCCCGCCGACGCCACCCACCCGCACCTCCCGACGGCGGCGGCACCGGGGCCGATGACCACCGCGTCGACGACGGTCGGGGCGAGGTCGGCCATCGCCGGGGCGACCACGGCGGCGGCCACCGGTCCCGCGACCATGGCCTCGACGGTCGAGACGAGGCGTGATACCTCGATGACAGCGCCGGCGACCGCTGCGCCGGCGGCCATGCGGCGGTCACGCCCGGAGGACCTCGTGCAGGTCCACGGCGCCCGCCCCGGTGAGCCGTTGCTGGTCTCCGCGGGCTGGCTGCGAGACCACCTGACCGGCACCTCCACGACGGTGGCCTGCCACCCTGCGACCGGCGCCCGCACGGACCCCGGCGACGCCCTCACCAGCGACGGCTACCGGCCGCCGGAGCGGCTCGCCGCCCTCGTCCGCGCCCGCGACGGACGCTGCCGGTTCCCCGGCTGCGCCGTCGCCGCCCGGTTCTGCGACCTCGACCACGTCCGCCCCTGGCCCACCGGCCCGACCTCCGCCGCAAACCTCCTCTGCCTCTGCCGGCGTCACCACCGGATCAAGCAGACCCCCGGCTGGTCAGTCCGGCTCACCCCCGACGGCACGGCCACCTGGACCGACCCCGCCGGAGCCGTCCGCACGACCCACCCCCTGGACGCCCTCGACGTCCTCGTCCTGCGGGCCGCCGACCCCCCGGACCCACCACCGCCGACACCCGAGGGACCGGACTCCGCGACGTCACCGCCGCCCCACCCACCACCCGGGCACCCCGCCCCGCCGACCTGGAGCGCCCTGGAGTGCCGGCTCGGACTCCTCGTCGACCGCGGCGAGGTCGCCCACCGACGCCTCGCGCGCGCCGTCGGCGAGGCACTGCGTCACCACCCCGGCCACCACCGACGCCACCGCGTCACCACCGGCGACACCGACCTGCCACCGTTCTGACCGGCGGCCCGGCGGCCCGGCGGCGCTCGGCGGTTCCCGGCCGTCGATTCCTGGCCGGGTCGCACAGCCGGACGCCCGTCGGCCTGCGCTCACCCGCGAGGGCACCCCCGCGCCGCGGGCTCACCCGTGCTGCGCATCCCGCTTCCCGCTGGCGGACTCGCGCGCCTCGCCCACCGGACGCTCGGCGATGACGCCCGGCGTCTCGTCGGCCTCGGGGTCCGGCGCCGGGATGGAGGTCTCGACCCGGTCGCCCATCTCCTCGGCCCGTGCCAGCTGGTCGGTCTCGGCGATCCGCCCCTGCTCCTCACGCCACTGCCGGGCGGGCTTCTCGGCCTGCCACTGGTCCTCCTCGGCCTGCGCCTGCTCCGCCTGCTCGGCCTGCGTCTTCGCCTCGTCGTCGCTCATGCCCGCCCTCCTACCCGCGCCGAGGACGGATCAAGCGCGAGGACCGGCCGTCAGGACGCGGGCTGGGCCAGGGCGAGCCGCTCGGCGCCGGGAAGGGTCAGCAGGTCCGCGCCGGTGCACAGCACCTTGCTGCCGCGGATGCCGCTGCCGACGACGACCTCACCGGCGTCCGCCACGGCGTCGTCAACGAGGACGGGCCAGTCGGCCGGCAGCCCGATGGGCGTGATCCCGCCGAACTCCATGCCGGTGAGCCCGACCGCGTCGTCCTGCGGGGCGAAGGAGATCTTGCGGGCGCCCAGGTGACGCCGGACGACGCCGTTGACGTCGGCCCGGTGCGTCGCGAGCACCATGACCGCGGCGTAGGACTCGACCCCGGCGCGCTTGGCCTTGACGACGACGCAGTTCGCGCTGGCGGCGAGGTCGACGTCGTAGGCGTCGCACAGGGCGGCGGTGTCGGCGAGCGCGGGGTCGATGGGTGCGACGAGCGCGCCGTCGATCCCCCCGACGGCGGCGGCCACGGGCGGGGCGAGCAGCTCCGGGTGGTCGGCGGCGGGGGACCAGTCCAGGGTTCCACGGGGGGTCGGCATGCGGCCCACGCTAGGCGATCGCCGCGGCCCGCGGATCGTCGTGCACCTGCGCGCTCCGGGCCGCGCACCCCGTCGCTACTGTCGGCCCCATGGCGAACGAGGAGAGCAAGTCGGCGATCATGGCGGCCTTCCTCGCCAACCTCGGGGTGGCGGTCACGAAGTTCGTCGCCTTCCTGCTCACCGGGTTCTCCTCGATGCTCGCCGAGTCGATCCACTCGGTGGCTGACACCGGCAACCAGCTGCTCCTGCTGCTCGGCAGCCGACGCGCCAGCCGCGAGGCGACGCTGGAGCACCCGTTCGGGTACGGCCAGCAGCGCTACGTCTACAGCTTCCTCGTCGCCATCATGCTCTTCGTCATCGGTGGCCTGTTCGCCCTCTACGAGGCTTACGAGAAGATCCACTCCGCGCTGGGCGAGACCGGCTACGACCCGTTCGAGTCGAGGTGGTGGTGGGTGCCGCTGGCCGTCGTCGTCGCCGCGATGGTCATGGAGGGCTTCAGCCTGCGCACCGCCGTCCGGCAGTCGAACAAGATCCGCGGTCGCCGGTCGTGGCTGCGGTTCATCCGCTCGACGAAGTCCCCGGAGCTGCCGGTCGTGCTGCTCGAGGACTTCGGCGCGCTCATCGGCCTGTCCGCCGCGTTCCTCGGCATCGGCCTGACCATCCTCACCGCCAACCAGGTGTGGGACGGCGTCGGCTCGGGCGTCATCGGCGTCCTGCTCATCGTCCTGGCCAGCTTCCTCGCCGTCGAGATGGGGTCGCTGCTCGTCGGCGAGGCCGCCTCCCCGGAGCTGCGCCGCGAGATCCTGCGCGCCCTGGAGTCGCCCGAGGGTGTCGACCGGGTCATCAACAGTCGCACGATGCACCTCGGCCCGGACGAGATCCTCGTCGCCGCCAAGCTCGCCGTCGGGCGCACCGACGACGCCGAGGAGATCACGAGCGCCATCAACCAGGCCGAGTCCGCCGCGCGCGAGTGCGCACCCGAGCTGCACATGGTCATCTACCTCGAGCCCGACCTCGACACCTCGCCGGACCTGCCGAGCGTCGACGGCCCCGGCGTCACCGCGGACCCGCGCGAGTCGGCCGTCGAGGACGCCTCCCGCGGCTGACCCGTCGCCGGGCGCCATCGACGGGGACGTTCGAGAGGGGGGTGGGGCATGGCGGATGGACGCGACCGACGTCGTGACGCGCCGACGCGGTGGGACCTCGTGCGGCACAGCGCGCAGGTGTGGTCCGCCGCGCTCGGCGGACGGGGCCTGCGACCCGGGACACCCGTGGACCGTGGACACGTGCAGGTGTCGGTCGTGGGACTGCGATGGGCGGTGACCACCTACGACCTGGACACGAACGGCGCCTGGACCGCGTCGTCGGCGCACGCCTTCTCCGAGGGCGAGCCGGGTGCGACGGACCTCGGGGCGGCCGTCCACCGCGGGCTCGGCGACGGCGTCGTCGTCCTGGGCCGGGCGCCGGGTGACCGTCGCGAGGGTGTCGACCCGACGGTGGCCGCTCTCGGACTCGGCTCGTGGCGGGCGCTGGCGCGGGCGGGCCGGTTCGTCTCGGTCGGGTGGGGGCCGGACGGCATCCGCGTCGAGCGTCTGACACGCCGCACGCAGGCCCAGTACGGCACGGGCGCGGAGGTGCTGCTCCCCGAGGACGTGGCGGAAAGCGCGCTGGGCGAGGCCGTCATCGAGGCCCTCCGGGTTCCGTGACCGCGTCCCACCGCCCCGCGAGGTGAGGTCCCGGTGCGTGGAGTTCTCCTGTTCCCGACCCCGGGCCCGCCGGCAGCGGGCAGAATGCCCGGGCGACACGGGGAGGGTGTGTTGACCACGACGACGGACGGCTTCGCCACACGGCTCGAGGCCGTGATGCTGACGGGCGACCCGGATGCGGCCAGAGCGTTGCTCGACGGGCTCGACGATCAGGGACGCCGCGAGGCCCGCGAGTGGGTCGGCCGGCGGCGGGACTCGGACGAGATGGTGCAGCGGGTCCGGCAGTCGCTACGGGAGGACAGCTCCGACCGGTCGCTCGTCGTCGGCCAGACGGCGCACTGGATCGTGGCCATGACGGCGGTCGCGGTGCTCGGCCCGGTGTCGGCGGCCCGCCGGGTCCCGTGGCGAGAGCTCTGGGACTACCGCGACGACCCCGGCGAGGCCGACCTGGTCCGGATGCTGTGCGAGCTGGGCCGGGACGACGCCGCGGCCTTCGTCGAGGCCGCGAGCCACGTGCCGCTCGGCGGCGATGCCCGCAACTGTCAGGGCGTGCTGGCGCGCGTGCTCCGTGCGGTCGCCGTCCACCACGGCCTTTCCTGCCCGACCGGTGTCTCGTTCCTCGGCCGGTGGTGGGCGGGCACGGCGGAAGGCGAGCGTGACGAGTACCGGGTGCAGGACGCGGACCTCGCCGACCGCCTGGCGAGCGACCCCCTCATGCCTGATCTTCTCCCGCTCTACCTGGCGTGCGGCGACTGCGGGACCTACCCGACCCTGCCGGCCGCAGTGGCCGAGCTCGTGGAACGAGGGGTCGTCGACCGCACCGAGATCCTCGACCACGTCCTGGAGCTGCTCACCGCTCCACAGCGCCCGGCCTCCCAGCGCGTGCTCGCCGGCATCACCACGGCGCTGCGGCTGCGGGCCGACGAGGTCCCGGGTGGCCTGGTCTACCTGCTCGGCGTCCTGGCCACGGCGGACCGGTCCGTGGTCGCGGCCCTCGTCCCCCTGGCGATCGAGACCGTGTGCGACCGCCCCGGGCTCGGGGACCTCGCGCGCGTCGTCGCCTCCCGCCCGGACAAGAAGCCGCGGACGATGCTCCTGTCGGCGCTGCGCCGCGACGACGTCGTCGAGCGGGCCGGACGGGACGCCGTCCTCGGGGCGCTCGCCCTCCTGCACACGGGTGAGGACGCCGCCTTCGACGCCGACGTGGCGCGCGTCGTCGCCGCCCTCGGGGAGGACGCGCCGGCGGATGCCGTCCCGGTCGCCGCGAGCGGTCTGTGGGAGGTCACGCCCCAGGCGCCGTCGTCCCCGCGGTCCGACGACGAGCGCCACGGTCCGATCGTGTGGGACCTCGTCCTGCGGTCCGGCGCCGCCCACACGGGTGAACGCCGGCCGCAGATCGTGGGGGAGGCTCTCGCCGCCATGCACGACGGCACGTTCGGCGACGGCGTGTCCCTGCGTGAGGCGTGCCGATCCCTCACGGCCCTCGGGCTGCTCAACACCTCCTCCCTCGCGGCCGTGCTCGAGGACCTGTTCCTCGGCGGCGGGCTGCGGCACTGCTGGGCCGCGGCGCTCGCGGTCGCCGACGACCTCTGCGGCCTCCCGAAGCGGCCCACCGGCCTGGCCGACGTCCTGCGGGTGCTGGGACGCTACGCCGTCGAGGTCCCCCGCCCCTGGCCCGTGCCCGCCCAGGTCGCGGCCGTCGCTGTCGGTCGGGGGCGGAGCAAGGCCCGTGCCGAGGCGGCTGCCCTGGCCTGCGCCCTCCTCGACGTCGACGAGGCCGGTCTGGAGGACCGGCTGGCCGCCTCGCCGGCGCCACGACCCTTCCGCGCCGACCGGCGGGGCCTGTGGCTCAGGCGGCCGCCCCGCACCACCGCGCTGCCGAGCCGCAAGCGGATGGTGCCACCAGGGGAGATGACGGGAGTGGACGACGCCGAGGAGCTGCGGCACCGTCTGGGCCAGGAGATGGGACGCGTCCCCGAGTCGACCGTCGGGCTGTTCCACTCGACCCAGGCCTGGACCGCGTCCCACCCGGGTCCGGCGTCCGCCGACCTCATGCTCGCCCACGTGGTCCGGACGGCGCACCGGCAGGGGCGCGCGGCCGTGGCCGCCGCCGTCCCGACGGACGTGCTGAGACCGCACGGCGGGTCCGGGGACGTCATGCTCGCCGTCGACGTCTGGCTCGACCGCGGCGCGGACGAGGACCTCTTCTGGGCGTTCGCGGGCGCGGAGGTGCAGAGCGAGCGCGAGTGGGTGCAGGAGCACAACCGAGAGGCTCGGGCGGCCGGCCGGCCCGAGGTCTGGGACCTGCCGGAACCGTTCCCCCAGCGGCTGGAGGAGTTCCGGCAGGACCGCTCCGGACGGCTCGTCGTGCCCAGGGGGCTCGCAGGGGGTGCCGAGCAGCTGCACTTCCTCCGGGCGATCGAGGCGCTCGCCCGGTCCGACCGCCACGAGGTGCTGCTCAGCACGCCCACCCGCGCCGACGTCACGCTCGAGCTCGATGACCTCCTGGCCCGCCTGGCCGTCGTGGCGAGCGACCCGGACGCCACGGTCGGGCCGCTCGACCTCGTGCAGGCACTCCACCGGATGCGTCCGGTCGACCCCGCCCGGGCCGCGGAGGTCCCGGACGGCCCGCCGACCGACCCTCGGTTCACGAGTGTGGGCCTCACGGAGTCCTGGGACGCCGGCGCCCTGGTACGGCAGTGGGTCGAGGCGGGCGGACTGCCCGACCTGGACCCCGTGCTCGACGACGACGGCGAGTGGTCCACGACGGCGGTCGCGCCCGTGCCCTTCACCTCGCTCGAGGCGCTGCCACGCGCCCTGCGCGACGACCCGTGGGCGCCGGGCTCGGAGGTGGCGACGGCCCGGCTCATGCCCCTTTGGCCCGACCGCACCGTCCGGGCCGAGGTCGGCCGGTCGAGGTGGGTCTCGCCGGAGATGTTCCTCGGCCACGTCGCGGTGACCGGTGGGGTCCCGCTCCACGACCGGCTCATCGCCGTCATGTCGCCCGACACGGGCGGGGCGAGAAACCCGCGCCCGCCCGAGGGGTGGGTGACCGCGGCCGACCTCGCCCAGCGTCGACGGCTCGGCCAGCGGGCCTTCACCACCGCGGGCCTGCGCCGGTGGCGGGCGGGCGAGCTACGGCTCGCCGAGCTCTCGTCCTGTCTCCGGCTGGCCCTGGAGGCGCCCGGCGCGTTCGCGTGGTGGTGGGTCTGCGGCGCGGACCTGGCCGACGCACTGTGCCGGGCCGACGATCCTCCGCCGGAGGTCGCGCACCTCCTGCAGGTCCTCGCCGGCTACGCGGTGGAGGTCCCGTCAGCGTTCCTGGCCGGTGCACCACCGGGGGTGCTCGCGCTCGCCCAGCGCACCGACGGCGACGACGACGTCCGGCGCGCGACGGCGGAGCTCGTCGACGCGATGGCCGCGGACCGTCCGGGAGCCGCGAGATGACCGCCGCCCGCTCGACGTCGAGGAGCTTGCTGTGACGATGACGACGACGGACTTCCCCACCCGGCTCGAGGCGGTGATGCTCGCGAGGGACCCGGCAGCAGCCCGGGCACTGCTGGACGGGCTCGACGAGCAGGGGCGCCGCGAGGCCCGGGAGTGGGTCGGCCGACGGGGGGAAGCCGACGCGATGCTGACGCGGCTGGGGGCGGTGATCGGGGAGGGCGAGCACGATCGCCGTTTCGCGGTCGGCCGGACGGCGCGGTGGATCGTCGCGACGACGGCCGTGTGGGTGCTCGGCCCGGTCATGGCGGCGAAGCGGGTGCCGTGGTGGGAGCTCTGGGACTATCACCAGGACCCTGGCGAGCACGTGTTCGTCCGGGTGCTGTGCGACCTCGACCGGGACGACGCGGCGGCCTTCGTCGAGGCCGCGAGCCACGTCCCGCTCGGCCAGTCCGCGAGGAACTGCCAGGGCGTGCTGGCGCGGGTACTCCGGGCGGCCGCCGTCCACCACGGCCTCCCGTGCCCGACCGGCGTCTCCTTCCTCGGTCGGTGGTGGGCGGGGACGAAGGAGGGGAACCCGAACGAGTACCGGGTGGAGGACGGGGACCTCGCGGACCGGCTGGCGGCCGACCCGCTGATGCCGGACCTGCTGCCGCTCTACCTCGCGTCCGGCGAGTGCGGCACGTACCCGACCCTGCCGGCCGTGGTGGCCGAGCTCGTCGAGCGCGGGGTGGTCGACCGCGCCGCGCCCCTCGACCACGTCCTGCGGCTGCTCACCGCTCCCCAGAGGCCGGCCTCGCAACGCGTGCTCGGGGGGATCGCGACGGCGCTCCACCTGACCCTCGACGAGGTCCCCGGCGGTCTGGTGTACCTGCTCGGCGTGTTGGCCACCGCGGACCGCTCCGTCGCGGCGAGCCTGCTGCCGCTCGCGCTCGAGGCGGTCTCCGACGGCCCGGGCCTGGAGGACCTGGCCCGCGTCGTCGCCGCGCGCCCCGACAAGAAGCCGCGCACGGTGCTGCTGTCGGCGCTGCGCCGCGGCGACCTCGTCGAGCGGGCCGGACGCGAGGCCGCGCTCGCCGCGCTCGCCGCGCTGCGGACCGGTGAGGACGCCGCGTTCGACGCCTCGGTGGACGCCGTGCGGGCGTCGCTCGGCGACGCTCCGGCGGACAAGGACGAGCCGGCGGTGGCCCTGGGGCTGTGGGACCTGGAACCACGGCCCGGCGTCGTCGACCTGCCCTGGGGGGACGACTGGCCGAGATCCTTCCCGAGCCCCAGCTGGCGGAATGCGCTGCGGACCGGTGCCCGCAACCAGGTCACCCGGTCGATGCGGGCCATCGTCGTCGAGCAGACCCTGACCGCCATGGCCTCCGGCGAGTTCGACGGCGGTGCCGACCTGCTCGAGGCCGTGCGCGAGCTGCTCGCGGAGCGCCGGCTGGCCGTCCGGGACCTGCGCGAGGCCCTCGACGCGCTGTTCCTCGGCGGCGGACTCCGCCAGGGATGGCCCGCCGCTCTCTCGGTCGTCGACGAGGTCTGCGGTGCCGCCGCGCGGCCGTCGGGCACCGCGGACCTGCTGCGCACCATGGCGCGTCACGCCGCGGAGGTGCCTCCCGGGCGACGACCTCCACCGCACCTCCTGACCCTCGCCGGGTCTCCCGGCAACGGCAAGGCGGTGGCCGAGGCACGGGCCCTCGTCGACGCACTCGGCGGGGGCCGGTCGGCGGGGTCCGACGAAACCGCACCGGTGTCGCCGCCGGTCACGGGTCTGTGGGAGCGGCAGGATCCGCAGACCTACCCGCCGCTGCCGGAGCACCGGCGAACTCCGCCGATGCCGGACGTCGAGCCGGCCGACGAGGTGCGCTGGCTGCTCGCGGGCCAGCACACCCATGCCGAGTACCGCTGGTCGGACACCGACGTCGCGTACCGGCCTCCCGGGCACGGCGATCAGTACGCCCGGTCCGCGGTCACCGGTCCGGACCGCTCCCTCGCCATCACGACGGCCGCGGTCCGGCGCCACGGCGGCCCGCCGGTACGTGCCGTGCTCGAAGGGCTCGCCAGCAGATACCCGGCCGGGGACGTCGTCGCCGCCGTCGACGTGTGGGCGTCCGGCGTCGACCCGGCAGTGTTCTGGCGAGTGGCCCACGGCCGGGTCGCCACCGAGTCCGACCTGCTCGACCGGCTGCTGGACGGCGGTCTCGACCGGGCGCGGGCGCGGAGGCAGCTCGAGGAGCTGCCCCGTCCGGCGGAGCGGCTGCGCGGTCCGGACGACCCGCGGGTCGACGCCGTCGTCCTCCCCTCGGGGGTGGAGTCCCCGCTGGAGCGGCTCGCCTTCCTGCGTGCCCTGGAGGCGCTCCTCGTCGCCGAGGACGGTGGGGTGCTGCTCGCCACGGCGACGTGGGCGGACGGCACGCTCGACCTCGACGACCTGCTGGGGCGGCTCGCCGAGGCGCGGGATGGTCATCCCCTCGTCGGGCCCCTCGACCTCGTCCAGGCGCTGCACCGGCTGCGGCCGGCCGACGCGCGGCGCGCGTCCGAGGTCCCCGACGGGGTGCGGACCGACCCCCGGTTCACCGACCCCAACGGCGTCCGGTCGCTGGACGCCGGTGAGCTCGTCCGCACCTGGCTGCGGGCCGGTGGGCTGCCCGCGCTGACGCCGGTGCTCGACGAGGACGGCCGCTGGACGGGTGCGCCGACCGCGCCCGTGCCCTTCTCGACCCTGGCCGCACTGCCCGAGCCCCTGCGCACGGACCCCTGGTGCCCCGGACGGCCGGCCGAGACCGCGCGGGTGTTCCCGCGGTGGGCGGACCGTACGGTGACCGCCCTGGGCCCCGGGGAGCACCACGACCGGGGTCCGTTCCCCGGGCACCTGCACGGGCCGTTCGGACTGCCGCTGCACGCCCGCCTCCTGCAGCACGTCGAGGCCTCCGGGACGAGGCCCGGGGTCGTCTCGGACCACGCCGTCGAGTTCGCGGCCCACGGTCGCCTCGAGCCCGCCCTGCTGGCCCGTGGCGCCGAGCTCCTTCTGGACGCCAGGCTCCTCGGCGTCGGCAGGCTCGGCAACGGGCTCGCCGCCCTGCTGGAGCACCCGGGAGCGTTCCGGTGGTGGTGGCCCGCCGGGCTCGCCGTCGTCGACGCCTTCTGCGCCCGTCCTCGACGGTCCTCGCAGCTGGCCGCCCTGGTCCGGCTCCTCGCGGCGACCGCTCACGAGGTCCCGCGTTCGGCGGTGGACGCAGCGCCACCCGGCGTCGCGGGGCTGGCGGCGGCCACGGGATCCTCGGCGGCGCATCGAGGCGCGCGGGACCTCGTCGCGGCCCTCGACGGGCGGGGGGCGGGCTCGTGAGCGGCTACCGGTACGCCTCGAGCCTGGTCCAGGACGCCTCGGGCGGCCGGCTCCACCTCGCGACCGGCCCGGGCGCGACCCCGACCGGGCTCGTCGACAACCCGACGTTCTTCAGCGGGTTCGTGGACCGGGCCGACGTCACGGCGGCGGGAGTCCTCGCGGTGGCCGACGTCGCGGCCAGCCGGTACGCGGACGCCGGGCTCGGCAAGAAGCTGGCCAACCTCGACCCGGTGGTCACCGCGGGCGGGGACCGGCTGCGCTTCGAGTCGTTCTCGGCCTGCAACGGGGTGCACGCCCGGTTCGACGTCCTCCCGGAGGGGCTCGGCAGCAGCGGGGTGGGCTTCGGGACGACGAACGTCGACATCGGCCCGGACCTGCGCACCGCGCTCGCCCGCGTCGACAGGTCCGCGCCGCTGCACCTCAGCGTCGGTCCCGACGAGCTGCGGGCGTCCTCGCCGGACTCCACCTACGTCGAGCGCAAGGTGACGCTCCCGGACCGGTGGGTCCGGGGTCTCGCCGAGGTGCCCGCACTGCAGGCGGGGATGCGCCGGGTGGCCGAGCTGCCAGGACCGCGGATCCCGCGGTTCCTGGCCTCCCTGCCCCGGGTGGCCCCGCCCGGGCCCAGCGTGCACGTGCTCCCCGTGGCGTCCGGGTGGCGGCTGTCCTCGCGCGAGCTCCCCGGGTCGATCCCGCTGGCGGGCGCCACGCGCCTGCGCGGCTGCGAGCGCGTCGCCCGGCACGCCCGGGGGCTCACGGTCCACGTCGGTGACAGCGGCACGAGCGCCTGGACCTTCGAGCTGCCCGGCGCGCGGTTCACCCTCGTCGTCAGTCCGGACCCCTACCGCGGGTTCTCGGGGGAGGGCACGCTGCTCATGCTGCTCGCCCGCCCGGACGCCGAGGAGCACGGGCGTCGACTGCTCGCGGACCTCGGCTGGGACGCCGTCGTCAACCGTGACGACCTCGTCCGCAGGACGGGGCTGTCCTCCGCCGACGTTGAGTCCGGGCTGGCCTGGCTCGCCGCGTCCGGGCGGCTCGGGTACGACCTCGTCGAGCAGGCCTGGTTCCACCGCGAGCTGCCGGTCGACAGCGAGAAGGTGATCCGCCGCAACCCGCGCCTCGCCGCCGCCCGGAAGGTGCTGGCCGAGGGCGGCGTCCGTCGGGCACCCGGCGACGGCTCCTGGCGGGTCCTCGGCAGCGAAGGGGACCTCTACGAGGTGACGTCCGCGGACGGGCGCATGCGCTGCACCTGCCGCTGGGAGGCCGAGCACGCAGGCAGCCG
>NZ_SAYU02000002.1 GCF_004025965.2 Phycicoccus flavus | reverse complement strand
CGGTCCAGGTGCTCCTCGATGACGGCCACCGTCCGGGCGCAGTTGTGCTGGTCGCGGTACGGGAAGGCGGCCTCGACCCGCTCGACGTAGCGGGGGTCGGGCGCGCAGTCCCGGGCCAGCAGCTCCTCGAGGGCGTCCAGCGAGGGCTCGAGCCCCTCGACGACCGGGCCGAACCCCTCGGTGCGGTGGTCGAACCAGGACGGCGAGGCGTGCAGCGTGTCGTACTCCTCCTCGTCGAAGCGGACGTAGAGCACCGGGGTGCCCATGTACGCGACGTCGAAGTGCACCGAGGAGTAGTCGGTGACGAGGGCGTCGCACTCGCGGATCATGTCCTGGATGGCGACGCTGTTGGCGTCGGCCACGTGCACCCGGTCGCCGGCCACCGCCGCGTCCGTGAACCGCGAGGCCATGTTGTAGTGCGGCAGGAAGGTCAGCCGGTAGTCGTGCTCCTCGAGCATCCGCTGCAGCCGCGGGCTCTGGAGGAAGCCGGACATGAACCGCTCGTACCTCGAGCCCTCGAACGGCCGCTCCCCCTCGACGGCGCCGTCGAGGACCTTGGTGACGAGGTACTTCCGCCAGGTCGGCATGAAGAGGATCATCCGGCTGCGCGGCGTCGGCACGAGGGCGTCGTAGCGCGGCATCCCGACCTCGGTCAGCTGCTCGTCGTACCCGGAGGACGCCTTGAGCGCCGCCGTCTCCCCCGGCGTCACCGTGAGGCACACGTCGTAGCCGGTCGTGCCCCGCTTGACCGCCGTCGGGCTGAGGTGCACGCCGTGCTTGAGGTAGACCCGCAGCGCCCCGACCCGCCACACGAGGTGGCGGGTGTACGTGGCGGCCGCCCAGTGCCGCGGGATGAGGTAGCGCACCGAGTAGGCGTTGGCCAGCACCGAGGCGTGGAGCATGAGCAGCGTGTGCCGGAACGAGGAGTGCTCGACGACGTTGCCGAGGTCGGCGATGCGCGCGTACTGCGGGCTCGAGGTGTCGATGACGTAGTAGACGTCGCGGTCGGGGTAGGTGGTGCGCAGGTGCCGGAACAGGTGCAGGCCGTTGTCCTGCGCGGTGTCGGTGCGCTCCCCGACGATCCAGATCTGCTTGCGGGCGAAGAACGGCAGGGTGAGCAGCCGGACCAGCCGCAGCAGCCGTGCGCGCTTGTTGCCCCGCCCGCGCGCGATGAAGCGGGCGTCCTTCTTCAGCAGGGTCCACCGCCACCGCAGGTCGGCGGCCCGCCCGGACCCGACCTGCACCGTCATGTAGGAGCGACGGCCGCGGCGGGTGGTGTGCAGGAGGTAGCGCAGCGTCCGGGTCCCGCCCTGCCCGTCCGGCAGGTCCATCGACACCGTGCGGGCGCTGATGAGGGCGCCGCGGCGGGGGCGGACATGGCGACGGCGGCCGAGCCGCGGGTCGTCGGTGACGAGCTCGACGACCACGTGGTAGTGCCCGGCCGGGACGCCGGTCATGTCGAGGCCGGCCGTGAAGGCCTCCCAGCGCACGACGCCCTTGGAGTCGATGCGCCGCTCGAGGGCGACCTCGTCGGAGACGGCGACGTCGCCGTCCCGGCCGGTGAGGGCGACGCGGTAGCGCCACGGCGGCTCGGACAGGTCCGGCAGGGACTTGGCGGCGAGGAAGAAGAGCAGGTCGATGCGGGTGCCGTGGGCGTCGACGGACTCCAGGAGGGTCTGCGCCGACGACAGCGACAGCCGGCCGAGGTAGGCGGCGTCCGGGGTGCCCGGCGCGACGTGCCGCGCGGTCAGCTGGTCGCGGACGTAGCGCGCGGCGAGCGGGCGGGCGGCGTGCCGGCCGGTGAGGAGCAGGGCGGGGCCGGACTCCAGCGGGACCTCGCGCAGCTGCACCACCTCGACCGCGATCTCCCGCGCCCAGCGGTGCTCCCACGCGGTGCGGCCGTCGAAGCCGGCCGCGACGAAGCGGGTGGGCGCGGTGCGGACGAGGTCGTAGACACAGTCGCTGAGGTCCTGCTCGGCGGTCGAGGGGGCGACGACGACGGTGCGCCCCTCCAGCGGCCAGGACGAGACGTCGACGTCGGCGCCGTGGACGACGGTGACCGGCACGCCGGCGAGGTCGTCGTTGCCGTCGAGGGCGGCGAGGACGTCGGGGAAGCGCTCGACGACGTCACGGCCGGCGACGACGACCAGCGAGAGGTCGACGGTGTCCAGCGTCGGGAGCGGGACGTGCGGGACCAGCTCCTGCTCGGTGTCCACGGCCACGGCCTGGCCCGTGTCGTCCATCCCGGGTGCTCCGTCCTGTTCTTCTTCTCGACGTCCGACCCGCGTCACGGGGCGGTCTCGCGCAGGCGGGCTCGCAGCCGGCGCGCGGCCTGACGGGCTCCCACCCTGCTGCGGTCGACGAGCCGCCACCACTGGACGGCCGGTCCACCCGCGGTCGCGACCGAGTGCGCGACCCGCTCGCAGTTCCGCCGGTCATCGTAGCGAACGAGCCTGCGCACCCTGGCGGCGTGCTCCGCCGGCACCGACCACCCCCGCTCGCGCGCGGCGAGCACCTCCGCGACGAGGGCGTCGGCGTCCCGGACCACCGTCCCCGGCAGGTCGGCGTCGAGGTCGAGGTGCGAGCCCTGGGCGCCGAAGAAGCGCTCCCGGTCGAAGTGGAAGTACGCCACCGGCCGGCCGAGCAGCGCGACGTCGAAGCCGACCGAGGAGTAGTCGGTGACGAGCATCGCGTGCTCGCGCAGCAGCGTCTGCAGCTGGACCTCGCCCTGCCGCACGACGCGCACGCCGGGCACCTCGAAGTCGTCGGCGAAACCGCGCATGTTCGGGTGGAGGATGAAGGTGACGCCCAGCCCGGCCGCGACGGCCCCGGCGAGCCGGGGGTGGGTGAGCACCGAGCGCCAGGCCGCCTCGTACTCGCTGCCGGTGAACGCCTCGTGGTTGCTGATCCACTCCCGCCAGGTGGGGACGACGAGCACGCCGTCGGGCTCGCGCTCCATCGGCCGCAGGAGGGCGTCGAAGCGGGGCAGGCCGGTGAGGCGCACCTGGGCCGGGCGGTAGCGGAAGGCCTCGACCGCGGTGTCCCGCTCGTGCTCGGAGCTGACGTGGATGCGGTCGGTGTGGAACCCGGGGACGAGGCGGCCGTAGTTGCCGACCATGTTCTTCGTGCCCGAGACCCCGTGCCGGATGAAGACCCGGACCCCGCGCATGCCGCGCACGACCCGGGGGTCGCGGGTCGGCAGCAGGTACTCGGCGTGGTGGGTGCCGACGAGCCGGCTCGCGAGGTAGGCGACGCGCACGTGCTCGCGGGAGTGGCGCAGGACGACGTTGCCGAGCGGCTGGACGCGGGGCAGGTCGGGACTCGCCGCGTCGATGACGTAGTGGACCCGCAGGTCCGGGCGGTGCTCGCGCAGCCAGCGGAAGAGGTGGTAGCCGTTGTCCTGGGCCCGGAACGGCTGCTCGCCGACGAGCCAGGTCCGCGCGAACGGCCGGACCAGCGGCAGGAGCCAGGCCCGGCGGCGCCAGCGGCGCAGCTCTTCGTGGACCCCGGCGTCCATCCGCTCGACGAACAGCGACCGGTTGGCCGCCCGGAACGTCGTGTAGGGGACGAACTGGGTCACGGTGCCGTCCGCGTGGGCGACGACGCCCCACGGCCGGGCCCGCGCTCCCGCCGGGCGGCGGACCCGGTAGGACGTCCACCCCGCCCCGCCCGCCTGCACCTCGAGGAAGACGTCGAGCATGCCGTCGCGCGGGTCGAGCCGGGCGGCGAGGTCGCGCAGGTCGACCTCGGCCCGGCCGCGCAGGACGTCGGCGCCCCGGTCGCGGCGGGGGGCGGCGCCCGGGTCGTCGAGGACGCCGGGGAACTCGTAGCGGTTGCGGGTCTCGCGGGAGACGGCGACGGCCCGCAGCCCGGTGACGGGGGCGACCACCCCGGGGAGACGGAGCGCGAGGACGACGACCGGTGCGCGGCGGGTGTCCTCGCGGAAGGTGGCCGCGCCCTGCGGCGGCGCCGACGGCTCGCGCGGGGCGGCGGGGCTGTCCATCGTCCCCGAGCGTAGTGCGCGGGGGTGGGGCCCTCGCGGACCTCGGGCGTGGGGTGCGCCGGGAGCGGTCAGACGACCGGCGGGCGGCCGTGGCGGGTCATCGTCCACACCGTGCGCCACGCCATCGGCCGGCGCGGGCCGGCCGGGCGCCGCAGACCGGCCGCGACCCCCCGCAGGTACGCGGCGGCCGCCGACGGCTGCCGCGCGGTGCGGGCCAGCGACATCCCGCCGCGCACGCCGACGTACAGCACCCCGAGCGGCAGGGGCAGGTTCCGGCGGGCCAGCCAGACCCGGTTCCGGCCGTCGAGGAACAGGTGGTCCTCGTGCCGGCTGGGGTGGATGCGCGGGTGGACGGCCTCGAGCTCGGGGTGGTACTCGACCCGGTAGCCGGCGTCCCAGGCCCGCCAGGCGAGCTCGATGCCCTCGTGGGCGTAGAAGAACGGTCCGGGCCAGCCGTCGGACGCCGCGAGCACGGCGCCCCGGACCGCCACCGACCCCTCGAGCAGCGAGAACGCCACCGACCCGCGCTCGGGGTCCTTGTCCCGCATCCGCGGCACCCAGCGCGGCAGGGAGTCGCCCTCGGGCGTGCGGATCCGGGTCTGGACGACGCCGAGGCCCGGGTCGTCCTCGAGGAGCCGCTCGAGACGCGCCAGGGTGTCCGGGTGCGGCAGGTGGGCGTCGTCGTCGAGGAAGAAGAAGTGCTCGGCCCCGGCCCCGGCCAGGCCGAGGTTGCGCCCGGCGGGCGGTCCGAGGTTCTCCGGGGAGTGGACGGTGCGCACCCCGTCGGGCAGCCCCTCCGGCGCCCAGCCGTTGCCGACGACGACGACCTCGAGGTCGACGTCCTCCTGGGCCCGCAGCGACGCCACGGCCCGCGCGAGCTCCACGGGCCGGGTGCCCATGGTCACGACGACGGCCCTCCAGCGCGCCATCAGGCCGGGGGGTTCTTCAGGCTGGCGGAGGTGAGGATGGCCGTGAGGTGCCCGACGACGACGAACGGCAGCACGCCGCCGAGGACGACGAGGGCGGCCGCCACCCCGTCGAACCCGGCCAGCGCGCCGACGACGGCGAGCACCGCGATGACGATGGTCTGCTCGACCGAGTGGTACATCCGGTACAGCGGCACGTAGTTCGCGAGCTGCCGGAGCCGGCGGACCAGCCCGGGCCGGGGCAGGCCGATGCCCGGGGTGTCCCGCGGCAGGGTGAGGCCGGCCTCGACCCGCGAGAGCCGCACGAAGTCCGAGAGCGCCTTGTTGAGCAGGACGAGCACGCCGACGCACGCCCCGGCGAAGGCCCAGCGCCAGTCGCCGTCGTGCTCGAGGGTCAGCCGTACCCCGAGCGCCGTGGGGATGAACGACTCCGCCGTCGCGTGGGCGATCCGGTCCAGGAACACCCCGCGCGGGCTCGTCGTCCGGTTCCAGCGCGCGATCTCGCCGTCGATGGAGTCCAGCACCATCTGGGCCAGGGCGAGGACGAGCGCGAGCACCGGACCCCACACCCCCGGGACGAACAGCGCCGCCGCGGCCGCCCAGCCGCAGAGGATGACGAGCACGGTCGCGGTGTTCGCGGAGACCCCGCCCCACACCGCGACCCGGGTGAGGTACACCGAGATCGAGCGGGTGAACAGGTGCGCGGTCCAGTGCTCGGCCTGGGCCCGGCTCCGGATGTGCTCGGGCTGGCCGACCCGGCGCAGCTCCTCGATTGGTGGCCAGGGCCTGCTCACGGGGCGTCGGTCCTCTCGCGGGCGGCGTCGCGCAGCGCGACGACCTCGTGGCAGGCCGCGACGAACGCGGCGAGCGAGGCCCGTGCGTCCAAGCCGCCCAGGTAGTAGTGGAAGAGCTCGTCCAGGGTGGCCGCGGCGTCGGGGTCGGCCAGCGCCGCGTCGACGATCTCCCCGGCGCGCTCGGCGGTGCCGGGGCCGATGTGCGGGGTGCGCTCGTGGAGGCGGGCCGGGCGCGCCACCCGGGCCCGCGGGTCGGCGGCCTCGGTCGAGACCAGCGGCCGGCCCTGGCTCAGCCAGTCGGTGGCGATGGCCGAGGTGTCCGCGACCATGACGTGCGCCGCGTGCATCGCCGCGGCGGCCGGCCCGGTGTCGACCCGGGCGCGTCCGGGATGGGCGGCGAGGACCTCGCGGATGCGGCGGTCCGCGGCGGCGTAGCTGCGGTCCGAGACCCCGGTCCGCGGGTGGGGGCGGTAGACGAGGCGGTGGGAGGTGTCACGCAGCACCGAGCGCACGAGCGTCTCGCCGTAGGCCCGCACCGAGGAGTAGGCGTTGACCGCGAGGGTGCCCTCCCAGGTCGGCGCGTAGAGCACGGACGTCGGGCCCTGCGGCGTGGCCGGCGGCGGCACCTGCGGCCGGCCGATGGTGCGCAGCCGGGCGCCGGCGTCGAAGAACAGCAGCCCGGCCCGGTGCCGCTCGACCGCGGCCTGGCCGCCGACGAAGACGAAGTCGAAGGCCTTGGCCTGGTTCGAGACCGAGACGACCTTGTCGGACTCGCCGTGGTTGAGGAAGACGTGGGCGACGTCGGCCGAGCGCAGCGCGACGGCGTTGGCGTTGGCCTGCCCGACGTAGAGGACCAGCGCCACGTCGCCCTCGGCGAGCAGGCGGCCGACGGTGCGGGTGGCGGCGGTGACGTGGACGGCCAGGCGGGTCTCCGAGCGCAGCGCGGCGGCGGTGCGGGAGTCCTGGGTGAGGAGGGTGACCCCGAGCTCGGCGTCCAGCGCCTCCAGCGGGCCGAGCCACTCCCGCAGCTGGTAGAGGTTCTCCGGCGGGTCGGGGAAGAAGACGACGACCCGGGTGCGCAGGACGAGGTCGCCGAGCCGGTGGTCCTCGCCGAGCCCGTCGGCCACGCCCCCCGGCAGCAGCCCCGCGCGCCGGACGAGCCGGCCGGCCCGCGAGCGGATGGCGAACATCGGCGGCGACGACCTCCGCGATCGGGACGGGTGGGGGACCGGCCGGGCGGGCGCCGGCCACGCGACAGGCTACCGGGGGGCCTCGCCGGCGCCCCGGAGGCCGGGGGCCGGCCGGCCGGCGGGGGCGAGCAGCCGTCCCGGGCGGGAGGTGAGGAAGCCCCACCCCCAGGACCAGTGCATCGTCGCGAGCACCGGGCCGGCCAGCAGCCGGGTGCGCAGCGGCTCGCCGCGGGTGATGGCGGCCCCGCCCGCCCCGACGGCGGCGAGGTAGGCGGCGGGCACGGCGAGCGCCGGCCGCCAGGCGAGCAGCCCGAGCAGCGTCGCGGCGCCGGTGCCGAGCACCATGGCCGGCGGCGCGAGGTAGCGCGGGTTGAGGGTGCCGTCGTGGGTGCTCGCGACGACCCGGCGCCAGCGGCCGTAGTCGCGGTACTGGCGGGCCAGCGCGCGCAGCGTCGCCCGGGGCCGGTAGGTGACGACGAGGTCGGGGGTGAACCACACCGTGCCCCCGGTGGCGCGGATGCGGTGGTTGAGCTCCCAGTCCTGGGTGCGGGTGAAGCGCGGGTCGTACCCGCCGACCCGCTCCAGGGCGCTGCGCCGGAAGCAGCCGAGGTAGACGGTGTCGACGGCCCCGGCCCCGCCGCCGGTGTGGAAGCGGGAGGACCCGACGCCGAGCGGGCTGCGCATGGCCGCCGCGACCGCGCGCTCGGTGGGGGTCGTGCCGCGGGCGTCCATCGTCCCGCCGACGTTGTCGGCACCGGTCCGCTCCAGCTCGGCGACGGCGGCCCGCACGTAGCCGGCCGGGATCTCGGCGTGCCCGTCGACCCGGACGACGACCTCGCCGCGCGATCCGGCGATGGCCGCGTTGAGGCCGTCCGGGGTGCGGCCGGTCGGGTTGCGCACGAGGCGCACCCGGGGGTCGGCCGCGGCGAGCCCGGCGGCGACCTCGTCGGTGCGGTCGCTCGACGGGCCGAGGGCGAGGACGACCTCGAGCGGGCCGGGCCAGTCCTGGCGAAGGACCATGGCGACGGCGTCGGCCAGGTGCCGCTCCTCGTCGAGGATCGGCATGACGACGCTGACCAGCGGCCGGACCGGGTCGTCGGTGGCGGTGTCCGGGTGGGTGCCGGCGTCGGGCCGGGGGGCGGCGGGCGTGGAGGACATCGCCGCCATCATCCCGCCGAGCACACGCTCGCGAGGTCGCCGGTGTTCGCGTCGGGGTCGGTGCCGGGGCGCTCCATGACCGCGGGGGTCGAGGGCGTCGGGGTCGGCACGGCGGCGGTCGGCGAGGCCTTCGGGACGGCGGAGGCCGCCGGAGCCTGTCCCGTCCGGGGCTTCGGTCCGGCCTCGCTCGTCGCGATGGCCTTGGCGACGATGCCGTGCACCCGCGCCGGGTCGTAGTCCCACGGCTTCATCAGCGGCGGGACGAAGTTCACCGAGGTGATCTTCTCCTGCTTGGTCTTGATGGCCACCCCGGCGAGCTCGGCGAGGGCGTCCTGCGGGATGTTCGTGCGCACGAGGCCCTTGGACGCCCCGACGATGTCGCGGAAGTTCAGCGCCACCGTCGGCGGGTCGAGCTGGCGGACCAGCGCGGTGACGACGCAGCGCTGCCGGGCCATCCGCTCGTAGTTCGTCGAGCCGACGCGGCTGCGGGCGTACCAGAGGGCGTCGTGGCCGTCGAGGTGCCGGTGGCCGGGCTCGATCCACCCGCTGATCGGGGTCGCGTTGCCGCCGATCGGGGTGCGCCGCTGGACGGTGATGTCGAGACCGCCGATGGCGTCGACGACGCTGGAGAAGCCCTTGAGGTCGGCCATGACGTAGTACTGGATGTCCAGGCCGGAGATCGCCTCGACGGCCTCGGTGGTCGCGAGCAGGCCGGGGTTGCGGGTGCCGCGGGGGAACTCGGCCCGGTGCTCCTGGCCCCAGGTGTAGAGGGCGTTGAGCAGGCACTCGTCGCCGCAGGTCCAGCCCTCGGGCATGAGCCCGGCCATCACCGAGCCGGGGCGGAAGCGGATGTTCTCGGTCTCGCGCGAGAAGCCGAAGAGGACGGCCCGGCCGGTGGCGGCGTCGATGCTCGCCAGCTGGATGCTGTCCGGGCGCAGGCCGACGCGGTCGCCGCCGCTGTCGCCGCCGAGCAGGAGGATGTTGTAGCGGCCCTCGGCGGTCGCGGCGGCGGTGCCGGATCCGAAGACCGTCGCCATGGCACTCCGGGCGCTGCCGACGCCCATCGCGGTCCAGCCGACGACGCCCGGGGCCAGCAGCGCGACGAGCAGGGCGACGAGCAGGACGCGGCGGTCGGCGAGCGGCAGCCGGTCCGGGCGGCCGATCCGCCAGGCGTCGACGAACAGCAGCGCCCACCCGACGGCGACGGCGGCGAGGAGGACCTGGCCGGCCAGGAGCACCCAGCCCTGGGTGGCCAGCCACAGCAGGCTGCGGCGGCTCACCAGGGCGAGCACGCCGACGACCAGGAGCAGCCCGAGCAGGCTCAGCCACACCCGCAGCGCGAGGCGTCCGACCTCGCGGCGACCGGAGACCAGCTGGGCCGACCCGGGGACGAGCAGGGTCATGAGGAGCAGGGTGACGGCACGGCGCCGGTGACGGCGGTCGGCGAAGGGGTCACGCGGACCCGTGCGCGCCGTCCCCTCGCGGGGCCGGTCGAGCACGGCGGATCCTCGGTCGCCTCCCATGACGTGCCAGTATCGGGCGGCCCGCGACGCGCCGCCGCGAGGCGCGCCGGGACGCGCCGGGCGATTCCCTGTGCCGGGAGCCCGGGCGGCGTCGGCACAATGGGTCTTCGGCCCGGCCGAGAGGACCTGCATGAGCGACGACCACGCCCGCCCCATCCCGCGGCGTCCCGCCCCCTCCGGGGACGGCGACGGCGGCGACGACGTCTACACCGTCGACACGCGGCGCCCGCGCGGCGCCTCGTCCGGCCGTGGGCGCCGGGGCGCGCGCGGGGGCGACGGGGCCGGTGGCGCCGGTGTGGCCGCCGCGTCGTCCTCGGCCGGCGACACCCGCTACGACGAGTACGGGCGCCCGGTGCGCTCCGGCGCCGACACGCCCCCGCCCCCGCCGCGGGACCGGCAGCGGCGCCGCTCCGGACGCCCGTGGCTGCGGTTCGTCCTCCTGCTCCTGCTCCTCTGGGTGGTCTTCGTCGTCGCCACGCCCGTCCACGCCTGGACCAGCGTCTCCCGGGTCGACGCGACGCCCTCCGGCGAGCGCCCGGCCCAGGGCGACGGCCACACCTACCTGCTCGTCGGCTCCGACAGCCGCGAGGGCCTCACCGCGGCGCAGAGGAAGAGCCTCGGAACCGGCAGCGCCGAGGGCCGCCGCACCGACACGATCATCCTCGTTCACGTGCCGAGCGGCTCGGGCAAGTCCGTCCTGGTCTCGGTGCCCCGGGACAGCTTCCTGCCCATCCCCGGCAACGGCGAGAACAAGGTCAACGCCGCCTTCGCCATCGGCGGCCCGAAGCTGCTCGTCCAGACCCTCGAGCAGAACACCGGGCTGCGCATCGACGGGTACCTCGAGATCGGCTTCGGCGGGTTCGCGAACGTCGTCGACAGCCTCGGCGGCGTCGACCTGTGCGTGCCCCGGAACATCAAGGACGACAAGGCGCACATCGACCTGAGGAAGGGTTGCCAGACCCTCGACGGCCCGACCGCGCTCGGCTACGTGCGCGCCCGCTACTCCGACCCCGAGGGGGACCTCGGGCGGGCCAAGCGGCAGCGGCAGTTCCTCGGCGCGGTGATGAAGCAGGCGGCCACGCCGTCGACCGTGCTCGTCCCGTGGCGCTGGTGGGGCTTCACCCACGCCGCGGCCTCGGGCGTCATGGTCGGCGAGGACACCGGGCTCACCGACGCGGGGCGGATCGCCCTGACGATGCGCGCCGTCTCCACCGACGACGCCCTGAGCCTCGTCGTCCCGGTCTCCGACATCAACGCGACGACGTCGGCCGGCAGCTCGGTGCTGTGGGACGACGCGCAGGCGAAGGAGCTGTTCCGGATGCTCAACGACGGCACGCCGCTGGACAGCCCGCCCCCCGGTACCCAGGGCCCCCAGGGCTGACCTGCGCGGATGCCCGGGCGGGCCCGCCCGGACCGGCCCGGGCGGCGCGCGGAGCGCCGTGCCCACAGGTCGCGTTCAGGCTGCGCGGCTAGAATCGCGCGGTCCCGGACGCCGGGGCCGCCCAGGAGAGGACGAGGGGAGAACGACGCGTGGACGGCGAGCAGCCCGGGGCACCCGAACCCCAGGAGCCCGGTGACGGCTACCCCCGCCGGCGCGAGGTGCGCGGTCGCGAGGCCGGGCCCGCCGCCGAGGAAAGGCGCTCCCCGTGGCGCAAGCGGGTCGTCATCGCCCTCGTCGCCGTCCTCGTCGTGGGCGGCGCCCTCGCCGCGGTCGCCACGTGGCGGCTCAGCTCGAACATCACGAGGGTCGACGTCTCCGAGGCGCTCGGCACCGACCGCCCGACCCGCGCCCCCCAGGCCACCGAGGCGGTCAACCTCCTCCTCATCGGGTCCGACAACCGCACCGGCAAGGGCAACACCTCCTACGGCACGGTGGCCGAGGACCCCGGCGTGCACTCCGACACCAACCTCCTGGTCCACCTCTCGGCCGACCGGACGTGGGCCATGGTCGTCTCCATCCCCCGCGACTCGATGACCAAGGCGCCGCCGGAGTGCTCGCCCACCGCCCCGAAGAACCAGTGGGTGACGCGGCAGTGGAACCACAACTTCAAGATCGGCGGGACCGGCTGCCTCATCCGCACCCTCGAGGGCGACACGGGCGTCTTCGTCGACCACTACGCCGTCGTCGACTTCAACGGGTTCAAGCAGATGGTCGAGGCCCTGGGCGGCGTCGAGGTCTGCACCACCGAGCCCATCGACGACGCGAACTCGACCCTCAAGCTCTCCGCCGGCACCCACAAGCTGTCCGGTGAGCAAGCCCTCGCGTACGTGCGGACCCGCAAGTCCCTCGGCGACGGCTCGGACCTCGGCCGGATCAAGCGACAGCAGGCCTTCCTGTCCTCCGTGGCGCAGGAGGCGACGTCCAGCCGGCTGCTGTTCCAGCCGACCCGGCTCTACTCCTTCCTCGACGCGGCCACGAAGTCGCTGACCACCGACCCGAGGTTCGGGCTGGGCACGATGAAGGACCTCGCCGAGAGCGTGCGCGGCATCGGCCTGGACAACGTCGAGTTCCTCACCGTCCCCACCGAGCCCTTCCCGGCGGACACCAACCGGGTGCAGTGGCAGGACTCGGCCGACGCCGTCTGGGAGGCCATCCGCGAGGACCGCCGGATCGGCGAGCGGCCGAAGGCCTCCCCCGGCCCGTCCGCCTCGGACGCCCCGCTCACGGTCTCCCCCGCCGACATCTCGGTCGAGGTCGTCAACGGGGCCGGGACGACCGGCCTGGCCGGGCAGGCGGCCGAGATGCTCCGGGTCCAGGGCTTCACCGTCACCGGCACCGACAACCGGTACGGCGCCGACCGCGGCACCCTCGTGGAGTACTCCGCCGGGCAGGAGGAGGCGGCGCGCACCGTCGCCGCCGCCTTCCCGCGCTCGCGGCTCGAGAAGGCCGCCGGGCTCGGCCGGACGATCAGGGTGACGATGGGGCCGGGGGCGCGCAACGTCGTCGAGGTCCCCAACCGCACCGGCTCGGCGCCGCTGCCGAAGCCGTCGGTCACCGCCGCCGCCCCCACCCCCAGCGCGAGCCCCAGCATCGACAGCCGCACCGCGGCCCAGGACATCTGCAAGACCTCGTGACCCCCGGCGCGGACCGCCCGGCAGGACGAGGCGGCCCGGGCGTCAGCGCCGGAGGAGCTGGCGGGCCATGACGAGGCGCTGGACCTGGTTGGTGCCCTCGTAGATCTGCGTGATCTTCGCGTCCCGCATCATCCGCTCCAGCGGGAAGTCCCGGGTGTACCCGGCCCCGCCGAGCAGCTGGACGGCGTCGGTCGTCACCTGCATCGCGACGTCGGACGCGTACGCCTTGGCGGCGGCGCCGAAGAACGACAGGTCGGCCTCGTCGCGCTCGGACTTGGCCGCGGCGACGTACACGAGCTGGCGGGCGGCCTCGAGCTGCATCGCCATGTCGGCGAGCATGAACTGCACCCCCTGGAACTCCGCGACGGCCTTCCCGAACTGGCGGCGCTCCTTGACGTAGGCGAGCGCCTCGTCCAGCGCCCCCTGGGCGATGCCGACGGCCTGGGCGCCGATCGTCACCCGGGTGTGGTCCAGCGTGCGCAGCGCGAGCTTGAGCCCGGAACCGACCTCCCCGACGACCCGGTCGCCGGGGATGCGGCAGGAGTCGAAGTGCAGCTCGCGGGTGGGGCTGCCCTTGATCCCGAGCTTGCGCTCCTTCTCACCGAAGGAGAAGCCCGGGTCGCCCTTCTCGACGACGAAGGCCGTGACGTTGTTGCCGCGCTGGCCGTCGGGGTCGGTCACCGCCAGCACCGTGTAGAGCCCGGACACGCCGGCGTTGGTGATCCACGACTTCTGCCCGGACAGCACCCAGTCCTCGCCGTCGCGGACGGCCTTGCAGCGCATCGCCGCGGTGTCCGAGCCGGCCTCGCGCTCGGAGAGCCCGTAGGAGAAGGTCGTCTCGCCCGCGGCCAGCGGCGGCAGGTAGCGCTGCTTGACCTCCTCGCCCGCCCCGAGCAGCAGCGGCATCGAGCCGAGCTTGTTGACGGCCGGGATGAGGCTGGAGGAGGCGCACACGCGGGCGACCTCCTCGATGACGATGCACGTCGCGAGGGCGTCGGCGCCGACGCCGCCGTACCCCTCGGGGACGTGCGGCGCGAAGAAGTCGGAGGCGACGAGGGCGTCGTGCGCCTCCTGCGGGTAGCGCGACTCCTCGTCGACGGCCGCCGCGTAGGGCTTGATCTTGTCCTCGGCCACGGCTCGGACCGCCTCGCGGATGGCCTCGTGGTCCTCGGAGAGCCGGTAGGTGTCGAAGTTCGGGTTGCCGCTCATGCCCCGCATGCTACTCGCGGGTAACGCCCGGCCGGCCGCGGTGTGTCGAGGGTCGCGGCACCCGCCGGACCGCGGGGCGGGGGCGCCGGGGCGGGTCGAGCGCCTACCGTGCTGCCATGAGCGACGCCGACCGGGTCACGTACGTCCTCGTCGACGGGGAGAACATCGACGCCACCCTGGGCGGCGCCATCCTCGCCCGCCGGCCCCGCCCGGAGGAGCGGCCCCGGTGGGAGCGGGTGCTGCGCTTCGTCGAGGAGACCTGGGACCAGCCGGCCCGCGGGCTCTTCTTCCTCGCCTCCAGCGGCGAGCTGCCCATGGCCTTCGTCCAGGCGCTCGTCGCCATCGGCTTCCGGCCGGTGCCGCTGTCCGGCGCGCCCGGGCAGAAGGTCGTCGACATCGGCATCCAGCGCACCCTGGCCGCCCTGCGGGACCGGGACGCCGACGTCGTCCTCGTGAGCAACGACGGCGACTTCGTCGAGGAGCTCGAGCCGCTCGTCGGCGACCGCCGCACCGGCATCGTCGGGTTCGACGAGTTCCGCAACCACAACTTCGCCCCGCTCGTGGCGCGCGGCCTGGAGACCTTCGACCTGGAGCACGACGTCGCCGCCTTCAACGAGCCCCTCCCCCGCCTGCGGGTCATCCCCATCGACGAGTTCGACCCGGTCGCCTTCCTCTGACCCCCGCCTGCCCCCCTGCGCGAACGTGTGTGAACACGCCGCGTTTTCCCGGCGTGTTCACACACGTTCGCGGAGACGTGGGGGTCGCCGGAATCAGGTGGAGCCCGCCCCGCAGACCCCGACTTTCCCGCCCCATCCGGGAAACCCGGGGTTCGCAAGGGTCGACCGGCCACGCGAACCCCCACTTTCCCTTGTCCAGGGCGAGTCAGGTGAAGACCGACCAGCAGATCGGGTTGCGGCGCTCCTGGTCCTCGAGGACGAGGGCGCAGACCTGGGCGGGCAGGCGGTCGCGCTGCCAGGCGCACTCCGCCCGGGCCGCGGCGTCCGGGTCCTCGCCGGCCGCCTCCGCGGCCGCCCGCACGGCCTTGAGGGCGTACGCCGCCGCCCCGAGGTCGTGCTCGGCGACGTGCGCGACGCACGCGGCCTGCCCGGCGGCGTAGGCGGCGAACCGCGCCGCTCCCGTCAGCGGCCTCGCGGCGCCCATCGCGTGCCCGCCGGCGGAGCGGCAGGCCATCATCCGCAGCTCGCCGCGCACCCAGGCCCGGGTGGCAACGACGGCCCGGCGCGGGCGGTCGTCGTCGGGTGCGACGGCCTCGAACAGCGGCAGCACGTGCTCCGCGCAGTGCGCGGACCAGACGGCGAGCAGCCGGTGGTGGTCCTCGGTCAGCGTCCCGCCGCGGCGGACGGTGACCATCCGCGGGTCACGCACCGTCGGCAGGATCATCGGCTCGCTCCTCGTCGTCGTCGGACGCAGGGAACCTACCGGGGCACCGGCCGTCCGGGCCCGAGGACCCGGCGGGCAGCGGCCGTCCGGCCGACACCGCCGCACCGGGCCCGGCCGGAGCGCCGGGGGCTCGGTCCCGGCGCCGGCGTCACTCGCCGCGCAGGAGGTGCCAGAGGTGGCCGTGCTGCTCGGTGTCGCCGAGCTCGGGCAGGACGTCGCGCTCGAACAGCTGGACGCCCGTGAGGTCGTAGGCCTGCTCGACGAAGTACGTGATGGCGTACGTCATCCCGCGCGACTCCAGGTCCCGCAGCCGCTCGACGATCTGCTCCGGCGTGCCGACGAGCGGGCCGTCCTCGAACTGCTTGACCGTGCTGTCGACGACGTCGGCCGGCAGCCCCGCCGACTCGTAGTGCGACCGGATCCAGGCCAGGCGCTCCTGCACCTCGGCCTCGTCGCGGCCGATGACGACGTTGTAGTTGGCGCTGCGGACGATCTTGCCGTAGTCGCGGCCGACGTCGCGGCAGTGCTGCTCGAGAATCTCCGACTTGTGCGTGAAGCCCTCCGGCGAGCCGTCGAAGTTCGTGTAGTCCGCGTACTCGGCGGCGATCCGCAGCGTCTTGCGCTCGCCGCCGCCCGCGACCCACATGGGGATGCCGTTCCGCTGCGAGCCCGGCAGCGCGTCGCCCTGCAACGGGCGCGGGAAGCACATCGCGCCGTCGACCTGGTAGTGCTCGCCGTCGAGGGTGGCCGAGCCGGTCGTCCACATCTGGCGCATGATCTCGACGCCCTCGCGCAGCCGGCCCAGGCGCTCGCCGGCGCCCGGGAAGCCGTAGCCGTAGGCACGCCACTCGTGCTCGTACCAGCCGGCGCCGATGCCCATCTCGAGCCGGCCCTCGGACACGGCGTCGACGGTGGCCGCCACCTTCGCGAGGTAGGTCGGCTCCCGGTAGGACAGGCACGTGCACATCTGGCCGAGCCGCACCCGCCCAGTGACGCCGGCGAACGCGGCCATGAGCGACCACGCCTCGTGCACCCCGGCCTCCGTGGGGCGCGGCACCGGGTGGAAGTGGTCGTACACCCAGATCGAGGACCAGTTCTCGATGCCGTCGGCGCGGCGGGCCAGGCCGGCCATGACCCCCCAGTGCTGCGTGGGGTCGATGCCGACGAGGTCGTGGCGCCAGCCCTGCGGGACGAACAGTCCGAACTTCATGCGGGTCTCCTCGGGAGGTCACGGGGGTGCCTTCCGATCATGCCCGAGCACGCGGCCCCCGGAGCCCGCAGGTGCCGGCGCCTCGGACCGGCACCGGCGCCCCGGACGGAGGGCGGCCGGGCGGCGCGTCGCCGGACCCTAGGCTGAGCCGGGTGAGCGCCAGCATCTGCGTCGTCGGGACCTCGTACGTCGGTCTGTCGATCGCCGTCCTCCTCGCCCGCCGGCACGACGTCGTCGCCTACGACATCGACCCCGAGCGCCTCGACCTGCTGCGCGCCGGCCGCAGCCCCATCCACGACCCCGACATCGAGGAGCACCTGCGCCGCGGCGACCTGCGGCTCGGCGTCACCGGGGACCGGCACGAGGCCTACGCCGGGTGCGAGTACGTCGTCGTCGCCACCCCGACGAACTACGACGACCGGACGAACTACTTCGACACCACCTCCGTCGAGCAGGTCGTCGCCGACGTCCGGGAGATCGCGCCGGACGCCGTCGTCGTCGTCAAGTCCACCGTGCCGGTCGGGTTCACCCGCGCCCTGCGCGAGCGGCTCGGCACCGACCGCATCCTCTTCTCCCCCGAGTTCCTCCGCGAGGGGCGGGCGCTGCACGACAACCTGCACCCCTCGCGGGTCGTCGTCGGCGACCGCGGCCCGGCGGGCGAGCGCTTCGCCCGGATGCTCGCCGACGCCGCCCTCGACGACGACGTCCCCGTCCTGCTCACCGACAGCACCGAGGCCGAGGCCATCAAGCTGTTCGCCAACACCTACCTCGCGATGCGCGTCGCGTACTTCAACGAGCTCGACACCTACGCCGCGACGCACGGCCTGGACACCCGCCAGATCATCGACGGCGTCGGGCTGGACCCGCGGATCGGGACGCACTACAACAACCCGAGCTTCGGCTACGGCGGGTACTGCCTGCCCAAGGACACCAAGCAGCTGCTAGCCAACTACGCCGACGTCCCGCAGACCATGATCCAGGCCATCGTCGACGCCAACACGACCCGCAAGGACTTCGTCGCCGCCGACGTGCTCGCCCGTCGCCCGCGGGTCGTCGGGATCCACCGGCTCATCATGAAGGCGGGGTCGGACAACTTCCGCAGCAGCAGCGTCCAGGGCGTGATGAAGCGGATCAAGGCCAAGGGCGTCGAGGTCATCGTCCACGAGCCGGAGCTGCACGAGGAGCACTTCTTCGGCTCCGAGCTGGTCTCGCTCGAGGAGCTCAAGGCGCGCAGCGACGTCATCGTCGCCAACCGGCTCGTCCCCGAGCTGCACGACGTCGCCGACCGGGTCTACACCCGCGACCTCTTCGGTCACGACTAGGACGCGCTCACCGGGGTGCCTGTTTGGCGACGCCGTGAGCGGGCATGATGGCCGGTATGGGCGCACTGCAGCACCAGAACGACGAAGGCCTCATCCGCGAGCTCCTCATGGACCCGGGCATCTGGGTCGTCGTGGGGCTGTCGAACAACGAGGACCGGCCCGCCTGGGCGGTCTCGCGCTGGATGACCTTCGAGCTGGGCCGCCCGATCATCCCGGTCCACCCCAAGGCCGAGACGGTGCACGGGGCGAAGGGCTACGCCTCGATCGCCGACATCCCGGACCAGGACCTCAAGGTCGTCGACTGCTTCGTCAACTCCGGGAAGGTCGGCACGGTCGTCGACGAGGCCATCGAGCACAAGGACCGGCTGGGGCTGGACGCCATCTGGATGCAGCTCGGCGTCGTCGACGTCGCCGCCGCCGGACGCGCGCGCAAGGCCGGCCTCGACGTCGTCATGGACACCTGCCCCAAGATCGAGTGGCCCAAGATCCGCCGCGACGGCATGGCCCGCTGACCCCTCCCGGCCCCCACCGGCCGCCGGACATTTCGGGGTCACCCCGAAATGTCACCGAGACACGACTTACGAACCGGGGTGTCGCGGACATTTCGGGGTCACCCCGAAATGTCACCGGGGGGTCAGGGGTGGCGGGCGCGGAGGGCGGCGCCCTTGGCGTGGGCCTGGTCGCGCAGCGACGCGCGGAAGGCGGTCATCGCCGCGCGCAGGCGCTCGGCCTCGGGACCAGCGCCGGCGCCGAGGATGCGGGCGGCGAGCAGGCCGGCGTTGCGGGCCCCGCCGACCGACACGGTCGCCACCGGCACCCCGGCCGGCATCTGGACGATGGACAGCAGCGAGTCCATCCCGTCGAGGTGCTTCAGCGGCACCGGCACCCCGATGACCGGCAGCGAGGTCACCGACGCGAGCATCCCCGGCAGGTGCGCTGCCCCACCAGCCCCGGCGACGAGGACCCGCAGCCCGCGCGACTCCGCGGACCGGCCGTACTCGAGCATCTCCTCGGGCATCCGGTGCGCCGACACGACGTCGACCTCGCACCCCACCCCGAGCTCCTCCAGCGCCGTGACCGCGGCCTCCATGACCGGCCAGTCCGAATCCGACCCCATGACGACGCCGACGACGGGCGCGCCGCCGGGCTCCTGCGCGTGCGTGCTCACTCGGTGACCGCTCCCCCGATGTAGTCGGCGGCGTGCCGGGCCCGCTCGCGCAGGTCCTCCAGCACCGCGCCGGAGACGTTGACGTGGCCGATCTTGCGCCCCGGCCGCACGCCCTTGCCGTACAGGTGGGCCTTGAGCCCGGGGTCGCGCGCCATGACGTGCCGGTAGGCCGGGTAGAGCTCGGGGTAGTCGCCGCCGAGCACGTTGGCCATGACCGTCCACGGCTCACGCGGCCGCGGCGAGCCCAGCGGCAGGTCGAGCACCGCCCGCAGGTGCTGCTCGAACTGTCCGGTCACCGCCCCGTCCATCGACCAGTGCCCCGAGTTGTGCGGGCGCATCGCGAGCTCGTTGACGAGCACCGACGACCCGCCGTCCGCACCGGCCACCTCGAACAGCTCGACCGCCAGCACCCCGGTGACCCCGAGCTCGCCGGCCACCCGCAGCCCGGCCTCGACGGCGAGCGCGGCGACCTCGTCGTCCAGGTCCGGCGCTGGGGCGAGGACCTCGGTGCAGATGCCGCCCGTCTGCACGGTCTCGACGACCGGCCAGGCCGCGGCCTGCCCCGACGGGCTGCGAGCCAGGAGGACGGCGAGCTCACGGCGGAAGCCGACCCGCTCCTCCAGCAGCAGCCCGGTGCCGGCGTCGGCGGCGCGCTCCAGCCAGTCGGCGAGCTCGTCCACCGACGACGCGACGGTGACGCCCTTGCCGTCGTACCCGCCCCGCGGCGTCTTGGCGACGAGCGGCCACCCGACCTCGGCGGCGAAGGCCTCGACGTCGGCGGCGGTGTCGGCGCGGGCCCACCGCGGACAGGGCACCCCGAGCGCGGTGAGCCGCTCGCGCATCGCGAGCTTGTCCTGGGCGAACCGCAGCGCGTCCGGCGAGGGGTGCACCGCGACCCCGTCCTCGACGAGCAGGGCGAGGACCTCCTGCGGCACGTGCTCGTGGTCGAAGGTGACGACGTCGCACTCGGCGGCGAACCGGCGCACCGCGTCGGCGTCGAGGTGCGAGCCCACGGGAGCGCTCGGGACGACGAGGGCGGCGCCGGAGTCGGGGTCCTCGGTGAGGACGCTCAGGGTGACGCCGAGCTCGGCGGCGGGGCCGGCGCACATCCGGGCCAGCTGACCCCCTCCGACGACGCCGACGACGGGGAACCCTCCGGGAGCACGACGTGGCCTGGTCACCCGGTGAGGATATCGAGGAGCCATCGTTAGGCTGCACGGGTGACCGCGCAGGAGTCCCGCAGCCGCAACCCGGTGAGCCGCGCGCTCGACGGCGTCCGCGGGGCGGTCGACGTCCTCTACCGCGAGATCATCAAGTTCGGCGTCGTCGGCGCCGTCGCGTTCGTCGTCGACCTCGGCGGGGCGAACCTGCTCTGGCACACCGTGCTCGAGGACAAGGTGACGACGGCGAAGATCATCTCCGGCGCCGTCGCCACCCTCGTCGCGTGGATCGGCAACCGGCAGTGGACCTTCCGGCACCGCCGCAGCCGCCCGGCGCACCATGAGGTCGCGCTGTTCTTCGGCGTCAACCTCGTCGCGCTCGGCATCTCGGCCGTGACGCTGGCCGTCTCGCACTACGGCCTGGACTTCACCTCGACCCTCGCCGACAACGTGGCCACCGTCATCGGCATCGGGATCGGCACCCTGTTCCGCTTCTGGTGCTACCGCCAGGTCGTCTTTTCCCGCGAGCCCCTCTGACCGACCGACCCTGCGGGCCGACCGACCCGGCCGGACCGGCCGACGCGCCGCTCAGGTCTGGCTCACCGACAGGAACAGCGCGAAGACCGGCGGGGTGGCCCGGGCCAGCTCCAGCCGCCCGCCGACGGCCTCGGCGAGGTCCCGCGCCAGCGAGAGCCCGAGCCCGGAGCCGGACGAGGACACCGAGCGCTCGAAGATGTGCGGCGCGATGGCCGGGGACACCCCGTCGCCCTCGTCGCTCACCTCGATGACGATCGACGGCCCCGCGCGGCGGGCGCTGATCTCGACCGTCCCGCGCCCGTAGGCGAGCGAGTTCTCCAGCAGCGTCGTGAGGATCTGCCCCAGCGAGACCGGCGTCGCCCGCACGACGAGCCCGCGCTCGCCGGTGACGTGGATGCTGCGCCGGGCCGAGGCGAACGCCGGCTGCCACTCGCGCTGGAGCGAGGCGAGCACCGAGTCCAGCGACACCGACGGGTTGGCCTCGACGCCGCTGCGGGTGCGGCTCATGAGGTCGTCGACGACCTTGCTCAGCCGCTCGACCTGCCCGATGGCGATCGTCGACTCCTCGGCGACGACCTCGAGGTCGGTCGTCGCGTTGATCTCCTCCAGCCGCATGAGCAGGGCGGTCAGCGGGGTCCGCAGCTGGTGCGAGGCGTCGGCGGCGAACTCGCGCTCCGAGGCCAGCCGCCGCGCGCCCTGCTGGGCCCCGCGGACCAGGGCGGCGTCGAGGCCGTCGAGCTCCTCGATGCCGGAGTCCATCGGCACCGGTCGGGTGTCACCGCCGGCCAGCCGCTCGGCGTGGTCGCGCAGGGTCTGCACGAGCTCCAGCACCCGGACGGCGCTGCGCTCGGCGAGCCACGCGGACGCGACGAGCGCGAGGACGAGCGCACCGACCGCCCCGAGCACGGGCACGACCCACGTCGAGGGCCGGTCGGCGACCGGCCCGAGGCCCTGCGAGACGAGCACGACGAGGACGAGGACGACGAGGGCGACGCTGACGACGACGGCCTGGAGGGCGGCCGTGAGGATGATCCGGCGCACCGGCCGTCACTCGTCCGGGGCGTCGAACCGGAAGCCCAGCCCCCGGATGGTGGTGATGTAGCGCGGGTGGGCGGCGTCGTCGCCCAGCTTCCGCCGCAGCACCGAGATGTGCATGTCCAGGGTCTTCGTCGACCCGTACCAGGCGCTGTCCCAGACGTCGCGCATGAGCTTCTCGCGGGAGACGACCTTGCCCTCGTTGGCGACGAGGACGCGCAGCAGCTCGAACTCCTTGCCGGTGAGGGCGACCTCCTCGCCCCGGAGGAACACCCGGCGCCCCTCGGGGTCGATGTCGATGAGCGGGTCCTCGTCGGTCTCGACGACCTCGGTGACCCCGCGGCGCAGCAGCGCCCGGGCCCGGGCCAGCAGCTCGGCCAGGCGGAAGGGCTTGGTCACGTAGTCGTCGGCGCCGGCATCGAGCCCGACGACGGTGTCGACCTCGTCGGCGCGGGCGGTGAGGACGAGCACCGGCACCGTGCTGCCCTCCTGGCGCAGCCGTCGGCAGACCTCGAGGCCGTCCATCTTCGGCAGGCCGAGGTCGAGGACGACGAGGTCCGGGGTGCGCAACGCGACCTCCAGGGCGGACTCCCCGTCGGTGCACACCTCGACCTCGTAGCCCTCCCGGCGGAGGGCGCGGGCGAGCGGGTCGGAGATGGCCGGGTCGTCCTCGGCGAGCAGCACCTTGGTCATGGGGCCGATCGTAGTCAGGATGACGGGTTCGGCACGGTGGGGCGCCGCCCGCCCGGGGCGCGTCGCAGCTCGTGGAGGGTGACGACCCCGATCCCGCGGAGCATCCGGCGCCGGCGGGGGGTGGCCTCGAAGCCGGAGACCGACCCCAGCGCGCGGGCCATGTCGTCGTCGACGTACACCGTCCCCGACGGCGTGACGGCGGTGATCCGGCTCGCCTTGTTGACCGTCATGCCGAACACGTCGCCGAGGCGGGAGACGACCCGCCCGTGCGCCAGGCCCACCCGGACCGGGGGCAGCAGCTCGTCCTCGGCCATGGCGTCGACGAGGTCGAGGGCGATGGCCGAGGCCGCTGCTGCCTCGGTGTGGACGAACAGCACCTCGTCGCCGACGGTCTTGATGACGCGCCCGCCGTGCTCGGCGACGACGTCGCTGGCCAGCAGCTCGAAGCGCTGGACGAGCCGGGCGAGCTGCCGCTCGCTCATCCGGCGGACGAACGAGGTGAAGGCGACGAGGTCGGCGAACCCGACGGCCCGGACCGGCGCCGACGGGTCGGAGCGCACCGCGGGGTCGGCGTCGGCGAGCATGCGCTGGATGGCGTTGGTGAGGTGGCGGCGCCAGACGTAGACGAGCAGCGGCTCGACCTCGTCGATGGTGCGCGAGAGGAGGTTGGCGGCGTCGGCGGCGACGAGCGGCTCGGGCACCGAGCGGGTGTCCTTGCCCTCGAGCTCGTCCGGGTGGTCCGGGGTGAGGGACTCGGCGACGAGCTGGGTCTGCCAGACGGCCAGCCGGTCGGCGGTGCGGGCGAAGGCCCGGGTCATCCCGAGGGCCAGCTCCTCACTGACCGACCCGTCGCGGACCATCTTCGAGACCCGGGCCAGGGCCTCCCGGTCGGCGTCGGTGAACATCGCCTCGTCGTCCTCGACCACCTGGAAGCCCATCGCGTGCCAGAACCGGCGGGCCTCCGCGGGGTCGACGCCGGCGGTCTCGCTGACCTCGGCCCGGCCCATCGACGCCGAGCGGCCGAGCAGGGAGCGCTCGACGCGCTCGGGGAGGTCGGCGTCGTCCGGGCGGGCCGGCAGCCCGGGGCCGTCGGCCGGCGGCGCGGGGTCGTCGGGCGGGAGCACGGGCTCGTCCGGGTCCTCCCCCGGCCGGTCCGGTGTCCCGGAGCCCTGCGACATGCGGCCTCCTGACCTCAGCGCGCGCGGACGTGGACGACGTCGCCGGCCGAGACCTGGGCCGTCCCGGCGGCGGTGCGCACGGCCAGTCTGCCGTCCGCGTCGACTCCTGTCGCCCTCCCCTGCCGGACGGTTCCGTCGGGCAGGTGCACCTCGACCTCCCGGCCCACCGTCGCGCAGGCGTCGCGGTAGGCCGCCACCGACGCCCCGGCCGGGCCGGTGTCCCCCCGCAGGACCTCGGCCAGGTGGCGCAGGTACGCGGTGAGCAGCACGGCCCGGTCGACGCCGGGGTGGCCGGCCGCGCGCAGCGAGGTCGCCGTCTCCAGCGGCAGCTTCTCCCGGGGGGTGTCGACGTTGACGCCCGCCCCGACGACGACGCCGGCCGCCGTCCACTCCGAGAGGATCCCGGCCAGCTTGCGGTCGCCGTCCCCCGGCACGAGCACGTCGTTCGGCCACTTGAGGGCGGTGACGGGGCCGGCGACCTCGGTGACGGCCCGGTGCACCGCGAGGCCCGCGAGCAGGGGCACCCACGACGGGCCGGACGCCGGGACCGGGACGCAGACCGACACCGCGAGGGCGGTCCCCGGCGTCGTGCTCCACGCCCGGCCGAGCCGTCCGCGCCCGGTCTCCTGGACGTCGGCGACGACGACCCGCCAGGGCCGCGGGTCCTGCCGGACGAGGTCGTTCGTGGACCCGACGCGCGCGTGCGCCTCCACCCGCTCCCACGGCGGACCGGGTGTGACGGACGCCGCGTCGAGGGGTCGGCGGGCGGGGTCGTCGGACACGGCGCCAAGGCTAGGCTCTGGCGCATGTCGACGACTGACAGCCACGCGATCGGCGGCACCGACGTCCCCGCGGACATCGACACGACGACGACCGCCGGCAAGCTCGCGGACCTCAAGCGCCGGGTGGCCGAGGTCGCGAACGCCGGCTCGGAGCGGGCGGTCGAGAAGCAGCACGCCCGGGGCAAGAAGACCGCCCGCGAGCGCCTGGAGATGCTGCTCGACGAGGGCTCGTTCGTCGAGATGGACAAGTACGCCCGGCACCGGTCGACGGCCTTCGGCCAGGACGGGAACAGGCCCTACGGCGACGGCGTCGTCACCGGCTACGGCACGGTCGACGGCCGCACGGTCGCCGTCTTCGCGCAGGACTTCACCGTCTTCGGCGGCTCCCTCGGCGAGGTGTTCGGCGAGAAGATCTGCAAGGTCATGGACTTCGCGACGAAGGTCGGCTGCCCGGTCGTCGGGCTCAACGACTCCGGCGGGGCGCGGATCCAGGAGGGCGTCGTCTCGCTCGGCCTCTACGGCGAGATCTTCCGCCGCAACGTCCACGCCAGCGGCGTCGTCCCGCAGATCTCCCTCGTCATGGGCCCGTGCGCGGGAGGCGCGGTCTACTCCCCCGCCCTCACCGACTTCACCGTCATGGTCGACGGCACCTCGCACATGTTCATCACCGGCCCGGACGTCATCAAGACCGTCACCGGCGAGGACGTCGGCTTCGAGGAGCTCGGCGGCGCCAAGACGCACAACACGACGTCCGGCGTCGCCCACCACATGGGCACCGACGAGGAGGACGCCGTCGAGTACGTCAAGGCGCTGCTCTCCTACCTGCCGAGCAACAACCTCGAGGACCCGCCGGTCTTCGGCGAGGAGAACGACCTCGAGGTCACCGACGACGACCGCGCCCTCGACACCCTCGTGCCGGACAGCCCCAACGTGCCCTACGACATGCACGAGGTCATCGAGCGCGTCCTCGACGACGGCGAGTTCCTCGAGGTCCAGCCGCTGTTCGCGCCGAACATCGTCGTCGGCTTCGGCCGCGTCGAGGGCCGCTCGGTGGGCGTCGTCGCGAACAACCCGATGCAGTTCGCCGGCACCCTCGACATCGACGCGTCCGAGAAGGCCGCCCGCTTCGTGCGCACCTGCGACGCCTTCAACGTCCCCGTGCTCACCTTCGTCGACGTCCCCGGGTTCCTCCCCGGCACCGACCAGGAGTGGGACGGCATCATCCGGCGCGGCGCCAAGCTCATCTACGCCTACGCCGAGGCCACCGTGCCCCTCGTCACCGTCATCACCCGCAAGGCCTACGGCGGCGCCTACGACGTCATGGGCTCCAAGCACCTCGGGGCCGACATCAACCTCGCGTGGCCGACCGCGCAGATCGCCGTCATGGGCGCGCAGGGCGCGGTGAACATCCTCTACCGCAAGCAGCTGGCCGAGGCCGAGGAGAAGGGCGAGTCCGTCGACGAGGCTCGCGCCCGCTTCGTCACGCAGTACGAGGAGGCGCTGGCCAACCCCTACGTCGCCGCCGAACGGGGGTACGTCGACACCGTCATCACGCCCTCGAACACCCGGATGAACGTCACCCGCGCGTTGCGGGCGCTGCGCACCAAGCGCGAGACGCTGCCCCCCAAGAAGCACGGGAACATCCCGCTGTGACCTCCTCGCAGGCTCCGAGAGCGGGGGGTCCGACCCCGTGACCGCCGGCGCCGACCCCGCACCCGAGGCACCCGTGATCCGGGTGCACGGCCCCGCGACCCCCGAGGAGGTCGCCGCCCTCGTGGCCGTCCTCGTCGCCGCCGGCGGCGGGGCGGAGGGACCGGAGCCCCGCGCCACCTCCACCTGGGCCTCCCGCCGGACCCTGCTGCGCGGCCGTCACGACCCCGGCCCCGCCGCCTGGCGCTCGACCTACCGCCGCTGACCCCGGTCCCGACGCCCGGACCGACGACACGACCCGCTGCCCGGTGCCGCGACACGCCCGTGCAGGGCCGGAGGCCTGGGTCCGTGTCGTCGGCCCGTCCCCCGGTGACCACGCAAGACACCGCCCGACCTCGCCAGCTGTCCCCGGTCCCGGCCTACGGGCGGACGACACGACCTGCCGCCCGGTGCCGCGACACGCCAAAGCCACGCCGAACACCCAGGTTCCGTGTCGTCGGCCCGTCCCCCCGGGTGATCTTGGAGCCTGGGGACCAACCACCAAACCGCTGATGGATGGTCGCCGATCCGGACCTACGGGCGGACGACACGATGAGCTGCCCGGTGCCGCGACACGCCGACACAGGGCCGGAGGCCCGGTTTTCCGTGTCGTCGGCCCGTTTCCCCGGCCGGTCCGGCCTCCCACGGCCCGGACGGACGACACGATGAACTGCCCGGTGACGCGACACGCCGGCACCACGCCCCGGACCCAAGTTCCGTGTCGTCGGCCCGTCCCCCGGTGACCAGGCAAGACACCGCTCGCCCCCCGGGCCGACCCAGGCCCCGACCTACGGGCGGACGACACGATGAGCCGTCCGGTGCCTCGACACGCCGGTACGGGACCGAGGACCGGTTTCCGTGTCGTCGGCCCGTCCCCCGGTGACCCCGCAGGACACTGTCCGCCCGCCCGGGCTGACCCAGGCCCCGACGGACGGGCGGACGACACGACGAGCTGCGCGGTGGCGCGACACGCCGGGACGGGGCCGCGGGCCCGGGTCCTTGTCGTCGGTCCGTCGCCCGGGTGGCCCCGCCCAGCGCTCGACCGGACCGACGGCCGTGCGGGCCAGGGTCAGTGACCGGCGCCGCGGGACCACTGGCGCACGACGTCGTCGGCGCTCTCCCGCTCGCGCAGCACCTCCAGCACCGGGCCGTCGGCGCCGTCGCGGTACCCGAGCACCGCCGGCATGCCGCGGTTGCAGTGCCGCGACCACATGCTCATCGTGTAGGCGCCGGTGTCGTGGATGACGAGCCAATCACCCGCCTCGAGGGCCGGGAAGCGGGCGTCCTGGCTGATGACGTCGCCGGCGAAGCACAGCGGGCCGCTGACGATCCACGACTCCGACGGCTCGGGCGGGTCCGTGCCGGGGGCGGTGCCGGCGACCTCGGCCGGCTCGTCGGCGACGGTGGCCAGCCGCGAGATCCGGTGCTGCCAGTGACCGGGGACGTAGGCGACGCGCATGAGGAAGTCCGCCCCGAGGTGGGTGACGGCCACCGGCTGCGCGAGGGACCGGTTCACGTACTCGACCCGGTTGAGCGCCCACCCGCAGTTGGCCTGCACCGCCCGCCCGAACTCGGTGACGAGGGTGACGTCCGGCCCGAACAGGCTCGGGGCGGCCTCGCGCATCCGCGAGGCAAGCTCCCGCGGGTCGACGGCGGTCTCGCCGACGTAGTTCGTCGTCGCGCCCCCACCGAGGTCGACGACGTCGAGCTGGTCGTGGCCGAGCCGCCGGTGCACGGCGTCGCGGAACCGCTCGACGACCGGGGCAGCGGCGACGAGCGTCTCCAGCGGCATGCCCTGCGACCCCACGTGCGAGTGCAGGCCGCGCAGCCACGGCCGGCCCTCGGCCCGCGCGGCGAGAGCCTCGACGAGGTCGTCGCCGACCTTCTCGCCGAACCGCGAGGACGGCGACGCGACGCTCGTCGCCGGGATGGAGCCCCCGCCGACCAGCGGGTTGACCCGCAGCCCGACGGTGGCGGTGGAGTCCGGGTGGTCCTCGCGGACCTCGATGACGCGGTCGAGCTCGTCGAGGCTGTCGGCGTTGACGTGGACTCCCGCGGCGAGCGCCCGGGCGATGTCGGTGCGGGTCTTGGCCGGCGAGTCGTAGACGACCCGCTCGGGCGGGCATCCGGCGGCCAGCGAGAGGGCGACCTCCTCCCAGGACGCGGCCTCGAGTCCCGCGCCGGCCGCCACGCAGGCGCGGAGGATCTCGAGCACGGGGTTGGCCTTGACCGCAACGGTGTGCACGGCGTGCGGCGGGAACGCGGCCCGCAGCTCGGCGATCCGGGCGTCCAGCAGGTCCAGGTCGTGCAGGACGACGGCGCCGTCGTCGGGGCCGACGAGCCCACTGGCCAAGGCGGCGTCGGCGACCCGCCGCACGAGCGCGCCGGACGGCCGCTCCAGCCAGGTGCTGGGGGTGTCCGGACGCTCCGCGAGCCCGACCGGGCTACTGCTCTGCGAGGTCATCGGGCCACCGCCTCCTGCCGGTCCGAGAGGGAGACGAGGGCGTCGACCTTGCGCAGGGCGAGCGTCACGTCGCGCTCCAGGTGGTCCAACCGCTGCTCGAAGGTCGACCCGGCGGCCGGCGTCACGCAGGCCCGGATGATGTCGCGGCCGCCGAGCGCCACGCGCAGGACGGGGAAGCTCACGTCACCGCCGGCGAGCTCGACCGGCTGGCCGAGCTCGCAGCGCACCCGGGCCAGGTCCGCGGGCAGCCGCTCGTCGTCGGGCGAGCCGAAGCGCACGGCCCGGGCGAGGTCGCGCAGCGGCTCCATGCCGAGCAGGGCACCGTCGGCGCGGCGGCAGGTGAAGGGGAAGACCGTCGTGTTCGACTCCAGCAGCCGGGTGCCGTCCTCGCGGTCCGAGGGCGGCGGGACGGTCGAGAGCTCGAGGTGGTCGGTGGCGGCGATGATGGCCGGCACGACACGCTGGAAGCGGCGCAGGACCTCCAGGCGCAGGGCGGCCGGGACGCTGTAGTAGTCGCGGATCTCCGCCAGCGCCGCCCACCAGCGCATGAGGACCCCGAGACCGAGCCCCGGCGGCAGCGAGGCGCGGGCCTCGCGCCAGGACCGCGGCAGCATCGCGGGGACGAAGTAGTCGGCGAAGCCCTCCGGGACGACGGTGGGGACGGCGCTGCCGCCGGCGCGGCGGTGCGGCACGAGCACGGCGCCGGCGAACGGCGGGCCGCCGAAGAACTTCGAGCCGGTGACCATGACGATGTAGCCACAGCGCAGCGACTCGGTGAGCCCGTGCCGGCTGAAGCGGCCCTGCGCGGCGTCGATGACGACGTCGACGTGGCCCTCGTGCGCGTGGACGAGCTCCTCGACGAGGTCGAGCGAGGGGGCGTGCACCCCCGTCTTGCTGTGCGCGATGAGGTGGAGCAGGACGTGGTCGCCGCGCCCGACCGCGGCGCGGACTGCAGCCCGCACGTCGGCGTCGATGTCGGCCTCGTCGCGCGGGACGCCGGCGGCGTCGCGGATGGTCACCCGCTCGCGGTGCACCCGCCCGGCCACCTCGGCGTCCACCGGCGTGCCGGCCTCGACCTCGCGGCCGGAGGGGGTCACGGCGTCGAAGTGGTCGCCGCGGGCGGCGTGCGCGGTGCCGGACCCGGCCTCGGACGCGCCGACGAGCACCGTGGTCACGGAGCGGGACTCGGCGAGCCCGACGAGCAGGGGCACCATCTCGGCGTCCGTGCCGGAGGGGCACAGGACGGTGTCGAGGGACGACGCGCTCGTCATCGCGATGTTGGACACGAGCTCGGCGCGGACGCGCTCGTAGAGGTCGTCGACGGACTCGGCGACGACGTCCGGGCCGAGGGCGCGGATCCAGCCGTGCAGCCGGTCGGCGGCGTCGTAGGCGGTCTCGGAGATCGTCGAGGACGTGCACGAGCCGAAGGACAGCAGCCCCGGCTCGGGGACGTAGCGGTTGCCGTAGCGGTTCGTTCCGCCGGGACCGACGGTGTGCCGCGAGTCCCCGTTCGAGCACAGCACGCGCTCGGTCGTCGTCAGCATGTCGCGCAGGTCGACCGTCATCGGGGGCCGCCTGTCGTGGTGGTGACCATGACCGACACGGTAGCGCCGGGACCCCGGCCATCCCCTATCGCGCGCCGGGGGCGCGGCGTCAGCCGGGGCTCGGCATCAACCGGGGCGCGGCGTCAGCCGCGGGCCAGCCGGCGGACCAGGTGCTCGTGCTCGGGGGGCGTGAGGACCTCGGCGTCGACGACCCGCCGGGCCGCCTCGAGGTCCCCGGACCACGCCCGCAGCACGAGCGGACCGGTGACGTCGTGCCCCGGGCGGTGCTCGACGGAGACCGGGTCGCCTGCGGAGACCGTCCCCGCCTCCAGCACGGAGAGGTAGACCCCGGGACGGCCGTGCTCGGTGAAGCGCCGCACCCAGCCCTTCTCGCCCATCCAGGCGGCGAAGTTGGCGCAGGGCGTCCGCGGCCCGGTGACCTCGAGCAGGACCTCCCCCACCCGCCAGCGCTCGCCGACCAGGGCGCCGTCGACGTCCAGCCCCTCGGTCGTGAGGTTCTCGCCGAAGGTGCCGTCGGCGAGCTCGCGTCCGAGCTCGCCGGACCAGTGGTCCAGCTCCTCCCGCGCGACGGCGTACACGGCCTGCGCGCTGCCGCCGTGGTGCCTGCCGTTGAGCACGTCGTCGCCGACGACCCCGCTGCCGAGGCCGGTGCCCTTCGGTCCCGGGTCGCGCACCTCGACCGACCCCACCGGGCGCTTGTCAATGCCTGTGACCCGGCCCCGGCTCGCGATGTCCCGCCGACCCCGGCCGACGTTGACCGACCTCACCCGTGCGTCCATCCCGTCACCCTACGACCGTCGCGGCGCCGCCGACCGGGCCGCGAGGCGGCCGCTCGGGTAGCGTCCCAAGGCGTGACCGAGCCGGATCCCCGCAGCCCGACCCCCGTCGACGCCGTCGCCGACGACCACTTCGACGCCGTCGTGGCGGCGAGCCCGATCGAGGCGACCTACCTCGGCATCCCGGGGTCCGAGGACCGGATCGACGACCTGTCGCCGGACGGCTACGCCCACCACGCCGAGCTGGCCCGCACCACGCTGCGCCGGCTGGACGGGGTCGAGGTGCTCGACGACGTCGACCGGGTCACCGTGGCGGCGATGCGCGAGCGGCTCGGGCTCGCCGTCGAGATCCACGAGGCCGGGTACGACCGCATGCAGCTCAACGTCATCGCCTCGCCCCTCCAGGGCGTGCGGGACGTCTTCGACCTCATGCCCACCGACACCGACGCGCAGTGGGCCACCGTCGCGCGCCGTCTCGGCGAGGTCCCGCGGGCCCTGGACCAGTACCTGGGGACCCTGCGCGACTCGGCCGGCCGGGGTCTCGTGGCGCCGCGCCGCCAGGTCGAGGCGTGCGTCCGCCAGTGCGAGGCGCTCACCGGCCCCGACGGCTACTTCGCGACCTTCCTCGCCGGCGCCTCGGCGGGCGGGGCGCCGCTCGGGGAGGCCGTGGCCGCCGACGTCCGGCGCGCGGTCGAGGGGGCGGCGACGGCCTACCGCGACGCCGGCCGGGCCCTGGCCGCCGACCTGCTGGAGCGCGCCCCGGAGTCGGACGCGGCCGGGGTCGAGCGCTACCGCCTGGCCTCGCGGCAGTTCCTCGGCGCCGCCGTCGACCTCGAGGCGACCTACGCGTGGGGGCAGGAGGAGCTGGCCCGGATCACGGCCGACATGGAGGCGACCGCGCGGCGCATCGTCCCCGGCGGCGGGGTGGCCGACGCCATCGCCCACCTCGACGCGGACGAGGCCTACCGCCTGCACGGCACCGAGGCGCTGCGGGACTGGATGCAGGTGCGCGCCGACAAGGCGGTCGCCGACACCGCCGGCCGGCACTTCGACATCCCCGACCCGGTCCGCACCATCGAGTGCCGGATCGCGCCGACGCAGACCGGCGGCATCTACTACACGGGTCCGAGCGACGACTTCGGCCGGCCCGGTCGGATGTGGTGGTCGGTGCCGAAGGGGGTCATCGAGTTCTCGACGTGGAAGGAGCTCACCACCGTCTACCACGAGGGCGTGCCGGGCCATCACCTCCAGGTCGGGCAGACGATCTTCCGCCGGACGCTGCTCAACCGCTGGCGCCGGATGATGTGCTGGGTCAGCGGGCACGGGGAGGGCTGGGCGCTGTACGCCGAGCGCCTCATGGCCGAACTCGGCTACCTCGAGGACCCCGGGATGTACCTCGGCATGCTCGACGCCCAGTCGCTGCGGGCCGCCCGGGTCGTCATCGACATCGGCGTCCACTGCGGCCTCGAGGCGCCGGCCGAGGTCGGCGGGGGCGCGTGGACCTACGACAAGGCCTGGTCCTTCCTGCGCGCGCACGCGAGCGACGACGAGGGGACCCTGCGCTTCGAGCTCGACCGCTACCTCGGCTGGCCGGGCCAGGCCCCGAGCTACAAGGTGGGCGAGCGGATCTGGATGGACCTGCGCGAGCAGGTGCGGGCCCGCGACGGCGACGCGTTCTCGCTGCCGGACTTCCACCGCAGGGCGCTGGACGTCGGGTCGGTGGGTCTGGACGTCCTGCGCGAGGCGGTCCTCGCCCCCTGAGACGTCCCATCCGTCACGGGGGTCCCGCGGGTGGCGGTGGATCAGGAGCGACCGCCCGGGTCGCCGGTTGCGAATGTTCGCAATTCGCCGTGTACAGAATGTCGCGTGGTGCGACCATCGGGAATGCACGTCCGGTTCACATCCGGCGCTGCACCGGCCCTGACCTGCATGTTTGCCCTCCGGGGAGGTTCGTCGAACCCCCACCCCCTCGGTGGACGGCCGCAGGATATGGTCCTGTCGAGGGATAAAAAGATCCCCTCGGTTACGGCATACTGGCATTTCCGTGGCCGCGGACGACGGAGGAGGCGACGTGCCACGAGCTCGAGGGCGACGCCCTGCGGGAAGTCACACCCGTGAGGACATCGCCGCGGCAGCGAAGCGCCAGTTCGCGGAGCTCGGCTATCCCCGCACGACGTTGCGGGGCATCGCCCGAGAGGCCGACGTCGACACCCGCCTCGTCACGCACTACTTCGGCAGCAAGCAGAACCTCTTCGTCACGGTCGTGGACTTCCCCTTCGAGCCCGAGACCATCGTCGACGAGCTGCTCGTCGAGGGCCCGCAGCACGTCGGCCACCGGCTCGCTGCCCTCGTCGTCGAGACGCTGGACGAGCCCGAGGCCCTCCAGACCCTGACCGGGCTGCTGCGCGCCGCCGCCTCCGAGGACGAGGCGGCCGAGCTGGTCCAGCGCTTCCTCACCGAGCGGCTGCTCACCCCCCTCATCCGCCTGCTCGGCGGCGACCGGGCCGAGCTGCGCTCGGCGATGCTCGGCGCCGGCCTCACCGGCTACATCTTCGCCCGCTACGTCGTGCGCCTGCCGGGGCTCGCGCAGGCCGACCCCGACGTCGTCGTCGGGGCCATCGGCCCGAGCATGCAGCACTACCTCACCGGCGACTTCGAGCCCTCCACCTCCGCCTGAGCCCGCACCACGGGCACCGGGTCCCGTGGCACCCGCCCCAGGGGCGACAATCTGCACGTGCAACCCGCCGTGCTCGTCGTCGCGATCGTCCTCGTCGTCATCGTCGTGAGCCGCCTCGTCGGACCTCGCGGCGTCCCGGTGCCGCTCGCCCTCCTCGTCGTCGGCGGTGTCCTCTCCGTCGTCCCGGGGGTGCCGGAGGTCCGGCTCTCGCCGGAGGTCGTCCTCTTCGGCCTGCTCCCGCCCCTGCTGTACTCCGCCTCCCTCACGACCTCGCTCGTCGACATCCGGGCCTACCGGTCGAAGATCCTCAGCCTGTCCGTCGGCCTCGTGCTCTTCACGGCGCTGGGCGTCGGGCTCGTCGTCTGGTGGCTCCTGCCCGTCCCGTTCGCGCTCGCCATCGCCCTCGGCGCGGTCGTGGCGCCCCCGGACGCCGTCGCCGCCACCGCCGTCGCCCGCCGGATCGGCCTGCCCCGCAAGATCACGACCGTCCTCGAGGGCGAGTCCCTGCTCAACGACGCGACCGCGCTCGTCACCCTGCGGACGGCGCTGGCCGCCGCCGGGCTCGCCGCGCACGGCGCCGGCCCGGTGCCCGAGACGGTGACCCCGGCCTCGGTGCTCGCCGACCTGGCCCTGGCCTCCCTCGGGGGCGTCGCGGTCGGCGTCGTCGCCTACCTCGGCATCGGGTGGCTGCGCCGGCACCTCACCGAGGTGCCCGCCGACACGGCGCTCTCCTTCCTCGTGCCCTTCGTCGCCTACGCGCCCGCCGAGGCCATCGGCGGCTCCGGCGTGCTCGCGGTCGTCACGGCCGGGCTGCTGCTCGCCCACCGCTCGACGACCCTGCAGTCGGCGCCCTCCCGGCTCGCCGAGCGGATCAACTGGTCCAGCGTCACCTTCGTCCTGGAGAACGCGGTGTTCCTCCTCATCGGGCTCCAGGTGTGGGGGCTCGTCCAGGACACCCGCACCGGCGACCTCGGGACGGGCCGCACGCTGCTCGTCGCGCTCGCCGTCCTCGTCACCGTCCTGCTCCTGCGGCCGCTGTGGCTGTTCGGCCAGAACCTCGTCCCCGTGCTGCGCGGCCGGCTGGACCGCCGTCACGCCCTGGCGTACTCGCTGGTCAGCGGCTGGGCGGGGATGCGGGGCGTGGTCACCCTGGCCGCGGCGCTGACGCTGCCCGAGGAGACCCCGATGCGCCCGGAGCTCGTGCTCGTCGCGCTCGTCGTCACCGTCGGCACCCTGCTGCTCCAGGGGACGACGCTGCCCGCGCTGGCCCGGGCCCTGGACGTGCGCGGCCCCGACCCGCGCCAGGACGCGCTGGCCGAGGCGACCGTCCTCGGCGCGACGACCGGCGCGGGGCTGCGGGCGGTCGAGGACGCGCCGGACGCCGACCCCGCGGTGCTCCAGGTGCTGCACCAGCAGGCCGCCGACCGGGTCAACCGCAGCTGGGAGCGGCTCGGCACCCTCGGCCCCGGGGACCGGGAGAGCCCGGCCGAGGCGCGCTCGCGGGTCCGCATCGACATGATCCGCGAGGAGCGCCGCGAGCTGCTGCGCATCCGGGAGCGGGGCGAGGTCGACCACGACGTGCTGACGAGCATCCTCGGACAGCTCGACGCCGAGGAGACCGTGCTCGTGTGGAGCACGACCCGCAGCGCCGACATCCGCGACGCCGAGCTGCGCCCGCCCACCCCGCTCGTCGGGGCCTGCGACCACCTCGTCGACGACGGCGCCCCGCACCCACCGAGCGAGACCGACGGCTGCCCCGAGTGCCGGGCCGAGGGGCTCACCTGGGTGCACCTGCGCTCGTGCACCGACTGCGGGCACGTCGGCTGCTGCGACTCCTCCGAGGGCAAGCACGCCGCGGCCCACTTCCGCGGCTCGGGCCACCCGGTCATGCGCTCCATCGAGCCCGGCGAGGCCTGGCGCTGGTGCTTCGTCGACGAGGTCCTCGGCTGAGCGGCGCCGCGCCCACCGTCCACGGCTAGCGTGGCGGGATGCCGCCGGTGTCCCTGCTCCTCGCCTCCGCCTCCCCCGCCCGGCTCGCGACGCTGCGCGCCGCGGGGGTGCAGCCCGCCGTCCGGGTGTCGGGGGTGGACGAGGAGGCCGCGGTGGCGGCGGCGACGGCGAGGTCCGGGCCGCTCGAGCCCGCCGACGTCGCGCTGCTGCTGGCGCGGGCCAAGGCCGAGGACGTCGTCGCCGCCCTCGCGGACGTCGGGAACGTCGGCGGTGGCGATGCGGCCGGGCCGGACGGGCCGGACCTCGTCCTCGGCTGCGACTCGGTCCTCGAGCTCGACGGCGAGGTGCACGGCAAGCCGGCCGACGCCGCCGAGGCCGCCGACCGCTGGCGACGGATGCGCGGCCGCGCGGGCGTCCTGCACACCGGGCACTGGCTCGTCGACCTGCGCCCGCCCGGGGCGGGCGGCAGTGCCGGACAGGTCGGTGCCGCGGCCTCGACCACGGTGCACTTCGCGGACCTCGGCGACGACGAGGTCGACGCCTACGTCGCGACGGGGGAGCCGCTGCACGTCGCCGGCGCCTTCACCATCGACGGCCTCGGCGGGCCGTACGTCACCGCCATCGAGGGTGACCCGGGCTGCGTCGTCGGGGTGTCGCTGCCGCTGCTGCGCGAGCTCGTCGGCGAGCTCGGCCTGCGCTGGCACGACCTGCGGTCCGCGCCCGTCCCCTGACCCGGGCGCGGACCGCGGACCTCACCCGGCCGCCGGGCGGACGGGGTGGTTGGCGCGGACGAGGTCGCCGCCGTCGTAGCGCGCCTTGACCCGCCGCAGCTGCGCGTGGACCTCCGGTCCCCAGAGCGCGTCCCCGGCGGTGGCCATCTCGGCGAAGTTCAGGTAGCAGCCGCGGGTCCACGGGGCGAGGGCGTACCGGCAGGCCCGGACCGCCCGGTCGACCGCCGCGACGGACTCGGGGGTCGGCGTCACGCCGACGGCGAAGAGGGCGAACTCGGCGTCGAGACCCGCGAGGGCCCCGCCCGGCGTGCGCCCGGGGGTGAGCGCGCCGCCGAGGTGGCGCAGCTCGACCGACAGCAGGGGGCTGTCCACGCCTGGGCCGGCCGCCCGGACGAGGGCGGTGACCGCCTCCGGTGGCAACGGCCCGACGAGGGCCCCGTCGCCGCGCCCGGGGACCGGCCCCGGCGGGTCCATGTGCAGGTCCGCGAGAGCGGTGACGGGCACCTCGGCCACCGTGTCCAGCTCCGGCCCGAGGTCCCGCAGCGGCGCCAGGAGGTCGGCCGCGGCCGCGAGGGGCAGCTGGCAGGCGGCCTCGACGAGCACCCAGCCCCGCCCGGCGAGCGCGGGCGGCAGCTCGGGCAGCGGCGGAAAGCGCAGCATCCGGCCGACCGAGGTCACGGTGTCGGGGACGGTGGCCACCCAGGCGCGCCAGGCCTGGAGCACCTCCTCGGCCCGCTCGAGGGGGAAGAAGAGCGCGCCCGCGACGAGGTCGGTGACGGGGTACAGCCGCAGCTCCAGGGCGGTGACGACGCCGAAGCCACCGCCCCCGCCCCGCAGCGCCCAGAACAGGTCGGCGTCGTGGTCGGCGTCGACCCGCCGCACCCGGCCGTCGGCGGTGACGACCTCGAGGGCGAGCACGGAGCCGGACGCGAGCCCGTGGGACCGGGCGAGCCACGAGAGCCCGCCCCCGAGGGTGTAGCCGGCGACGCCGACGTCGGCCGCGGAGCCGGCGAGCGCGGCCAGGCCGTGGGCGGCGGCCACCGGGGTGACGTCGCCCCACATCGCCCCGCCCCCGACGCGGACGGTCCGGGCCACCGGGTCGACGTCGACGTCGCGCAGCCGGTGGGTGCGCAGGAGGACGGTGTCGTGCAGGTCGCCGAGCGGCCCGGCGTTGTGCCCGGTGGACTGCGGCGCGACCCGCAGGCCGAGCCCACGGGCCGTGGTCAGCGTCGCGGCGACGTCGGCGGCGGACGCCACGGCGACGACGGCGGCCGGGTGCTGGTCGACGGAGAGGTTCCAGGCCCGGCGGGCGTCGTCCCACCCGGGGTCGGCCGGGCGGACGAGCTCGCCCTCGAGCGTGGCGGCGAGGGCGGCCCACCCGTCGGTGCGGCCTCCCGGGGTCGGGGCGGGCGGGGCGGAGGTGGGGGCGGGCGGGCGGGCGGCGAGGTCGGTCACGGGGTTCTCCTGGGGTGTCCGGTCAGGCGACGGGGGTGAGGGCGCCGTGGTGGCGGCGGTAGGTGCGGCGGGCGAGGCGGGGCAGGACGAACCGCACGGGGGCGGGGGCGCCGGCGAGCATCCCGGCGACGACCGCGTCCCCGGCGTCGCGCTGGACCATCCCGAAGACGAGCAGGCCCTCCCGGCCCGGGAAGGCGCTCTGCCCGGCCCGGCCGAGCTCGGCCCACTCGGCGTGCGTGACGGCGGTCTCGACGAGCGGGAGGACGCGCACCTCCTCGGCGTCGAGGTGCTCGACGAGGGCGGCGTGCAGGCGGTCCAGCAGACCGGCCAGCTGCTCGCGCGGCTCGGCGTCCGCGGTGGCGGTCCACCGTTCGCGCAGCGAGCGGGAGCGGGTGAGGCAGCCGTCGACGACCGCGTGCTGGGACTCCATGAGCTCGACGACGGGCGCCACCTCCGCGGGGACGCGGCGCAGCAGCCGCGGCCACAGCAGGTCGTCCTCGACCGTGTGGTGGTGGTGCAGGACCCGCTCGACGAACTCGAGGTGGCGGCCGACGGTGCGGGCCCGGGCGAGGTCGCCCGGCCGCACGGAGCGGACCAGGGCGGGGGCCGCGGCGTACTCGCGCCGGAAGGCGCCGTGCAGGGCCTTCATCTCGACGGTGGCGAGCGGTCCGACGGGGAGGTGGTCGGGGGTGGGCATGGGCGGGTCTCCTGGGTGGGGTGACGTCGCACGGTGCGACCCGGCCAGGCTCGCGGCGGGCCGGCCGCCACCCCAGGCACGCGACCCGCACACCACCCGCACACTCGCCCCCGCCCCTCCCGGACACCGGGGAGGAGGGCCTAGGTTCTCGCCATGACGACCGCGCCGGGTGGGGGCTTCGCCTCGCTGCTGCGGTCCTACCGGCGGCGGGCCGCGCTGACCCAGGAGGAGCTGGCGGAGCGCGCGGGGCTCGCCGTCACGGCCGTGAGCGCCCTCGAGCGGGGCCTGCGGACCCGGCCCTACCCGCACACCGTGCGGGCCCTGGCGGCCGCCCTCGACCTCACCGACGCCGAGCGCGAGGGGCTCACGGCCGCCGTCCCGCCGCGGGCCCGCACCGCGGAGGCCGACGCGGGCGGGCCGGCCGGCGTCGTGGGCAGGGACGTCGACGCCGAGCGGGTCGCGGGCCTGCTCGGGCCGGGACGGGCCCGGCTCGTCACCCTCACCGGACCGGGCGGGGTCGGCAAGACGACCCTGGCCCGCGCCGTGGCCGCCAGGCTGCGCACGGAGCTGGGCGACGACGCGACGGTCCTGGACGCCGGCGAGCTCACCTCGCCGGAGCACGTCCTCGCGGCGCTCGCCGCCCGGCTGGGGCTCGCCGAGACGGCGGACCCCGTCGACGGGCTCGCGGAGCGGCTACGCGGGCGTCCGCGGCTCGTCGTCCTCGACACCCTCGAGCACGTCCTGGGCGTCGGCCGGTGGCTCGTCGTGCTCCTCGACCGGTGCCCGGACCTCCGGCTCCTCGCGACCAGCCGTGCCCCGCTGCGGCTGCGGGCCGAGCACGAGGTCGTCGTGCCGCCGCTGCCGGTGCCGGACGCGTGGCTGCCGCCGGACCCGGGCGCCGTCGGCGCGGCGCCCGCGGTGCGCCTGCTGCTGGAGCGCTGCGCGCAGCGCGACGCCGCGGTCGAGCTGACGCCCGGCAACGCCGCGGTCGTCGCCGAGCTGAGCCGCCGCACCGACGGCCTGCCCCTCGCCATCGAGCTCGTCGCCGCACAGGCCCGGGTGCTGCCGCTGGAGGTGCTGCTCGGCCGGCTCGACCAGGCCCTGCGGCGGCCCGGCCCGCGCGACCTGCCCGAGCGCCAGCGGACCCTCGGGGCGACCCTGGAGTGGAGCCTGTCCCTCGTCGACGCGCGCGAGCGGGCCGCCTTCGCGACGCTGGCCGTCTTCGCCGGGAGCATCTCGCTGGCGGCGGCCGAGAGCCTCCTCGGTCCCGAGGCGCTGGAGGTCCTCGCCGACCTCGTGGAGCAGTCCCTCCTCGTGCCGGTCGACGGCCCGGACGCCCGCTTCCGGATGCTGCACCCCCTGCGGCAGCACGCGGCACCGCGGGTGCCGCCCGAGGCCGCCGGCCGTCACGCGGAGTTCTTCCTCGAGGCCGCCCGGGCCACCTGGCCCCGGCTGCGCGGTGCCGAGCTCACCGCCACCCTGGACGGGCTCGACCTCGACGGGCCCGACCTCCTCGCCGCGCACACGTGGCTCGTCGCGCAGGAACGGGCCGAGGACGCCGTCGACCTCGTCCACGGCGTGGCGTTCGGGGTGCTCCTGCGCGGCCACGCCCGCGAGTGGCGCGACCGGGTCGACCTCGCCGCGACGGGGAGGCTCGCCCCCCTCGCCCGGGCCCGGGCCCTCGTGAGCGCCGGACTCCTCGACTACGCCCTCGCCCGCCGCTCCGACGCCGCGGCGGCGCTCGGCCGCGCCGCGGGCCTCGTCGACGAGCACGACCTCGCCGCCGCCGACCCGGCCCTGGCCGCCGAGTGCGCGCTCTGGGGCGGTCTCGTCGCCGTCAACCTCGGGGACGCGGCGCAGGGGGCCGCACGCGCGGAGACGCTGCGGCGGGACCCCTCCGCCTGGGGCCGTGCCTTCCTCCGGCTGCTCGAGGGCCAGCTCGCGCTCCTGGCCGGCGACCTCGACGCCGCGGCCGAGGTGCTGCAGGAGGGGTGGCGGGCGGCGCTGGAGCTCGGGAACCCGCTGGTGGTCGCCGTCTCGCTCAACATGCGGGCCACCGTCGCCGAGCGCCGCGAAGACCTCGAGGGGACGACGCGCCTGCTCCTCGCCTCGGTCGAGGAGAGCGCGGCCAGCCGGCTGGGCTGGCCGTTCGCCTTCGCGCTGCCCGCGCTGGCCGGGGTGGCGATGCGCCGGGGCGAGCCGGAGGTCGCCGGCCGGCTTCTCGGGGCGGCCGCGTCCGTCGTCGGCTCCCCCACCCTGCTCGGGGTGTTCCCCGCCTCGCGCGGCCGGGCCGAGGCCGACCTCGGCGCGCTCCGGGCACGGCTCGGCCCACGGTTCGCGGAGACGGTCGACGCCGGCCGGCTCCTCCAGCCCGACGACGTGGTCGGACTCGCCCGCACGCTCGTGCGCACCGGCGGCTGACGCGGGCGCGTCCGTCAGACCGGCGGGACGTCCCGGCGCTTCTCCGCGAAGTGCCGGTCGCGGTGGGCGGCGTAGCGCAGCCGGAGCAGCAGCTCCGCGCGCAGCGCGTCCGCCTCGACCACCTGCTCGACGACGAGGTCGGCGGCGAGCCGCTCGAGGTCGACGTCGGCGAGGTACTCGGCGCGCCGCTCGGCGACGAACGCGTCGCGCGCCTCGCTGCCCTGCGCGGCCTCGATCTCGGCGATGCGGTTCGCGTAGACGGCGTTGACGGCGGCCTCGGGCCCCATGACGGCGATCCGGGCGGTCGGCAGCGCGATCGTCGCGTCCGGGCCGAAGCCGGGACCGCCCATGGCGTACAGCCCGGCGCCGTAGGCCTTGCGGACGACGACGCAGAACTGCGGCACCGTCGCCGACGCGACGGCCGAGACCATCTTCGCGCCGTGCCGGATGATGCCGCCGCGCTCGACCTCGGAGCCGATCATGAAGCCCGGCACGTCGGCGAGGTAGACGAGCGGGATCGAGAACGCGTCGCACAGCCAGATGAACCGCGCGGCCTTGTCGGCGGAGTCGGTGAAGAGCACCCCGCCCTTGACGGCCGAGTTGTTCGCGACGACGCCGACGCTGCGTCCGCCCATCCGGGCCAGCCCGACGACGAGCTCCGGCGCGAACAGGGGCTTGACCTCGAAGAAGCTGCCGTCGTCGACGAGCCCGTCGATGAGCTCGTGGACGTCGAAGGGCTGGCTCTCCCGCTCCGGGACGACCGCTGCCGTCAGCGGCACGGCGGGCTCCTCGGTGTCGTAGACGGGGGGCGCCACCCGCCAGCTGTCCGGGAGGTAGGAGAAGTAGAGCCGCGCGAGCTCGATGGCCTCCTCGTCGTCGGCCGCGAGCAGGTCGCCGACGCCGGAGACGGTGCAGTGCATCCGCGCGCCGCCCATCTCCTCGAGCGAGACCGTCTCGCCGACGACCATCTCGGCCATCCGCGGGCTGCCGAGGTACATCGAGGCGTTGCCCTCGACCATGACGATGACGTCGCAGAAGCTCGGGATGTAGGCCCCGCCCGCGGCCGACGGCCCGAAGAGGCAGCAGATCTGCGGCACCTTGCCGGACAGCGCGACTTGGTGGTGGAAGATCCGCCCGGCCCCGCGCCGGCCGGGGAACATCTCGACCTGGTCGGTGATCCGGGCGCCCGCGGAGTCCACGAGCCAGAAGACGGGCAGCTCCTCGCGCAGCGCGGTCTCGGTGGCCCGGACGATCTTCTCGACCGTGCGCGCGCCCCACGACCCCGCCTTGACGGTCGGGTCGTTGGCGATGACGACGACGGGCCGGTCCTCGACGGTCCCGCGGCCGGTGACGACGCCGTCGGCCGGCAGCGTGCCGGCCGTCGCGTTCGCGTACCGCCCGTCCTCGACGAACGAGCCGTCGTCGAGCAGCAGCGCCAGCCGGTCGCGCACGTAGAGCTTGCCCTGGCCGGCCAGCTTGGCGGCCGCCTTCTCCGTCGGCGCGGCCGAGGCGGTGAAGGCGGCGTCGAGCCGGGCGCGGACGTCGGCGACGCGCGGGTCGGGCTCGCTCATGCGGACAGGCCGAGGCCCTTGGCGAGGACGAGGCGCTGGACCTCGGAGGTGCCCTCGCCGATCTCGAGGATCTTGGCGTCGCGGTAGAACCGGGCCACCGGGTACTCCTCCATGAAGCCGTTGCCGCCGAAGACCTGGGTGGCGATGCGGGTGGCGGTGACGGCGGCCTCGGAGGTGTAGAGCTTGGCCTTGGCCGCGGCCTGGGTGACCTCCGCGGCCGACCGGCGCCCGGCCTCGTGCTCGTCCTTGAGCCAGGCCGCGCGGTAGGTGAGCAGGCGGGCGGCGTCCTCCATGACGGCGAGGTCGGCCACCGGGAAGGCGACACCCTGGTTGCTCCCGATCGGGCGGCCGAACGCGGTGCGGGTCCGCGCGTACGCGGCCGCCTCCTCGCGCATCCGGACGATGAGGCCGAGGGCCAGGGCGCTGATGGCGATGCGGCCGTCGTCGAGGGTCTTGAGGAACTGGTGGAACCCGCGGCCGCGCTCGCCGAGCAGGTGGTCCTCCGGCACCCGGCAGCCGGAGAAGGACAGGCCGTGGGTGTCGGAGATGTTCCAGCCCATCTTCCGGTAGGCGGGCTCGACGGTGAACCCCGGCGTGCCGGAGGGGACCATGATCGCGGAGATCTCGGCGCGGCCGTCGTCGGTGGTCCCGGTGCGGGCGGTGACGGTGACGACCGAGGTGATGTCGGTGCCGGAGTTCGTGATGAACGCCTTCGCGCCGTCGACCACCCACACCCCGGCCTCGGCGTCGAGGACGGCCCGGGTGCGGCTGGCGCCGGCGTCGGACCCGGCGTCGGGCTCGGTGAGGCCGAAGCCCGCGAGCGCCCGGCCGGCGACGAGGTCGGGCAGGAAGCGCTGCTTCTGCGCGTCCGAGCCGTAGGTGAGGATCGGGTTGATCCCGAGGCCCACGCCCGCGGACAGGGTGATGCCGACCGACTGGTCGACCCGCCCCAGCTCCTCGATGGCGATGCACAGGCTCGTGAACGCGCCGCCCTCGGCCTGCTCCAGCGAGCCGCCGAACTCCTCCGGGACGACGAGGCCGAACAGCCCGAGCTCGCCCATCCGCGGGACGAGGTCGACCGGGAAGTGGTGCTCGCGGTCCCAGTCGGCGACGTGCGGCTCGACGGCGTCGGTCGCGAACTCGCGGACGACGGAGCGGAAGTCCTCGTGGTCCTTGCCCAGCTCGAACATGTGGGGGTCCCTTCACGGGTCGGGGTCACCGGCCCCGGGTCGCGATGGCCGGCGTGCTGCACGTTCTTGACGTTGACGTCAACGTAAAGCAATACTCGCCGGTATGCCAGCCCGAGGTGCGACCGACGTGACGGACGCCGCCGCCGACCCCGCCGACGAGCCGCCGCGCACGTGGACCATCGCCGAGGTCGCGGACGAGTTCGGCGTCACCCACCGCACCGTGCGGCACTACGAGGAGCTCGGCCTCATCGCCCCCGAGCGTCGCGGCACGACGCGCGTCTACCACCGCCGTGACCGCACCCGCCTCGGGCTCATCCTCCGCGGCCGGCGGCTGGGGTTCCCGCTGGAGGAGGTCCGCACGATCATCGACCTCTACGACGCGCCCCGCGGCCGGCGCAGCCAGCTGGAGTACGTCCTCGGTCAGATCGGCTCGCGGCGCGCCGACCTCGAGCAGCGTCGCGCCGACCTCGAGGCCGCGCTCGCCGAGCTCGAGGGGTTCGAGCGCCGGTGCCGCGAGGACCTCGCCCGCCTGGGCTGACCACCGCCGGGCGGTCGCCTCGCACGAGGGCCCCACCCGTCCCACGGGTGCGACCGCGCCCCCGTGGCCCCGCCCGTCACCCGGCGGGACGGGGGCCCAACGCCGCGAGGAACTCGTCGACCTCGGCCGAGCCGGGCGCGGTGTCCGGCCCCCGGCGCGTCACCGTGATGGCCGCGGCCGCGTTGGCCCGCACCGCGGCGTCGGCCCAGGACAGTCCGGCCAGCCGCCCGGCGAGGAGCACCCCGGTGTGGGTGTCCCCCGCGCCGTTGGTGTCGACGGGACGGCGCGGGTGACCGGGGAGCGTCGTCGTCCGGCCGTCCTCGCGCACGAGGCAGCCGCGCGGGCCGTCGCGCACGAGCACGACCGCGCCGTCGGGCAGCAGACCGGCGAGAACGGCCGCGGCCTCCGGGGCGCCGTCCACGCCGGCGAGCGCCGCCGACTCCTCGGCGTTCCCGGTCCACACGCTCGTGCGGGCCAGGACGGCGTCGCGGACCTCGTCCGGCACCTCGGCGAAGGTGGCGCCCGGGTCCAGGACGACCCCCACGCCGGCCGGGAGCGAGGCCAGCCACTCCAGCAGCGGGTCGCGGGTGGCGCCGACGAGCGAGTACCCGCTGACGCAGACCTGGTCCCCCGGCTCGGGGCGGCTGGTGGCGAAGCCGGCGGCCGTCACCGCCCGCTCGGCCCCCTGGGTGGTGACGAAGGTCCGCTCGGCCCCGGGCTCGACGAGGACGACGCACACCCCGGTGTCGGCCTCCGTCACCGGCGGCGCGCTGAGGGTCACGCCGTCGGCGGCGAGGACCTCGCGGACGAGGTCGCCGTTGGGGCCGGTCCCGACCGCCCCGGCGTGCACCGCCGCCGCCCCGGAGCGCGCGGCCGCGAGGAGGACGGTGACGGCGCCGCCGGCGTAGCGCCGGTACGACGTCGCCATGACGTTGCCGCCACGGCGGGGCAGGGCGGGCACCTCGACGACGGCGTCGACGAGCGCCTGCGCGGTGTGGATGACCCGGGGGCTCATGGCACGCGACCCTAGTGACGCCGCCCGGGCCGCGGGGCCCGGGCCGGTCAGCCGACCCGGGCGCGGACCTCGTACAGCTCGGGGAAGAAGGTGAGGTCGAGGGCCCGGCGCAGGAAGTCGACCCCGCTGGAGCCGCCGGTGCCGGCCCGGTGGCCGATGGTCCGGGTGACGACCTGGAGGTGGCGGAAGCGCCACTGCTGGAACTGGTCCTCGACGTCGACGAGCTCCTCGCACGTCTCGTAGACGCCCCAGTGCGCGGCGGGGTCGGCGTAGACGGCCGCGACGACGTCGACGAGGGCGGGCACGAGCCGGTAGGGCCGGGTGACGTCGCGCTCCAGCACCTCGGCGGGCACCGGGTAGCCGGAGCGCGCGAGGTGACGGAGGAACTCGTCGTAGAGGCTCGGCTCGTGCAGCAGCGTCTCGAGGTCGGCGCGGGCGGCGTCGTCGTGGGCGAAGACCCGCAGCATGTCGGCGTTCTTGTTGCCGAGGAGGAACTCGACCGCCCGGTACTGGTGGCTCTGGAAGCCCGAGCTCGTCGCGAGGAAGGGCCGGATGCGGGCGTACTCGCTGGGGGTGAGGGTGGCGAGGACGTCCCACATCTCGGTGAGCTGGCGCTGCACGTGCTTGACCCGGGCCAGCCGCTTCAGGGCCGGGGCGAGCTCGTCGGCCGCGAGCAGCCGTCGCGCCGAGCGCAGCTCGTGGAGCAGCAGGAGGAGCCACAGCTCGGACACCTGGTGCTGGACGATGAAGAGCAGCTCGTCGTGCTGCGGCGGGTCGCTGCGCGGGTGCTGCGCCGAGAGCAGCGTGTCGAGGTCGAGGTAGTCGGCGTACGTCATCGACGACCCGAGGTCCCGCTCGATGCCCTCCTCCAGCACCCGCTCAGCCCGGTCGACCGCGTCCTCACCCATCCGGTCATCGTGCCACGGCGCCGGTCCGGGCTCAGGCCGGCTCGATCCCGAGCAGGGCCGCGTTCCCGCGACCGTCGACCCGCACCGTGGCGACCGCGCCCTGCCGCAGCTCGCGCTCCGCCCCGGCGGCGGCGTCCTGCGGCAGGAACAGGCTCTCGATGCCGCAGCGCAGCCGCCAGTCGGAGTCGTCGCAGGTGAGGTAGGGCCCGTCCGCCGGACGGGTGCGCTGCACCGGCCCGCCCACCCAGACCTCGCCCCGCGGGACGAGCGGCACGTAGGCGACGCCGCGCTCCACCGGGTCGACGACGTCGGGGTCGTCCTCGAAGGAGGTCCCGGGCTGGTCCGGCAGGTCGGGGTAGCCGAGGTCGACGTACGCCCCGCGGAAGGGGTCGTAGGGGTCGACCGGCTCCACCCGCAGGCGCACCTCCTCGCCGGTGAGCCGGGCCGAGAGCGGCGCCTGGACGGCGACGAGGACGAGCGCGGCCTGCACGAGCACCGCCGCGGCGACGCGCACCGGCCGACGGGGGGTCACGACCGCACCTCCGCGGCCGTCGCGAGCAGCCGTCGTCGGCCCCGGTCGGCGGCGACGCCGGTGCCGATGAGGACCACCCCGACCGCGAGGAAGAGGACCGCCCCGGAGAGCACCGGCGCGAAGACGGCGAAGGCCTGGACGGTGACGAAGACGACGAGCGCGGCGGTCGCCACCCAGGTGAGCAGCCCCGAGTCGCGCTGCCCGCCGAGCACGGCGTAGCCGCTGGTCACGGCCAGGTAGAGCAGGACGGCGACGACGGCCCGGGCCCAGTCGCCGGCCGCGAGGTCCGCGGTGCCGGTGACGTCGGCCGAGGTGCGCCAGAGCGAGAGCAGCGCGGTGACGCCGAGGGCCAGCGCCGCGAGACCGACCTCGGCCCGGTCGAGCCGGTCACCCGTGGCGCCGGCGGCGCCCGCGAGGACGACGGCGACGGCGAGGACGACCCAGGTGAGGAGGGTGCCGGAGCCGCGCTCGTCGCCGTAGGGCAGGGCCGCCGTGAAGAGGGCCCCGAGGGCGACGAGGGCCCCCACCTCGCGCCACGGGTCGCCGAGGGGGCGCCAGCCGCGCAGGGACGCCGGCAGCCGGTGGTGCAGGACCCCGACGGCCACGGCGGCGACGGCGGCGGCGCCGACGGTCAGGGTCACCGCGAGCAGGGCCTCGGATGCCTCGACGACGTGCTGGACGAGCCAGAAGGTCACGAGGAGGATGCCGACCACGGCGGGGCCGAGCCCGACGACGGCGTAGGCGTACACGAGGACCCCGGCCCCCCAGAGGCCGACGAGCGCCGGCTCGTAGGCGGGGACCTGGAGGCTCTGCGCGGCCTGGAAGAGGACGGCGCCCGAGCCGGCCGCGGCGAGCAGCCGGACCGCGCCGACCACCGGCGAGGCGACGTCGCCCACCCGCTCGCGGCGGGCGGCGAGGAGCTCGGCGACGACGACGAACCCGAGCCACAGGGCGGCGACGAAGACCAGCCGCAGGAGCGGCGAGAGCTCGTCGAGGTTGGCGGCGACGAGCCAGATGAGCCCGAGCCCGACGAAGGCGGCGCCGAGGGTGAGGACGATGCGGCTCAGGGTGACCCGGCGGTGCGCGACGTAGCGGGCGCGGATGAGCTCCAGGGTGCGGTCGTCGACGAGGCCGTCGGCGCGCCACTCGCGCAGCTGCTCCTCGAGCCAGGACAGCTGCGCCGGGGTGGCGGAGCGGACGGTGGGGGGCGGGCCGCCCGGGCCGGGGGTCCCCGGCGAGGGTGCGGTCGTCGGTGGCGCGGACATCGCGGCCTCCTCACGGCGAGAGGGGGTGCCCGGGGCGGGCACGGCCCAGTGTGACGCCGCGGGCCCCCTCGCGTCCTGAGCACCGCTACTCAGGGGCGCACACCGGGACGAGCGGGGCGCGGCGGTGCGGCCGGAGCCGGCGGGCGGCCCGGCGGACCGGGGCCTGCGCGGCGAGCACGCCGCCGAGGACGACCCCGGTCGCCGCGAGGTGCCCCCACCCGAACGGCTCGCCGAGGAGCACCACCCCGAGCGCCGTGCCCACCACCGGGTTGACGAGCCCGACGACGGCGACCGCCCCGGCGTCCATCCGGGTGAGCCCGCGGAACCACACGACGTAGCCGAGCACGGACCCGACGAGCCCCAGGTAGAGCAGCCCGAGCACGCCGGCGCCGTCGAGGACCGGTGGCGCGCCCTCGGTGACGAGCGCGACCGGGACGAGCAGCAGCCCCCCGGCGACGAGCTGCCACGACGTGGTGACGAGGACGCCGTCGCGCGGGGTCCACCGCTTGACGAGGACGAACCCGACGGCGGAGGAGACGACGGCGCCGACGGCCGCGGCCACCCCGACGGGGTCGACCCCGCCCTCGTGCCCGCCCTGCCGGACGAGCAGCACGACCCCCGCGACGCCGGCCAGCGAGGCGAGCACGGTGACCCGCGGCTGCCGCTCGCCGAGGGCCAGGCGGGCGACGCCCATGACGACGAGCGGCGAGAGCGCGGTCAGGGTCGCGGCCAGCCCGCTCGGCAGCCGGTAGGCCGCGACGTAGAGCAGCGCGAAGAAGAGGCCGTGGTTGAGCGTCCCCAGGACGGCCGCCCTCCCCCACCACCGGCCGCGCGGCAGGCGGCGCAGCCACAGCAGCAGCAGCAGCCCGGCGGGCAGGATCCGCATCGCCGCGGAGAACATCGGCCGCCCCGGCGGCAGGGCCAGCTGGGTGACGGCGTAGGTGGACCCCCAGACGACGGGGGCCACGGCGGTGAGCAGGACCGTGCGGACGGTCGCCGAAGTATCTTCCACGGAAGGCACATTATCTTCCGTGGAAGATATCGTCCAGTCATGGATCACGTGAGCCACGTCCACGAGCAGTGGCGGACCGAGCGCCCGGACCTCGACACGAGCCCCGTCCTCGTCATCGGCCGCATCCACCGGATCGCCGCCGCGCTGACCCCCGAGCTCACGGCCGTCTACGCGCGCTACGGCCTCGGGGAGGGGGAGTTCGACGTCCTCGCGACCCTGCGCCGGCAGGGGGCCCCGTACGTCCTCACCCCGGGGGAGCTGTCCGAGCGCACGATGGTGACGACCGGGGCGGTGAGCAAGCGCCTGGACCGGCTGGAGGCCCGCGGCCTCGTCGAGCGGCGGGCGGCCGAGGGCGACGGGCGCTCGCGCACCGTCCACCTCTCCGCCGCCGGGCGGACGCTCATCGACGAGGCGATGACGACGCACATCGCCAACGAGCAGCGGCTGCTGGCCGCCCTCCCCGAGGCCGACCGCGCGGCGCTGGCCGAGCTGCTCGGCCGCCTCGCCGCCTCGCTCGGGGCGTGACCGACGTCGCCCCGGCGACACCCCCGGCGGCGCCCGGGCCGGACGCTAGAGTCCACGACCATGGCCATCACCAAGGTCCTCATCGCGAACCGGGGCGAGATCGCCGTGCGCATCGCCCGCGCCTGCGCGGACGCCGGCGTCACCTCCGTCGCCGTCTACGCCGACCCCGACCGGGACGCGCTGCACGTGAAGGTCGCGGACGAGGCCTACGCCCTCGGCGGCTCGACCCCGGGCGAGTCCTACCTCGTCATCGACGCGATCGTCGAGGTCGCGAGGACCTCCGGCGCCGACGCCGTGCACCCCGGCTACGGGTTCCTCGCCGAGAACGCCGACTTCGCCCAGGCCGTCCTCGACGCCGGGCTCGTCTGGATCGGCCCCGGCCCGGAGGCCATCGACCGCCTCGGCGACAAGGTCAAGGCCCGCCACATCGCCCTCGACGCCGACGCCCCGCTCGTGCCCGGCACGACGGACCCGGTCGGCGGCGCCGACGAGGTCGTCGCCTTCGCCGAGGAGCACGGGCTGCCCGTCGCCATCAAGGCCGCGTACGGCGGCGGTGGCCGCGGCCTCAAGGTGGCCCGCACGATGGAGGAGATCCCCGACCTCTTCGACTCCGCGGTCCGCGAGGCCGTGTCCGCCTTCGGCCGCGGCGAGTGCTTCGTCGAGCGCTTCCTGGACCACCCGCGGCACGTCGAGACCCAGTGCCTCGCCGACGCCGAGGGCAACGTCGTCGTCGTCTCGACCCGCGACTGCTCCCTGCAGCGGCGCAACCAGAAGCTCGTCGAGGAGGCGCCGGCGCCCTTCCTCACCGACGAGCAGCACGCCGAGCTGCTGCGCGCCTCCAAGGCCATCCTCCGCGCGGCCGGCTACGTCGGGGCGGGGACCTGCGAGTTCCTCGTCGGCGTCGACGGCCACATCTCCTTCCTCGAGGTCAACACCCGCCTCCAGGTCGAGCACTGCGTCTCCGAGGAGGTCACCGGCATCGACCTCGTCCGCGAGCAGCTGCGGATCGCCGACGGCGGCACCCTGGACTACGACGACCCGCAGCCGCACGCGCACTCCATCGAGTTCCGCATCAACGGCGAGGACGCCGGGCGGGGCTTCCTGCCCGCCCCGGGCACGGTGACCCGCATGGTGATCCCCCAGGGGCCGGGCGTGCGCTGGGACGCCGGCATCGTCGAGGGCGACACCGTCGCCGGCGCGTTCGACTCGATGATCGCCAAGCTGGTCGTCACCGGCCGGACCCGGCAGCAGGCGCTCGAACGCTCCCGCCGGGCGCTGGCCGAGCTCGTCGTCGAGGGCATGCCGACGGTCATCCCCTTCCACCGCAAGGTCGTCTCCGACCCCGCGTTCGCGCCGGCCGACGCCGACGAGGCGTTCACCGTGCACACCCGGTGGATCGAGACCGAGATGGACAACGACATCGAGCCCTACGCCGGGCCGACCGGCGAGGGCGGCGAGCCGCAGGAGCGGCAGACGGTCGTCGTCGAGGTCGGCGGCAAGCGTCTGTCGGTGTCCCTCCCCGGCGGGCTGACACTCGGCGGCGGGGGCGCGACGACGTCGAAGAAGGCGCCGCGGCGCAGCGGCCGGGGTGGCGGCGGCGCCGCGACGTCCGGGGACTCGCTCACCGCGCCGATGCAGGGGACGATCGTCAAGGTCGCCGTCGAGGACGGGGCGAGCGTCGCCGCCGGCGACACCGTCGTCGTCCTGGAGGCCATGAAGATGGAGCAGCCCATCACCGCGCACAAGGCGGGAACCGTGAGCGGCCTGACCGCCGAGGTCGGCGCCACCGTGACCAACGGCGCCGTCATCTGCGAGATCACCGACGCCCCCGCGGGCGACGGCGAGCCCGCCGGGTCCTGAGCCGGGGCTAGGACCCGACCTGGTCGACCTCGCGACGCGGCTGCGGGTCGTCGCCGGTGCCGGGCTCGGGGTTCGGCGCCACCGGCGCGGGGTCGTCGGGCGCATGCGGCTGCCACGGCTCCTGCGGGTCCGGGTCCAGCGGGTCGGTGCCCGGCTCGACGGGGTCGGTGGGCTGCGGGTCGGTCGGGTCCGCGGGGCGCGGGTCCACCGGGTCCGGCGCCTCGGGCGCGGCCGGGACGTCCGGTCCCGGCACGTCGGGGATCTCGGGGGTGTCCGGAGCGGGCTGACCGCTCGCCGTGCCCGCCATCAGATCGAGGGGTCGATGCCGGGGGCGGCCTCGCGCGGACCGGTGGCGGTGTCGTCCCGGATCTCGCCGGGGCTGCCGTCGGCCACCGGCGCGGACGCCGGGGCGGCGGAGGCCGAACGGGCCGGCAGCCCGAGACCGCGCCGCAGGGCGGCGCCCCCGGAGTCGACCTTGGCCGCGTACTGGGGCGAGGCCTTGCCGCGCACGAAGCCCTCGACCTTCTCGATGGTGTCGTTCGCCTGCTGCGGGTTCTCGCGGGCGTAGTCCTTGGCCTTCTGCCAGCCGGCGGTGGCGGCGGCGATGACGACGGCGGCTCGGATCTTCTTCACGGGTGTACCTCTCGTCGGGGTCCCTCCAGTCAACCGCATGCGGCGGGCGCGCGGGAGCGCCGGGGCGCGGCGGACGCGCAGGTCAGCCCGTGGGGTGCAGCCGCCGGGCGGCCTCGGCGACCGATCCGGAGAGCGAGGGGTAGACGGTGAAGGTCGAGGCCACCTGGTCGACGTTGAGCCGGTGCTGCACCGCGAGGGTGACCGGGAAGACGAGCTCGGAGGCGCGCGGGGCGACGACGACCCCGCCGACGACGGCGCCCGAGCCCTTCTGCGCGAAGAGCTTGACGAACCCGTCGCGGATGCCGAGCATCTTCGCCCGCGGGTTGCGCGACAGCGGCAGCATGAGCACCTCGGCGTCGACCCGCGCCTCGTCGACGTCCTGCTGCGAGATGCCGACGGTGGCGATCTCGGGGTCGGTGAAGATGTTCGCCGACACGACCCCGAGGTTCAGGGGCGCCACCGCGTCCCCGAGGGCGTGCGACATGGCGATGCGTCCCTGCATGGCGGCGACCGAGGCCAGCGGCAGCACGCCGGTGCAGTCGCCCGCGGCGTAGACCCCGCGCACCGAGGTCCGCGACACCTTGTCGACCGCGACGTGCCCCGAGGGCAGCAGCTCGACGCCGACGTCCTCCAGCCCGATGTCCGCGGTCTGCGGCACCGACCCGACCGCCAGCAGCGCGTGCGAGCCGGTGACCTCCCGGCCGTCGACGAGCCGGACGAGGACGCCGTCGTCGGTGCGCGTCACCGACTCCATCCGCGAGCGGCCGAGCACCTCCATGCCGCGCTTGCGGAAGACCTCCTCGATGACGGCGGCGGCGTCCGGGTCCTCACCGGGCAGCACCCGGTCGCGGGAGGAGACGAGGACGACCTGCGAGCCGAGGCCGAGGTAGGCCTGGGCCAGCTCGGCGCCGGTGACCCCGGACCCGACGACGACGAGCCGTTCCGGGAGCTCGCGCAGGTCGTAGATCTGCTGCCAGGTGAGGATCCGCTCGCCGTCGGGGACGGCGGTGTCCATGACCCGCGGCGTCGCGCCGGTGGCGACGAGGACGACGTCGGCCACCAGCTCGGTGGGGGCGTCGTCCTCGCCGTCGACGGCGACGGTCGTGGGCGAGGTGAGCCGGGCCCGTCCGGCGACGGTGCGCACGCCGACCTCGGCGAGCCGGGCGGTGATGTCGGCGCTCTGCGCGGCGGCGAGGTCGACGACCCGGCGGTTGACCTCGGGCAGGTCGGCGTGGGGGTCGGCGACCTCGTCGCCGTCCCGGTCCTCCAGGTGCACGCCCAGCTCGGCGGCGACGCCGAAGTCGCTCATGTACTCGGCGGTGGAGATCAGCGTCTTGCTCGGGACGCAGTCGGTGAGCACCGAGGCGCCACCGATCCCGCGGTGCTCGACCACCGTGACGTCGGCGCCGAGGTGGGCGGCGACGAGGGCGGCCTCGTACCCCCCGGGACCACCCCCGAGGATGACGACTCTGCTGGACCGCGCGCTCACGGACCCATCCAACCACCCGGTCCGACGTCCCTCCCGGGGTCGGGTCCCGAGGTCAGCGCCGGGCGAGGACGCCGGGCCGCCGCGGCGCCCCGGTCGCGAGCCGGTCGCCGGCGAGGACGAGCACGACGACGGTCGCGACCACCGCGGCCAGTGCGGCGAGGGCCCCCGCGGGGTCGGTGACGGCGAAGGTCGGCAGCATCCGGTCCGGGATCGCCAGGGCGAAGACCATGGCGATGACCGACCCCAGCCAGCTGCCGGTCATGTTGCCGCGGTGGCCGCGGACGTCGCCGCGCCGGATGGCGAGGACGCCGAGGGTGACGGTGACGAGCGTGACGAGGCTGAGGATGTGCAGCCAGCTGAACGCGCCGTCGCGCAGGTGCCGGATCCAGAACGAGGACACCGCCGTCCACAGCATGAGGACCACCCACACCCGGCCGAGGAGCCGGTGCCGGGCGTCACCCTTGCGGCGGAGCAGCTGGACGCCGCCGAGGCCGACCGAGACCAGCGCGGCGGCGACGTGCGAGACGAGGAGCAGGGTCCAGGCGTGCATGTCAGACCTCCTGGAGGTCGGGGTCGGTGGAGACGGCGGCGAGCGCGCCGTCGGCGCTGCGGGGACCGGTCCCCGGGGTGTGGACGAGGTCGGAGAGGGCGGCGACGAGGTCGGTGACGACGGCGAGCAGGGCGTCGGGGTCGGCGCCGCGGGAGCGCACGAGCCCGTCGAACCGGTCGCCGAGCACCCCGCCCGCCGCGGCCAGCCGGCGTCCGCCCTCGGGGGTCAGGCGCAGGGTCCGGCGGTTGCCGCCGGCGGAGGTGGCGTCGAGCAGCCCGTCGCGCACGAGCCCGGCGACCATGCGGCTCGTCGCGGCCTCGCTGGACCCGAGCCGCTCGGCGAGCCCGCGCTGGGTCGGGCCGTCGAGCTCGTCGACGTGGAGGAGGGCGAGGAAGCGCCGGTAGGTGAGGCCGACGCCGGACCGGGCGAGCAGCAGCTCGGCGCGCCGGTCCATGAGCCCGACGAGGACGTGCAGCTCGTGCGCGAGGGTGGCCATGCGCCAAGAGTTGCACATGCAACTTGCAGGCGCAAGTGCGAGACCACCGCGAGGGCTGCCGCGGGGGCCCGGGAGGCGTCGGAGGCCGTCGGTACGCTTCCCCGGTGACCGACCCCGCCGCCGTCCACGACCTCTCCGACCCCGCCGCCGACCCGGCCGCGGTCGCCGAGGCCGCCGCCGCCGTCATCCGCGAGCGCACCGGCGTCGAACGCCACGACGTCGCGCTCGTCCTCGGCTCCGGGTGGGGCCAGGCCGGCGACCTCGTCGGCGAGACGCTCGCGACGATCGAGAACACCGACGTCCCCGGCTTCGCCGCGGCCGCCGTCGAGGGCCACTCCGGCGCGATGCGCTCGGTGGCCGTCGGCGACACCGGTCGGCGGGCCCTGGTCTACGGCACGCGCACCCACTATTACGAGGGCCGCGGCGTGCGGGCGGTCGTCCACGGCATCCGCACCGCGGCGGCCGCGGGCTGCTCGGCCGTCGTCCTCACCAACGGGTGCGGCGGGCTCGACCCGGCCTGGGCACCCGGCACCCCGGTGCTCATCTCCGACCACATCAACCTCACGGGCGCCACCCCGCTGGAGGGCGCGACGTTCGTCGACCTCACCGACCTCTACTCGCCCCGCCTGCGGGCGCTGGCCCAGGAGGTCGACCCGGGCCTGGCCGAGGGCGTCTACGCCCAGTTCCGCGGCCCGCAGTACGAGACCCCGGCCGAGGTGCGGATGGCCAAGGTGCTCGGCGCCGACCTCGTCGGGATGTCGACGGCCCTGGAGGCCATCGCGGCCCGGCACGCCGGGCTGGAGGTGCTCGGCATCTCGCTCGTCACCAACGCGGCCGCCGGCATCTCCGCGACACCGCTCAGCCACGAGGAGGTCCTCGAGGCCGGGCGGGCCGCCGCCGACCGCTGCGGCCGGCTGCTCGCCGACGTCGTCCGGCTCGTCTGAGGCGCCCCGGCATGGCCGACATCGCCGAGGACCCCCGGGCCGCCACACCCATCGAGGACGCCCCGACCGACCCCGTCGCCGCCGCCCGGGCGTGGGCCGCCGACGACCCCGACCCGCGGACCCGCGCCGAGCTGACCGACCTCGCCGACCGGGCGGAGGCGGGCGAGGACGAGGCCGCCGCCGAGCTCGCCGACGCCATGTCCGGGATGCTCGAGTTCGGGACCGCCGGCCTGCGCGGACGCCTCGGCGGCGGACCGAACCGGATGAACCGCGCCGTCGTCGTGCGGGCCGCGGCCGGCCTCACGGCGTACCTGCGCACCCTCACCTACTCCCCCCTCGTCGTCGTCGGGTTCGACGCCCGCACCGACAGCGACGTCTTCGCCGCCGACACCTGCGCCGTCGTCACCGGGCTCGGCGGGCGGGCGCTGCTGCTCCCCCGGCCGCTGCCCACGCCGGTGCTCGCCCACGCGGTCCGCCACCTGGGGGCCGACGCGGGCGTCATGGTCACGGCCTCGCACAACCCGCCGCAGGACAACGGGTACAAGGTCTACGTCGGCGACGGCTCGCAGATCGTCCCCCCGGTCGACGGGCTCATCGCCGAGCGGATCGCCGCCGTCCCCTCCGTCGCGTCGGTCGCCCGTCCCGGGTCCGGCTGGGAGGTCCTCGGCGACGAGGTCCTCGACGCCTACCTCGCGGACGCGGTGTCGGTGCTCGACCCCGGCACCCCGCGCGACGTCACCGTCGTCCACACCGCGCTGCACGGCGTCGGCGCCGAGACGGTACAGCGCGCCTTCGTCGCCGCCGGCTTCCCCGCGCCGGTGCCGGTCCTCGCGCAGGCCGAGCCCGACCCCGCCTTCCCCACCGTCTCTTTCCCGAACCCCGAGGAGCCGGGGGCGATGGACGCCGCCCTCGAGCTCGCCGAGCAGACCGGCCCGGACCTCGTCGTCGCCAACGACCCGGACGCCGACCGCTGCGCCGTGGCCGTGCCCGACCGCGGCGGCTGGCGGATGCTGCGGGGCGACGAGGTGGGCGCGCTGCTCGGCGCGCACGTCCTGGACCGCGGCGCCGGCGAGGGCGCGGTCCTGGCGTGCTCGATCGTCTCCTCCCGGCTGCTGGCCGCGATGTGCGCCGCCGCCGGGGTCCGGCACGAGGAGACCCTCACCGGGTTCAAGTGGATCGGGCGGGTCGAGGGCCTGCGCTACGGCTACGAGGAGGCGCTCGGCTACTGCGTCGACCCCGGGCACGTCCGCGACAAGGACGGGGTGACCGCCGCGCTGTTCGTCGCCGAGCTCGCCGCCGGGCTCAAGGCGCGCGGCGCCACCCTCCCCGACCTCCTGGACGACCTGGCCCGCACCCACGGCGTGCACGCGACGGACTCCTTCTCGGTGCGGGTGGAGGACCTCTCCCTCATCGAGCGGGTGATGGCCCGGCTGCGCGCCGAGCCGCCCACCGCCGTCGCCGGCGTCGCCGTCGAGCGGGCCGACGACCTGGCCCGGGGCGAGGGCGGCCTGCCGCCCACCGACGGCCTGCGCTACCACCTGGCCGACGGGTCGCGGGTCGTCGTGCGGCCGTCCGGCACCGAGCCGAAGCTCAAGGTCTACCTCGAGGTCGTCGAGCCGGTGACCGGCGACGACCTCGCCGCCGCCCGGGCCCGGGCCGCCGAGCGGCTGGCGGCGGTCCGCGCCGACCTGGAGGCCGCCACCCGTCCCTGACCGGACGCCGCCGACGTGGGTGCCGGGTCGGCGGCGTCAGCCCCCGGACGCCGGCTGCCACCGCTGGAGCAGCACGCCGTCGAGGTCGCGCGCCTCGACGAGCGCGGCGTCCTCGAGCGACCAGCCGTCGGGGAAGAGCGGCCGCCCGGCGCCCTGGACGACGGGGTAGGTGAACAGCCGCAGCTCGTCGACGAGGCCGGCCTCGAGCAGCGCGTGCGAGAGGGTGACCGACCCGGTGCACACGATGTCGGCGCCGTCGGCCGCCTTGAGCGCCCGGACCTCCTCGAGGACGTCGCCGCGCAGCACCGTCGTCCCCGCCCAGTCCGGCTCGTCCATCGTCGAGGAGACGACGAACTTGGCGACGCCGTTGAGGTGGTCCGACACCCCGGTGGCGTCGTCCGCCAGGTCGCGCCAGTAGCCGCGCAGGTCCTCGAAGGTCCGCCGCCCGACGAGCAGGGCGTCCGACTCCTCCCGCTGGCGCCGGTTCTCGACGACGACCGCCCGGTTCTGGCCCTGGGCGGCGAACCAGCCGCCGAGCATCTCGGCCCGGGCGTCGAGGGTCGTGTTCTGGGTGAGGGCCAGCGTGCGCATCGTCCGACGCTACGTCCGCGACCCGCCCCGATGGCCCGGAGCGACCCCACCGGTGTCGTCGCCGTCCGCCCCGTCGCCGGTTCCCGGCCTCCCGGCCTCCCGGGGCGCCCGTACACTCCCTTCGGTGAGCACCGCCACCGACGTCGACGCGACCGCCCGCGCCCGCGACCTCCTGGGCGTCTCGCGCCTGACCAACCAGGCCCTCACGGGCTGGCTGCACGGCCTGCCGGGGGTGGACCAGGTCGGCTGCGAGGCCCGCGCCGCGGGGCTGTCGACGCGCTCGATCAAGACGAGCAGCAAGGCGTGGGCCATCGACCTCGCCATCTCGATGATCGACCTCACGACCCTCGAGGGCGCCGACACCCCGGGCAAGGTCCGCGGGCTCGCGACCCGCGCCCTCGTCCCGGACCCGAGCGACCGCACCACCCCGAGCCCGGCGGCCGTGTGCGTCTACGGCGACATGGTGCCGGTGGCGCGCGACACGCTCGGCGACGCCGACGTCAAGGTCGCCGCGGTCGCCACGGCCTTCCCGAGCGGTCGCGCCAGCCGCGCCGTCAAGCTCGCCGACGTGCGCGACGCCGTCGAGAACGGCGCCGACGAGATCGACATGGTCATCGACCGCGGCGCCTTCCTGGCCGGCGACTACCTCGCCGTCTTCCGGGAGGTCGCCGAGACCAAGGAGGCCTGCGGGCGGGCCCGGCTCAAGGTCATCATGGAGACCGGCGAGCTCTCGACCTACGACAACGTCCGCCGCGCCTCGTGGCTCTCGATGCTCGGCGGCGGCGACTTCATCAAGACCTCCACCGGCAAGATCTCCCCGGCGGCGACGCTGCCGGTGACCCTGACCATGCTCGAGGCCGTCCGCGACTGGCGCGACCTCACCGGCGAGCAGGTCGGCGTCAAGCCGGCGGGAGGGATCCGGACGAGCAAGGACGCGATCCGCTACCTCGTCACCGTCCACGAGGTCGCGGGCGAGGACTGGCTGGACAACCACTGGTTCCGGTTCGGCGCCTCGTCGCTGCTCAACGACCTCGTCCTCCAGCGCCAGAAGATGACGACCGGCGCCTACTCCGGTGCCGACTACGTGGCCGACGACGCCCCGAGCGGCTACTGACCACCGAGCACCCCCCGAGCCCAGCAGACCCCGACGCGGACGGCAGGACAGCAGCGCACATGCCCACCTTCGAGTACGCACCGGCCCCCGAGTCGCGGGCCGTCGTCGACATCGCGAGCAGCCACGGGCTCTTCATCGGCGGCGAGTTCGTCGAGGCCACCGGCGGCACGGCCTTCAAGACCGTCAACCCCGCCACCGAGGAGGTCCTCTCCGAGGTCTCCGAGGCGAGCGCCGACGACGTCGACGCCGCGGTCCGCGCGGCCCGCACCGCCTACACCCGCGTGTGGTCGCGGATGAGCGGCGCCGACCGGGGCAAGTACCTGTACCGCATCGCCCGGATCGTCCAGGAGCGGGCCCGCGAGCTCGCCGTCCTGGAGACCCTCGACAACGGCAAGCCGATCAAGGAGAGCCGCGACGTCGACATCCCCCTCGTCGCGGCGCACTTCTTCTACCACGCGGGCTGGGCCGACAAGCTGTCCTACGCCTCGCTCGGCGAGAACCCGCGGCCGGTGGGCGTCGTCGGGCAGGTCATCCCGTGGAACTTCCCGCTGCTCATGCTCGCGTGGAAGGTCGCGCCCGCCCTGGCGACGGGCAACACCGTCGTCCTCAAGCCGGCCGAGACGACGCCGCTCACCGCGCTGCTCTTCGCCGAGATCTGCCGCCAGGCCGACCTCCCGCCCGGCGTCGTCAACATCGTCACGGGCGCGGGCGCCACCGGCCAGGCGATCGTCGACCACCCCGGCATCGACAAGCTCGCCTTCACCGGGTCCACCGGGGTCGGCAAGATGATCGCCCGCTCCATCGCCGGGACCCGGAAGAGGGCGACCCTGGAGCTCGGCGGCAAGGGCGCGAACATCGTCTTCGACGACGCCGCGATCGACCAGGCCGTCGAGGGCATCGTCACCGGCATCTTCTTCAACCAGGGCCACGTGTGCTGCGCCGGCAGCCGGCTCCTCGTCCAGGAGAACGTCGCCGACGAGGTGCTGCGGCGCCTCAAGCGGCGGCTGGGGACGCTGCGCGTCGGCGACCCGATGGACAAGAACACCGACGTCGGCGCCATCAACAGCAAGGCGCAGCTGGAGCGCATTCAGGCGCTCACCGAGGCCGGGGAGGCCGAGGGCGCCGAGCGCTGGGACTCCGGCTGCGAGCTGCCCGCGCACGGGTACTGGTTCCGGCCGACGGTGTTCTCGGGCGTCGCGCAGACGCACCGGATCGCCCAGGAGGAGATCTTCGGGCCGGTCGTCTCGGTGCTCACCTTCCGCACGCCGGGCGAGGCGGTCGCCAAGGCCAACAACACCCCGTACGGGCTGTCGGCCGGCGTCTGGACCGAGAAGGGCAGCCGCATCCTCTGGATGGCCGACCAGCTGAGGGCCGGGGTCGTGTGGGCCAACACCTTCAACAAGTTCGACCCGACCTCGCCCTTCGGCGGCTACAAGGAGTCCGGCTACGGCCGCGAGGGCGGCCGGCACGGGCTCGAGGCCTACGTGACGACGGGTGGTGGGCAGTGAGCACGCGGGTCGACGTCCGCAAGACGTACAAGCTCTACATCGGGGGCGCGTTCCCCCGGTCCGAGAGCGGCCGCTCCTACGAGGTGCTGGCCGCCCCGACCGGCCGCCGGTCGACCCCGCGCTTCCTCGCCAACGCGGCGCAGGGGTCGCGCAAGGACGCGCGCGACGCCGTCGTCGCGGCCCGCAAGGCCCAGCCCGGGTGGGCGTCGGCCACCGCGTACAACCGCGGGCAGGTGCTGTACCGGGTCGCCGAGGTCATGGAGGGCCGGCGGGCCCAGCTGGTCTCGGACGTCCGCGACTCCGAGGGGCTCACCGCCGCGCGGGCCGAGGCCGTCGTCTCCGCCGCCATCGACCGGTGGGTCTGGTACGCGGGCTGGTCCGACAAGTACGCGCAGGTCCTCGGCGGGCTCAACCCCGTCGCCGGGCCGTACTTCGACATCTCGGCGCCGGAGCCGACGGGCGTCGTCGCCGTGCTCGCCCCGCAGGCGTCCTCCCTCCTCGGGCTGGTGTCCGTGCTCGCGCCGGTCATCGTGTCGGGCAACACCTGCGTCGTGCTCGCGTCGCAGGCGCGGCCGCTGCCGGCCGTCGACCTCGCCGAGTGTCTCGCGACCTCGGACGTGCCGGGCGGGGTCGTCAACGTGGTCACCGGCCGGACCGCCGAGGTCGCGCCGTGGCTCGCGTCGCACCGGGACGTCAACGCCATCGACCTCACCGGCGCCGCGGACGCCGACGGCGTCGACTGGGGCGGGCTCGAGCTGGCCGCCGCCGAGAACCTCAAGCGGGTGCTGCGCCCCGGCGGCACCGGCGCGACGGCGGTCGAGCCGGACTTCGGCCCCACGCCCGACCTCTCGCGCCTGTCGGCGTTCCTCGAGACCAAGACCGTCTGGCACCCCAAGGGCCGCTGACCCCCTCCCCCTCCCCCCGCACTTCCCCGCCCCCGCACTCCCCCACCCCGGCACTCTCCCGCCCGACCCCCGTCGGCAACTTTCTCGCCTGATCCCGGAACCTTCGGGTTCGCGCACCCTCCGAAGGTGCGCGAACCCGAAGGTCGAGGGATCAGGCGAGAAAGTTCGGGTGGGGGGTGGGGTGGGGCACAGTGGGCACGTGCGGTCGACGACGAGGGTCCTCGGAGTGGTCCTGGCCGGTGGTCGGGGCTCGCGGATGGACGTGCTGACGCGGGAGCGGGCCAAGCCGGCGCTGCCGTTCGCCGGGGCCTACCAGCTCGTCGACTTCGCCCTGAGCAACCTCGCCCACAGCGGGATCGCCGACGTGTGGCTCTCGGTGCAGTACCAGGCCGGGACCCTGCACCGACACCTGGCGTCGGGGCGGCCGTGGGACCTGGACCGCACCCGCGGCGGGCTGCGCTGGCTCGTCCCCGAGGAGGGGTCGGCCTCCCCCGCCGTCGAGGGGTTCTCGGCGGGCAACGGCGACGACCTGCACCGCTACGCCGACGAGATCCGCCGTTTCGCCCCGGACGCCGTCGTCGTCATGAGCGCCGACCAGGTGATGGCGCTGGACCTGCGTCCGGTCGTCGAGGACCACCTCGGGCAGGGGAGCGAGTGCACGGTGGTGACGACGGAGGTCACCCGGAGCACGGCGGCGGAGAAGACGGTCGTCAGCACCCGCGGCCGGCGGGTGACGTCGGTGCACCAGAAGCCCGACCGTCCCCGCGGCACCGTCATCGCGGCGGAGGTCTTCGTCTTCGACCCCGACGTGCTCCTGCGCACCCTGGAGGACCTGCGGGCCGAGCTCGCTCCCGGCGACGCCGACGGCAGCACGGGCATCGGCGACTTCGGGGAGCACCTCCTCCCCCGGCTCGTCGACCGCGGCCGGGTGCGCTCCTGGCCGCTGGAGGGCTACTGGGCCGACCTCGGCACCCCGGCGGCCTACCTCGCCGCCCACCGCGACCTGCTCGCCGGACGCGTGGACGCCGTCGGCCGACCGGGCTGGCCGATCCTCACCCGCTGGCCCGAGCGTCCGGCCGCCCGCGTCGAGGCCGGGTCCGAGCTGGCCGACGCCGTCGTCAGCAGCGGGTGCCGCATCGCCGGGACGGTGCGCCGCAGCGTCCTCGGCCCCGGGGTCGTCGTCGAGGCCGGCGCGGTCGTCGAGGACTCCGTGCTCTTCGCCGGCGTCACCGTCGGACGGGACGCCCGGGTGTCGACCGCCGTGCTCGACGACGCCGTGCGGGTCGGCGCCGGCGCGCGGGTCGGCCGCCTCTCGCGGGCCACCCGCGCGGTCGACGGGCACATCTCGCTGCTGGCCCGCGACAGCGTCGTCGGGGCCGGGGTCGTGCTCCCCGCGGGATCCCGGCTGGAGCCGGGGACGTCGGTCTGACCGGCGGGCGCGCCGCGGCGCCCGACGTCGCCCGCCCCGGCGAGGTGCGCTCAGAGGTCGGCGACCGGTCCCGCGGTCTCCGGGGGACGCCCGATCTCGCCGACGTCGTGTCCGGTGCAGGGGGTCCGGGTGGCGACGGCGCGCTCCACGCGCCGCAGGTCGAACCAGCGCACCGCCCGCCGCAGCCGGCACCAGGCGACGAGGTACCAGCGGCCGTGCGCCCACGCGAAGATCATCGGCTCGACCTCGCGGCGCGTCCGCGTCCCCGCGCGGTCGGCGTAGTCGATCCGGACGACGAGCTGGTCCAGCATCGCCGCCTCCAGCGGCGACATCACCCGGCGCGGCGGACCGTCCGGCACGTCCACCCAGACCCGGTCCGCCAGCCGCCGCGCCCGGTGGCGCGTCCCGGGGTCGAGGACGTCGAGGACCTTGCGCACCGCGGCCCGGCCGGCGTCCGCGTACGGCGCGTGCGGCGTCGCCGCCACGGCCGCGGCGAGGGCGACGGCCTGCCCGGGGGTCAGCGTCACCGGCGGCAGGCTCGCCCGCTCGGCGAGGCCGTACCCGCCGCCCGGTCCGGTCCGACCCCACACCGGCAGGCCGGCGGCGGCGAGGGCGGCCAGGTCGCGCTTCACGGTGCGAACGGAGACCCCGAAGTCCTCGGCCAGCCGCTCGGCCGTCCGGCCGCCCGGGCCCGCACGGCGCAGCGACTCGGTGAGGGCGTGGAGTCGTTCGGCGCGGTTCACCCCACGACGATGGCACAGAAAGTGCCACGAATAGTGACACGGGGTCGTCCGGCCGCGGCCTGAGGATGCGAGGCATGGACACCACCACGACCACCTCACCGCTCGTCCTCGTCCCCGGGCATTGGCTCGGCGCCTGGGCCTGGGACGCCGTCCGCGCGGACCTGGAGGACCGCGGCCTCACCGTCCACGCCGTCACCCTGCCGGGTCTCGACCCCGGTGACACCGCTCGCGCCTCGCGCGACCTGGAGGACCAGGCCGCGGCCCTGCTCGCCGTCTGCGAGCAGGCGGCCGGCACCGCCGGGAGCCCGGTGACGCTCGTCGCCCACAGCGGCGCCAACCACCCGGCGACGCTCGTCCTGGACCGGCGGCCGGACCTCGTCGCCCGGGTCGTCTGGGTCGACAGCGGACCGGTGGCGGCGGGCGCCGTCCTCCTCCCCGACCTGCCCGCCGACGTCGTCGAGCTCCCGCTGCCGCCGTTTCCGGACCTCGGCCGGCAGGCGTCGCTGGACGGCCTGGACGAGGCCGCCCTGGCCACCTTCCGCGAGCGCGCCGTCCCCGAGCCCGGCCCGGTGCTGCGCGCTGCCACCCCGCTGACGAACCCCGCCCGTCGGGCCGTCCCGGCCACGCTCGTCTGCTGCTCCCTCGGCGCCGAGCAGGTCCGCGCGATGGCCGCCGCGGGGCATCCGATGATGGCCGAGGTGGCCACCCTCGAGGACGTGGACCTCGTCGACCTCCCCACCGGGCACTGGCCGATGTGGAGCCGGCCGGGTGAGCTCGCCGCCGTCCTCGCCGCCTGCGCCACCGGCGAGGAGGGGTGAGGACGGCGGCCCGCGGGTCGGCCTAGACTGCCCACCCGTGGGTGAGCGGGCGAGGGACGAGGACTCGGCGTCGCGCTCCCCCGACACCGGCCGGGTCGTCGTGCTCGCCGGCCCGAGCGGCGCCGGCAAGTCGCGCCTCGCCGAGCGGCTGCACCGGGCCCGGGGCTGGCCGGTCTTCCGCCTCGACGACTTCTACCGCGACGGCGACGACCCCCGCCTCCCCCGGCGTGCCGACCTCGGCATCGTCGACTGGGACCACCCCGACAGCTGGGACGCCGACCGCGCGGTCGCCGCCCTGGACCAGCTCGTCCGCACCGGCCGCTGCGACACCCCCGTCTACGACCTCGGCCGCAGCCGCGCCGTCGGGAGCCGGGCACTCACCGCGGGCCCGGACGACCTCGTCCTCGCCGAGGGCATCTTCGCCGCCGAGGTCGTCGCCCGTCTGGACGAGGCCGGGCTGCTGCACAGCGCCTGGTGCGTGCACCACCGGCCGGCCGTGACCTTCGCCCGGCGCCTCGCCCGCGACCTGTCCGAGCGCCGCAAGCCGCCCCTGGTCCTCGTCCGCCGCGGCTGGCGCCTCATGCGCGCCGAGCCGGGCATCGTCGCCCGCCAGACGGCCCTGGGCGCCACGGGTTCCCGTGCCTCCGGGGTGGAGCGCACCCTGCTCGGTTAAGGTGGCGCCGTGCTGCACGAGGGGGACCGCCGATGACCGACCAGCCGTGGGTGGCACCCGGCTCGTCCGGCCCCACCGAGCCCGCCCGGCCGGTGTCCGGGCCGCCGTCCGGCGCCCTCCCGCCGCCCGGGTCGGCGCCCCCCGGGTCCGCACCGGGCGGCTACCCGCCGCCGGGCCACCCGCCCGCGGGCTACCCGGCCCCCGGCACCGTCGGCGGCGACGGACCGGGCCACCCGCCCGGCCCACCCGGGCAGCCGGGCCGGCCCTTCGCGCGCATGGACGTCCGCCCCGGGATCATCGCCCTGCGCCCGCTCACCCTCGGCGACCTCTACAGCGGCGTCTTCACGACCGTGCGCGGCAACCCCGGCGCCACGATCGGCCTCGCGGCGGTGACGACCTTCGTCTTCCTCCTGCCGACGACGGCGCTCGGCGCGTGGCTGTCCGGGCAGAGCAGCTTCGACATCTTCGACGGCTCCGCCGCCGCCTCCGACACCCTCCCGAGTGGTCTGGGCCTCGGCCTGCTCGGCCTCTACCTCCCCGCGCTCGGACAGTTCTTCTCCCAGATCCTCCTCGCCGGCTTCCTGGCCTGGGTCGTCGGCCAGGCGGTGCTCGGGCGCAAGGTGACGATGGGGCAGACCTGGCAGGGCACCCGCGGCGTGGTGCTGCGGATGATCGGCGCGGTCCTCGTGACGATGCTCGCGTCCCTGCTCATCGCCGTGGTGTGCCTCGGCGTGCCCATCGCCATCGCGGTCTACGCCGACTCGGCGGGCGCCGGCGGGCGGGGCCTGGTCATCGGCCTCGTCGCCCTCGGGGTCCTGCTCTGGATCCTCGTCGCGTTCGTCGTCCTCGTCCGCTGGACCTTCGCCACGCCCGCGATCGTCCTCGAGCGGCTCGGGGTCCTCGCCTCGCTGCGCCGCTCGTGGTCCCTCGTCGGCGGCCCGCTCACGGGCGCGTTCTGGCGGGTGTTCGGGATCCGCCTGCTCACCGGGGTCATCGTCGGCATCGCGGCCGCCGTCGTCACCATCCCCATCAGCCTCCTCCTCACCCTCGGTGCCACGGCCTTCCTCGGCGACGACCCGACCGGCTCGGCGTTCCTCGTCCTCCAGACCGTCATCTCCGGCATCACCGGGCTCGTCACCGGCGCCCTCGCGACCCCCTTCAGCTCCGGCGTCGACGCCCTGCTCTACGTCGACCTGCGCATCCGCCGCGAGGGTCTCGACGTCCGCCTCATCCGTGCGGCGCAGGGGGCGGCCGAGCCCCCGTGGCCGGTCGTCGGCGCCTGAGCGGCGTGTCGGTCCTCCCCGCCCTGGTCCGGGACGCCCCGCTGGACCCGTCGTCCGACGAGGCACGCCGCTGGCTGGAGCAGGAGCTGACGAGCCCGCGCTACCACGAGCAGCCCGGCCTCCTCGACCGCTTCCGCGAGCTCGTCGAGCGGCTGCTGGACAGCGGCCCGCGCACCGGCCTGCCCTCGGTCTTCGTCCCGATCGCCGTCGGGCTCGTCCTCGCCGTGCTGGCCCTCGTGCTCGTCCGGGTGCTGCGCCGCGACGTCGGCGAGTCCGGCAGCGGCCGGGGGCGTGGCGTGCTCGACGTCCCGGACGTGCCCGCGGCCACGCTGCGCCGCCAGGCGCGTGACGCGCTGGACCGGGGCGACTGGGACACCGCCGTGCTCGACGGGCTGCGGGCCGTCGCCCGCGGCGCCGTCGAACGGGTGATCGTCGACGACGCCCCCGGCCGCACCGCCCACGAGGTCGCGGTGACGCTGGCCACGCCCTTCCCCGGCGAGGACGCCGCGCTCATCGCCGCCGCGGACGCCTTCGACGCCGTCCGGTACGGCGAGCGGCACGCGACGGCCGAGCAGGCCCGCGGCGTCGTCGCCCTCGAGGAGCGCGTCGCCGCCGCCCGGCCCGACCGGCCCCGCACGGGGGCGAGCGCATGACGGCCCCGGCCCCGACGGCCGCCCCGGAGGCGACGCGCTCCCCGGCCTCCGGCGCCTCGCCGTCGGCGGTGCGCCGGGTGCGCGGCGTCGCCCTCTGGGTGGTCGCGGTGGTGCTCGGTGGCGTCCTCATCGCCCTCGCCGCCGGCTCCTCTCCCCCCGACGACTACCTCCACCCGGACGGCACCGGCCAGGGCGGCACCCGCGCCCTCGTCGAGGTGCTGCGCGACCAGGGCATCGACGTCGAGGTCGCCGGCACCGCGCAGGAGGCGATCGACGCCGCCGGCGACGGGTCCGGGACGACGGTGGTCGTCGGCAACTCCAGCCTGCTCGGCTCCACCGCCGCTCGGCGGCTGCTCGCCTCGACCCGCGGCGCCGACCGCGTCGTCTTCCTCGACGGCGCCCCGGACGTCCTGCCCGAGCTCGACCTCGGCGTCACCGCGACCCGCTCCGGCGACGAGGTCTCCGCCGCCGACTGCCGGGTCCCGTGGGTCCAGGACGGCGACACCGTCGCCCGCTGGTCCTGGGTGTTCGGCCCCAGCGGAGACCGGCTGCCCGCCGGGTCGGTCGGCTGCTACCCGGCCGCCCCCGACGGGCCCGGGTCCCCGCGGCTGTGGGCCGCGGTCGACCTGCCGGCCTCCCCCGCGCACGCCCCGGTCACCCTCGTCGGCTTCCCCGACGCCGCGACGAACCGCTTCGTCACCGAGGCCGACCACGCGGGCCTCGTCGTCCGGCTCCTCGGCGCCTCGCCCCGGCTCGTCTGGTACCACCCGACCGCCGACGACCTCACCGAGAACCCGACCCCCGCCGACGAGGGCGCGGTGTGGCCCTCGTGGCTCGGGCTCGTGGTCTGGCTCGGCGCCCTGGCCTTCCTCGCCTTCGCCGTCGCCCGCGGCCGCCGGCTCGGCCGGCTCGTCCCGGAGCCGCTGCCCGTCGTCGTCCGGGCCACCGAGACCACCGAGAGCCGCGCCGAGCTCTACCGCGCCGCCCGGGCCGACGCGCGGGCCGCGGCCGTCCTGCGGCACGCCACCCGGACCCGGCTCGCCGCCCGGCTGGGACTCCCGCCCGGCGGCGGTCTCCCCGAGCTCGTCGCCGCCGTCTCCGACGCCACCGGCGTCCCGGCCACCGAGCTCGACGCCCTCCTGCGGGACGCCCCGCCCCAGGACGAGGCCGCCCTCGTCCGCACCGCCCAGCAGCTCGCCCACCTCGAGGAGAAGGTCCGCACGCCATGACCGACACGCCCCCCACCCCGGACGAGCGGCCAGGGACGCCCGAGCCCGCGGGGTCCTCCCCGCCCACCGAGCCGGTCCCGACCGCCGCCCCCGCCGAGCCCGGCCCACCGGCACCCGCCCGCCCCGAGGACGAGCGCCCCGCCTCCGCCGGCCGCTCCACCCCGCAGCCCCAGGCGGCCGACGCCCGCGAGGCGCTGGTCGCCGTCCGCGACGAGGTCGGCAAGGCCGTCGTCGGCCAGGGCGCCGCGGTCGCGGGGATGCTCGTCGCGCTGCTCTGCCGCGGCCACATCCTCCTCGAGGGCGTGCCCGGCGTCGCCAAGACCCTCCTCGTCCGCTCGCTCGCGGCCTCCCTCGACGTCGGCACCAAGCGCGTCCAGTTCACGCCCGACCTCATGCCCGGCGACCTCACCGGCTCGCTCGTCTTCGACGCCCGGGACGGCGAGTTCGAGTTCCGCCCGGGGCCGGTCTTCACCAACCTGCTGCTCGCCGACGAGATCAACCGGACGCCGCCGAAGACCCAGTCCGCCCTGCTGGAGGCCATGGAGGAGCGGCAGGTGACCGTCGACGGCACCCCGCACGGGCTCCCCGGGCCCTTCCTCGTCGCCGCCACCCAGAACCCCGTCGAGTACGAGGGCACCTACCCGCTGCCCGAGGCCCAGCTCGACCGGTTCCTGCTCAAGGTCGTCCTGCCCGTGCCCGAGCGCGACGACGAGCTCGCCGTCCTGCGCCGGCACGCGTCCGGCTTCGACCCCCGCGACCTCGCCGCGGCCGGCCTGCGCGCCGTCGCCTCCGCGGCCGACATCGACGCCGGAGCCGCCGCGGTCCGCCAGGTGCAGGTGTCCGACGCCGTTCTCGGCTACGTCGTCGACCTGGCCCGGGCCACGCGCACCTCGCCGTCCCTGGCCCTCGGGGTCTCCCCGCGCGGCGCCACCGCGCTGCTCGCGACGAGCCGCGCCTGGGCCTGGCTGAGCGGACGCGGCTACGTGACGCCGGACGACGTCAAGGCCCTGGCCGTCGCGACCCTCGCGCACCGCCTCATGCTCCGTCCGGAGGCCGAGCTCGAGGGCACGTCGGTGACCTCCGTGCTGCACAGCGTCCTGTCCTCGGTGCCCGTGCCCCGCTGATGACCCTGACGACGCGCGCCGCGGCGCTGCTCCTCCTCGGGGTCGTCCCCGTCGTGCTGCGGCCGGCGGGGTCGACGCTGTGGGCGTGGCTGCTGCTGTGGGTGCTCGCCGTGGGCGCCGACCTGCTCCTGGCCGCCGCGCCCGGGGGGCTGCGGCTGACCCGCGAGGGCGCCGACCAGGTCCGGCTCGGCGAGCGGGCGAGCACCTCGCTCGTCGTCGAGAACACCGGCCGCCGCCGCGCCCGCGGGCTGCTCCGCGACGGCTGGCCCCCCTCCGCCGGCGCCACCCCGGCCCGGCACCCGCTGGACGTGCCGCCCGGTGAGCGCCGCCGGGTGACGACCGCCCTCGTCCCGACGCGCCGCGGCGACCGGGCGGCGGACCGCGTCACCGTGCGGCTCCTCGGTCCGCTGCGCCTCGCGGCCCGCCAGCGCAGCGTCGAGGTCCCGGGGCGCCTGCGGGTCCTGCACCCCTTCCCCTCGCGCCGGCACCTGCCGAGCCGGCTCGCCGTGCTCCGGCAGCTCGACGGGCGTGCCGCCGTCCGGGTGCGGGGCCAGGGCACCGAGTTCGACAGCCTGCGCGACTACGTCGACGGCGACGACGTCCGCTCCATCGACTGGCGCGCCACCGCCCGGCGGCGTGACCTCGTCGTGCGGACCTGGCAGCCGGAGCAGCACCGCCGCATCGTCGTCGTCGTCGACACCGGCCGCACGAGCGCCGGCCGGGTCGACGACGCACCCCGGCTCGACGCCGCGATGGACGCCGCTCTCCTGCTCACCGCCCTCGCCGGGCACGCCCGCGACCGGGTCCAGGTGCTGGCCGGCGACCGCGCCGTGCGGGCCCGCATCACCGGCTCGGACCGGGCCACCCTGCTGCACGACGTCATCAGCACCCTGGCGCCGGTGGACCCGCAGGTCGTCGAGACCGACTGGAGCGTGCTCGCGGCCGAGGTCGCGCGCTCGTCGCACCGCTCGCTCGTCGTGCTCCTCACGCCGCTGGAGCCCGCCGCGGTCGAGGAGGGCCTGCTCCCGGTCCTGCCCGCCCTCGTCGCCCACCACCGGGTCGTCGTCGCGTCGGTCTCCGACCCGGCCCTGGCCCGGATGCGGACGGCGCGCGACGGGTCCGAGCAGGTGTGGGCCGCCGCCGCCGCCGAGCGCACGACGGCGCTGCGCGAGGCCGCGGCCGGCGCCCTCGGCCGGCTCGGCGTCGACGTCCTCGACGCGCCCCCGGACGAGCTGCCCGTGCGGCTGGCCGACCACTACCTCGCGCTGAAGCGCCAGGGCCTGCTCTGACCGGACCCGGGTCCGGGGCGGCCTTGTCCCTTCAGGCCGCGACGGGGACGACGTCGCCGGAGTCGCGCCGCGTGACGTCGCCGGTGACGCCCCGGGCCGCGGCCGACCGGCCGACGACGAAGACGTAGAGGACGAACGCGGTCTCGGCGAGGACGCCGATGGCGATCCGGGCCCAGGTCGGCAGCCCGGACGGGGTGACGAAGCCCTCGATGACTCCGCTGACGAACAGCACGGCGACCAGCCCGAGCGCGATCCCGACCGAGGTGCGGGCCTCGCGGGCCAGGGACCGCCCACGGGGCACGGGTCCGGGGCTCAGCCAGGCCCAGAAGATGCGCAGGCCGGCGGCGCCGGCGACGAAGATGGCCGTGAGCTCGAGCAGCCCGTGCGGGAGGATGAGGCCGAAGAACAGCGCCGTCCGCCCGTGGTAGGCCATGAGGGCCCCGGCGACACCGACGTTGACGACGTTGCTCGCGAGGATGAACACGACGGGCAGCCCGAGGACGCCCAGCGCGATGCACAGCGCCGCCACCCAGGCGTTGTTCGTCCACACCAGGCCGGTGAAGTCCAGGTGCGCGTACTCGGAGTAGTACTGCTCGAAGTCGGTGCCGACGAACTGCTGGATCTGCTCCGGGGTCATCTGCGAGGTCCACACCCGCGGGTTCCGGTAGGCGTACCAGCCGACGACGAACGCGAACGCGACGTTGACGAGCGCCACGGAGACCCACCACCAGCGCAGCCGGTACAGGGCCGCGGGGAAGGTCGCCGTGAAGAACCCGGTGAAGGAGCGCCAGGAGGCCGTCCGGCGGCCCGCCGTCGCCAGGCGGGCGCGGGCCAGCAGCGAGGACAGGTACGCGACGACCCCCGGGTCGGGGCTCGCCGACCGGACGACGGACAGGTGCGTGGAGGTCCGCTGGTAGAGGTCGAGCAGCTCGTCGGCCTCGGAGCCGGTGAGCCGGCGCCGCCCGACGAGCTCCTCGAGCCGGCGCCACTGGGCGCTGTGCGCGGCGACGTACGCGTCGAGGTCCACGGGTCCAGCCTAGGAGACGACCGGCGGCCGCGAGGGCACACCCGCCCGGACCGGGCGCCGGACCTCACCGGCCGGACCGGCCGCCGCGGCGGATGGAGCGCGGCTAGCCTGGCCCGGTGAGCGAGTACGGGGGTCCGGCGTCCTACCGGGCCTACGCGTCCGAGGACGTCGTCACCGGGGAGGGCGTGGCCGTCGAGCTGCCCGTGGCCGGGACGATGCACCGGGCCGGGAGCGGGCTGGTCGACCTCGTCGTGGCCCTGGCCCTCCTCGTCGGCGTCACCTGGGGCGTCGGGTACCTCGTCCAGAACGCCTCGGACGCGGTCGGCACGGCCGTGGGGCTCGTCGGGTTCGTCCTCGTCGCCGTCGCCTTCCCGGCCGCGGTCGAGACCGTCACCCGCGGCCGCACCCTCGGCAAGCTCGTCTTCGGGCTCCGGGCGGTCCGCGACGACGGCGGGCCCATCACCTCGCGGCACGCCATCACCCGGGCGCTCGTCGGGTTCGTCGAGATCTACAGCATGCTCGGGGTGCCGGCGCTCGTGACGTCGGCGGTCAACGGCCGCAGCAAGCGCCTCGGCGACCTCGCGGCGGGGACGTACGTCGTCTCCACCCGGGCCCGGCTCCAGCTGCCGCGGCCGCCGCAGATGCCGCCGCCGCTCGCGGCGTGGGCCTCCGCGGCCGACGTCACCGCGCTGCCGTCGGGGCTCACCGTCGCCATCCGGCAATTCCTCGCCCGGGCCGCCACCCTGTCCCCGGAGGCCCGGGTGCCGATGGCCGTCCAGCTCCTGCGCGAGACGATGACCCATGTCGCCCCCGAGCCGCCACCCGGCTACCACCCCGAGTACGTGCTGGCCGCCGTCGTCGCCGAGCGCCGGCGCCGCGACTCCGCCCGGCTCGCCCGCGACCAGGCGCTGCGCGACCGCCTCGTCGCCCCCGACCCCCTCCCCTGACCCCGACGAGTGCGCGGGCCGGGCCGCGCTGTGGGACGGTCAGGCGCCGAGGGCGGCGTAGCCGGGCTTGACGACGTGGTCGATGAGCTCGAGCCGCTCGTCGAAGGGGAGGAACGCGGACTTCAGCGCGTTGATCGTCACCCAGCGCAGGTCCTCCAGGCTCCAGCCGGCCTCGTCGACGAGCAGCTGCATCTCCCGGGTCATCGACGTCCCGGACATCAGCCGGTTGTCGGTGTTGACCGTCACCCGGAAACGCAGGTCCTTGAGCAGCGTGATCGGGTGCCCGGCGACGGACGCCGCGGCGCCGGTCTGCACGTTCGAGCTCGGGCACATCTCCAGCGGGATGCGGCGGTCGCGGACGTAGGCCGCGAGCAGCCCGAGCCGCGGGGCGTCACCGCCGGTGTCCACGTCGTCGACGATCCGCACGCCGTGTCCCAGCCGGTCGGCGCCGCACCACTGCAGCGCCTCCCAGATGCTCGGCAGCCCGAAGGCCTCGCCGGCGTGGATGGTGAAGTGCGCGTTCTCGCGGCGCAGGTACTCGAAGGCGTCGAGGTGGCGGGTGGGCGGGAAGCCGGCCTCGGCGCCGGCGATGTCGAAGCCGGCGACGCCGCGGTCCCGGTAGGCGACGGCGAGCTCGGCGATCTCCCGGCCGTTCGCCGCGTGCCGCATGGCCGTGAGCAGCGAGCGGACCCGGATCGGCGTCCCGGCGGCGGCCGCCTCGGCCTCCCCGGCGCGGCACCCCGCGAGGACGGCCTCGACGACCTGCGGCAGCGTGAGCCCCCGCTCGATGTGCAGCTCGGGGGCGAAGCGCGACTCCGCGTACACGACCCCGTCGGCGGCGAGGTCGAGGGTGCACTCGCGCGCGACCCGGGCCAGCTGCTCCTCGGTCTGCATGACGGCCACGGTGTGCGAGAACGTCTCGAGGTAGCGCTCCAGCGACCCGGAGTCGGCGGCGTCGCGGAACCAGGTGCCGAGCGCGGCGGCGTCGGTGGTCGGCAGGCCCTCGTAGCCGCAGTCCCGCGCGAGCTCGACGACCGTGGCCGGCCGCAGCCCCCCGTCGAGGTGGTCGTGCAGCAGCGCCTTGGGGGCCCGGCGGACGACCTCGGCGCTCGGCGGGGTCATCGCCCGCGCCCCCCGTCGACCCGTCGGGAGGAGGCGGTCAGCGGTTCGGCGAGCACACCGCGCACCCTACCGAGCCCACCCCGAGCGGCCGTCCCGCCCGCCTTCGGCGGCAAACCGCCGTGCGTAATGGGGTTCGCGCCCTCTCCGACGGGGTAGGTTAGACAAGGCATCGACAAAAGGAGCAGCCAGCGTGATCATCCTCGGAGTAATCCTTCTCGTCATCGGCCTCGTGGCCGGCATCTCCATCCTCACGACGATCGGGATCATCCTCATCGTCGTCGGAGCGATCCTCGCGATCCTCGGGTCCACCGGCCGCGCGATCGGCGGACGCAACCACTGGTTCTGAGCCACCAGCGTCACCGACGCCGCCCCCGCCATCGGCGGGGGCGGCGTCGTCTCGTCGGGCGGGCCCTCCCGTGAGCGTGCCCGGCCCGTGACCCGGGTCAGGCGATGCGGTCGATGACGACCGAGCCGGCGGCGGGACGCGACCCCTCGGGACCGACGGCGAGGGCGTCCGCCAGCGCGGCCTTCGCCCGCTCGAACCGCTCGGGGGTGTCGGTGTGCAGGGTCATGACGCGCTCCCCCGCCCGCACCGTCGCCCCGGGCCTGACGTGCAGCTCGACGCCCGCGGCCGCCTGCACCGGGTCCTCCTTGCGGGCCCGGCCGGCGCCGAGCCGCCACGCCGCGACCCCGACGGCGTAGGCGTCCAGGCCGGTGACGACGCCGTCGGCCGGGGCGAGGACCTCCTCGGTGTGCCGCGCCGTCGGCAGCTCCGCGTCCGGGTCGCCACCCTGCGCGGCGACCATCCGCCGCCAGACGTCCATGGCCCGCCCGTCGGTGAGCGCGGCGCGCACGTCCTGCCCCCCGCGCCCGGCGGCCGCGAGCATCTCCTCGGCCAGTCGCACGGTGAGCTCGACGACGTCCTCCGGCCCGCCGCCGGCGAGCACCTCGACGGACTCGCGCACCTCGAGGGCGTTGCCCGCGGTGAGGCCGAGCGGGGTGGACATGTCGGTGATGAGCGCGACCGTCCGCACCCCGGCGTCGGTGCCGAGGTCGACCATGGTGCGGGCGAGCTCGGTGGCGTCCTCGGGGGTCTTCATGAACGCGCCGCTGCCGACCTTGACGTCGAGGACGAGCGCGCCGGTGCCCTCGGCGATCTTCTTGCTCATGATCGAGGAGGCGATGAGCGGGATGGACTCGACCGTGCCGGTGACGTCGCGCAGGGCGTAGAGCTTCTTGTCGGCCGGGGCGAGCCCCGAGCCCGCCGCGCAGACGACGGCGCCGACGTCCTCGAGCTGACGCATGAGCGCGTCGTTGTCCAGCGACGCCTGCCACCCCGGGATCGACTCCAGCTTGTCCAGCGTGCCGCCGGTGTGCCCGAGGCCCCGGCCGGACAGCTGCGGGACCGCGACGTCGAAGACGGCGACGAGGGGGGCCAGCGGCAGGGTGATCTTGTCGCCCACGCCGCCGGTCGAGTGCTTGTCGGCGGTGGGACGGCTGAGACCGGAGAAGTCCATGCGCTCGCCGCTGGCGATCATCGCCGCCGTCCACGTCGCGATCTCGCGCCGGGTCATCCCGTTGAGGAGGACGGCCATGGCCAGCGCGCTCATCTGCTCCTCGGCGACCGCCCCGCGGGTGTAGGCGTCCAGCACCCAGCGGATCTCGTCGTCGGACAGCTCGCGGCGGTCCCGCTTGGCGCTGATGACGTCCACGGCGTCGAAGGCTTCGCTCACGCGGCCCATCATGGCAGCCGGCCCACGCCGCGGCCGCCCGGGTCGACGAGGTCAGGGACGGTGGGTGACGAGGTCCTCGGGGCCGAAGGCCTGCGGCAGGACCTCGCGCATCGGCAGGTCGCCCTCGGGCGTGCGCAGCACGGTGTCCGGGGTGCCGTTCTCCCAGAGCAGCTGGCGGCAGCGGCCGCAGGGCATGAGGGTCTCGCCCCGCCCGTCGACGCACCACACGGCGACGAGCCTCCCGCCGCCGGTCGCGTGCAAGGACGAGACCATGCCGCACTCGGCGCACAGGGTCACGCCGTAGCCGGCGTTCTCGACGTTGCAGCCGGCGACGACCCGTCCGTCGTCGACGAGCCCGGCGACCCCCACCGGGAACTCGCTGTAGGGGCAGTACGCGCGCTCGGTCATCCGGACGGCCTCGGCGTGCAGCGCGTCCCAGTCGACGGCGGGGCCGCTCACGACCGGCTCCCCTCGGTGGCCACGCGGAGGGCGTCGAGGCCGCGGACGACGGCGGCGGTGGCGAGCAGCCTGGCGCCGAGCGGGACGGCCCGCTCGTCGACGACGAGGTCGCCCTGGTGCAGGTCGTAGGTCGGGCCGCCCGGGGTGCGCGTCCCGAGCCGGGCCATCGCCCCGGTGCAGTGCGCGAGGTACCAGGCGAAGTCCTCGCCCCCGAGGGACTGCGAGGTCGGGACGGGGGTCACCCGCCCGGCCAGCGCCGCGCGGCGCAGGGCGGAGATGCCGTCGGCGGTGTTGACGACCGGGGGGACGCCCTTGAGCCGCTCGACCTTGGCCTGCACGCCGTAGGGCTGGACGACGCCCATGACGATCTCCTCGAGCAGGGGTCCGACGGTGAGCCAGGACTCGGCGTCGAGCATCCGCAGCGTGCCGCGGCAGTCGCCGGTGGACGGGATGACGTTGGCGACGCGGCCCGCCTGCACCGTGCCCCAGACGAGCGCGGCCCCGGTGCGCGGGTCGAGCCGGCGGCCGAGCGCGGCGGGGACGTCGGTGACGACCTTGGCCAGGGCGAAGACGAGGTCCTCGGTGAGCTGGGGTCGTGAGGTGTGGCCGCCGCGGCCGTGCAGCGAGACATGGATCTGGTCGGCGGCCGCGGTGAGCGCGCCCTCGCGCAGACCGACCTGGCCGACGTCGATGCTCGGGTCGCAGTGGACGGCGAAGATGCAGTCGACCCCGTCGAGGACGCCGGCGGTGATGGCGTCGAGCGCGCCGCCGGGCATGACCTCCTCGGCGGCCTGGAAGACCGCCCGGACCGCGATGCCCCGCTCGGCGAGCGCGGCGTCGACCGTCTGGAGCGCGAGGACGGCGCCGACGAGCGCCGTCGTGTGCACGTCGTGGCCGCAGGCGTGGCAGACGCCGGTGACGGTGGAGGTGTACTCCAGGCCCGAGCGCTCCCGGACGGGGAGGGCGTCCATGTCGGCGCGCAGGGCCACGCGGTAGGCGGGCTCGGGCGCCCCGAGGTCGGCGACGACGCCGGTCCCGGGCAGCATCCGGACCGCGACGCCGGCGGCGTCGAGGCGTCGGGCGACGCTCTCGGTCGTGCGCGTCTCCTCGCGGGACAGCTCGGGGTGGGCGTGCAGGTCCCGTCGAAGGTCGATGAGTCCTGGTGACAGCGAGGTGATGCGCTCGCCGAGCGCGGCGAGGAGGGCATCGTCGTTCATCAGAGGCACGAGTCTACCGCCGGGCGACCACGGCCCGGACCGGGACGCGGGGACGCCCGGCCGCCGCGGGGTCAGCGCCGCGCCTTGTGCTCCTCCCAGCGGGCCGCGATGCCGTCCATCTCGGCGCTGATGAACTCCAGGAACTCCACCGACAGCTGCATCCGCTCCCCGGCCCGGGTACCGGCCCCCACCCGGTCCCGCGCGGCGAGGAGGGCGGCGAGGATCGGTGCGTAGATCTGGTCCTTCTGCATGAGCACGTCGTGCCAGGCGTCGTCCTGGACGACGTAGACGTCGCGCCGGGTCCCGCGGGCGCGCTCGCGGCGGATCATCCGCACCTGGGCCAGGTAGCGCACCGCCCCGGACACCGCCGCCGGGCTGACGTCGAGCAGGGTGACGAGGTCGGCGGAGGTGAGGCGGCCGTCCTCGGTGGCCAGCAGCGCGGCGAACACCCGCGAGGGCTGGAGCGGCAGCCCGGCCGCCGCGAGCCCCGCACCCAGCCGGTCGACGGCGTCGGCGGGCGGGCGCACGTCGTCGGCGTCCGGGCGGGTCATGCGCGTGACATTACAACATTCACAAATCTGTGAAGCCGGAGTAGCCTCCTCGCCGTGAGCGACGCGATCACCGTCCGCGACCTGCGCAAGACCTTCGGCGCCACCGTCGCGCTCGACGGCCTCGACCTCACCGTGGCCGAGGGCGAGGTGCACGGCTTCCTCGGCCCGAACGGCGCCGGCAAGTCGACGACGCTGCGCGCCCTGCTCGGGCTGCTGCGCCCCGACGCGGGCACGACGACGGTCCTCGGCCACGACCCGTGGGGCGACGCCACCGCGCTGCACCGCCTCCTCGCCTACGTCCCCGGCGACGTCGTGCTGTGGCCGACGCTGTCCGGCGGCGAGACCATCGACCTGCTGGGCCGGCTCCGCGGCGGGATGGACGAGGACCGGCGGCGCCGGCTCGTCGAGCGCTTCGACCTCGACGAGCGGAAGAAGGGCAAGGCGTACAGCAAGGGCAACCGGCAGAAGGTCGCGCTCGTGGCCGCTCTCGCCGCGGACGTCCCGCTGCTCGTCCTCGACGAGCCGACCGCGGGCCTGGACCCCCTCATGGAGCAGGTGTTCCAGGAGGAGCTGGACGCCGCCCGGGCCGCCGGCCGCACCGTCCTGCTCTCCAGCCACATCCTCAGCGAGGTCGAGCGGGCCTGCGACCGGGTGAGCATCGTGCGCTCCGGCCGGGTCGTCGACTCCGGCAGCCTCGAGGACCTGCGCCGGCTGACCCGCACCCGCGTGCGCGCCACGCTCGAGCGGGCGCCGTCGGCCGCGGAGGTCACCGGCTGGCCCGGTGTCGCCGACGTCGTCCTCGAGGGCGACCACCTCTCCTGCGCCGTCGACGCCGCGCACCTCGGCGACCTCGTCGGCGAGCTGTCGCGGCGCGGCGTCGGCGGGCTCACCGTCCAGCCGCCGACCCTCGAGGAGCTCTTCCTCGCCCGGTACGAGCCCGACGGAGCCGGGGCCGTCCGGTGAGCGAGGTCGCGCGCCTGCGGGGGCTCACCGGCACCGGCGAGCTGCTGCGGCTGGCCTGGCGCCGCGACCGGGTGCTCGTGCCGGTGAGCGTGGCCGGGCTCGTCGTGCTGGCGGTCGGCTCGGCCCGGGCCACCCTGGCCGTCTACCCCGACGACGCCGCGGCCGCCGGCGCCCTGGCCGACCTCGTCGCCAACCCGGCCGTCGTCGCCCTCTACGGCCCGCTGGGCTCGCAGACCGCCGACGCCCTCGCCGTCTTCAAGACCGTGCTCATGGGCGCGCTGCTCACCTCGGTGCTCGCGGTCGTCGTCGTCCGCCGGCACACCCGCAGCGAGGAGGACGAGGGCCGTCTCGAGCTGCTCGGGGCCGGGGTCGTCGGCCGTCAGGCCCCCCTGGCGGCCGCGCTGGTCCTCGCGGTCGGCGCCGTCCTCGCCGCGAGCGCGCTGGCGGGCGCCGGGCTGGCGGCCGTGGGCCTGGACCCCCGCGGCTCGCTGGCGTTCGGCGTCTCCTGGGCCACCGCGGGCCTGGCCGGCACGGGGGTCGCGGCCCTCGCCGTGCAGGTCGCCTCGACCACCCGCGGCGCCGGTGGCCTCGCCTTCGGGGCGCTCGGCGCGGGGTACCTGCTGCGGGCGGCCGGCGACGCGGTGCCGGTCACCTCGGCCGCGCACGCCCTCGGGTGGCTGTCGCCGCTCGGCTGGGCGGGCCGGGTCGAGCCCTACGGCGCCGACCGCGTCGCGCTGCTGCTGCCCGGGGTGGCCGTCCTCGTCGCCGGTGCCGTCGCGGCGGTGGCCGTCCTGGCCCGGCGCGACCTGGGCGGCGGACTGCTGCCGGCACGCCGCGGTCCCCGCCGGGCGGGCGCGCTGCTCTCCGGTCCCCTCGGGCTCGTCGTGCGCCTCGCGACGGGCACCGTCACCGGCTGGGTGCTCGGCCTGCTCGTGGCCGGCGCGGTCGTCGGCTCCCTCCTCGGCAGCGTCGGGGACCTCACCGAGAACCGCGAGGTCCAGCGGGTGCTCGAGCAGCTGGGCGGCAGCGCGGGCGGGGTCGAGGACATCTACCTCGCGACCGAGACGAAGTTCGCGGGGTTCGCGGCCGCCGTGGCCGGCATCGGGCTGGTCCTGCGGCTCGCGGCGGCCGAGCGCTCGGGGCTCGCGGAGGCGGTCCTCGCCACGCCGACCGCCCGCGGCCGCTGGTACGGCGCACACGTGGCCGCGGGGGTCGTCCTGCCCGCGCTGCTCATGGCCGTGCTCGGCTCCGTCGTCGGCGTCGTCGGGCCGCGCTCCAGCGACGCCGCGCCGGGGTTCGGGCCCACCCTCGGTGCCGCCCTGGCCGTCCTCCCGGCGGTCTGGGTGCTCGTCGCCGTCGGAGCCGTCCTCGCCGGGTCGTCGGCCCGGCTCGCGCCGGCGACGTGGGGGGTGGCGCTCGTCGCGTTCGTCGTCGGCGAGCTCGGGCCGACGATGGGCCTGCCGTCCGGGCTCGTCGACGCCTCGCCGTTCGCGCACCTGTCCCAGCTGCCGGGGGGCACCTTCGCCGCGCTGGAGGCCGCCGTCCTCGTCGCGCTGGCGGCGGCGCTCGTCGGTGCCGGCGCCGTGGCCTACCGGCGCCGGGACGTGGCCTGACCCGCTCGCCGGCTCAGTCGGTCATGGCCCGGACCGTCGTGCGCAGCACGTCGTCGTCCTCGACCCACGAGGAGATCCCGACCGCCGACAGCGGCTCGAGGTTCTTCGCGGCCTCCTCGTCGTCCTCCGCCGCGAGGTTGACGAGCCAGTTGTCCGCGCCGTCGAGGTCGAGGTAGAAGACGAAGACGGCCTCGTCGGCGTGCGGGACGACCTTGGTGAACCGGTCCTCGTCGCCGAGCCCGCCACCGGCCGCGACCGCCTTGCGGTACGCCCCGTTCGGGCCCACGACGACGCGGTCCTCGCCGGCCCGGGTGGTCGCGAGGACCTTCTCGGCGGAGGGGTCGAGGGAGGCCAGCTTCCCGAGGACCCGCTCGATCTCGGCCGGCTCGCCGGTGAACGTCGCGGCGGCCGGGACCTTCATCGGGTCGCCCCGGCCGGAGAACAGCCTCGGGTCGACGTCGCCGCCGAGGGAGACGACGACGCCCTTCCCGAGCAGTGCGTCGAGGTCGCCCGGCAGCGACAGGCCGGTCTGCTCGCCGAGGGCGTCGTAGAACGCCTGGGCGTCGATCTCGCCGCCGCTCTGCTGGGCGATGGAGTCGGCCAGCTCGGCCGACCAGCCCTCGCCCGTGCTCAGGCCCACCGCGGCCAGGGTGTCGTCGGGGAGGTCGGACATCGCGTCGCCGAGCCCCGTGCCCACGACCGCGCCGGCGCCGGGCTCCATCCCGGTGGCGATGGACATCTCCAGGCCGCCGTCCGCGAACCGCAGCGTGGCCGCCCCGCCCTGAAAGGTGTCGAACTGCTCGCCGGCGGCGCCCAGCCGGGCCACCTGCGGGTCGGAGCCGATCTTGCGCAGGAGCGCGGTCGCCTTCTGTCCGGGCTTGGGCGCCGCCCACAGCGTGAGCACGCCCTGGTCGCCGATGCTGTCCATCCACGAGGTGAAGCCCGGGGAGTCGGCCAGCGTCGTGCCGGACGCCGCGGCGTCCGCCACCGCCCGCGCGGACTTCTCGGTCCTCCCGACGTAGGCCCAGCCGTCGCGGACGACCCAGGTCGGCTTCACGCCGTCGACGGACGTCGCGTCGCCGGTGGTGTCGCAGGCCTTGAGCGTGAGCAGGCCGGCCGGGGCGGCGGCGGGGTCGGTGACCTGGACGACCCCGACGGGCACGACGTCGTCGTCGAGGGCGACGCCCGCGAACGCCGCCCGCTGCCCGAGCCACGGCGTGACGTCCTTCGCGGCGTCGAAGTTCGCGCAGTCCTCGGTGTCGAAGAAGGTGTCCCAGAACCCGCCGGACAGCTCGCCGTCGTCCTCGAGGCCGGCCTCGGAGAAGGCGGGGAACTTGTTGAGGGTCCGGAACGCCTCGATCTTCTGCCCCGCCGCGGGGTCGAGGTCGACGGCGGCGTAGAAGAACGTCGAGGCGGGCAGGGCCACGGCCGGGCGGTCGCCGCCACCGCCGAGCGCCGACCACGCCCACACGCCGGCGCCGCCCAGCGCCAGCGCGGCGGCCACGCCACCGCCGACGAGGCCGTAGACGAGCCCGCGCCCGCCCTGGCCCCCGGTGGTCTCGACGACGGTCGGCTCGGTCCCGGGGGCGCCGGGGACCGGCTCCGACGGTGCGGCCGCGGCGGGCTCGTCCGGCGTCTGCGGGAACGAGGACCAGGGTCCCGGACCGCCGGGCCAGCGTGGCGGCTCGGACGGCGGCAGCATCGAGGACATGTGGACTCCCCCGGGAGGACGGGCGCCGGCACGGCGCGGCGACGTGGTGCTCGCGAGCCGTCGGCCCGCGCTGTCGGGACGCACGGTAGTCCCGGACGGTTCCGGCGCGCGGGCGAACCGGACAAGGACGGGCCGTTCGGGGCCTCAGACCAGGTCCGTGCGCCCGCCGGCCCGGAGCTCGTCGACGACCCGCTTGACGTCCTGGGCCCGGGCCCGCGTCGTGACGAGCACGGCGTCCGGGGTGTCGACGACGACGACGTCCTCGAGCCCGACGACGGCCACCCGCCGCCCGCCCGCCGCGACGACGAGCCCCCCGGCGTCGACCGCGGTGACGTCCGCGGGGTCGCCGACGACGGTGACCGGCCCGCCGGAGTCCGGCAACAGCGGGGCGAGGCTCGCGAAGTCGCCGACGTCGTCCCAGCCGAAGGGCGCCGGGACGACGACGACGCACCCGTCCTGCGCGGCGGGCTCGGCGACGGCGTGGTCGATGGCGATCTTCTCCAGGTCCGGCCACAGCGCGTCCAGCCGGGCGGGGTCGGCGGCGATGGCGCGCAGGCCGTCGGCGAGGTCCGGGTGCCACCGGTGCAGGAGGTCCAGGAGCACGGTGGCCCGCACGACGAACATCCCCGCGTTCCAGCGGTAGCCGCCGGCCTCGAGGTAGGCGGCGGCCCGGGCGGCGTCCGGCTTCTCGACGAACTCCAGCGCGTGACGCGCGGTGGCGGCGCCGGTGAGCGGATCCCCCGCGCGGATGTACCCGAAGCCGGTGGCGGGATGGGTCGGCTCGACGCCGAGGGTCACGAGGTGGCCCTCGCGCGCGACCTCGACCGCCTCGCGGACCGCGGTGTGGAAGGCGCCGGTGTCGGGGATGACGTGGTCGGCGGCGAACGAGCCGACGACGGCGCCGGCGTCCTCGCGCTCGACGACGGCCGCGGCCAGGCCGATGGCGGCCATCGAGTCGCGCGGCGCCGGCTCGGCGAGCACCCGGGCGGGGTCGAGGCCGGGCAGCTGCTCGCGGACGGCGGCGGCGTGCGCGGCCCCGGTGACGACGACGACCCGCCCGCCGGTGAGCGGCTCGAGCCGGTCGACCGTGGCCTGGAGCAGGGTGCGCCCGCTGCCGGTGAGGTCGAGGAGGAACTTCGGCCGTCCGGCCCGGCTCAGCGGCCACAGACGCGTCCCCGCACCCCCGGCCGGCACGACGGCCCAGAACCCCTCGACGTCAGGCATGGGGGCGAGGGTAGCCCGTCACCCGACCCCCCACCGCCCACCCCGGGGCTGGTGACATTTCGGGGTCACCCCGAAATGTCACTCAGCCCCCGGTTACGAAGCCCGCCGGCGCGGACGAACCGGGGTGTCGCGCCCTGCGACGGGCGAACCCGGGGCCCACGCCCTCCGCCACCGGGGTCGTCGTCGACGGTCAGGCGCGGGCGTCGCCGGTGAGGGGGAAGGACTCGACGACGCGCCAGACGCCGTCGGCGTCGTGGTGGTAGAGCTCGACCGACCCGACGGTGAACTCGCACCGGAACTGCGCGAGGTCGGCGAAGGCGCGGTCCAGCTCGTCGTCGCCGAGGTGGTGGGCGACCGTGACGTGCGGGTGGTACGGGAAGTCCAGCGTGCGCTGGACCGGCCCGGAGCGCACCGCCGACTCGAGCAGCTCGCACGCGGCGATGCCGCTGCTCACCTGGACGAAGACGACCGGCGAGACGGGCCGGAAGGTACCGGTGCCGCCGAGCACCATCGTGAAGGGCCCGACGCCGGAGCAGACGCCCCGCAGGTGCTCGGTGAACGCCTCGATCTCGTGCGGCTCGACGGCGGTGGGGGGCAGCAGCGTGACGTGCGGCGGGATGGCGCCGGCCATCGGGTCGCCGAACTCCTCCCGGGCGGCCTGCAGCTCGGCGCCCCAGGGCTCGGGGACGGTGACGGCGACGCCGTGGATCGGCATGGGCGGCGGTCCCTCAGCGCCCGGCCGCCGGCAGCAGGCCGACGGCGTCGCGCACCCTCGTCATCGTCGCCCCCGCGACGACGGCGGCCCGCTCGGCCCCGTCCGCGAGGTACCGGTCGAGCTCCGCGGGGTCGGAGAGCAGCTCGTCCATCCGGGAGCGGAACGGCTCGACGGCGGCGAGGACGACCTCGGCGACGGCCTTCTTGAGGTCGCCGTACCCGCGGCCCGCGAACTCGGCCTCGAGGTCGGCGACCTCGGTCCCGGACAGCACGCTGTGGATGGCGAGGAGGTTGGAGACGCCGGCCTTCTCCTGCGGGTCGAAGCGCACCTCGGAGCCGGTGTCGGTGACGGCGGACATGATCTTCTTGCGCAGCCGGTTCGGCTCGTCGCTCAGCAGCAGCAGGCCCTTGTCCGGGGAGTTCGTGCCCGACATCTTCGCCGTCGGGTCGGTGAGCTCCATGATCTTCGCCGACTCCTTGAGGATGTACGGCTCGGGCACGGTGAGGGTCTCGCCGAAGCGGGCGTTGAACCGCTCGGCGAGGTCGCGGGTGATCTCCAGGTGCTGACGCTGGTCCTCGCCCACCGGCACGTACGCGGCGTCGTACATGAGGATGTCGGCGGCCATGAGCATCGGGTAGGTGAACAGCCCGACGTTGGCGTTCTGGCCCTTGGCGACCTTGTCCTTGAACTGCGTCATCCGGCTGGCCTCGCCGAAGGAGGTGAGGCAGGACATCAGCCACCCGAGCTCGGCGTGGGCGGTGACGTGGCTCTGGCAGAAGACGGCGCTGCGGGTGGGGTCGACGCCGGCGGCGATGAACTGCGCCGCGGTGACGCGGGTGCGGTGCCGCAGCACCTCGGGGTCGGTGGGGACGGTGAGCGCGTGGAGGTCGGCGACGAAGTAGTACGCGTCGAAGTCGTCCTGCAGGCCCACCCAGTTGACGAGCGCCCCGAGGTAGTTGCCGAGGTGGAGCGAGTCGCTCGTCGGCTGCATCCCCGAGAGGATGCGGGGGCGTGCGCCATCGGAGGGGGTGGGGGTGGGCATGGCCCCCATTGTGCCTGAGCGCCGTCCCTAGACTCACCCGCATGACGAGCCCCTCCGCGACCCACCGTGACGCGTTCGGCGCGGACCCGGACGGGGTGTGGTCCGCTCCCGGGCGGGTGAACCTCATCGGCGAGCACACCGACTACAACGCCGGGCTCGTCCTGCCGATCGCGTTGCGGCAGCGCACGGTCGCGGCGGTCACGGTCCGCGACGACGACCTGCTGCGGCTGCACTCGGTGCAGGCCGGCGAGACCGTGGAGGTGCCGCTGGGCGAGGTCGGGCCCGGGCGTCCGCAGGGCTGGACGGCCTACGTCGCGGGGGTGCTGTGGGCCCTGCGCGAGGCGGGGCACGCGGTGCGCGGGATGGACGTGACGGTCGACTCCGACGTGCCGCTCGGGGCGGGGCTGTCGAGCTCGGCGGCGCTGGAGTGCGCGGTGGGCGCCGCGGCGAGCGACCTGTTCGACCTCGGGCTGCTGGACGACGACGCGGCCCGGGCGCGGCTCGCCGACGCGTGCGTGCGCGCCGAGAACGAGGTCGCCGGCGCGGCGACCGGCGGCATGGACCAGTCCGCGGCGCTGCTCTGCCGCGAGGGGTCGGCGCTGCTGCTGGACTGCCGCGACGGCGCCACCGAGCACGTGCCGTTCGACCTCGCCGCCGCCGGTCACGTCCTGCTCGTCACCGACACCCGGGCCGCGCACGCCCTCAACGACGGGCAGTACGAGAAGCGCCGCCGGGCGTGCGAGCGGGCCGCCGCCGAGCTGGGCGTCGACACGCTGCGCGACGTGCCCGCCGACGGGCTGGAGGAGGCGCTCGCCCGGCTCTCCGACGACGAGCTGCGGCGGCGCGCCCGGCACGTCGTCACCGAGATCGCCCGGGTGCGCCAGGCCGTGACGGCGCTGCGGGACGGGGACCTCGCCGAGGTCGGGCGGCTGTTCGCGGCCTCGCACGCCTCGCTGCGCGACGACTACGAGGTCTCGTGCGAGGAGCTCGACGTCTCGGTCGAGGCCGCGACCGGTGCCGGGGCGCTCGGCGCGCGGATGACCGGGGGCGGGTTCGGCGGCTCGTCGATCGCGCTGCTGCCCGAGGACGCCGTCGACGACGCCGTGGCCGCCGTCCGCGCCGCCTTCGCCGCCCGGGGCTGGGACGAGCCGCGCTGCTTCGCCGTCACCCCCGGACCCCCCGCCGCCCGCGACGCCTGACCCCACGCGGCACGACCGCCCTCGGGCCGGCCGCGTGGCTGCTCGTGCGACGAGGGGTCGCGACGCGCCGTACCGCGGGCGGGAGGTACAGCGCGTCGTGGCTCCTCGTCCGCCCGAGCAGCGCGTCGTGACTTCTCGTCGGCCCGAGCAGCGCCGCCGTCAGTTGACGATGCCGGCGCCCACCGTGCTGCCGGTGGCCTCGTCGATGAGGATGAACGAGCCGGTGACCCGGTTGTGCTCGTAGGGGTCGGTGAGCAGCTGCTGGGTGGTGCGCAGCCGGACCCGGCCGATCTCGTTGAGACCGAGCTCCTGGGTGTCGCCGTCGCGGTGCAGGGTGTTGATGTCCAGCCGGTACTGCACGTCCTTGACCATCGCCCGGGCCGAGCGGGTCGTGTGCTTGATGGCCAGCTTCTGCCGCGGCCGCAGGGGCTCGCGGGTCATCCAGCAGACCATGGCGTCGACGTCCTGGCTCTGCTGCGGGGCGTTGCGCACCCGGCAGATCATGTCGCCGCGCGAGACGTCGAGGTCGTCCTCGAGCCGGACGACGACCGACATCGGCGGGAACGCGGCCTCGACCTCCCGGTCGTACAGGTCGATGCCCGCGATGCGCGAGGTCAGCCCGCTCGGGAGGACCATGACCTCGTCGCCGGGGCGCATGACGCCGCTGGCCACCTGGCCGGCGTACCCGCGGTAGTCGTGGTGCTCGTCGGACTTGGGCCGCACCACGTACTGCACCGGGAAGCGGACGTCGCGCAGGTCGCGGTCGGAGGCGATGTGGACGTTCTCGAGGTGGTGCAGCAGCGACGAGCCCTCGTACCAGGGCATGTGCTCCGAGCGGGTCACGACGTTGTCGCCCTGGAGCGCCGAGATCGGGATGACGGCGAGGTCGGGCACGTTGAGGCGCTGGGTGAAGGCGGCGAACTCGGACCGGATGGCCTCGAAGACGCCCTCGTCGTAGTCGACGAGGTCCATCTTGTTGACGGCCAGGACCAGGTGCGGGACCCGCAGCAGCGACAGGATGACGGCGTGCCGGCGAGACTGCTCGGTGAGGCCCTGCCGGGCGTCGACGAGCACGAGCCCGAGGTCGGCGGTCGAGGCGCCGGTGACCATGTTGCGGGTGTACTGCACGTGCCCCGGGGTGTCGGCGATGATGAACTTCCGCCGCGGGGTCGCGAAGTAGCGGTACGCGACGTCGATGGTGATGCCCTGCTCCCGCTCGGAGCGCAGGCCGTCCGTGAGTAGCGCGAGGTCGGTGTAGTCGTAGCCCTTGGTCCGCGAGGTGGCCTCGACGGCCTCCAGCTGGTCCTCGAAGATGGCCTTGGAGTCCAGCAGCAGGCGGCCGATCAACGTGGACTTGCCGTCGTCGACCGAGCCGGCGGTGGCGAAACGCAGCAGGTCCATCAGAAGTACCCCTCCTTCTTGCGGTCCTCCATCGCGGCCTCCGAGAAGCGGTCATCGCCACGGGTGGCGCCGCGCTCGGTGAGCCGGGCGACGGAGATCTCGTCGACGATCTCCTGGAACGTGCCCGCCGTGCTCTCGACGCACCCGGTGAGGGTGAGGTCGCCGACGGTGCGGAAGCGGACGGTGCGCTCGGCGGCGGTCTCGCCCTCGCGCAGCGGGTTGAACCCGCTCTCGGTGAGCAGCATGCCGTCGCGCTCGAACACCCGGCGCCGGTGGCTGAAGTAGATCGAGGGGATCTCGACGTCCTCGCGAGCGATGTAGTGCCAGATGTCGAGCTCGGTCCAGTTGGACAGCGGGAAGATCCGCATGTGCTCGCCCTCGTGGAGCCGCCCGTTGTAGAGCGACCACAGCTCGGGGCGCTGGTTCTTGGGGTCCCACTGGCCGAACTCGTCGCGGTGGCTGTAGACGCGCTCCTTGGCGCGGGCCTTCTCCTCGTCACGCCGGCCGCCGCCGAACGCCGCGGTGAACCCGCCCTCCTCGATGGCCGCGAGCAGGGTGCCGATCTGCAGCCGGTTGCGGCTCGTGCGCCCGTCGTCGACGACGACACCGTCGGCGATGGCCTGCTCGACCGAGGCGACGACGAGCCGCACGCCCAGCCGGTCGACCCAGCTGTCGCGGCAGGCGAGGACCTCGGGGAAGTCGTAGCCGGTGTCGACCTGGAGCACGGGGAAGGGGATGCGGGCCGGGTAGAACGCCTTCTCCGCGAGGCGCAGCATGACGATGGAGTCCTTGCCGCCGCTGAACATCAGGACGGGCTTCTCGAACTCCGCGACGACCTCGCGGAAGATGTGGATGGACTCGGCCTCGAGCTCGTCGAGCTGCGAGAGCCGGTAGTCGCTGTGGGTCGGCACGGGCCACCTCTCATCACCGGATGTTCGGATAAACATAACGTTCGCTGATCGCCCGACGGACGGGCGCCCGGGTCGTGGCCGGTACGGCCAGGGCACACTATCCGACGTGACCGACCCGGCCCCGAGCGTCAGCCCGCCCCGCGAGGACCTCGACGACCTCGACGTCCTGCGCCGCGGGCTGTACGGCGAGGGCGCCGCCCCGCGCCCGCTGCGGCTGCCCGACGACGTGCGCGAGGCGGCCCTGGCGGCCGGCGCCCTCGTCGTCGTCGACCCCGAGGGCGCCCCCGTCGTCCGGCTCGAGGACCTGGAGCCGCACGGCGAGGACGGCGTGACCGGCACCCCCCGCTGGCTCGCCGAGCCGCCGCCGCGGCCGTTCCAGGACCGGCACCTCGCCGGCCCGGAGGACCTCGGCGACACGCACGTCGTCCTCGTGGGGTCCGCCGCCGACGTGCCCGCCGACGTCCCGTCCGGCACCGTCCTCCTCGTCCTGGCCTCGACGTCGCTCGACGGCGCGACCGCCGGCACCGACGCCGTCCGCGCGGCGACCGCCGCCGCGGACCCCGCCGGTGCGCGCGTCCTCGTCGTCCCCGTGCCCGACGACGCCGGCCGCCGTGCGCGGCTGCTCACCACCCTCGGTCTCGACCCCGGCCTCGCCCCGGCACCGGCCCCGGCGACGGCGTCGACCGCCCCGACGACGGGCGTCGTCCTCCTGCTCACCGGGCTGTCCGGCTCGGGCAAGTCGACGATCGCCCGCAGCGTCGCCACCCGCCTCGTCGAGGCGGGCACCCCGGTGACGCTGCTCGACGGCGACGTCGTCCGGCGGCACCTCACCGCCGGGCTGGGGTTCTCGGCCGCGGACCGCCGCACCAACGTCCGCCGCATCGGCTGGGTCGCCGCCGAGGTCGCCCACCACGGCGGCATCGCCGTCTGCAGCCCCATCGCCCCCGAGGACGCCGTCCGCCGCGACGTCGCCGCCATGGCCGCCGCCCGGGGCGCCCGCTTCGTCCTCGTCCACGTCGCGACCCCGCTCGCGGAGTGCGAGCGCCGCGACCGCAAGGGCCTCTACGCCCGCGCGCGCCGCGGCGAGATCCCCGACTTCACCGGCATCTCCGCGCCCTACGACGTGCCCGAGCACCCCGACCTGCGGATCGACACGACCGGCCGCGACGTCGAGCGGTGCGCGGACGAGGTCCTCGCGCTGCTCGCGCCCGCCGGCGAGGCCCCGGATGCCCGCTGAGCTGCTCTCGAGCGCCGCGCTCGCCGTCCTCGTCGTCAGCTTCCTCGTCGGGATCGTCGTCGGCCTCACCGGCATGGGCGGCGGCGCGCTCATGACGCCGGCGCTGGTCTTCCTCGGCATCCCGCCGAGCGCCGCCGTGGCCAACGACCTCGTGGCCGCCGCGGTCAACAAGTCGGTCGGCGCCGCCGTGCACGCCCGCACGGGGTCACCCGACTGGCGGCTGGCCAGGCTGCTCGTGATCGGGTCGGTGCCGTTCGCCTTCGCCGGCGCCTTCCTCATCCGGCTGCTCGGCAGCCCGGAGCAGCAGGAGGCCCTGCTCAAGGTGCTCATCGGCGTCGCGCTGCTCCTCGCCGCCTCGACCTACACGATGCGCGTCTACGGCTCCTCGTTCCTCGGCTGGGGCCGCGGCAGCGGCGAGGCCACCCGGGGCCGGACGGTGCCGACCGTCGTCGTCGGGGCCGTCGGGGGACTCCTCGTCGGGCTGACCAGCGTCGGGTCGGGCTCGATCATCATGGTCGCCCTCCTCCTGCTGCACCCCGGGCTCGCCGCCCGCCGGCTCGTCGGCACCGACCTCGTGCAGGCCGTCCCGCTCGTCCTGGCCGCCGCCGTCGGGCACGTCATCACCTCGGGCGTCGACTGGGCCGTGCTCGTCCCCCTCGTCGTCGGCGGCACGCCCGGGACGTTCCTCGGGTCGCGGCTCGCGGCCTGGGTGCCGGGGTCGGCGATCCGGCGGGGCATCGTCATCGTCCTCACCCTCACCGGCATCACCCTGCTCGGCGTCCCGCCGATGGTCGTCGGGGCGGTGGGCGCCGGGCTGCTCGTGCTCGGACCGCTGGCCTGGGCGCTGCTGCGGCGGGCGCACGGGCTCCCCGCCTTCGGCCGGGACGACACCGACGACGAGCCGGACGACGACCACGACCACGACCATGACCACGACGGACGTGACCGCGCGCCGGGACCGTCCGGCCCCACCGCGCCCGCCGTCCCCGACGAGAGGACCCCCCGGTGAGCCGTCCCGACGCCGACGACCACGAGGTGGCCGCCGCCGTCGCGCAGGAGGCCGGCCGCGTCCTGCTCGCCCTGCGCGCGGACCGACCCGACCTCGACGGGCGCGACCTCAAGGACGCCGGCGACCGCGCCGCCCACGTCCACATCCTCGACCTGCTCGCCCGGCTGCGGCCCGAGGACGCCGTGCTCAGCGAGGAGGGCGCCGACGACCACCGCCGCCTCGACGCCCGGCGGGTGTGGATCGTCGACCCCCTCGACGGCACGCGCGAGTTCAGCGAGCGCCCGCGCGACGACTGGGCCGTCCACGTCGCCCTGTGGGAGGACGGCGCCCTCGCCGCCGGCGCCGTCGCACTGCCCGCCCGCGACGTCGTCCACCGGATGGACCGGCCGGTGCCGCTGCCGCCCCGGCCGGACGAGGACGGTCCGGTGCGCCTGGCCGTGAGCCGCAGCCGACCGCCCGACTTCGTCGTCGCCCTGGCCGCGCTGCTCGGCGCCGAGCTCGTGCCGATGGGCTCGGCCGGGGTCAAGGCGATGGCCGTGCTCGACGGCACGGTGGACGCCTACGTCCACGGCGGCGGGCAGTACGAGTGGGACTCCGCGGCGCCGGTGGCCGTCGCCCTCGGGCACGGTCTGGCCCCCACCCGGCTCGACGGCTCGCCGCTGGTATACAACCGCCCGGACCCGTGGCTGCCCGACCTGGTCCTGGCCCGCCCGGAGGTGCTGGCGGAGGTCCGCTCGGCCCTCGAGGAGACGACCGCCTGAGAACCACCCGGCCGCGGGGTCCCCCGGGCCGCAACGGACTTCCGGTACCCTCGCCTCGGCGTGCGCCGGGCCCCACCGGGGGTCCGAGGCCCGGCCCGAGCGGCGGGCCACGGCCACGACGGACGGAGGACGGCGATGACACCGAGGGTGCGTGCGGTGCTCTCCCGGATCCGCTGGAGCCTCCTCGACGCGCTCATCTGGGTCCTCGCCCTCGCGCTGGCGACGGTCCTGCGCCTCGACTTCGTCCTCCCCGACCACGTCCTCCAGAGCCTCGCCACGGCCGCCGCCGTGGCCGGCGGCCTGCAGCTGGTCGGCGGGTGGGTCTTCGGGCCCTACGGCATCAACCACGAGCTCGGCTCCTTCGAGGAGACCGGCGAGCTCGCCCGCACCACCCTGGGCGTCGGGGTCGTCCTCGGCGCCGTCGGGCTGTTCACCCAGCTGGTCCCGCTGCCCCGCAGCGTGCCGGTGACCGCGACCCTCGTCGCGCTCATCTCGATGTTCGCCGTCCGGTTCGTGCTCCGCTCGCGCAAGACGCGCCGGCAGCGCCTCGAGGGGGACGTCCGGCGGGCCCTCGTCGTCGGCGCGGGGTCCGGCGGCCGGGTCCTCGTCGAGAGCCTGGCCCGCGACCCGGCGAGCGGGCTGCACGCCGTGGCCCTCGTCGACGACGACCCGTCCAAGCAGCGCCTGCGGATCGCCGGGACCCGGGTGCGCGGGCGGGTCGCGGACATCGCGCAGCTCGCGAAGCGCTACGAGGCGAACACCGTCATCATCGCCATCCCCAGCGCGGACGCCGAGACCGTCCGCTCCATCAACTCCATCGCCACCGAGGCCAACCTCTCGGTCCTCGTCCTGCCCCCGGTGCGCCAGCTGTTCGGGCAGGCGCCGACCGCCTCCGACCTGCACGACCTCGACGTCGCGGACCTCCTCGGCCGCAAGCCCGTCGACCTCGACATGGCCGCCATCTCCGAGTACCTCTCCGGCCGCCGCGTCCTCGTCACCGGCGCCGGCGGCTCCATCGGGGCCGAGCTCTGCCGGCAGATCTCGCGCTTCTTCCCCGCCGAGCTGTTCATGCTCGACCGGGACGAGTCCGGCCTGCACGGGACGCAGATGTCCATCGAGGGGCACGCCCTCCTGGACTCGGAGTCCCTCGTCCTGTGCGACATCCGCGACGCCGACGGCCTGCACGAGGCCTTCCGCCGCACCCGCCCCGAGATCGTCTTCCACGCCGCCGCCCTCAAGCACCTCACCCTGCTGGAGCGGCACCCGGCCGAGGCCATGAAGACCAACGTCATCGGCACCCAGAACGTCATCGACGCCGCCCGCGCCGTCGGCGTCACCACCTTCGTCAACATCTCCACGGACAAGGCCGCGAACCCCTCGTGCGTCCTCGGCTACTCCAAGCGGGTCGCCGAGCGGCTCACGGCCGCCGCCGACGCGCTCGAGCCGACCTCGCGGTACGTCAGCGTCCGGTTCGGCAACGTCCTCGGGTCGCGCGGGTCGGTCGTCGTCGGCTTCACCGAGCAGATCCGCAAGGGCGGGCCCGTCACGGTCACCCACCCCGACGTCGAGCGCTACTTCATGCTCATCCCCGAGGCCTGCCAGCTCGTCCTCCAGGCCGGCTCCATCGGCGGCGGCGGGGAGGTCATGGTCCTCGACATGGGGCAGCCGGTGAAGATCGTCGACGTCGCGCGGACGATGATCCAGCTCTCCGGGCGGCCCGAGATCGAGATCGTCTACACCGGGCTGCGACCGGGCGAGAAGCTCACCGAGGAGCTCTTCATGACGAGCGACGAGATCTCCCGCTCGACCCACCCCCTCATCTCCCAGGTCTTCGTCCCCGGCCTGCCCGAGGACGAGCGGGACGGGATGCCGGGACTCGACGAGCCGGGGCCGGCCCTGGGCTGGATGGTCCGCGCCGCGCAGGAGGGCCGCGCCCGCCACCCCGCCTGAGCCGCCCCCGGGACCCCCGGAGGCCGGGGACGGCACCCGCGCCCGCGCGGTCGGCGGACCCGCGACCGGAGGGTAGGTTGTCCGGGCGGCAGCGGCCGCCGAGGGCCACGGCCCGAGCGACGACACGATGCAAGGAGACCCGCCCGTGACCTCGGGGAGCGACGGAGCCACCGGCACCTCACCGCGTGCCGTCCCCTTCTCCCCTCCCGACATCCGGGAGGAGGACATCCGGGCCGTCGTCGACGTGCTGCGCTCCGGGTGGATCACGAGCGGACCGGTCGGGCGCACGTTCGAAGGCGAGCTCGCGGCCGCCACCGGCGCGGACGGGGCCCTGCTCGTCAGCTCGGCGACGACGGCCCTCGAGACCGCGCTGCGCCTACTGGGCGTCGGCCCGGGCGACGAGGTCGTCACGACCGCCTACACCTACTCCGCGTCGGCCGCCGTCATCGCCCACGTCGGGGCCGACATCCGGCTCGTCGACACCGCGCCCGGCGGCTTCGCCCCGCGGGTGGAGGACGTCCTCGCCGCCGTCACGCCGCGCACCAAGGCGGTCGTCACCGTCGACCTCGGCGGGGTGCTGTTCGACCACGAGGCCCTGGCGGCCGCCCTGGCCGGGCGGCCGGACTTCACCCCGGCCGGGCCTGTGCAGGAGGCCCTCGGCCGGGTCGCCGTCGTCGCCGACGCCGCGCACTCCCTCGGCGCCGTGCTGCGCGGCGGCCGCTCCGGGTCGCTGGCCGACCTCACCGCCTTCTCCTTCCACGCGGTCAAGAACGTCACGACGGGCGAGGGCGGGGCCCTGCTGTGGCGTGCCCCGGACGGCGTCCCCGCCGACGACCTGCGCGCCCGGGCCCGCCTGCTGACCATGCACGGGCAGACCAAGGACGCGCTGGCCAAGACCCGGCTCGGCTCGTGGGAGTACGACATCGCCGAGCTCGGGCACAAGTGCAACCTGCCCGACGTCCTCGCCGCGCTCGGCCTCTCCCAGTTCCGCCGCTACGAGGAGCTGCTGGAGCGCCGGCACGCGGTCGTCGCCCGCTACGACCGACGGCTGGACGGCACGGGCATCACCTCCCTCGTCCACACCGGCCCCGACTTCCGGTCCTCCGCGCACCTCTACCTCGCGCTCCTGCCGAGCTCCGACGTGGCGGCCCGCAACGCCGTCATCGAGGGCATGGCCACCGACGGGATCGCCGCGAACGTCCACTACAAGCCCCTCCCCCTGCTGTCGGCCTACCGCACGCTGGGCTTCGACCCGCAGGACGTCCCGAACGCCATGGACGTCTACGGCCGCGTCGTCAGCCTGCCGCTGCACACCCTGCTCACCGACGACGACGTCGACCGGGTCGCCGCGTCGCTCGTGCGGCACGCGGCGGGACCCGCGCCCGCCGCATGAGCGGGCGCACGCTCCTCGTCCTCGGGGCCGCGGCGGTCCAGGAGGACGCCGTGCACGCCGCCCGGGCGCTCGGCCTGAACGTCCTCGTCTGCGCCCGCGCCGCCGACGGACCCGCCGCCGCCGCGGCCGACGAGTTCCTGGCGACCGACATCCTCGACGTCGACGCCCTCGAGCGGCTCATGCGCGAGCGCTCCGTCGGGCTCGTCTACTCCGTCGGGTCCGACCTCGCGATGCCCGTCGTCGGCGAGCTCGCCGCCCGCCTCGGCGTTCCCGCCCTCGCCCCCCGCGAGGTGGCCGCGACGTGCAACGACAAGGGCGCGATGCGGCGGGCCCTGGCCGGCACGCCGGCCGCCCTGCCCTTCCAGGAGCTGCGCGCCGGCGAGCCCGTGCGGCGCTCGGTCCCCCTCCCCTGCATCGTCAAGCCGGTGGACGCCCAGGGCCAGCGCGGCGTCTCGCTCGTCACCGACGAGGACCGGTTCGCCGCGGCCGTCGAGGCCGCCCGCGCCCACTCGCGCACCGGTGGCGCCATCGCCGAGCGCTACGTCGGCGGGACCGAGATCTCGGTCAACGGCTACCTCGTCGACGGCTCGCTGGTCTTCGTGCTCGCCTCCGACCGGGTCGTGTGGCCGCAGTACACGGGCCTGATCCACAAGCACGTCGTCCCCGCCACGACCGTGTCGGCGGGCGGGCCCGGCACCGGGCGGGCCGTCGCCGACCTGCTCGCGGCCGTGTGCGCGCGGATCGGGATCACGCAGGGCCCGGTGTACGCGCAGATGAAGGTCGAGGACGGCGTGCCGCACGTCGTCGAGGTCACCCCCCGGCTGGACGGCTGCCACATGTGGCAGCTCATCCGGCTCGCCACGGGTATCGACCTGCTCGACGTCACGCTGCGCCACCTCGTCCTCGACGAGCCCCCGGCCATCGGCCCCGCTCCCGCCCCGCACCCCGTGGAGCTCGAGTTCGTCTGCCAGGAGCCGGGCTCGGCCGCCCCCGTCATCGAGCCCCTCCCCGGCGACCTCGTCACCCGGTCCTACTACCGTCCCGGGGACCTCGTCCGGCCGGTCAACGGCCGCCACGAGAAGATCGGCTACCGGGTGCGCGAGGTGGCCCCCGCATGAGCCGGGTGGCGGTCACGGGGGCGAGCGGCCTGCTCGGCCGGCACGTCGTGCGGGCGCTGGGCGGCGCCGGGCACGACGTGCTCCCGCTCTCGCGCGGCGGGCACCGCCCACACGACCCGGCGGGCCTCGTCGCCACCGACCTCTCCGCGGGGCACCTGACCGACCTCCTCCGCGGCACCGACGTCGTCGTCCACCTGGCGGCCGTGCGGGGCGGGCCCGGCACCCTGGCGGACTTCGCCGTCAACGCCGACCTCACCGACACCGTGCTCACCGCCGCCGTCGCCGCCGGGGTGCCCGCGGCGGTCCTCGCCTCGAGCATCTCGGTGTACTCCGAGGCCACCACGCGGCCCTGGCGCGAGGACGACGACGCCGTGCCGGCCAACGCCTACGGCCTCTCCAAGCTCGCCGCCGAGAAGGTCGGTGCCCGGGTGGCCGCCGAGAGCGGCCTGCGGGTGACGAGCCTGCGGCTGGGTCACCTCTACGGGCCGCTGGAGGACAACGACTACCTCGTCAACCGGTTCTTCCGCCTGGCCCTGGAGGGCCGTCCGCTGCGGGTCACCCCGCCGTCGGATAACCGCCGGGAGATGCTCTACGTCGAGGACGCCGCACAGGCGTGCCTCGCGGCGGTCGGCGCCGGCGTCGACGGGCCGGTCAACGTCCCGGGCGGGGAGCGCCGGAGCAACCACGAGGTCGCGCAGGACGTCGCCGCCGGCTTCGGGACCGGGTCGCCGGTGGAGGTCGACACCGCGCTCACCGACACCGTCCGCCCGACGGCGCTGGACGGCACCCGGGCCCGCGAGGTGCTCGGCTACGTCCCCCGGTGGCGGATGGTCGACGCGTGCCGGCAGGTCCACGAGGTCATGGAGGTCGCCCGTGAGGACTGAGCAGGGCGTCGGGCCCTCGAGGTACACCCGGACCGGCAAGCGCGTCGTCGACGTCGCGGTGTCGCTGCTCGCGCTGCCGGTCGTCGCCGTCGTCGCGGTGCCGGTGGGCATCGCCATCAAGCGCGAGGACGGCGGCCCGGTCCTCTACCGGTCCCGCCGGGTGGGGCTCGGGATGCGCGAGTTCGACATGTACAAGTTCCGGACCATGGCGGTGGCCGCGCCGGACATCCGCAACGCGGACGGCTCGACCTTCAGCTCGGACACCGACCCACGGGTCACCCGGGTGGGCGGGCTGCTCCGGCGGACCAGCCTGGACGAGCTGCCGCAGTTCCTCAACGTCCTCCTCGGCGACATGTCCCTCGTCGGACCCCGGCCCTCCCCCACCGGGAACCGTCACCTCTACCCCGACCACTACCTGCGCAAGTTCGACGTCCGTCCCGGCATCTCCGGGTACAACCAGTACCTCCTGCGGAACTCGGCCACCCGCGAGCAGCGGTTCGCCAACGACCTCTTCTACGTCGACCACGTGAGCGCCCGGCTCGACGCCACCATCCTCCTCGGCACCGTCCGTGCCGTGCTGCGTCGCGAGAACATCAACCGATGACCGCCGGCCCGCCCGCGGGGGACGCGCCCGCCCGGGACTGTCTCGTGCTGTACACGAACTACTTCCCCTACCACCGCGGCGAGGAGTACCTCGAGGCCGAGCTGCCGTTCCTCCTCGAGCGCTTCCGCCGGGTCGTGCTCGTCCCGGTGATGTACGAGACCGGCATGACGCGCAGCCGGGCGGTCCCGTCCCGGGTGGACGTCGTCGCGGTCGACATGCCGAGCGGACGGCCGGCCCGTGCCGGGCACGTGGCCCGCCACGCGGCGACGGCCGCGCGCACCGGCCTCCTGGCGGGCGCCGCCCGGCCGACCTCCCCCCGGGCCTTCCTCTACGACCTCTACTTCACGACCCGGGGGCTGGAGTTCTGGCGCCGCTCGCACCGGGCCGTGCTCGAGGCGGTCGGGGACGCCACCGACGTCGTCGTCTACTCGTACTGGCTCTACGTCACTGCCTTCGAGGCGGTGCTGCTGCGCCGCGCCCTCGGCGAGCGGGTCGCCCTCGCCGTCTCGCGGGCGCACCGCTACGACGTCGTCAAGGAGGTCAACGCGGTCGGCTTCCTCCCGCAGCGCCGACTCCTCCTGGAGGGCCTGGACCGGGTCCACCCGGTGTCCGACCAGGGGCGCGACTCCCTCGTCGACGACGTCCCCGACCTCGCCGACCGGGTGACGGTCCGGCGGCTCGGGGTCGCCCCGCCACTCGGGCGCGGACCGCGCACCCTGCGGCCCCGGCTCGAGGTCGTCTCCTGCTCCTCGCTCAAGCCGGTCAAGCAGGTGCCCCTGCTCCTGGACGCCCTGGCCCTGCTGCACGGGCGGGGCGTGCCGGTCCGCTGGACGCACTTCGGCGGCGACGGCGCCGCGCTGGACCGGCTGCGCGAGGCCGCCGGGCGCGCCCTGCCCGCGGACGCCGTCGCCCTGCGGGGACACCTCGCCAACGCCGAGGTCCTCGAGCACTACGCGAGCGCACCGGTGTCGGTGTTCGTCAACGTCTCGACCTCCGAGGGGGTCCCGGTGTCGGTCATGGAGGCGATGGCGCACGGCGTCCCGGCGGTCGCCACCGCGGCGGGCGGGACCGGGCAGCTCGTCACCGACGGCCGGGACGGCCGGCTGCTGCCGGTCGACGCCGACGCGGTGGCCGTCGCCGACGCCCTCGAGGACGTGTGGCGGCTCACGCCGGCCGCGTACGGCCGTCTCGTCGAGCAGGCCCACACGACGTGGGCCACCGGCTGGGCGACGACGGCGGTGTACCCGGAGTTCGCCGCCGCCCTGGCCGGGGTCAACGGCTCTTGACGCCCACCTTGTAGCTCTGGAACGTGTACCACTTGCCGCCGATGGAGGCCCGGCCGATGACCGAGGTGCCGGTGGTCTTGCGGTAGTAGTGCCAGGTGCCGTCGGAGTAGAACCAGCCCTTGACCATCGCGCCGTCGGTGCCGAAGTAGTACCAGTTGTCGTTGATGTTGCGGTAGCCGCGGTAGTACTTCTTCGGGCCCGGGATCGAGTAGTAGGTCTTGCCGTCCGGCGCCTGTCCGAACTTGCGCGAGGAGTAGTAGGTGTACGTGCTGCTCCAGCGGTGGTAGTCCCAGGAGTCGCCGGCCCAGCGCCAGCCGTCGAGGACGAGCACGCCGGTCTTCGGGTCCAGGTAGTGCCAGCGGTCGCCGACGAACTGCCAGCCCGTGGCCTTGGTCCCGGACGTCGTGCGCAGGTAGTACCAGCTGCCGTCGATCTTCTGGAAGCCGGTGGCCATCGAGGCGGTCTGGGTCTCACGGAAGTACCGGGTGAACCCGTCGACGGTGTACCAGCCGCGGGCGTAGTCCTTCGGGCCCGCGAGCGACATGAAGGTCATCCCGTTCTCGACGTAGAGCTGGTCGATGCACCGTCCGTCCCGCCGGCAGTAGTTCCAGCTCGACCGCCCCAGGGTGGGCTCGTAGACCGACTGCCAGCCGTTGCGCACCATGTAGCCGGTGCTGGGGATGAAGTAGTACCAGGCGCCGTCGATCCGCTGCCAGCCGCGGGTGGCGGTCGTGAAGTGGTCGTAGACCGCCGAGCCCGCGCCGAAGTACTTGTCGCGCTCGGCGAGGACGGACTGCCACGTCGCGGCGCTCACCGACCCCCGGTTCTCGTCGATGTAGTAGGTGGTGCCGCCGATCGACTGCTGGCCGAAGAGGGCGTACCCCGCGGAGGTGAAGTAGTACTTCTTCCCGTCGATCGTGCTCCAGCCGGTCGCCTTCGAGGTCGAGCCGGTCCGGTAGGTCCAGCGGCCGGCGGCCGGGTCGAAGGTCCAGCCCAGCTCCACCGCGGCGCGGGAGGTGCTCGAGCCCCAGGTCCACATCTGGTCCAGCGGGAAGCGGGCCGCGGAGTACACCTGGAGGCGGTGCAGGTCGGTGGCGTGCAGGGTCCGGCGGGTGACCCGCGCGGACGCGGTGAGCGAGGAGGGGTCCGAGGCGTCGGCGATCTGGAAGTACCCGTCCGACATCACCTTGGTGACGAAGCCGACGTGGCTGACCCGCTTCCAGATGGGGTCGCCGTTGGCGTCCTTCTCGGGGTAGGCGTGCCAGAAGAGCGCGTCGCCGACCTCGACGTTGGTGAAGTCCGGCCGGGCGGCGAACCAGTAGCCGTGGTCGTAGGCCCACTCCGCCAGCTGGCTCGCGACGAGGCGCCGGTTCACCGTCCGGTTCGGCTCGGTGAGGGTGGAGAACGGCATCGTCGAGCCGAAGGTGGAGTAGTTCTTCGACACCGACGGGGTGTAGACGCTCGTCCCGTACGTGATGCCCTCGAGGACCGCCTGCTCGAAGGAGGAGCAGTCGATCTCGAAGCGGCCGGTGGAGTCGGCCACCGGGCGGGAGCCGTACTTGAAGAGGTTCTCCGTCGGGCCGTAGGTGAACCGGTCGCGGTGCGCGACCCAGTCGTCGACGAGGGTGTCCAGCCGCGCGATCGACGCCGACGAGTTCGTCACGGACTTCAGCGGTGCACCGAACTGCTCGGTGACGACCGAGCGCTTGTCGACGAAGACCGTCGTCGTGGCACGGGCCGTCGTCGAGGTGGCGAGGGCCGCAGCGACGAGGAGCGCTGAGACGACGAGGCCGCGGACGACCTTCTCCGGGGTCTTGGTGTGCATCGGGGTGTCTCCGGGGGTGGGGCGGTCCGTCCGGCCGGGCCGGACGGGTGGCGCCACCGTCGACGGACGGCGGCGCCGTGCTTCACTTGCGGTCGCACTCCCTGCAGGTGGTCCCACACACGCTTGCTGGTGTCCGCGAACGGACGTTGAGCAGGCTAGTCGACCCCACGCGCCCGGCACGCAACATTGGACGATTCCGCCACAGCGGCCCCGCGGAGGCGGGCTCAGCCCCCCGACGGGGGCGACGCCATCCGGGCCGACGGCTGGAGACTGCGCGCGGGCCTCGGCCCCGACGGGTCCGCACCGTGCGGCCGGTCCGGCCCGTCCTCCCGCTCGGGGGCGTGCCGGGAGCCCGCGGGCCGGCGCCGGCCCCGGTCGCGCGCCGCCACCCCCCGGACGACGCCGGTGAAGAGCACGGCGAGCCAGAAGTGCGGGAGCAGCGCGGGCACGAGGAACCCGGTCGCACTGCCCCGGGCGACGAGGAAGACGTCGGGGAGGATGACGAGCAGGACCGCGGCCCGCAGCCAGCTGCGGGTGTACCCGACGCCGAGGAACATCGCCAGGGCGCCGAGGAGGAGGCTGGCCGACAGCACGAGCGGCCAGCCGCCGTCGACGTAGGTCTCGACGACGTACGACGACCCCGAGCCGCGGCCGTCGAGGTAGGCCTGCCCGTAGAGGTAGTACGAGAAGGCGTGCGAGAACTCGTGCCCGACCGTGGCGTGCCGCACGGTGTTCCCGCCGAGCGGCTCCGCGCCGAGCAGCACCTGGGCCGGCTTGCCGAAGAGCACGTAGTCGGTGACCGGACCGAGCGAGTAGTGCTTGTCCGCGTGGTCGGGCAGCCGGTCGTAGAGCTCGACGCCGCGGGAGACGACGCTGTAGGACACCGACTGCGAGTACACGAAGTCGGTCACCGGGTCGAGCCCGGTCGTGCTGCTCTCGCCGAACCGTGAGTAGCTGAGCGCACCCAGCCCCGCCATCCCGGCCGGGAGCGCGACGAGCAGCGCCACGACGACCGCCAGCGGGACCCGGAGCCGGACCCCGCCCTGGAGCCGCCAACGCAGCAGCGAGTACGCGACGACGAGGACGACCGCGCCCATGAACGGGGTCCGCAGCCCCATGGCGAGCTGCGGGAGCGTCGTGAGGAGCTGGAGGCCGAGGACGAGCAGGTAGGAGCGGTCGCGGGGGAACTGGGCGAGGTAGCAGGCCACCATGCCGTACGACGTCGCGCCGAGGACGTCCACGACGGCCGGGAGAGCGCTGCTGTAGGAGGTGTAGTACTCGGCGTAGGAGTGCGAGCGGACGAAGAGGTAGGCCTCCGTCGCCGAGGCGAGGGACACCGCGAGGGTGAGCAGGGTCGCGGCGAGGAGGACCCGGCGGGCCCGGGTGCTGCGCAGACCCGGCCGGCGCCGGTCGGTGACCGGGGTGGCCTGCCGCCAGTGCGCGATGACCTCGACCCCGACCCGGATCCCGACGAGGCTCAGCGCCAGGAGCCAGAGCGCGACGGGGGCGCCGCGGCTCTCGACGGCGCTCGCGAACGGGATGTCGGCGAGGGTGGAGATGACGGGGTTGGCCAGGAGGAACAGCGCGAAGGCGAGGTGCAGGCCGATCACCGCGAAGCTCGAGCGCCAGCGGCCGATGACCGCGACGACGTTGCCGAGCCACAGGAGGCAGACGCCGACGACCTGGACCGGGTAGCCCCACGAGGGGTCGCCGGACGCGCTGTCGCCGACGGCCGTGACGAGCAGCAGCTGGAGGCCGAGGACGGACAGCACGAGCGAGGCCACCCGGAGCCGGCGGTGGACCCGCGGCGACGCGTCACTGATCTCGACCGCTCGCATCCGCACCTCCTCTCAGCCCTGCACCGTGGGTGCCGGCCCGCCCCGCCCGGTCGGCCGCGCGGACCGGGCCAGCCGGAGCACCAACTTTGTCACCATCGCGCGGCACCACCAGAGGTAGCCGCCCCAACAGACTGCCAGGGCCGCCCACGGGAGCCAGCCGAACCGGCCGCTCGTCGCGAGGACGAACAGGACCGACACGACGAGCTCGGCCGCGGTGCGGGGGCGCCGCGCGAGCCCCAGGGCGCGCGTGGTGAGCCGCTCGAGCACCAGCGCCCGGCCGACGACGGCGACGGTCACGGTGAGGACGGTGGCGAGGACACTGTGCAGCACGAGGACGGCGAACGCCGCGAGACCCGCCGCGCCGAGCAGCGAGGCGACGTTGACCGCCGCGAGGGACCGCTCGCGGCGCAGGCCCTGGAGGAAGGGGATGGCGAAGAGGCGGGTGCGGCTCTCGAAGACGACGACGGGGAGCATGGCGCCGAGGAAGGCCGGCAGCAGCGTGTACCGGGGCAGCCACCAGCCGACGGCCCAGGCCATCGGGAGGTAGGCGAGCAGTGACAGCACGAGGCCCGGCATCACGAGGTCCAGGCCCCGTTGGTAGATGGCGGGCAGCCGCTCGGCGGGCTGGCGGCGGATGTTCGGCAGGACGGCGAGGCTCACCGGGGTGACGACGGTGAGGACGATGTTGACGAGGCTGAAGGCGAGGGCGACCTGCGCGAAGGCCTCGATCCCGAAGCCGCGCTCGGCGGCGAACCGGCCGACCGCGGTGACGAGGACGGTGGCGATCGCGGCGATGCTCACGAAGATGCCTCCGCGGAAGGACTCGCGCAGCTCGTGGAGGCTCTCGCGCGCGGGGAGCGCCCGGACGAAGACGAGGCCGCGGGCGCGCACGAGCGTGTAGCCGAGGCCGACGACCCGCCCGGCGACGTCGGCCAGGAGGATGCCGACGAGCCCGGTCCTCCCGAGCGAGAGCAGGACCACCACCACGACGAGGCCGACGAGGCGCTCGAGGACGAGCGAGGTCGCCATGAGCCCCGGGCGGTTGGCCGCCTGGTAGGTGAAGGTGAGCAGGGAGCGCACGAGGTAAGCGACCGTGGAGGCGCAGGCGAGGGCGACGGCCGCCGCGGCACGGCGGTCCGGGACGAGCGCCCAGACGACGGCCGCCGCGATGCCCAGGGTGGTGCCGGCGAGGACCAGGAGCGCCCGGACGTGACCGGTGACGACCCGCGCCGGGACGTCCTCCAGGCGCGAGCCGCTGTACCGCAGGAAGATCCCGTCGGCCAGCCCGAAGCTGAGGTAGCCGAGGTACGTCGCGTAGAAGAGGTACAGCTGCCAGTAGCCGTAGTCCGCGATGGAGACGTAGCGGGGCAGGATGACGACGAGGACGGCGAGCAGCGCGCTGCCGGCGACGTTCCCGCCGACGAGCTGGGCCGCGCTGCGCTCGAAGCTCTCCCGGCGGGGACGCCCGCTCACGGGGTCGCCCAGGGACCCGCGATGGCGGCGAGCAGCTGCTCCCGGCCGGCCGCGGCGTCGTACGGGCCGCCGCGCAGCGGGTTGGCGCCGGCCGGGCGCTCGTGCCCGGCCACGAGCCCGTCGACGAGGTCGCCCCAGGCGTCGGCCGAGGACTCCAGCGGGGCGAACCGGACGGTGCCCCCGGCGTCGACGTCGGGCGACACCCGGTCCGAGACGAGGCACGGCAGCCCGGCCGCCTGCCCCTCGAGCACCGTGTAGGGCAGCCCCTCGAACCGCGAGGGCAGGATCATCAGGTCGGCCGCCTGCAGCACCCGGGGCACGTCCGAGCGCAGGCCGAGGAGGCGCACCCGGTCCTCCACCCCGAGCCGCCGCGCCTCGGCCTCGATCTCGGGGCGGCGCTCCCCGTCGCCCACGAGCAGGAGGACGGCGTCCCGCCCACGGGCGGTGAGCGCGGCGACCAGGCGGACCCCGTGCTCGTGGTTCTTCTCGATCCCGAACCGGGCGACGTGGACGAGGGCGAGGGTGCGCTCCCCGAGCCCGAGGGCGGCTCGCTGCTGCGCGCGGACCCGCGGGTCGAAGGTGAAGTCCTCGACGTCGAAGATGTTCGGGACGAGGCGGTAGGGGCCACCGCCGTAGAACCAGCGCGCGGCCACGGCGGAGCAGGCGAAGCGGCGGTTGGCGGCGAAGCGCAGCAGCCGCCGGTTGACCGGGTGCAGGACGGCCGCCACCCAGGTCCCCATGTTCCGCGTCGAGTGGCTGTGGATGATCCGGACCGGGACCCCGGCCCGGCGGGCCAGGCTCAGCGGCGCGAGGGTGTTGAGCACCGTCTGGTGCGACCAGACGGCGGCGAAGTCGACCTCGTCGTAGAGGGCCCGGAGATCGCGGCGGTTGCCGAGCGGGGACTGCGAGCGGGGCCGGATGGTGACGATCCGCCCGCCCATGGCGGTGATCCGGTCCGCGTGGGCGAGGTTCGGCCGGTCGGCGAGGAAGACCCACTCGAAGTCGTCGGCCAGGGCGGTGAAGGCACTGAGGATGAACGACTCCTTGCCCCCCGGGTTCGCCGTCATCCCGGTGACGAGGAGGCGCGGCCGAGGACCCACGCGCGTCTCCTCTCGCTTCGTCGGTACGCGGCCGCGGTGGCCCGCGGCGCCGCACGGAGGCGTCCGCCTCGGGGCCGGGCGCGGCGGCGGCCGCGCCGGGGGACGGGCCGTCGCCGGGCCCGCCGGGCAGCATACGGTTCCCCGCCCCTGGCCCCGCGGCCGACACGGGGGACGCGGCCCGCCCGGCGCCGGCCCGCCGGCTCAGCGCAGCCGGCTCAGCGCAGCCGGCTCAGCGCAGCCGACTCTCCGTCGCGGTCCAGTCCGCGCCGGCGTCCGCCCGGCGCAGGACGGTGTCGCCGACGACGAGCCAGTCGCCGTCGGCCGTCGCCGCGATCGCGACCCGGCCGGGCTCGGGGTCGGCGTCGACGCAGGTCCCGGAGGCGCTGCGCCCGTCGCCGTCCACCGGGACGACGAGCACCCCGTCGCAGCCGTCGGTGCTGCTGGCGACGAGCCCCGTCCCGTCCCCGCGCAGCCCGAGCGCGAGCAGGCCGCGGACGGTGTAGCGCCTCGTCCAGGACTCCCCCGAGTCGTCGGTGCTGCGGACCGCGCCGCCGGCGCAGGCGACGAGGGCGTCGGTGTCGTCGAGCGGCGCGAGGTCCAGCACGTCCCGGCGGCCGCAGGGTCGGACGACGGTGTCGACCGCCGTGTGCACCGCGCGGGCGTCGTCGGGGACCCGGGACCAGGCCTTGGCCACGGTGTCGGACCCCCAGGTGCCCCCGGCGTCGACGGTCCCCCACAGGCTGAGGTCGCACGCCTCGTCGCCACCGGTGAGGAAGGCCTCGGTGCCCGAGGAGGCGCGCACCCGCACCGCGGAGCCCGGCGCGTCCGAGCGCGACCACGACCCGCCGCCGTCGGTGGTCACCCACACCTCGGCGGGGTCCTCGCAGGCCTCGGTGCGGGCGACCCAGGCGGTCCCGCCGTCGACGGCGGCGAGGACGACGCGCAGCGGCTCGGCGGCCACGGCGGACCCGGAGGTCGACGGGCTCGGGTCGGCCGTCGGGGAGGCCGGCGGGCGGGCCGGCGCGGCGTCGGACGAGGACTCGGCCCCGGGCAGCCCGGCGCGGGAGGCGACGTCGTCGAAGGACGCGGGCCGGAACGCCCAGGTCACGAGCACGACGTCGACCACGGCCAGCGTGACGACGCCTGCGACCGCCAGGCCCCTGCCTCGCTCCACCACCGAAGGATCACAGACCGGCGTCCGAATCGGAACCCCCGCCCGGAGTACGGGCCCCCGGACGCCCACCCGGCAGCCCGCGCGGGCTGTCCCCGGCCGGTCGACTCCGGTAAGATTTCTCTTGACGTCAAGATATCCGCGACGAAGGAGCGACGACACCCCCATGGCGACGATCATCTACACCCTCACCGACGAGGCCCCGATGCTGGCCACCTACTCGTTCCTGCCCGTCGTCCAGGCCTTCGCCTCCCAGGCCGAGGTCGCCGTCGAGACCCGCGACATCTCCCTGGCCGGCCGCATCCTCGCCCAGTTCCCGGAGCGCCTCACCGACGAGCAGCGCATCGGGGACGCCCTCGCCGAGCTCGGCGACCTCGCGACGACGCCGGACGCGAACATCATCAAGCTGCCGAACATCTCCGCCTCGATGCCGCAGCTCAAGGCCGCGGTCCGCGAGCTCCAGGGCCAGGGTTACGACCTGCCCGACTACCCGGACGAGCCCTCCACCGACGAGGAGCGCGACGTCCGCGCCCGCTACGACAAGGTCAAGGGCAGCGCCGTCAACCCCGTCCTGCGCGAGGGCAACTCGGACCGGCGCGCCCCCGACGCGGTGAAGAGCTACGCCCGCAAGCACCCGCACTCGATGGGCGAGTGGTCCGCCGACAGCCGCACCCGCGTCGCGACGATGGGCGCCGACGACTTCCGCACCAACGAGCAGTCGGTCGTCCTGGACGCCCCCGGCACGCTGACCGTCCGCCACGTCGCCGCCGACGGCACCGAGACCGTCCTCAAGAACGGCCTCACGGTCCAGGAGGGCGAGGTCGTCGACGCCACGGTCATGCACGTCGCCGCGCTCGAGGCGTTCCTGCGCGAGCAGATCGCCGCGGCGAAGGCCGAGGACGTGCTCTTCTCCGTCCACCTCAAGGCCACGATGATGAAGGTCAGCGACCCCATCGTCTTCGGCCACGTCGTGCGGGCCTTCTTCCCCGACGTCTTCGCCCGCCACGGCGAGGAGCTCGCCGCCGCCGGCCTGTCGCCGAACAACGGCCTCGGCGGCATCCTCGACGGCCTCGACGCGCTGGAGAACGGCGCCGAGATCCGGGCCGCCGTCGAGCAGGGGCTCGCCGACGGGCCGCGCCTGGCGATGGTCAACTCCGACAAGGGGATCACCAACCTCCACGTCCCGAGCGACGTCATCATCGACGCCTCGATGCCCGCGATGATCCGCACCTCCGGCCACATGTGGGGCCCGGACGGCGAGGAGCACGACACCCTCGCCGTCATCCCCGACTCCTCCTACGCCGGCGTCTACCAGGCCGTCGTCGAGGACTGCCAGGAGCACGGCGCCTTCGACCCGACGACGATGGGCTCGGTGCCCAACGTCGGCCTCATGGCGCAGAAGGCCGAGGAGTACGGCAGCCACGACAAGACCTTCGAGATGACCGCCGCCGGGCGGGTCGAGGTCGTCGACGCGGGCGGCGCGGTCCTCATGAGCCACGACGTCGAGGCCGGCGACATCTGGCGGGCCTGCCAGACCAAGGACGCCCCGATCCGCGACTGGGTGGGCCTGGCCGTCACCCGCGCCCGCGCCACCGGCTCGCCCGCGGTCTTCTGGCTCGACGAGACCCGGGCCCACGACCGGAACCTCATCGCCAAGGTCGAGGCCTACCTGCCCGACCACGACACCGAGGGCCTGGACCTGCGCATCCTCTCCCCCGTCGACGCCGCGAAGCTGTCGGTCGAGCGGATCCGCCGCGGCGAGGACACGATCTCGGTCACCGGCAACGTCCTGCGCGACTACAACACCGACCTCTTCCCCATCCTCGAGCTCGGCACGTCGGCGAAGATGCTCTCGGTCGTGCCGCTGATGAACGGCGGCGGGCTCTTCGAGACCGGCGCCGGCGGCTCGGCGCCCAAGCACGTCCAGCAGCTCGTCGAGCAGGACTACCTGCGCTGGGACAGCCTCGGGGAGTTCCTCGCTCTCGCGGAGTCCTTCCGGCACGAGGGCGAGCGCGGCAACGCCCGCGCCCAGGTGCTCGGCGACGCCCTCGACCGCGCCACCGGCACCCTGCTCGAGGAGGACAAGTCCCCCTCGCGGAGGATCGGGTCCACCGACAACCGCGGCAGCCACTTCTGGCTCGCCCGCTACTGGGCCCAGGAGCTCGCCGCGCAGACCGAGGACGAGGCCCTGGCGCGGACCTTCGCCCCCGTCGCCGAGGCCCTCGTCGAGCACACCGACGCCATCGAGGGCGAGCTCGTCGCCGTCCAGGGCAACCCCGCGGACATCGGCGGGTACTACCGCCCGGACGGGGACAAGGCCGCCGCGGTGATGCGCCCGTCGGAGACCTTCAACGGGATCATCGACCCGCTGCGCTGACCGGCGCCGGGGGGCGACGCGACCGGTCCGCCGGGGCTCAGCCCCGGCGGACCAGCCCGTCGAGGATGAGGTCGAGCACGAGCTCGAAGCTGCTCTCGGTGCGTCCGCCGAGGTGCTCGTGCACGTGCGCTACCGTCAGCGGATGGGTGTCGGCCGACACCGAGGCGAGGAAGACCGCCACCCGGTCGGCGAGGTCGTCGGCCGGGAAGGCCATCGCCTGCTCCTGCAGGGTGTAGCCGATGACGTGGTTGTTCACCGCGTGGAAGCCGTGGTGGGCGGTCTCGGGGTCGAGCCCGCTGCGGGCCAGCACGGCGAGCAGAGCCTCCATGTGGTCGACGCGCTCCGGCCCGGGGAGCGACTCCAGCCACAGCGGGGGCGCCCAGGGGTGGCGCACGAAGGCGGCCCGGGTGTCCAGGGCGTGCGCCCGGACGGCGGCCATCGGCGGCAGGCCGGGGTCCGGGGGCGGCACCTCGGCCGCGACGGCGTCGACCATGAGCGCGAGCAGCTCGTCCTTGGACCGCACGTGGTTGTAGAGGGCCATGACGGCGAACCCCAGCCGGTCCGCGAGCCGCCGCATGGACACCCCCGCGGTGCCCTCCGCGTCGGCCATGGCCACCGCGGCGGCGAGGACGGTGGCCCGGTCCAGGGGCGTCCGTCCGCCGGGACGGTGGCGTGCCTCCTCGCGTCGAGCCACCGGGCTCCCTCCGTCGTCGGGCCTTGACAACGTACAGCGTACGCTGCACCCTTCCATCACTGGAACGTACACCGTACGCAAGGAGAGCCCGATGTCCGCCGACGCCGTCCGCCCACCCGCCCCGTCGCACCCGCTCCCGGGACGGCGGCCCGTCCCGGTGCCCGACCCGCCCCCGACGATGACGGCGGTCGTCACCGACCGCTACGGCCCGCCCGAGGTGCTCGCCGTGCGCGAGGTGCCCGTCCCGGCCCCCCGACCGCACGAGGTGCTGGTCGCCGTCGAGGCGTCCTCGCTCAACGCCCTGGACTGGCACCTGCTGACGGGGACCCCCTACCTCGTCCGGCCGGCCAACGGGCTGCTGCGGCCCCGTCGGCGCACGCCCGGCGCCGACGTCGCGGGGACGGTCCTCGCCACCGGGTCGCGGGTCACCGCGTGGCGTCCCGGCGACCGGGTGTTCGGCGAGGCCGCCGGCGGCGGCTGCGCGCCGTACGCCGTCGTCGACGCCGCCCACCTCGTCGCGCTGCCCGCCGAGGTGTCCGCCCGCGACGCCGGCGCCACCCCGGTGGCGGGGGTCACCGCGCTGCAGGCGCTGCGCACCCACGGCCGGGTCCGGTCCGGGGAGCACGTGATCGTCAACGGCGCCGCGGGCGGGGTGGGGACCTTCGCGGTCCAGGTCGCCAAGGCCCTCGGCGCGGAGGTCACGGCGGTCTGCAGCGGCCGCAACGTCGACCTCGTCCGCTCGCTCGGCGCCGACCGGGTGGTCGACCACACCGCCGAGGACGTCACGTCCACCGGGGTGTCCGCCGACGTCGTGCTCGACGGGGTCGGGAACCACCCGGCGTCCGCCTGGCTCCCGCTGCTGCGTCCCGGCGCGCGGTTCGTCGCCATCAGCGGGCCGAAGAGCAACCGCTGGCTCGGGCCGGTGCCCCACCTCGTGCGCACCGCCCTGGCCTTCCGCCGAGCCGAGCCCTCGTTCCACCAGTTCACCGCCGCCCCCGTGCGCGAGGACCTCGAGCAGCTGGGCGCGTGGCTCGCCTCGGGCACGGTGCGGCCGGCCGTCGACCGCGTCGTCGGGCTGGGCGGCGTGGTGGACGCGCTGACCGAGATCGGCGGCGGGCACACCCGCGCCAAGATCGTCGTCGACCCCTCGGTCACGGGGCCCGGCGCACCCTCCGGGCCCTGACCGGCCGGCGCCCGGATGCGCTCCACGAGGACGCGTCCTCGGCACGGTGGCCGGTCACGGGGCCCGGCGCACCCTCCGGGACCTGACCGGCCGGCGCTTCGTGCGCTCCATGAGGACGCGTCCTCGGCACGGTGGCGCGCGTCCGTGGCCGCGCGGGCCCGGCACGCGGCATGCTGGGCGCCATGACGACGCCCCCGACCCGCGCGCTCGCCCCGACGTCCCGTCCGTCCCGTCCGGCCCGGACGACCGGGACGACGCCGACGACGCTCCAGCGGCTCGCCGCCGAGCTGCTCGGCACCTTCACCCTCGTGCTCGCCGTTGCCGGGACGGCCGTGCTGTCCGCCGACGTCGTCGCGCCGAACGTGCTGGCCGGCGGGGCCCTGTCCGTGGGCGTCGGCTACCTCGGGGTGGCGGCGGCCGCGGGGCTCGGCTTCGCCGCCATGGCGTACGCGGTCGGCCACGTCTCGGGCGCGCACTTCAACCCGGCCGTCACCGTGGGCGCCGCCGTCGCGCGCCGGTTCGAGTGGCGCGACGTCCCCGGCTACCTCGGCGCGCAGGTCGCCGGGGGGCTGCTCGCCGGGCTCGCGGTGTGGTCGATCTCGCGCGGCCGGCTCGGCGGACGCTCCGGCGGCCTCGCCGCCACCGGGTGGGGCGAGCACTCGCCCGGCGGGTACACGCTCATGGCCGTCCTCGTCGCCGAGGTGCTGCTCACGGCCGTGCTCGTCTACGTCGTCCTCGGCGCCACCGACTCCCGCTCCCCCGACGGCGTCGAGCCGCTGGCCATCGGCGCGGCGTACGCGGTCGTCCACCTGCTCGCGCTGCCGCTGTCCGGCGCCGGGCTCAACCCGGCCCGGTCGACCGGGGTCGCGGTGTTCGCCGGCGACGGGGCCCTTCCGCAGCTGTGGCTGTTCTGGGTCGCGCCGCTGCTCGGCGCCGCCATCGCCGGCGCCACCTTCCACCTCGTCACCGGGGTCGACCGCCGCGACCGCGACATCACCGGCTCGATCGCACCCGAGGACGCGCTGGTGGCCGAGGGCGTCGACCCGGACGCCCCGCGCTGACGTCGGCGCGGTCCGGCGCCCGCTCCGCCGTCCAGTGACGGAAGAGGAGGTAGGCGGCGAGGGCGTCGAGGACGTGCCAGACGGCGTGCTGCTGCAGCAGCGCGGACGGGTCGCACCACGGGTGGCCGCCCTTGCCGGTCGTCCAGATGGCGAAGGCCAGCGCGAGGACGCCGACCGACGCCAGGCCGAAGGCGGTGTCCTGCCGCGGCTCCCCGGGCCTGCGCCCGCGGACGACGAGCAGCACCTCGAGGCCGATCGCCAGCCACAGCTCCACCGCGAAGACGGCGTTGCCGACGTGCCCGAGCAGCGGCACCCGCCCGCCCGTCAGGTACACCGCCATCCCCGCCCCGACGGCGAGGACGAAGCCCACGGCCAGCGTCCCCGGTCCCCGCCGGGTCACCCGCATGACGGCATGGGCCACGGCGAACCCGGACAGCAGGAACATGCTCAGCAGGTCCAGGTGCCCCCCGACCTCGGACTGCGTCGCGTGCATCGCCATGCTGCCCGGGCCGAGCAGGACGACGAGCACCGCGAAGGCCGTCGCGAGGGCCGGGTGGCGCCCGAGGGTGTGGCCGAGCCGGGCGGGGCGGCTCGCGCGCACGGCCACCGCGAGGCCGGCGAGCACGAAGCCGAGGTTGCTCCACGTGTTGGCCGGCTGCCGGACCCAGCCGGGGTGCACGGCCTCGCAGAACCCGTCGCCGCGCCCGACGTCGGGGCCGAGCCACCCGTAGCGCGCCGCGGCGGAGGTCAGGCCCACCGAGACGAGCGCCACGAGCGACGCGACCGCCACCGGGCGCAGGTCCCGCGGCGCCCGCGGGTCCCGCCCGGTCTCGCGCACCGGCCCACCCCAGCACACCCGCGGCGACGGCGCCACCGTCACGCGACCTCGGCGCCCGTCGAGGGCGCTGCTAGCGTCGAGCCGACACGACCCGCACACCTGAGAAGGGGTACCTCCGTGAGCAGCACGCCCGTCAAGGTCGCCGTCACCGGCGCCGCCGGCCAGATCGGCTACAGCCTCCTGTTCCGGATCGCGAGCGGCGCGCTGCTCGGTCCGGACACCCCCGTCGAGCTGCGGCTGCTCGAGATCACCCCGGCCCTCAAGGCCCTCGAGGGCGTCGTCATGGAGCTCGACGACTGCGCCTTCCCGACGCTGGCGAAGGTCGAGATCGGCGACGACCCGACCGTCGTCTTCGACGGTGTCAACCACGCCCTGCTCGTCGGCGCCCGCCCGCGTGGCCCGGGGATGGAGCGCGGCGACCTCCTGGAGGCCAACGGCGGCATCTTCGCCCCGCAGGGCAAGGCGCTCAACGAGGTCGCGGCCGACGACGTCCGGGTCACCGTCACCGGCAACCCGGCGAACACCAACGCCCTCATCGCGATGAGCAACGCCCCCGACATCCCTACCGAGCGCTTCTCGGCCCTCACCCGGCTCGACCACAACCGCGCCATCAGCCAGCTGGCGGCCCGGCTCGAGGTCCCGGTCACCGAGATCCGCAGGATGACGATCTGGGGCAACCACTCCGCGACGCAGTACCCGGACCTGTTCCACTGCGAGGTCGGCGGCCGCAACGCCGCCGAGGCCGTCGGCGACCAGGAGTGGCTGGAGAACACCTTCATCCCCACCGTCGCCAAGCGTGGCGCGGCCATCATCGACGCCCGCGGCGCCTCCTCGGCGGCCTCGGCGGCGTCGGCGACCATCGACCACGCCCGCACGTGGGTCGAGGGCACGCCCGACGGCGACTGGGTGTCGATGTCGGTGCGCTCGGACGGCTCGTACGGCGTCGAGGAGGGGCTGGTCAGCTCGTTCCCGGTGACCGTGTCCGGCGGCCGCTGGGAGGTCGTCCAGGGCCTCGACATCGACGACTTCTCCCGCGCGCGCATCGACGCCTCGGTGAAGGAGCTCGCCGACGAGCGCGACGCCGTCAAGGCCCTCGAGCTCATCTGACCCCCACCCTCCCCAACTTTCTCGCCTGATCCCGGAACCTTCGGGTTCGCACCCCCACCGAAGGTGCGCGAACCCGAAGGTTCCGGTGCGTGCCCCCGCTGGTGCGTCACGCGCGACGTCGGAGCGCGCGCTCAGACCCTCCTGCAGCGCCGCGGTCGGAGGGCCGGAGCGCCGGCCGCCGGGTCCCCGCCGACGGCAGGGCTCATGCGCCCACCGCATCTCGCGCGGTCTCGTCGCGACAAGGCGGCCCGGACGCGCGCGAGTGTCACGCCGCGACGCCGGCGGCCGGTTGCGCGTGGCAGTCAGGGGATGACGACGACGGCGCGGGATCCTCGCGTCGAGTCAGGCGAGTCACAGGTGACAACGGCGGCCCGGGATCCTCGCGTCGAGTCAGGCGAGTCACGCGGTGACAACGGAAGCCGGGGATCCTCGCCACGGGTCAGGCCAGTCACGCAGTGTCAACGGCAGCCCGGGATCCTCGCGACGAGTCAGGCGAGTCACGCGTGACGACGGCGGCCCGGACCCTCGCGGGAGGCAGGACGACGGCGGCCTGGACGCGCGTGGCAGTCAGGCGGCGACGATGGCGGCCCGGACCCGTGCGGCGACGCGTCCCGGGTGCTCGAGGTCGGCCCAGGTCACCCGGACCACGACGTACCCGAGGCGGCGGAGCCGGTCCTCCCGCCGCTTCTCGGCCCACAGCACCGCCGGGTCCCCCGACCCGTACTTGACCTTGCCGTCGAACTCGACGATGACGTGGGTCCCCTCGACGAGGAAGTCGACCCTCCCCACGAGCTCGCCGTCGTCGTCGCGCACGTCGACCTGCGGTGTCGCGACGATCCCGGCCACGGCCAGGTCGAGGGCGCAGCGGGACTCGCCCACCGACTCCCGGCGCCCGTCGCAGTGGCGCACCGCGGCCACCGCGCGCGTGGCGTGGGGCCAGGTCTGGACGGCCGCGACCATCTGGTCCAGGTCCTCCCGCGTCACCTGACCGGACCGCAGGGCGGCATCCATCGCCACCACCCCGGGAGCCATGCCGTCGTCCATGGCCAGCTGGACCAGCGCGTCGGCCATCTCCACGCTCGGCCCCCAGGGTGACGACCCGAGCGACCGTCCGACCCGCAGCGGCCGCACCCACACCAGCCCCGACCCGCCGCTGCGCCCCACCGGGCGGAGCACCGCAGGTCGTCGGAGGTCGGCCCCCCACAGCGGGACGTCGTGCGCCATTAGCGCCGAGGAGCCGGTGAGGACGGCATCCGGGTACAGGAGGAACGCGCCCGCGACGAGCTGGCGCAGACGGGCCCGGCGCTCGGTCGCCGCCGTCTCCGCGACGAGGTAGAGGCCCCGCCCGGGGTGCTCGAGAACCCCGCGGCCGACGAGGTCCACGAGGGTGGGTGCGGACAGACCGGTCGCGGTGAGCTGGGCCGTCGTGAGGACGCCGTGCTGCTGCCGCGCCAGGTCGAGGGCGAGTGGGTCGAGGGAGGTCGTGGGTCGCGTCATGCCGCCGAGGCTCGTCGTCGAGGCCGGGCCCGCGCGACCCCCGTCGCCGGATCTGTGGACGGCGGCGGGCCGAGGGCCCTCCTGTGGACGACGCCTGCGTCTCCCGGGCCGAGGTCGGTCGGCGCGGCGAGGGCGGACCGCCAAGCTGATCCGGGGCCTGGGCCGCCGAGAGACGGCGTCGGCGCGCCGGGCGCGGGCGGGCGGGCGGATGCTCCGCCCCGGAACGTTCGGGTCCGCGCGCCTTCGGAGGGTGCGCGAACCCGAAAGTTCGGGGATCAGGCGAGAAAGTGGGGACGGGTGGGGCGGATAGCGTGAGGGGCCCCGACCAAGGAGGCCGGCCGTGCCCCTCGCGAGCTCCCCCACGAGCGCCGTCGTCTCGGGCGTCGTCGACGACGTCGCCGCCCGGATGCTCGACACCCTGCTGCGCGCGCTGCCCCGGGTCGCGCTGGCGGTCGGAGTCGTGCTGCTCGCCTGGCTGCTGGCCCGCCTGCTCCGCGCCGTCCTGCGGCGGGTCCTGCGCGGGCACCGGACCCCGAGCTTCGTCAACGTCATGACGACGCTCACCGGGTGGGTCGTCGTCGCAGTCGGCGTGCTGTCGGCGGTCACGATCGTCTTCCCGTCGGTCCGCCCGGTCGACGTCCTCGGCGGGCTCGGCTTCTTCTCCATCGCCGTCGGGTTCGCCTTCCAGGACATCCTCGAGAACACCCTCTCCGGCGTGCTCATGCTCTTCCGCCAGCCGTTCCGCTCCGGCGACCAGATCGAGGTGCAGGGCCAGACCGGCACCGTGCAGGCCATCAGCATCCGCGAGACCCGGATCCGCACCTACGACGGCCAGCTCGTCCTCATCCCCAACCGCGACGTCTACAAGAACGTCATCCGGGTCCAGACCCACTACGAGCGCCGCCGGCTCGCGTTCGTCGTCGGCATCGCCTACGAGAACGACGCCCGGGAGGCGACGCGCGTCGTCGTCGCGGCCCTCGCCGACGTCCCCGGCGTCCTCGCCGACCCCGGGCCCGAGGCCCTGGTGCAGACGCTCGGGGTGTCGACGGTCGACCTCGAGGTGCGCTTCTGGTGCGCGCCGCAGCAGCACGAGGCGCGGCTGGCGCTGGACGCCGCGATCGTCGCGGTCAAGCGCGCCCTGGACGCCGCCGGCATCGAGATGCCCGCCGACATCGTCGCCCTCCAGGCCACCCCGAGCTTCCGCGCCGCCCTCCAGGGCGACGCCGACGTCACGCCCGGCGGCTCGGTCCGCCCCGCCGACCACGGCTGACGGGCCCCGCCGCGGCGGACGGCCTGTGCCGACCGCGGCTGCATCCGCCCCGCCGACCACGGCTGACGGGCCCCGCCGCGGCGGACGGCCTGTGCCGACCGCGGCTGCATCCGCCCCGCCGACCACGGCTGACGGGCCCCGCCGCGGCTGACGTAGCGCGCCGACCGCGGCTGACGTAGCGCGCCGACCGCGGCTGCATCCGCCCGGCCGACCGTGGCTGACGGGCTAGACCACGGCTGACGGAGCGCCCCGGGTGCGGCTGCATCCGCCCCGCCGCGATCGACGGACCTCCCCGGGTCAGGGCGACATCGACAGGAAGAGGAACGCGGCCATGAGCACGAGGTGCACCGTGCCCTGCAGCCGCGTCGCCCGACCCGGCACGACGGTGAGCACCGCGACGACCGCGGTGATCCCGAGCAGCACGATCTGGGTGGTGCCGAGCCCCAGCTGCAGCGGGGTGTCGATCCACACCGACGCCACCGCGAGCGTCGGGATGGTGAGGCCGATGCTCGCCATGGCCGAGCCCATCGCGAGGTTGAGCGAGACCTGGATCCGCTCGCGCCGGGCCGCGTTGGCGGCGGCGATGGTCTCCGGCAGGAGGACGAGCAGGGCGATGACGACACCGACGAACGCCAGCGGCAGCCCGGCGGCGAGCACGCCGGCCTCGATGGCGGGCGACTCGACCTTGGCCAGCCCGACGACCGCGACGAGCGAGAGCAGCAGCAGCCCCAGCGACAGGCCGGCCTCGCGGTCCGACGGCGGGTCGGCGTGGTCCTCCTCGTCGACCGGCGCGCCGTCGCGGGCGACGGGCAGGAAGAAGTCGCGGTGCCGCACGGTCTGGGTGACGACGAAGGCGCCGTAGAGCGCGAGTGAAGCGACGGCGGCGAAGGCCAGCTGGCCCGGCGTGAACTCGGGCCCGGGCTCGCCGAGGGTCACGGTCGGCAGCACGAGGCACAGGCCGGCGAGGGCGACGACGGTGCCGAGCGCGCCCCCGGTCCCCTCGGCGTTGAACCGGGCGAAGGTGAAGCGCCGGGCGCCGAGGAAGAGCGAGAGGCCCATGATCCCGTTGAGGGTGATCATCACCGCGGCGAAGACGGTGTCCCGGGCGAGGGTCGAGGCCTGCTCGCCGCCGGAGACCATGAGGGTGACGATGAGCGAGACCTCGATGACGGTGACCGAGACCGCGAGGACGAGCGAGCCGAACGGCTCCCCCACCCGGTGGGCGACGACCTCGGCGTGGTGCACGGCCGCGAGCACGGCGCCGGCGAGGAGCACGGCGACGACGATGACGACGACGGTCCCGATGTCCCGCCCCCACGTCGCGGCCAGGGCGACGAGGGCGACGACGGGCATGACCGTCCACAGCCGGGCCGCGAGCGGACCGGCGGGCGCACCGGCCATCAGCGCTGCGCGGCGGAGCGCTCGGCGGCGTCCACGACGTTGCTGAGCAGCATGGCGCGCGTCATCGGCCCGACCCCGCCGGGGTTGGGCGAGACGTACCCGGCGACGTCCCACACGTCGGGGGCGACGTCGCCGGCGACCCGGCCCTTGCCGGTCTCCTCGTCGACGACCCGCGACACCCCGACGTCGAGCACGGCCGCGCCGGGCTTGACCATCTCCCCGGTGACGATGCCCGGGACGCCGGCGGCGGCGATGACGACGTCGGCCTGGCGCACCTCGGCGGCGAGGTCGCGGGTCCCGGTGTGGCACAACGTGACCGTGGCGTTCTCGGAGCGGCGGGTGAGGATGAGCCCCAGCGGCCGGCCGACGGTGAGGCCGCGGCCGACGACGACGACCTTGGCCCCGGCGATCGGCACGTCGTAGCGGCGGAGCAGCTCGATGCAGCCGACCGGGGTGCACGGCAGCGGCGCGGTCTCCCCGAGCACGAGCCACCCGAGGTTCGTCGGGTGCAGGCCGTCGACGTCCTTGGCGGGGTCGACGGCGGAGAGGATCGCGTTCTCGTCCAGGCCGGTGGGCTGCTGGACGATGAAGCCGGTGCACGCGGGGTCCTCGTTGAGCTCGCGGACGACGGCGAGCACCTCGTCCTGCGTCGTGCCGGCGGGCAGGTCGCGGCGGATCGAGTGCACCCCGATCTCCGCGCAGTCGGTGTGCTTGGCCCCGACGTACCAGCGCGACCCGGGGTCCTCGCCGACGAGGACCGTCCCGAGGCCGGGCACCACCCCGCGGTCGGCGAGCGCGGCCACACGCGCGCGCAGCTCGTCCTTGATCGTCGCGAGGATGGCCTTGCCGTCGAGAGTCGTCGCCGTCACGGGCCCATCCTCCCATCGCCGCGGCCCACGGCGGGAGGAGGCCGACGGGGCGACGCCCTCTGACCGTCGCCGCCCCGCCGGGGTGCTCCGGGGGGCGACGCCCTCTGACCGTCGTCACCCGCCGGGATGTCCGTCGGGGCCGGCACGCGCACCACGCCGCCTGGCTCCCGGGACCACCCGTCGTTCGCCACCGCGCGCGGGCACGGATGGTCCACCCCGCTGTGACCTGCGACACACGCCGCGGCCACGAGGCCGCTACCGTGACGCCATGGCGAGGTACGAGGTCAACCCCGACGCCGTCGCGCACGTGCGCCGCCTCATCGACGCGCGCCAGTACGTCCTGGACAGCGACTGGGGCGAGGTGCAGCCGGACGCCGCCGCCCAGAACGCCTACCTCGAGCGGCACTCGTGGGAGGAGTACGCGGCCTGGCACCTTGGTCTCACCGACGGGGCGGCCGAGGAGACCAAGGCGCGGCACGCCTTCGTCGTCGGCGACTTCCGCCGGGTCCACCGCACCGGGCTCATCGCGTGCGTCTACCGGGCCTCGGAGTGGCGGCACAAGGACGTCGAGCTCGCCGCGCACGACCTGCTCCAGCATCTGGACGCCACGAGCGGCTGACCGCGGCGACCGCACCCGCCACCCCCGGGGCGGCGACGCCGACGCCGACCCGGACGTCATCGGATCAAGACCGACGACCCCTCGCCGTCACCGCCCCCGAGTGACTAGCGTGGCGCCTGTGGCGAGCGAGGTCGGGCACTCCGCCACCGGGACACCGGGGGCCGATCCGGCGAGCCCCGGGAACGGCGGCCGGCACCGGTCCACGCCGCACCACGGACGCGCCCCCGGCGCCGCCCGGCCCGGCGCCACCGGCGACCGCCTGGCCGGCCTCGACGCGGCCCGCGGCCTCGCCGTCCTGTCGATGCTCGTCGCGCACCTCAGCCCCGTCGGCGGGGTCCTCGACCTCTCGGAGTACCTCACCGCCCCCCTCTTCGCCGTGACCATCGGCGCCGCCATGGGCCTCGCGCTCGCCCGGCCGCACGTCGACCGTCTGCGCTTCGTCCTCGACAACGCCCTGCGCGGCGTGCTCCTCGTCCTGCTCGGCGTCGTCCTCCAGGCCCTGTACTGGCAGATCGACGTCGTCCTGCCCTACCTCGGGGTCCTCGTCGTCGTCCTCGCGCCTTTCGCGCTGCTGCTGCGACCGGTGCCCGTGCTCGCCGTCGGCCTCGTCGTCGCCGGCGCCGTCCTCGGACCGGTCGTCACCGAGCGGGCCCGCGAGGCCGTGGCCGCCGGCACGGCCGCCACCGGGCTGACTCGCGACCTCGTGCTCTGGACGGCGACCGGGCCGAGCTACCGGCTCGTGTCCTTCCTGCCGATGGCGCTGGCCGGGGTCCTGCTCGCCGCTCTGCTGCCCCGCCTGACCCGGCCGGGGCTGCCGGCCGCGCTCGCCGCGGTCCTCGTCACCACCAGCGGCGTCGTCCACGTCCTCGGGCTGCGCACGGCCGACGGGGCGGCCCCCTACTCCGGCAGCACGGCCGAGGTCGTCGCCGCGACCTTCCTCGCCGCCGGGGCGGTCGCAGCGTCGTTCGCGCTCGTCGCGCTGGCCCGGGCCGCCGTGCCGGTGGTCTCCCCCGTGCTCGGCCGGCTGCTGCTGCCCGTGCTCGCGGTCGGCCGGCTGGCCCTCACGGCCTACACGCTGCAGGTCCTCGTGCTCGCCGTCATCGCCGGGGTCCGGGACGGGGCGCGCGACGACACCTGGCCGGTGCTCCTCACGACGACGGCCGTCGTCGTCGGCGCCTGCTGGGCACTGGACCGCTTCGCCGGCACGGGACCCCTGGAGGTCTTGGTCCGGGCCGCGCGGGTCCCCGAGCGCGGCCGTCACGGCGGCCCGCGCCGGTCTCAGCCGGCGGCGTCGGGGGACGTCGGCCCGACGTAGAGCAGCATCCGCCCCTCCGCCCCGGGCTCGACGTTGACGAACCCGTGCCGCTCGTAGAACCGGCGAGCGCCGTCGTCCGGCTCGTCGACGGGGATGTGCAGCTCCGGGGCGCCGCGGTCGGCCACCGCCGAGCGCGCCCGGGCCAGCAGCGCGGAGCCGATGCCGCCGCCGCGACGCCCGGGGACGACGTAGAGCTCCTCGAGCTGGGCCACCGGCCCGTCGAACCAGATGGCGGGCCGCAGCGTCAGCAGGGCGAAGCCGACCGCCTCGGCCGCGCCGTCCGGCCCCGCGTCCTCGGCGACGAGGGCGAGCACCGGGTCGAGGGGGAGGATGCGGGCGAAGCGCGCCGCCAGGACGTCCACCGGGTCGGGCCCGGTGTCGAACTCGGTGTCGAAGTCCCACAGCAGCCGCGCCAGCGTCGGGGCGTCGTCGGCCCCGGCCCGCCGGACGACGGCCACGACTACTCCCCCCGCGCAGGCACGGCGTCGGCCAGCGCGGCGATGGCCCCGGTGAAGCACTCGGCGGGCGGCGTGACGAGGCCGGCACCCACCTGCCCGGTCCCGGCGACGCGGCCGGCCATCCCGGTGTTGATCTGCGGCAGCTCCCCGGTGCGCACGACGAGCGCGGTGTCGATGCCGACCGGCGTCCCGCGGAAGCCGAGGACCGGCACCTGGTAGACGGGGTGCTCCCCCACCGTCACCTCGTACATCCGGCGGGTGGCGGCGAGGGCGAAGGGGACGTCCCCGCCGACGAACCGGACGATGGCCGGCGCGGCGGCCATGGCGAAGCCGCCGATGCCGCCGGTCTCGGTGATCGCCGAGTCGCCGATGTCGGGGTTGGCGTCGTCCGGGCCGAAGTCGCCGAGGAAGAGCCCTTCCGGCGTGTTGGCCGGACCGGTGAACCACGCGTCGCCGGTGCCCGCGGTGCGGATGCCGAAGTCGGTGCCGTTGCGGGCCATCGTCGTGACGACGGTGGACCCGGGGATGCCCTCGGCCGCCAGCGTCGCGAGCTTGCAGGCCGGCATCCCGAGGTTGAGGAAGAAGTGCTCGTTGGCGCCGGAGAACCGGACCGCCTCGGCCACGTCGGACGACGACGCGTCGGCGGTGATCATCCCCGGCAGCAGCTCGCGCAGGAGCATGAGCGACCCCGCGCGGTTGCGGTTGTGGCCCTCGTCGCCCATCTGGAGCATCTGCGCGACGATCGCGCGCACGTCCACCGGGCCGACGGAGCGCACGGCCTGCTGGAGGATCGGGCCGAGCACCCCGCCCATCCAGCGCAGCCGGTCGATCACCTCCGGGCCGTAGGCGCCGTAGCGCAGCACCTTGCCCAGGCCCTCGTTGAGCGAGCACCACGAGTCGTTGCCGTGCACCTCGTCGCGCAGCACGTAGACCCACATCGACGGGCCGACGACCCCGGCCATCGGGCCGACGCCGCCGCGGTGGTGGCAGGGCTCGAGGTCGTAGGCGCCGGCGGCCAGCTGCTGCTCGGCCTCCTCGGCGGTGTCGGCGAGCCCCTCGAGCAGCACGGCCCCGACGAGCGCGCCCCGCAGCGGCCCGGAGGCCCGCTCCCACTCGATGGGCGGACCGGCGTGCAGGAACGTGCCGCGCTCGAGGCCGACGACCTCGGAGGCCGGTCGGACGTCGACGAGCGCGGCCTCGGCGGACGTCATCCGCTCCAGGGCCAAGGCGTTGGCGTCGGCCCGGCGCGGGTCGGCCATGACCCGGGCCAGGGCGTCCTCGGTGCCGGGCAGCGGCGGGCGCCAGCCGGCGTCGAGCACCGGCACGGCCTGCTCGCGCAGGGTGTCCGCGAAGAGGGCGACGCCGGAGGTCGCGACGACCGGGTCGGCGGTGAGCAGGCCGTGCAGCGGGGCGGTCATCGGGCTCCTCCGAGCAGGTCGAGCGCGTGCCGCGCGGCGGCGGCGTTGGAGCGGAACACCGACGCACCCGCCGCGACGAGAGCGTCGGTGCACCGGTCCAGGCCTTGCGGGTCGCCCTCGGTGCCGCACAGCGAGACGACGACCGGCAGCGCCCGGCCGTCCGCGTGGGCGGTCTCGCGGGCCGCCCGCACGACGCCGGCCAGGTCGTCGGCGGGGTCGGGCTGGGCGCCGTGACCGAGGACGAGGTCGAGCAGCAGGACCCCGCACGTGGGGTCGGCGGCCTCGGCGGCGATCCGCTCGTGCCGCAGCGTGGGGTCGATCATCGGGTGGGCACGGCCGCGGGTCAGCTCGTCGGCGCCGAAGTCGACGACCGCGTGGCCGTCGGTGCGCAGGTCCGGCCCGAGCGGCGTGCCGAGGCCGAGGTTGCTGCCCACGGCGCCGAGGGCGTCGGCGGCCAGCAGCAGGGCCTCCTGGGCCAGGGTGCCGCCGCAGAACAGCCCGCGCAGGGCGGGGCCGCGGGTGAGGCCGGCGTCGTCCGCGGGTACGGCGGTGGCGGCCCACTCCGGGACGGCGACGCCCTCGGCGGCGAGCGCGGACTCCACGGCCGCGGTGAGGTCGGGCCGGCCGGCGCCGAGCGTCGCCCAGTGGACGCGCAGCCCGAGGTCGGCGACGTCCTGCTCGACGGCGGCGAGGACGGCCCCGTCCGGCGGCTTGGAGACGAGGACGACCCACTCCGTGGCGTCGTCGGCGGCGAGGGCCCGCAGCGCCTGACGGGTCGAGCGGCCGCCGACCTCGGCGCCGAGGTCGCGGCCGCCGACCCCGAGGCAGTGCGACACCCCGACGCCGGCGGCGTCGAGCAGGCACATGACCTGCTGGGCGCCGGTGCCGGACGCGGCGAGGACGCCCGCCGGTCCGGGCCGGACGACGTTCGCGAACCCCAGGGCGACCCCGCCGACGAGCGCGGTGCCGCAGTCGGGGCCCATGACGAGGAGGTCGGCGGCGGCCGCGGTGTCCTTGAGCGCGACCTCGTCGGCGACGGAGACGTTGTCCGAGAAGAGCATGACCGAGGCGCCGGCGGCCAGGGCGTCGTAGGCCTCGGTGACGGCGTGCTCGCCGGGCACCGACACCAGGGCCAGCCCGGCACCGGATCGGCGCACGGCCGACCCGAGCGTGCGCGGCGGCACCTCGTCCTGCGAGCCGGTGCCGGCGGACCCGGCGGAGAGGGCGGCCAGGGCGTCGTCGACGGCGGCGAGACCGGCGGACACGTCGTCGTCGCCGGCGGTGCGCAGGGCGACGACGAGGTCGTTGGGGCCGGCCGCGGCGGGGACCTCGAAGCCCATGCCGGTGAGGACCTCGACGTTGAGCCCGGTGGCCATGGCGACCTGCGCGGCCTCGACCCCGGGCGTGCCCGCGACGGCGCGGGAGACCTGGAGCAGGCTCACGGAGTCGTGGTACGCCCCGCGCCGGAGCTCGACGTGCTGGGTCATGCGGCGGTCCTTCCGTGGAGGACGAGGGTGTCGAGGGCGGCGGCGACCCCGGCGACGAGGTCGCGGCCGGAGGTGTGCCCGACGGCGAGGACCGCGGGCAGGGCGGAGGTCACGCCGGCCACGTCGCCCCGGGCCGCGGCCTCGGCGAGGTCGACGGCCTCGTGGGTCGCCCACCCCCCGGCGGCGGCGTCGAGGAGGGCGGCGGAGACGGCGGTCGTCGTCGTGAGCCGGGAACGGACGGCGGCGGCCAGCGGGTCGGCGGCGTCGGGACGGTCGCGCGGGTCGCGCCGGGGTCCGTCGGCGCGGCCCGGTCGCGGGTCGTGGCCGAGGGCCCGGCGGACCAGGAGCGCCCCGGCCACCGCGTCGTCGCCGCTCGGGGTGAGGCCGGGTCCGCGGCCGAGGAGGGTCGCGACGGCCTCCGGCGCGCCGCGCAGGGCCCGGGCGATCCCGGCGGCCAGCCACCCGGGGGCGTCGCCGAGGGCGCCGGCGAGGAGGTCGAGGACGGCGCGGGCCGCGGCCTCCGAGGGCGGGGTGCCGCGCCGGACGCGGGCCGGGCGCCACGTGCGCACGCCCCGGACGGTGGGCCCGGGCAGCCGGACGCAGCCCGCCCCGACGACGACGACGTCGCCGCACCCCGCGCGCAGGTCGAGGTGCGCGGACGTCACGCCGAGCCGGACCGCCCCCGGGAGGGCGAGGGCGTCGGCCGCGAGGACGGGCAGGACGCGGTCGCCGACGCCGAGGTACACCCCGACCCGCGGGGCGGCGAGGACGACGGCCGGACGCCGGGGACCGCGGACGAGGTCGGCGGTGAGGGGGGAGAGAGCGCCCGGGAGGGCCACCGGTCGTGCGGACGCGGTGGGCGAAGGCATGAAGCGACGCTAGTGACGCGGCTACAGTGGCCGGATGGTGAGAGTTGCCAACGATGGACCCGGTGACTCCCAGACCTTGCCAGCCGACACCGACGACGTCGCACGTCTCCGGGCGCTCGTCGACCAGCAGCGGGCCCTGCTCGAGCGCGAGGACGAGGTGCACCGGGTCCTCGTCCGGGTCGTCCTCGACGGCGGCGGGCTCGCGGAGGTCGCGGCCGCCGTCGCCGGGTTCTTCCGGGGCGCGGCGGTCGTCGCCACGACGGACGGGCGGGTGCTCGCGAGCGCCGGCGCGCTGCCCGAGGACCGTTCGCCGCTGGAGCTGGACTGCTTCGACCGCACCGGCCGGCTGCTCGTCGAGGACGAGCCGGTCGGGCGCCGGGACACCGGAGGGCGGGCGGACCCGTCGCGGGCCTTCGTCCGGGTCGTCGCCGGCGCCTCCGAGATCGGGGTGCTCGGCGCGTTCTCGCCCGGGCCGCCGTTCGAGGCCGCCGACGTGCACATGCTCGAGCGCGCCGCCACCGTCGCCGCGCTGGCCGTCACCAAGGAGCAGGCCGTCGCCGCGGTCGAGGGCAAGTACCGGGCCGAGTTCCTCCGCGACGCCCTGGCCGGACGGGCGGGGGACCCGGTGGACGCCGCCTCGCACGCGGCGTCGCTGGGCTGGGACATCGACCGGCCGCTCGTCGTCGTCGTCGCCGAGACCGACGAGAACGACGCCGAGACCACCCGGACGGCCGAGGAGGTCCGCAGCCTCCAGGAGCGCTTCGTGCGGGCCTGGACCCAGGCGGTGCGGGCCCGGGACACCAGCGTCGCCGTCGCCGGGTTCAGCCAGGAGGTCGTCGTCCTGCTGCCGGTGGCCGAGGACGCCGACGCCGACGCCGTGCTGCGCCCGGTCGACCAGCTCGTGCGCGTGGTCCGGGGCGACGGCGGGGGCGGCCGGCGGACCTTCACCGCCGGGGTCTCCCGGCTCGTCACCTCACCCGCGGACCTGCCGCGGGCCTACGACGAGGCGCTGACCGCCGTCCACGTCGGGCGTCAGGTCGACGGCGGGTCGGGGCTCGCGCACTTCGACCGGCTCGGGATCTACCGGCTGCTCGCCCTCGTGCCGGAGTCCGCGGACCTGCGGCGCTTCGTCACCGAGAGCCTCGGCGACCTCGCCACCGACGACGCTCCGGAGAACGCCGACCTGCGCCACACCCTGTCGGTGCTCATCGACACCAACCTCAACGTCGCCGAGACCGCGCGCCGGCTCTTCTTCCACTACAACACCCTGCGCTACCGGATCGCCAAGCTCGAGCGGATGCTCGGCCCCTTCACGACCGACCCGCAGCTGCGCCTCACCCTGGCCCTCGCCCTGCGGGTCCACCGGATGCGCGGGATCTGAGGGCGCCGCATCCGAGGCGCGGCCCGACGGCGGACGCGACAGGGCGTCAGCCGCCGATGGCGGAGGCGAAGCCGTCGACGTCGGCGACCGTGAAGGTGGCGCCGGGGTGGCGGATCCGACCGGTGGGGTCGATGGCGGGCACCGTGGTGGCGAAGGAGACGCAGACACCGCGGTCACCGTTGGTCGCGAACGTCACGCCGTGGTCGGTGAAGGACAGGTGCGGCGGGCCGACCGTCTTGAGGAAGGCGTAGCCGCCGGTCGTCGTGGTCCCGGTGACGTTGTCGAGGGGGGTGTCGAGCCGCCACAGCCCGAACCGGCAGCGCAGCCGCCCGTCCCCCACCTCCACCCAGGCGGTCCCCGGGGTGATGCCCAGCGGGAGCGCCGCGAGCCGGTAGCGGGTGTCGAAGGCGAACTCGAAGCGGTGCGGCGTCATCACCCGACGCTACGGCCTGCGGCGCCCTCGCCCGGCGCCGTCCGCCTGCCGGTCAGCGGCTCGTCGAGCCTGGCCTGCGAGTCCCAGTGCCGTGCCGCCTCCAGGACCACGGCCCGGTCCCCGACGCCCTCCGGCTGCTCGGCCCGGCCGAGGACCTCGAGCGCGCGGGCCGCCTGCTCGGCGGTGAGGCGCCGGGCGAGCGTCATGTGCGGCGTCCAACGCCCGGGCACGAGGAGGTCGCTGGCCAGGGGTCCGAGCCGCTCGACGAGGCCGCCGTGCAGCGCCAGCAGGTCCGAGGACGCAACGACGAGCCGGGCCAGGACGAACGGGCCGCGGCCGAAGACCAGCGGCGCGCCGAGGTGCGCGGCCAGCGGCAGCGCCGCCAGCGGGGCCAGGGCGTCCGCCCGGCGCGCCTCCTCCGGCCAGCCCTCCGTCATCGTCACCGTGACGTGCGGGCGGTTCGACGCGCTGCGGTGCCGCGACTGGTTCGGCAGGTCGGCCGCCTCCAGCGCCTCCCACTCGGCGCGGACGGCGGCGTCCGAGGCATCGTCCAGGAGCAGCTCGACGTGGTGCACCCGCCCATCATCGCCGGAGTCGTCCGGCGCGAGGACGGAGCGCGGCGAGGTCCCGGCCCGGACGTCCGCCGGCCCGGGCGCACGGGCGCCGCCCCCGGGCCGCGCAACACGATCGTCACGCGGCGGACGCCCGCCCGTGACCCCCGGCGCGCACCGTCGCCACCTTGCCAACGGATCGAGCATCCGGTTGTGCAGCATTGCCGAGGGTGTCGCGGGGCGGGCGTCACTAGGTTCCCGGTATCACGGAGCCCGTGACCCGCGCAGCCCCGGCGCGGACCCCCGCAGGAAGGTCACCGCGCATGTCCCTCGGACTCGGTTGGAAGCTCAAGGGCGACGGCTCGTCGCTCGCGCCCGGTGAGGTCGTCGCCCCCGACGAGCGCCTCTCCTGGGGACGCACCGTCGGCCTCGGCGCGCAGCACGTCGTCGCCATGTTCGGGGCGACCTTCGTCTTCCCGCTCATCATGGGGCTGAACCCGCAGCTCGCGATCCTCATGAGCGGCGTCGCGACGATCGCCTTCCTCCTCATCGTCGAGGGCAAGGTCCCGAGCTACCTCGGCACCTCGGCCGCCTTCGTCGGCGGGGTCGCGGCCATCCGCGCCCAGGGCGGGGACTCGGCGGAGGTCACCGGCGCCATCCTCGTCGCCGGGATCGTCCTCGCCGTCGTCGGGGTCGCCATCCATTTCCTGGGCTCGCGCGTCCTGCACGTGGTGCTGCCGCCGGTCGTCACCGGCGCGGTCGTCATGCTCATCGGGTTCAACCTCGCCCCGGTCGTCGCCGGCATCTACTGGCCGCAGGACCAGTGGGTCGCCCTGCTGACGATGCTCTTCACCATCGTCGTCGCCGTCGGCTTCCGCGGCTTCGTCGGCCGCATCGCCATCTTCCTCGCGCTGGTCTTCGGGACGCTCCTGTCCTGGCTGCTCGACGTGGTCATCGGGCCCATCACCTCCGTCCTCGGCGGCGCCACCGAGGCCACGACCCACGACCGCTGGAGCACCGCCGGCATCGGCGAGGCGTCGTGGTTCGGCTTCCCGCAGCAGACGATGGTGGGCGCCGACGGCACCGAGGTCGCCGGCTGGCACCTGCCGACCTTCTCGGGCGCCGCGATCCTCCTGGTCCTGCCGGCGGTCATCGCGCTCATCGCCGAGAACACCGGCCACGTCAAGGCCGTCGCCGAGATGACCCGCACCGACCTCGACCCGGTCATGGGCCGGGCCATCGCGGCCGACGGCGTCGGCACCGTGCTCGCCAGCTCCGTCGGCGGCTCCCCGACGACGACCTACGCCGAGAACATCGGCGTCATGGCGGCCACCCGCGTCTACTCAACGGCGGCCTACTACGTCGCCGCGGTCGTCGCCGTCCTCTTCGGCTTCTCCCCCAAGTTCGGCGCCCTCGTCGCCTCGGTGCCCGGCGGCGTGCTCGGCGGCATCACCGTCGTCCTCTACGGGATGATCGGCCTGCTCGGCGCGAAGATCTGGAAGGAGAACGGGGTCGACTTCGGCAACCCCGTCAACCTCGTGCCGGTCGCGGCCGGGATCATCATCGGCATCGGCGACGTCTCGCTGAGCATCACCCAGGACTTCTCGCTGAGCGGCATCGCCCTCGGCACCATCGTCGTCGTCGCCGGCTGGCACCTGGCCCGCGTCCTCGCCCCGTCCGAGATGCGCGCGGCCGCCGAGGGCGCCGCCATCTCCGTCGGCGACCACGTGTACGGCGACGGGCGGGGGGTCGACGACCTCGGCCGGGCCGGCCGGGCCGGCCGCGACGGCCACGACCCCGCGCCCGGCGACCGCGACCCCGGGCACGACCGGCGGCCCGACCGCCGGGCCTGAGCAGCGCGCCCGCCCCGCCCGACCCCCTGCCGGGCGGGGCGTCGCCTTTCCGGCGCGCCGTCCCTTCCCGAAGCACCCTCCGAGAGGCAGGATCGAGCAGGTGAAGCCCGCTCCCTTCGTCCACCACGCACCCCGGACCGTCGACGAGGCCGTCGCCGCGCTCGTCGCGGCCGGCGGTGACGGCAAGGTGCTCGCCGGCGGGCAGAGCCTCATCCCGCTGCTGTCGATGCGCCTCGCGGCGCCCGGCCACCTCGTCGACCTCGACGGCGTGGCCGGCCTCGACACGATCGAGGTGACCGACACCCACGTGCGGGTCGGCGCGCTCGTCCGGCACGCCGCCCTCGAGGCGCACGACGACGCCGCGACCGCCCTGCCCCTGCTGCGCCAGGCCCTGCGCAACGTCGCCCACCCGGCGATCCGCAGCCGCGGGACGACCGTGGGGTCCATCGCGCACGCCGACCCCGCGGGCGAGATGCCGGCCGTCGCCGTGCTCTCCGGTGCGGTGGTCGAGGCCGTCGGCCCCGGGGGCGCCCGGGAGATCGCGGCCGGGGACTTCTTCGCCGGGCCGCTGGAGACGACGCTGGACCCCGACGAGATCGTCGTCGCCGTCCGCTTCGGCCGCTTCCCGGCCGGCACCCGCACCGCCTTCCTGGAGTCCTCGCGCCGGTCCGGCGACTACGCCCTGGCCGGGGTCGCCGTCGCCGTGCAGGTCGGCGACGACGGGGCGGTCGCCACCGCCCGCGCCTCCTTCGTCGGGGTGACCCCGGTGCCGGACCTGCTCGACCTCGGCGGCGTGCTCGGCGGCCTGCGCCCCGGCGACCCCGTGCCCGGCGGGGTCGCCGACGCCGTGGCCGCCCACGTCGACCCCGAGTCCGACATCCACGCGAGCGCCGACTACCGCCGGATGCTCGCCGCCGAGCTGACCCGCCGCGCCCTCGGGGCGACGCTGGTCGAGACCACCCGAGGAGCCGCATGAGCGCCCCCGCCGCCGACGAGCCGCTGGAGATCACCGTCACGGTCAACGGCGTCCCCCGCACCGCGAGCGCTCCCGCCCGCCGGCTGCTCTCGGACTTCCTGCGCCACGACCTCGGCCTCACCGGCACCCACGTCGGCTGCGAGCACGGGGTCTGCGGCGCCTGCACCGTCCTCGTCGACGGCGAGCCGGCGCGCGCCTGCCTCATGTTCGCCGTCACGGCGCAGGCGCACGCGGTGACGACCGTCGAGGGCGTCGGCGACGACCCCGCCGCCATGAGCCCCGTGCAGCGGGCGTTCGCCGAGTGCCACGCCCTCCAGTGCGGCTTCTGCACCCCGGGCTTCGTCACCACCGTCACCGCCTACCTCCAGGACCACCCCGACCCCAGCGCCGACGAGGCCCGGGAGGCGATCTCGGGCAACCTCTGCCGCTGCACCGGCTACCAGAACATCGTCAAGGCGGTGCTGCGGGCCGCGGAGCTGCGCCGTGCGGAGGCGGGCGCATGAGCACCCGCCAGGTCGGCGAGAAGATCCGCCGCCGCGAGGACCCGCGGCTCCTCACCGGGAACGGCCGCTACGTCGACGACCTCGGCCGCGGCGCCCTGCACGCGGCGTTCGTGCGCAGCCCGCACGCGCACGCGCGGGTGCTCGACGTCGACATCGCCGACGCCTGGGAGCTGGACGGCGTCGAGGCCGTCTACACGTGGGAGGACCTCGACGGCCGGGTCGGCGAGACCCTGCCGGTCCTCATCCCCCACCCGGCGATGACCCACCCGCGCACCGGCCACTGCCTGGCCCGCGACGAGGTCAACCACGTCGGCGAGGCCGTCGTCATGGTCCTGGCCCGCGACCGCTACGTCGCCGAGGACGCCTGCGCCCGCATCACCGTGTCCTACGAGCCGCTGCCCCCCGTCGTCGGGCTCGAGGCCGCCCGCGCGGCCGACCGGCTGGTCCACGACGACGTCCCCGACAACGTCTCGGCCCGCCTGCTCCAGGAGGTGGGCGACGTCGAGGCCGCGCTCGCCGCTGCGCCGAACACCCTCACCCTGGACCTCGAGTTCGAGCGCAGCGCGTCGATGCCGCTGGAGGGCAAGGGCGTCTACGCCCGCTGGGACGCCGACGACGAGTCGCTCCGGCTCTACTCCTCCACCCAGACGAGCACCGGTGTCCGCGCCGCCGTCGCCGCGAAGCTGGAGATGCCCCTGGCCAAGGTCGAGGTCGTCACCCCCGACGTCGGCGGCGGCTTCGGGGTGAAGATCGTCCACCCCTGGCCGGAGGAGGTGCTCGTCCCGTGGGCTGCACGCCGCCTCGGCCGGGACGTCAAGTGGACCGAGGACCGGCGCGAGCACTTCGTCTCCAGCGCCCACGAGCGCGGCCAGCTCCAGGAGGTCACCGTCGGGTTCGACGACGACGGCCGGCTGCTCGCCCTCGACGTGCGGTTCTGGCACGACAACGGCGCCTACACCCCGTACGGGATGATCGTCCCGATCATCACCGCCACCCAGCTGCTCGGGCCGTACAAGCCGGGCGCCTACCGGGTGGAGTTCTGGTCCCTCTACACCAACACCGTCCTCGTCACGCCCTACCGCGGCGCCGGCCGGCCGC